>JAJDZT010000050.1 GCA_022824525.1 Silicimonas sp. | reverse complement strand
ACCAATGCCTTCGTTCACATTCTGTCCTGCATCGCTGCCTACGTTCTGGCGCAGCCAAAGATCAAGATGGGCAAAATTGTCGTCCCAGACGTCATTCGGAGCATTACCAGTGTGACGTGAGCTTATCCGGAACTGGGGTTATTGCTGCCTTTGGCGAATTGGCGCCACGGTAGATCCAATTCCGGATTTTTTCCATATTTCGAACAATTCGTTAACGAACAAGGCGAATGTGTTGCGCGCCCGCCGCATGCCCTCCTGCCAGCAAAGACTGGTACGGATCGCGCGGCGAGAGCATCAGATCGGGGATTTGGCGAAGCAGCTTTCGACGCGACAATGCGCCGTAAAAGCCGCCCGGGACCTGAGATGTTGCGAGCAGGAAGCTTCGATACACAAGATAGGCGTCCAGATCGGGCGCCTTGGGAGAGGCAAAGAACTCTGCAACAGGCTGGTTCGAGACGAATTCCGGCCGGTTGTAGACGGCATTTCCGAAGGCTCGGAGTGGAAGAGCCCGCCAAAGCGCTTGTTCGGCTGACGTCGAATTCACGGTCAATGCGGTGCGCGCCGTGTCGAGAAGACGGGCAAGTTTGCCGCCTGTCAGGAAGTGAACACGTCCACTCAACCCATGTTCCAACGTCAAGCGCTTGATCAAGGGGCGCAAAGGTTCTCGCCCATCCTCCAGCGGGTGTGCCTTGAGAACGAGGTGGTGATGGCCGGGTGTGCCTTCGGCAAAACCGCGAAAAACAACCTCAAGAAACGCGGCCTGGTCGGGAAACGGGCCGTGATCGAGGAAATTCGCGTCATGTGCCAGTTGCAGCAGAACAAGGTGATAGGGAAATCCGCCATGCCGTACCCGGAGCGTCGAGGTGCTTCTGACGACGGTGCGGCCCGGTGCGGAAAGGAGCTTGTTCAGGTGAAGCCGGAACTCTGTCCAGTAATCCGGTGTTCGGTGGGGTTTGAAGCCGGGGTAACCCCGGTTTCCCGCTAAAAGCCGGGCGTGATAGACCGCCCCCCAGAACATGTGAGCGCGCATGTCACCCCAACGGTCGGGGGCCTCGTGGAGTGGCGGCGCGCCATGGGCGAGCGCTTCGGACATTTGCTCCAGCGTGAAGCCGGTGGCGGGCGACGCTGCATTGGCGCCACCGCGTTCATAGGTCACCCAGTACGGGCGCAGATACCCTTCTTCGAAGACATGCGGTGTCAGATTGCGTTCTCGTGCGACCTCAAGCGCGATCCGATGCACCGGGCGGCTGCTTCCGTAAAGGACGATGTCCGTTATGCCGTTTTCTTCAATATGCTCCGCCAAGGCGGCGGCGAATTGGTCTGGTTTTTCCCGGAAGGCGATGTACTTCGCTCCGGTCCAGAACAACTGGTCTGCCGTATTGAAGCCAATTCGACAGGTCTTGGCTCCCGCGACCCGCAGTTTCCTTGCGAGCGAGTTGAAAAAAGGGCCGTGCGGCCCCTGAAGAAACAGGAAACATCGGTCAGAGGGGCGCAACTGCGGCAGATCCATATCGCCTGTTAACGTTTGTCAGGGGCGCTGTCATCTCTTCCGCTTGCCGGGGCGTCCGGAGACGACTAGGTCAGAGAGGCGCGAAGTATAAGGGACACGCCCGATGTTTACCGGCATCATTACCGACCAGGGAACCATTCTGGAACTTGAGCAGGCGGGAGACCTTCGCGCGAGAATTGGCACGGGCTACGATGTCTCCGGGATCGACCTCGGCGCGTCCATTGCCTGTGACGGGGTTTGCCTGACGGTCATCGATACCGGCGAGACACCCCAGAACTGGTTTGACGTTCAGGTTTCGGCCGAGACGATCTCGAAATCCAACCTCGACACGTGGGCGGTGGGCCGCACTGTGAACCTCGAGCGTGCGTTGAGGGTCGGCGATGAATTGGGCGGCCATATCGTGTCCGGTCACGTGGACGGGCAGGCAATGGTCGTCGAGGTGCGCGACGAAGGCGACAGCACACGTGTCACCTTCGAGGCACCGGATCACCTTGCCCGTTTCATCGCGCCCAAGGGATCCGTCGCACTGAATGGCACGTCGCTTACCGTCAACGAAGTCGAAGGCAATCGGTTCGGCGTCAACTTCATTCCCCATACTAAGACTGTCACGACATGGGGACGCGTTGCGGTGGGCGATGCCATCAACCTCGAGATCGACACGCTCGCGCGCTATGTGGCGAGGCTTGCCGAAGCGTCGTGACTCACATCTTCGAACCAGCCGAAGATGCGGGCCTTCACCAGCCATGAGATGCCGAAGGAGATCAACCCGATCGCTTCGAAAATGAAGGTCAGATAAAGCCCGTTCCACCAAATCTTGAAGCCAAGGGCGTTGTCCTTGAGAAAATACTCGATCCCGAATTTCGCGACCAAGGCCGCGATGGCAAGGAAGATCAAGGCCCCCGCAACCCGGTAAATGCGGTTCCGAAGTTTCTTCACTTCCGTGATCTCGCCGTTCTCCAGCGCGTCGGATGTCTGAACGGCGGTGAAGACGAAAAAGGAGAAGTAGCCGAGGATGGCGAACATCACGGCGGCAGAGGCGTAGTGGATCGCGCCGAAGATCGTGTGCAGGACTCCGTCGAGCCCAAGCAGAGTATTCAGGTCATTGACCAAGGTGCCCAAGGCAAACGCACCCGGGACATTGAAATTCAGTTCAGGCGCGCCGTCAGGGACGCCGAACGTCGTGGCGTGGATCAGGAAGCGGGACGCCTGACCTTCATAGCCGCAGCCAAGGCCGGAGGTGGGCGCGAAGGCGACCCCCAGTGCGCACAGCCCGGCAAGCTTGGCCAATCTTGCATTCAGTCGGTTATGGGCATGTCGTTGGTCGTCGGTGCCCTTGTAGCGATAGAACAGCAGCATGATCGCCCCGATCACCGTGAGCGAGCCGACCAGTATGTCGCCGCCGACGGGCGTATAATAGAAATGGCTAATCGATGTCATGAAGCAGATCGGCAGGAACAGCGTAATCGCCGCCAGAGCGACGGGCAGACCAAGTGCCGTCCAGCCGACGAATTTGTTGACCTGCCTTTGGGTGACTTCGAAAGGCACGTTGAGGAATGAGACTGCGGGTGTATTCTGATCGGACATGAAAGGCACTCCGGGAAATTCGCTTTGATGAATGTCCATAGTTTAGCACAGAACTGTCTTCGTTGCCGAACGCTGGGAACCGTCCGTGAAAGGGCGTCCTCTTGAGCGGTATCGGCCATAACCGCGGACCCTCGATGGAAAAGGGCAGGGGCTGGCGGCGCTATGCGTGGACACGTGCCCGTGCCGAGCTGTTGCCGCGCATGCCGATCGAGGTTGTTCGGCTTCGCGTGAAACGGGCCCGCGAGCTTGGTCTGGATTACAAGGCCTATGCAGGGATCCGCGCGGCAACAGGGCGGGATGTGATCGCGCTTTTGTTCTCGGACAATGCTCTGAGGCTTCTGGCCGATGGCAAGCTGCCCTCTGATCGAAGCGACGCGCTCGACCGCATTCGACACGCTGACCGTCTTGCTCTGGTGCATGCGCCGTTTTCGTCTGAAGCGGTGGCGGCGGCGAACCCGGTTCTGCAGCGCGTGGGCACAGCGCCGGGCATCACCGCCACCTGGTCGGACATTCGAGGACGTGTGGTCAACCTCAAAGGCAAGTTGCCGGCCGATGGCGTCGTGGTGATTGGAGAGACCTGGCTGGAGCGAGATTGGTGCGAAGCTGCACGGCTTGCCGGATATCTGCCTGCGGAGCGATATTTCTCCACCTAAGTAACGCGACTTCCCGGAACCGTGAGTGGTGTTGATTCCAGTTTGGCATCGCGCCCCGGCTAGTTTCAGACTTGGGGGCACTTTGTCCCATTAGTGAGTCCAAAGGGAGTAATCCATGAATATCAGACAGATAACCCGCCTTTCGGCGGCCGCTATCCTATTGTCTGCCGGGATGGTGGGCGCGGCTTCGGCTGCGTCGGTCAAGGTGACAATCACCAATAACAGCGCGGCAAACGGCCTGTATTACACGCCGTTTCTGAACGTTTTCCACGACGGGAGCTACCGGCCTTTCACCAAAGGCGAGACGGCGAGTGCCGGTCTCGAACGGTTGGCGGAAGTCGGGGCCACTGACCTTGAAACGGCTGCAATAACGGACACGACTGCTTCGACCTTCGTGGCAGGTGCGCAGGTCTTCACGCTGGCCGAACCGACGGGTGTTGGTGATCCTGCCATTGGCGGCCCTCCCGTCTTTGATCCGGGGGCGAGCAACAGCTTCACCTTCGACCTCGATCCGATCGAGAATATGTACCTGACCGTACTTTCCATGGCCATTCCGTCGAATGACACGTTCATCACGACAACACTCAAGCTCTTTGATGACGCCGGGCAGTTCATCGCCCAGAACATCAATCTTGATGCAGGTGCACTCTATGATGCCGGCACCGAGGTGAACCAGAGCTTTGGCCAGGCGTTCAACCCGCAGGATGGCAACGGTCCCGGCTTCCTCGGCGACGATGAAAACGGCGTTGTTCACAAGACAACGGCCGGTGAGCTTGCAACGCTCTTCGGCCAGCCGATCCCGCCCTTCACCGGTGGCGGCCCGACGACTTCGACGGCTGTTGATCTGACCAATCTGGTGTCGATTGAAGTGAGCGAGGTGCCCCTCCCGGCAGGCCTGCCGCTTCTTCTTGCCGGACTTGGTGCATTCGGTTGGATGCGTCGACGGCAGAACGCCTCCGCTTGAGGCTGGGATAGCTGTCGAAAACAAGGAAAAGGGGCGCCACGGACGCCCCTTTTCATCTAGAAAACTGGCCGAATTTGCTGCTTGTCGGCTCATGAGGCACCCGGGGTGGTGATCCTGCCCGTTTGCCCGAATCCTATCTGAACCACACGCTTTGGCCCCTTCTGCCGCGCGCGGATCGTTTCGGGAGGCAAGACGCCGCAGCGTTCCCTCTGGTCAAGGCGTTGGCCATCCGATAAGCCCCGCTTGCACCAAAAGCTGCTGCGGATCCGCATATGTCATATGAAACCCCTGGACCGGTCGAGGAAAACTGGCGTGACGCCATTTCGTCGGTTGAAGAGATCATCGAGGACGCCCGGAACGGAAGGATGTTCATCCTTGTCGATCACGAAGATCGTGAGAACGAAGGCGATCTTGTGATCCCGGCCCAGATGGCGACGCCAGAGGCGATCAACTTCATGGCCACCCACGGGCGCGGCCTGATCTGTCTTACCCTGACGGGGGAACGGATAGACGCGCTTGGCCTTCCGCTCATGGCGTCACAGAATTCATCGCGGCACGAAACAGCATTCACGGTGTCCATCGAGGCGCGTGAAGGCGTTTCCACGGGCATTTCCGCCCATGACCGGGCCCGGACAGTCGCGGTTGCCATCGACAACACGAAGACAGCGCAGGATATCGCCACGCCGGGCCACGTCTTCCCGCTGCGCGCCCGCGACGGCGGCGTGCTGGTAAGGGCTGGCCATACGGAGGCAGCAGTAGATATCTCGCGGCTCGCAGGTCTGAACCCGGCAGGGGTCATTTGCGAGGTGATGAACGAAGACGGGTCAATGAGCCGTCTGCCCGAACTGATCGCGTTCGGCCAACGTCATGGGATCAAGATCGGTACGATCAGTGATCTCATCGCGTATCGCCGGCGCCACGATAACCTCGTCGCCGTGACCCGCGAAGATACCGTGACTTCGGAGTTCGGTGGCGAGTGGCAGATGCGCGTCTACTCCGACACGGCGCACGGCGATGAGCATATCGCGCTGATCAAGGGCGACATCACGACGCCGGAGCCGGTTCTGGTCCGCATGCATGCGTTGGACCCGATGCTGGACGTGGTCGGCCTCGGCCCAACAGGGCGCCGGAACGAGTTCGGCGATGCCATGAAGGTGATTGCCGAAGTCGGGCGGGGCGCACTGGTGCTGTTGCGGGACACCACAATGAAACTGACGTCGGGCGATAGCGCCTCACCGCAGACGCTGCGCCAATACGGGCTCGGGGCGCAGATCCTGTCGTCGCTCGGGATCAGCGAGATGGTTCTCCTGACCAATTCACCGCAGCCAAAGGTCGTGGGTTTGGATGCCTACGGACTTGATATCGTCGGCACGCGCAAGATTTCGGAGCTGGGCTGATGGCTGGGCATTCAGACAACGACCTTGGCATTCCGGATTTCGATGCTCCGGTCCGTGTGGCGCTGGTCATCGCCCCCTATTACACGAAGATCTCCACGCAGCAGATTGCTTCTGCTCAGAAAATTCTCGAAAGCGCAGGCGCTCATCACGAGGTGATCGAGGTCCCGGGATCGCTCGAGGTGCCGACGGCCATCGCACTCGCCGGTGATCGATACGATGGCTACGTGGCGCTGGGTTGCGTGATCCGTGGCCGGACCAGCCATTATGACGTGGTGGTCGAACAAAGTGCGGCGGGCATCATGCAGCTTGGCCTTGAAGGCTATTGCATCGGCAACGGGATCATCACCGTCGAGAACATGGAACAGGCGGAAGAGCGCGCCGACGCCGCGCGGCTTGATACCGCTGGCGGAGCGGCGGTTGCGGCGCTGCACCTGATCGCCCTGAAGCGACGGTTCCAATGACGACGGCACGCCAGGAGAAAAGCGCCGCGCGGCTCTACGCGGTTCAGGCCCTCTTCCAGATGGAAGCGGCGGGCCAGAGTGCAGACCGCGTCCAGAAAGAGTTCGAGGATCATCGTTTCGGTGCCGATGTGGATGGGGACACCCTCGCCGAAGGCAACATCGACCTCTTTCGGAAACTGATCGACGATGCGGTGAACTGGCAGGCCAAGATAGACCAGATGACCGACCGCGCGCTGGTCGAAAAGTGGCCGATCAACCGGATCGACCCGACGCTGCGAGCGCTTTTCCGGGCGGCGGGCGCAGAACTGATCGAAGGCGATGCACCGCCGAAGGTCGTGATCTCGGAATTCGTCGATATCGCCAAGGCGTTCTTCCCCGAGGGCCGTGAACCCAAGTTCGTCAACGCCGTGCTGGATCACATGGCGCGCGAGGCCAAGCCGGACGCGTTCTGAACCGTTGACTAACGCGCGGGCGGAGATGCCAATTGCCCGTCAAATGCGCGGATGCCACAAGGCTCAAAAAGGCGTGTCAGCGCAACACGAACGCAAGCAAGGCTAAGCAAAAACAGATGTTTAGCCCCCAAATCACCAGCGATAATCGCTGTCGTGAGTTCATGTTCCGCGATCGCTTAGTCATAGTCGAAGCGCTCTGACAGTATGTGGCTGGACGGCGCACCCCGACGGATCAGGTGATCTTCCACGACATCCATCATCTTGGCCGGTCCGCACACGACAAAGACCCATTCGCGCATCTCCTCCGGGGTGAAAACACGGTCAAGAACGTCTGGGCTGACCAGCCCCGTTTCGCCCTGCCAGCCCTCGGGTGGTTCGGACAGAACATAGTGCACATCTTCGGCATCGAGTTCATTGCGACAGGCGATCTGGTCGATGCTTCTGTTCGCATAGAGGATCTTGATTGCGCGCGGGTCGCCCGTCAGGCGCATCTGCCGGAGAATACCCATGAGCGGCGCGATACCGATGCCGCCCGCAACCAGCGCAATTCCGGGCTCGTCGCGACCATCGACGGACAGACTTCCGTAGGCCCCATCCAGATAGGCAGCCGTTCCCGGCGCGATCTGCCCAATGGTTCGGGTGAAATCTCCGAGTTCCTTGATCATGAAGGACACCTCCGGTCCCGTCGCCGGAGCCGAGGAAATGGAGAAGGGGTTCTCGTGCAACGAGAACGGGCCGTGGCCGACGTTCAACCACGCGAACTGCCCCGCCTGATAATCGAGCCCTGCGTGGTTGTTCGGGGTCACCGTCAATTCCCACTGCTTCGGCGTCAATTGCGTAACGTTTGCCACGCGCCATGCGCGCGGCCTCTCCATAAGGGGCACGAGCAGGTACACGTAAAGAAGCGATGCGACGGCACCCCCCGTAAGCACCAGCCACAGCCAGGCCATGACGGGTTGTGAACCGTAGCGCCCGGCGGAGATCGCGTGATGTGCCAGCAGAACAGCGATCAACAGCGCGCCGAGACCGTGCATCAGGCGCCATGCCTCGTACCTGAAGTCCAACTGCGTCCGATAGATCGCGAAAAGCACAAGCGTTGGCAGGAGCAGGAATGCTGCAATGCCGGAGGAAAGGGGCAGAAACTCCGTTGTGATCGTGAGCTGGCGCGACGGATCCCACGGCCGCTGGCCGCCTGCCGGCGTGCCGCTGTAGAGAAATGGGTGCAGTAAGGCGAAGACCAGCGCAGTGCGGGCCATCATCTGGTGAAACCGCATCGTCACGTCCATGCCGATGCCGTTCGATATGCTCTTGAAGCGACCGGACAGGACAAATTCCGCGAGGATGATTGCGAACGCCAGAATTCCAAGACCGGACGCAAGTTCCTGCAGCAACGGGCGCGGTGGACCACCAACAAGCCAGGAGATGGCGAGGGGCAGTGTCACCACGGCCAGATACGCAAGGATCAGAAGTCGCGGGCTCACGCCTTCAGAATGATGCGAGTTCCTGTTCAGCGCAACTCATTCACGAAGTTTCGGCGAACGGCGCAGGGTGAACGTCAGGTCCGGGCCGGACGCTCCGATTGAAATCTGCCATAAGCTCCTAGGCCGGCTTCGGTCTCTTGCGAAGTTTGCGACGTTCGGAAAAGTTCAAGTGGTCGGCTATACGGACAAGGTGGAGATTGCCAAATTGCGCGCCTTCCGGCGCACGCCATCCTTTGTTCGAGGCGCTCTGCCCCGTCTCCCTGCGAGAGGTGCCCCGGCGCATTGGAACGAGGAAGAAAAGCCTCTTCATCTCTTTTCAAATACGCACTTGAGCACGGCTGCCGCAGGCAATCGGTGGAATTTGGAAGGGGGCGTGCTGTGGTGAGTATCCAGCACACCGCCAATAACACGACGTACCCCCCGGTTTCACAATAATCATCTGCGATGAACCGAGGATAAATGAACGCATCGAGAGCAAAGATGGCCGCCGATGACGTCTCTCCAGTCTAATGGTGGCAGGTCAACTGCGCCGGACGTCGTCTCGAAGCCGATGCGCACCCCTAGGTTCAGCCGAATTTCTGTGTCCGAAGTCCTTCAAGCGAAACGAATGGTGCCTCAGGTCGGCGATGTCAGCCTCAACCCAATTGCACCGACGAGGATCATTGCAATGAAGCCATACTGGTAGATTTCGAGCCGATCCCCAAAAGCCAGGATGCCGATGGCCGTTGCCCCAATGATGCCGAGACCTGCCCAGAGTGCGTAGACCACGCCCACCGGCAGGTCCCGAAGCGCTGGCGCCAAAGCCCAGAAGCACAAGGCATAAAACAGGATCGACGCCATGCCCCAGTGCCATTTCTCGAACCCGTTCGAGAGTTTGAGAAAGAACGTGCCGGCCACCTCCAGCACGATCGCAAGGGTGAGAAAAGCCCATGGGTTCATTCTGACGCTCCGCTCAGCAATTCGGCACGTTGACGGCCAGTCCGCCAAGTGCGGTTTCCTTGTATTTCTCGCTCATGTCGACCCCGGTCTGGCGCATGGTTTCAATGGCCGAATCCAAAGGTACGAAATGGGTGCCGTCACCGCGAAGTGCCAGGGAGGCCGCCGAAACAGCCTTGATGGCGCCGAGGCCGTTGCGTTCGATGCAGGGCACCTGAACCAGACCTTTGACCGGGTCGCAGGTCATGCCGAGGTGGTGCTCCAGTGCAATTTCCGCTGCGTTTTCAATCTGCTCCGGCGTGCCGCCGAGAACGGCCGCCAACCCTGCCGCCGCCATGGCACTTGCCGAGCCCACCTCGGCCTGGCACCCGCATTCAGCGCCGCTGATCGACGCGTTGTACTTGACCAACCCTGCAATGGCCGCGGCCGTCAGAAGAAACTCTTCCACGCGCGTCTCGGTGGCACCGGGCACATGGTCCAGCCAATACCGGATGGTCGCAGGCACGACGCCCGCCGCGCCGTTGGTGGGGGCCGTCACCACCTGGCCGCCGGCGGCGTTTTCCTCGTTCACGGCCATGGCATAGATGCTGATCCAGTCGTTTATCACGTGAGGGGCGGTAAGATTGCGCCCGCGCTCGTCCTGCAGTTTCCGATGGATGCCTGCGGCGCGGCGCTTGACCGAGAGACCTCCCGGCAATGTGCCCTCCGTCGAAAGCCCACGTTCGATGCAGGCGTTCATCACCGACCAGATACGCTGCATGCCGCTGTCGAGCTTGGTCCGTGTCATGCGGGTTTCTTCGTTCGCGCGCTTCAGGTCCGCGATGGACATGCCAGTCTCGGCGCACATCTGCAGCATTTCGGCCGCGCTCTGGAACGGGTAGGGCACCGGCGCACCTGCATCAGTGGCGGCACCTGCGGTCAATTCTGCCTCGGTCAGAACAAAACCACCACCGACCGAGTAATAGGTTTCCTGAACGATGACGTCGCCTTCGCTGTCCGTGGCGCGCAGGATCAACCCGTTGGCATGGCCGGGAAGCGGCGCATCATAGTTGAAACGCAGGTCCCGGGAGGGATCGAAACCGAGAACACCCAGCCCGTCCGGTTGCACAAGCTTGTCTGCCTTGATGGCAGCGAGCGCCGTTTCGGCGGCATCTGCATCGAAGCTGTCCGGACGAAACCCCGCGAGGCCGAGAATGACGGCCCGGTCCGTCGCATGTCCGACGCCGGTGAAGGCAAGTGATCCATAGAGTTCGGCGGCCAAACCCTTGGGCTGGAAAGCGGACTGCCGCAAAAGGTCCAGGAAACGGGCTGCTGCCTCCATCGGACCCATGGTGTGGGAGGAGGAGGGGCCAACCCCGATCTTGAACATGTCGAAGACGCTGAGGAACATGAGCGTTCTCATAGCGCTTTCAGGCGATGCCTCAAGGACTGACTGCGGCAGGGTTCGTGCCGAAATCGGCAGAATGACCCTCGCAATGTCGCGCGTCACCGGCTAGACGAGTGACATCGCAGGCAAGAGGCGGATCATGTCACTTCTGGAAGAAACGGCAACCAAACTGGCACAACGCGCGATGGAAATGATCGTGAAGACCGGGGACGAGAAAATCGAGCAACGCATCGCCGATGAAATCGGGGCCTCCTCTCCGACGCTACAGGAAACCTATCTGACCGCAATGCGCATTCTGAAGGCCGAGCGGCGTGGGATCTTGCTGCTCGAAAAGTATGACAAGGGCGAAGACATTCCTGTTGCCCAGATTTCCTCCATTCCACAGGATGACGGCGGGCACTGAGCGTCTGAGCGAGCTTCCACTGCTCCGTAGCCGGCACGGGGCTCCGCCCCGCTCGCTGCGCTCGCCCCCCGGGATAATTTCAGGCCAATAATAACACTTTCGAAACCATACCCAGGCAGCTTTGTTGCACGGTACAGGCTGGGAAGCCGATGACCGTGGCCGGTAATGACCGGGTGGCTCGTCCGATCGAAGGGCGGGCCACTTTCCATTACTGGTCCCAAAATATCCTGGGGGTGAGGCCGAAGGCCGAGGGGGCAAAGCCCCCTGGCGCCGCGGCGCCGAAGGCGGCGCACCCCTCGATTTCAGAAGCCTTGGGTCAGCCAGACCAGGAAGACACCCGCAGCGACGGCGACAAGGCCCATGATGCGGCGCGTCTCCGTCGGAATTTCCTCGATCATGCGGATCAACTCCTCCAACCGGTTCGGCAGGAGTGCGAGGACCAGGCCCTCGAAGACGAGGACCAAGCCAATGCCGAGGAGGATCAGTTCCACCTGATCAGTTCGCGGTCAACCCGGACATGCCGGCACCGTCGAGGAATTCGAAGAATTCGCTGTCGGGCGTGATCACCAGCGTGGAGTTGTTGCCGCGGAGCGCACGCTCATAGGCAGAGAGCGACCGGTAGAAGCGGAAGAAGTCTTCGTCCGCCCCATAGGCATCCGCGAAGATACGGTTGCGTTCAGCGTCCGCTTCACCGCGCACGATTTCGGCTTCCCGGTTCGCATCGGAAACGAGTTCCACGACTGTTCGGTCGGCTTGTGCGCGAACCCGCTGCGCCGCTTCTTCACCGCGTGCACGTTCGTCGGTCGCTTCGCGTTCCCGTTCCGCACGCATCCTGTCGAAGGTGGCGGCGAGGTTCTGCTCGGGCAGGTTGGTCTGCTTCAAGCGCACGTCTACCACGTCGAGACCCAGCGAGGCGGCTTCGGAATCGGCCTGCGATCGGATGCGGTTCATGAGAACGGCCCGCTCGGCAGAGAGGATTGTGTTCGAGGTCACCCCTTCGGAACCGAGCACGGCACGAATTTCGTCGATCAGGATCGATGCCAGGCGGTCTTCCGCAAAGCGTACACCACCTGGACCAACGGCCTGACGGAACTGGATGATTTCTTCTTCCGTGTCACCGATGCGGTACCGTGCGAAAGCGTCGACCACGAGGCGCCGGTCGTCCGACGGTGTGATCTCGATCGCGGGTGTGTCGAGCGACAGGATGCGGCCGTCATAACGGACCACTTCCTGGATAAACGGGATTTTGAAGCCGAGGCCGGGTTCGGTCTTGACCTGCTTGATCTGACCAAACTGCAGCACGAGGGCCTTTTCGCGTTCGTCCACGATGAAAATGGACGACAGCGCGCCGACAACGGCGGCGACGAGGATGACCAATCCGAAAGTTCCGCGTCCCATATCAGTTGCCTCCTTGAGCGGTGGTGCCACGACGCAATTCGTTCAGCGGCAGGTAGGGCACAACGCCTTGCCCACCGCCAGCGCCACCGGCACCTTCGTCCAGAATAATCTTGTCCACGTCGCCAAGGACCTTTTCCAAGGTCTCGATGTAGAGACGGCGACGGGTCACTTCCGGTGCCAGTTGGTACTCGCCGAGAACCGACGTGAAGCGGCTGGCTTCACCCTGGGCTTCGTTGACCACTTGAGCACGGTAGGATTCGGCCTGTTCAAGCACCTGTGCCGCTTCACCGCGGGCGCCGGCGAGCACCCGGTTGGCATAGGCGTCGGCCTGACGTTCCAGACGGTCGCGTTCCTGTTCGGCGGCCTGAACGTCGCGGAAAGCGTCGATGACTTCCCGCGGCGGGTCGGCCTTGTTGAGGTTAACGCGAACGATGTTGATGCCGGACTGATAGCTGTCGAGCGTGGACTGGATCAGTTCCTCGGCACGTTGGGCCGTTGCGGCGCGGTCGCGGTTGAGGAGCGGGGCAAGCTCGGCGCCCGCCACGATTTCACGCATGGCCGATTCCGAAACAGCACGAACCGTTTCCGGACCGTCGCGCAGATTGAACAGGAAGTCCGCAGCGTTACTGATGTTCCAGACTACCTGGAAGTCGATGTCGACGATGTTTTCATCCGTCGTCAGCATCAGGCCATCACCGCCGGACGAACCTGAGCGCCCGATCCCGATGTCTTCGAATTGTTCGCGGGTCACCGGGATGACCTCATAGGTCACCACGGGCCAGGGTGCAAAGTTCAGACCGGGATTTCCGATCGAGGAAAACTCGCCCAGGAAAAGTTCCACCGACTGTTCTTCAGGGCGAACCGTGTAAAACGAGTTGAACGCCCAAAGCGCCAAGGCGATCAGAGCCCCGATGCCAAGCGTTCCCTTGGTGATCTTGGGGCCTTCACCACCGCCGCCACCATCGTTGGGCCCGCGTCCACCGCGTCCGCCCATGAGCACCTTAAGCTGCTCCTGACCTTTCTTCATGATCTCGTCGATCTCGGGGATGTTCGGTCCGTCTTGTCCGGGTCTGCCCGGACGTCGGTCGTCTCCGCCGCCGCGATTTCCGCCGCCGCCACCCCAGGGGCCGCCACCATTATTGGCCATGGATCAATGCGTCCTTGTTGTTCATGTCTTGTCTTGCCGTGCTAACTGTAGCTTCCGGCGCCTCTTTTCAAGCGGTTCTCACCGGTTCCCGCATGGTTACCAGTTCTTCCGACATGGTCGGATGCACCGCAACGGTGCGATCGAAGTCCTCTTTTGTCAGTCCAGCTTTGACCGCAATGCCGACCATCTGGATCAATTCGCCTGCCGCATCTGCGACGATATGGCAGCCCAGAACCTTGCGCGTCGCCTTTGAGACAATCAATTTGAAGAGCACCCGATGGGGGTGCCCGGCAAAGGCAGTCCGCATGGGCCGGAACGAGGTGCAATAGACCTCGATCTCTTCCTGTTCGCGCGCGGCTTCTTCGGCCAGACCGATCGTACCCAGTTCAGGCTGCGTGAAAACAGCGCTCGGCACGTTTTCGTGATCGACCGCGGTCGGGTTGTCCTTGAAGACGGTTTCCGTGAAAGCCATGCCTTCTCTGATCGCGACAGGTGTCAGTTGGATACGGTCCGTGACATCTCCGATAGCATAGATCGAAGGGACCGACGTCTGGCTGAAGTTGTCGACCTCGATTGCGCCGCGTCGGTTGATCGTGATCCCGACATCCTCCAGACCGATGCCTTTCGAGTTCGGGGCCCGACCGGTTGCGAAAAAAAGACGCTCGAAGCGCTGCTCGGAGCCGTTTGTTGCCTTGACGATGACGGGACCGGGCTCGGTTGCGGTATCCGGGCGCCGTTCGCCGGCGGGTGCGCTCATTGTTTCCGCGCTGCCAGGGGCGTCGGCCGGCCACATGTCGACAATATTGGTGCCGACATGAAGGTCGATGCCTTGTTCGCGCATCATCTCGGCAATCAAGCCGCGGGCTTCTTCGTCAAAGCCTCGGAGTATCTGTGCGCCACGGTAGAATTGCGTGACTTTCACCCCGAGGCCATTGAGAATACAGGCAAATTCGCAAGCAATGTAGCCACCGCCCACGATCAGGATGCTCTCGGGCAACTCATCGAGGTTGAAGATGTCGTCCGACACCATACCGAGAGCGGAGTTCGGCATATCTGGTCGCACCGGATGCCCACCGGTCGCCACCAATATGTGTCCGGCGCTGATCGTCTCACCGGTCTCAAGCGAGACTTCATTCGGGCCAGTGATGCGGGCGCGGGTGTCGTGCATCGTCACGCCGGACCGTTCAAGGAGGCTGCGGTAGATGCCCTCGAGCCGGTCCAGTTCTTGGTGAAGATGTGTCCGGAAACTCCGCCAGTTGAACGCACCGGTTTCCGCGGACCAGCCATAGTCCCGCGCCAGTGCGCTCGTGGTGCGGAATTCCGAGGCGAAGACCATCAGCTTCTTCGGGACACAGCCGCGGATGACGCAGGTGCCTCCCATGCGGCTTTCTTCGGCAAGCGCCACTTTTGCGCCGGTTTCCGCCGCAGTGCGGGCCGCGCGGACGCCGCCCGAGCCGCCGCCAATTACAAAGAGATCGACGTCAAATGCCATCAGTCCGCAAGGTCCGCAAAAACGTTTCTTTCGCTCGCCTCGGCATCGTCTGAAGTCGCGTCTCGTACTTCAATGCGCCCATCTGAATGTCCCGTGATGCAGATATCGCAGATATCGACGAAAAGCCCGTTCTCGACGACGCCGGGAACCTGGTTCAGGACCAGCGACAGCTGGCGTGGGTTGCCGATGCGACCAAGGTGGAGATCCAGAATGTGGTTGCCTTCGTCGGTCACGAAAAGCTGTCCGTCCGTCATGCGTGGAACCGCTTTTGTTCCTGTAACATCAAGACCTTCCAGCATTTCTTCGAGGAGGAGCTGGGTGGTGTGCATCCCGAATCCGAGGACTTCCACCGGAAGTGGGAAGGCGCCGAGTTGGGGGACGAACTTGGTTTCGTCGGCGATCACGATCATGCGATCCGAGGCTGTGGCGACGATTTTCTCCTGCAGAAGGGCACCACCGCCGCCTTTGATGAGGGCGAGGTCGGCGTCGTACTCGTCGGCCCCGTCGATGGTCAGGTCGAGCCACTTGGCCTCGTTCAAAGTGGTGATCGGGATGCCTTCCTCGCGGGCCTGTTCGGCGGTGCGGGTAGAGGTGGGAACGCCAACAATATCAAGGCCTTCCGTCCGCTTCCTTTCGCCCAGATGCTTGACGAGCCAGGCGGCGGTGGAGCCGGTGCCGAGGCCCACTTTCATGCCGTTTTTCACGTATTCCGAAGCCTTCAGCGCGGCGGCGGATTTGGCGGCTTCGGCGGGGGACAGGTCGTCGGACATGGGGCAGGCTCCGCTGGAAATTAGGGCCTTATAGGCAGGTTCCGAGGCGAGGGCGAGGGGGTGCGGGCAGATTTCGCCCCTCACCGCGCGCAACCCATCCTTCAGAGAGGTTAACGCCCTTGTTTTGCGGGTTTCGGGACGTCGGCACGCCGTCGGTGCCACGTCGGTATTGCGTCGGTGTGGGTTTCGGTATGCCCCGAACGGTTAACGCGCCGCGCGGGTGTTGGCGGGTGCGTGCAACGCGGCTAGGGTTCTAGGAATACTGAAAGGTTTTTTTCATGACGAAATTGCACGACCCCGACTTGCCGCCGGGGGAGATTGTCGAGAAACGCGAGGACGGGATCTGGGTCCGGAACGACGGTGTGGAACTGAGCCCGGCGGAGAAGAACCCTTATTACATTTTGGCGACAGTGTTTGGAGAGGATGACCGAGGGTTCGACCAAAAACTCGACGATTTGAATGCTGAGATTTGGAACAGCTGGGCGTATTCCGAACTCGACAAAAAAATCAACGCCGAGGCAGCAAAGGAAGCGAAACGAAACTGGCAGAAATGGTTCCGCGCCGACCAGAAAGCGGCCTTGATCCCTTTCTGGTATCGGCCGTTGACGGATGAGCAAAGGGAGCGCATCAGAGAGGTGCTTGCAGACCGTTGGGTGGATGATCCGGTCATACCTGTGCCCGGAACGCTGGATTTTTCGAACACCTATTTTGAGAAGGACTTTATCTGGAAACGTGGTTTTCCGGGCCGCGCAGTTTTTTCAAACACTTATTTTGCGCGAAGTGCTTTCTTCAAGGATGTGAAGATCCTTGGCGCGACCTATTTTACCAATGCACACTTTGCGGGTGAAGCCGGATTTAAGCGGGTCGAACTTGCCGAAAACCCTAGCAGTTTTCGCTCGTCCGGCTCTCATGTGTCGTTTCAGCAGACCTATTTCGGTGGACCGGCCAAGTTCTTTGGTGTCCGGATTCAAAGGAGCACTTCCTTTCGGAAGGCCAGATTTCTCAATGAAGCGGATTTCTCAGGCTCGGTGTTTTCTCGCGAAGTCGAGTTCGACGACACTGAATTTCTTGGACGGACGCATTTTGCGGAGACGCGTTTCGAGAAGCATGTGCCAACGTTCTTTCAGAACAGAATGCACGACAATACGGCCTTCTCTGCGCGCCCCTCTTACTGGCCCAAAGCCACGCGAGCAAACGCGACCGCCAACAAGAACGCCTATCGCCGTCTCAGGCAGATATCGGCGGCGCACCATAACCCGGAAAACGAACACTTTTTTCTCCGACAGGAGATGGCCTGCGACGCGCTTCTGAAGGAAGACTGGTTGGGCCGGTTTATCGTGCGCGCCTTTGGTTTGGTCAGCCGGTATGGCTACAGCGTTGCGCGGCCGGGATTGGTTCTGATCCTGCTCTGGCTTGGTCCTGCGATCCATTACCTGACAGTGTTCAAACCCGATTTCTGGGCGACGCTTCTTGCTCCGACGTCGAACGCCGCCCATGGCGATGCCCTTGGGCGCGCGGCTGGGTTTTCGTTTTCGAACCTTTTCAGCTTCTTCGGACTGGGGCGGCGGCATTTCGGCGACGTTTGGAGCACAGCGCCCGACATGGTGCATTTCATCGGCGGCGTTCAATCGGTGTTGGGCTATGTGTTTCTGTTTTTCCTCGGGCTTGGGCTTCGGAACCGGTTTCGGTTGCGGTGACGCGCCTCGCAGGTGGGTTGAAAACCCATCCTACGCCCGTTCTTGGCGGGTCGCGTGAATTCCCTCTCGCCATGCAGCCCAAGCTTTGCTAGAGAGCCTCTCGGTTCGCGGGTGTGGCGAAATTGGTAGACGCACCAGATTTAGGTTCTGGCGCCGCAAGGCGTGGGGGTTCAAGTCCCTCCACCCGCACCATCGACGGCTCTTGCGCGGGCCGTGGTGGCCCGTTCGGGCGGTCGCTCCGCGACAGTGAAAATTGCGCTGACCTCTCGACTTCCCCGAAGATCCGCGCGTAGTCATGTCGACCATGCAGTCCCGGTCGTTTCTCTTGCCGCTCCTTCTAACTGCCGTGCTCGCGCTGGCGGCGTTCGCGGGCGCATTCCGGTATTTCGGGTCGGAGGAGCGTGGGAAGGCGGAGGGCCGACTTTCGCTCTACCAGAGCATTGTGGCGGCTGAACTGGAGCGGTTCGCGCATCTGACTTACGTGCTGTCGCTCGATCCGTTCGTCGTAGAGGCGGCAGAGGGCGGGGCGGTTGCGCCTCTGAACGCGCGGCTGGCGGAATTTGCCGGGCAGGCCGGACTGGATGCGATTTACCTGATGGATGAGACGGGGCTGACGATTGCCGCATCGAACCATGGGCAACCGGGAAGCTTTCTCGGACAGTCTTACGGGTTCCGTCCCTATTTCCTCGAAGCGCGGGACGGGCGAACGGGGCGTTTCTATGCCATCGGGGCCACGACGGGGCTGCCCGGGTATTTCATCGCCGACCCGGTGCGGCGTGCGGATGGCGACATCGCGGGTGTCATTGCGATCAAGATCGATCTCTCCGTTCTGGAGGAGAGCTGGCGGACCTCCGGTGAGCAGGTGCTTCTCGCGAATGCGGATGGTGTCGTGCTGTTGGCGTCCGAGCCGGATTGGCGGTATCGGTCGCTTTATCCCTTGTCGGCGGTGCAACGCGAGGCGATTGAACTGGCGCGGCAATTCACCGGGCAGACGCTGGCCCCGCTCGACGCCTCGTTCGAAACCGACGGGACGGCGCGCATCGGAGGGGTGGAGCGCATCCATCTGACTTCAGCAGACCTGCCGCACGGATGGGTGCTGCATTACTTTGCAAGTTACGACCCGGCGCTGACGCGGAGCATCCTTGCGGCGGCTTTCGTGGTCGGGTTGGCGGCGCTGGCCTTGATCGTTCTGCAGGTGCAGCGCGGGCGGCGTGTCGGGGCTGCGCTGGCGCGGTCGGAGCGGGAAGAAGCGGAACTGAGGCGTGCCAACGAGCGGCTTGCGGTCGAGATCGAGGATCGCCGAACCGCGGAGCGACGTTTGAAGCGAACGCAGGTTGAATTGGAGCGTGCGAGCCGCCTGGCTGCACTTGGACAGCTTGCAGCGTCGGTGACGCATGAACTGGGGCAGCCGATTGCCGCGATGAAGAACCATCTGACAGCCGCGGAGTTGAACGCGGGCGAGAAGGGGGGGCTGATCGGTCGGATCGGGAGTTTGGTCGATCGGATGGAAGCGACGACGCGGCAGCTCAAGTTCTTTGCGCGCTCCGAGCGTGAGGCGTTCGACGATGTGGATTTGCGCGATGCCATGCAGGCTGCCTTGGCGCTTGTCGAACCCAATCGCGAAGCGGCGGGTGCGGTGATCCACGTGGCTCTACCGGACGCGCCGGTGGTGATCCGGGGAAGCCGGTTGCGGCTTGAACAGGTGATGACGAACCTT
The DNA here is from genome assembly GCA_022824525.1 of Silicimonas sp. Taxonomy (GTDB): domain Bacteria; phylum Pseudomonadota; class Alphaproteobacteria; order Rhodobacterales; family Rhodobacteraceae; genus JAJDOD01. Next base: position 104,058 of record JAJDZT010000050.1, on the reverse strand, counting down.
ATTCGCAATGGCCTCGACGCTGCAGAGGATCAGAGTGCGGCGGAGATATCGGTCAGAGTAGCTTCGGGCGAGGATGCGTGCTGGTTCGAAGTGCGCGACAACGGGCACGGGCTTGGTGCCGCGACGCTTGCAGAGTTGCAGGAGCCTTTCGTGACCACGCGTGAAAGCGGGCGCGGTATGGGGCTTGGCCTTGCAATTGCCGCGGGGATCGTGAGCGACCACGGCGGCGAGATGAAAGCGGAAAATGCCGAAGGCGGGGGCGCAGTCTTCACTGTCCGCTTCCCGATGCCGGATGCCGACGATGTCACGGAGGCAGCATGAGCCAGGCGCGACCCAATAGTATTCTGATCGTGGATGATGATGCGTCCATGCGGCAGTCCCTGCTTGAGCTTCTGGAAGCCGCCGGGTGGGAGGCCAAGGCCATTTCCCGCGCGTCGCATGCGCAAGCCGAGATTGCGGAGGCCGCTCCGGACGTCATTTTGTCCGATGTGCGCATGCCGGGCATGTCCGGGCTGGAGCTTTTGGCGAGTCTTGGCGCCGATGCGCCTCCCCTGGTTCTGATCTCGGCCCATGGCGATATCCCGATGGCGGTGCAGGCTATGCAGGACGGGGCTTACAGTTTCGTCGAGAAGCCTTATGAGCCGCGACGCCTTTTGACCATTCTGAGCCATGCGGCGGATCAGGCGCGGATGCGGGGCGACAACGCGCGATTGCGGGCGCGCCTTTACAGTCTCTCCGGCATGGACCGGGTCTTACTGGGCGGAACGGAGCAGATCGGACGTTTGCGGCAGGACATCCTCGATCTGGCCGATGTTCCGGCCCCCGTGCTCATCCGGGGCGAAACCGGGACCGGCAAGGAACTTGTGGCGCGTGCGCTTCATGATCTAGGGCGCACCCCGGACGCGCCGTTTCTGGCTTTGAACTGTGCGGCCCTGTCGGTCGAGACCTTCGAGGCCGAGATGTTCGGTGTGGCAGGCGGGTCAGAAGGCCGGTTGCGCGCGGTCTCCGGCGGCACGCTCTTCCTTGATGAGATTTGTTCTTGTCCTCTGGAAGTGCAGGCCAAGCTCTTGCGGGTTCTGGAGACCATGGAGGTTTTGCCGGTTGGAGCGGACAGACCGGTGCCGGTTCAGCTTCGGGTCCTTTCTGCCACGAATGAGGACGTTGAGGAGGCGGTTCGGGTGGGCCGGTTGCGGGAGGATCTGCTGTTCCGGATCGATACCGTCACGTTGTCGATGCCGCCGTTGCGGAAGCGAAAGGACGACATCGGGCTGTTGGCCGCGCATTTCCTGGAGAATTACGCCCGTCTTTACGAAGTGACCGTGCCGGATTTGTCGTCGGACGACATCGCAGCGCTTTTGGCCCATGACTGGCCCGGCAATGTGCGGGAGCTCCGGAACGCGTGTGAACGCCGTGTGCTTGGCGCACGGCGGGGCGGCGGTTCGATGGCGGCAGCGATCCGGCGGGACGATGTGGGGGAGGATGTGCCGGACACGTTGCGTGAAGCGGTGGCAGCGTTCGAACGAGAGCTGATCGGCAAGGCGATTCAGGCGCATCAGGGCCGGATGGACGCCACCGCAGAGGCGCTGGGAATCGGACGGCGCACCTTGAACGAAAAGATCGTCAAGCTGGGGCTCGAAAAGGACGATTTTCTGTAATCCGGGCGTGCTCTGCGGATTTCCGCATGCCGTCCCTGCGAGGTCACGCATTTTCTCTCATGGCGCATAGTCTCGACTTCAGTAATATTCGCACCATCATCCAAGCGATGTAACTGGGAGGTACATCATGAACAAATATCTGAGCCGGACCGCGATTGCGGCCGTCATCGTCGCATTTGGCAGCGAAGCCATGGCAACCGAGTGGAACGTTTCGCTCTGGGGCAAGCGCCGTGCGTTTACCGAGCACGTTGAGAAACTGGCTGAACTGGTGTCGGAGAAGACCGGTGGCGAGTTCACCATGAACATCTCGTACGGTGGTCTGTCGAAGAACCGGGAGAACCTCGACGGTATCTCAATCGGCGCGTTTGAAATGGCGCAGTTCTGTGCGGGCTATCACCCGGACAAGAACCGCGTGATCACCGTTCTGGAACTGCCTTTCCTTGGCGTTTCGACCCTTGAGGAAGAAGTTGCCGTGTCCATGGCCGTATATGGTCACCCGGCAGCGACCGAGGAAATGGCGCAGTGGAATGCGAGGCTGCTCATGACGTCGCCGATGCCGCAGTACAACATTGTCGGTACCGGTGAGCCGCGCGACGCGCTGTCCGAGTTCGAAGGCATGCGCGTTCGTGCAACCGGAGGTCTTGGCAAGGCGTTTGAAAGCGTTGGCGCGGTTCCGACTTCGGTGACGGCAACGGAAGCTTATCAGGCGATGGAATCGGGTGTGGTCGATACGGTGGCCTTTGCGCAGCACGCGCACCTGTCCTTCGGCACGATCAACCAGGCGGACTGGTGGACGGCGAACCTGAACCCCGGCACGGTGAACTGCCCGGTCGTGGTAAATATCGACGCCTATGAGAGCCTGTCGGACGCCGAGCGTGAAGCGCTGGATAGCTCGATCCCGGAAGCGCTCGACCACTATCTGGCGAACTATGGCGAGCTTCTGCAGCAGTGGGATTCGGTTCTGGAAGAAAAGGGCGTGACCAAGGTCGAGATCCCTGAAGCCGAGCTTGACGCGTTCCGCGCCAAGGCTGCCGATCCGATCCGCGCCCAGTGGATTGCGGATATGGAAGCGCAAGGGTTGCCGGGTCAGGAGCTTTACGACCTGACGCAGCAGGCGCTCAAAGACGCGAAAATGACCAACTGAGGTTGATCGGGGCGCCCAATGCGGCGCCCCGTTTCACATGACACGCGACGAATTCAATCAGTATTGCCGGTCAAAGGCAGGCAGCACCCATGTGGTGCAATGGGGGAATTCGGACGTGTGGAAGATCGGCGGCAAGGTGTACGCGCTTTGCGGCTGGAACGACGGAAACGAGGCGTTCACGTTCAAGGTCAGTGAGATGATCTTTGAGGTCATGCAGGTTGCACCCGGGTTTCGGCCTGCACCCTATCTGGCCTCACGTGGGATGAGCTGGTTGCAGATACACGAGCCGGACAAGGTGTCGGACGCAGATATTTGCCAGCATATCGACGCTTCGTTCGATCTTGTGGCGGCAGGCCTGACGAAGAAGGCGCGCGCCGCGCTGGGATTGGAGACGGGGTAAATGGCGGGGGCATCGACGGTCCTTGAGGACTCAAGCCTACTCAGCCGATTGGACCGGGCGCTTTTGCCGCTGGAACGGTTCACGGCATTGATCAGCGGCCTGGCCGCGTTTTCACTGATGTTTCTGGCGGCCTATTCGGTCGCGGGGCGGCAGCTGGACAAGACTTTCGTTGCGCCACTGCTCGACAGCATCGGCCTGATGGACGGCCCGCTTCTGGGGTATGTCGACTATATCGAGGCGCTGATGCCGCTGATCGCGATCATGGGCGTGTCCTATGTGCAGCGCGAGGGCGGGCATATCCGGATGGACATCCTGATCGGGCAGCTCAAGGGTCGGCTCCTTTGGTTTTTCGAACTGATATCAATCCTTTTGATCCTGTTCCTGATGTTGGCGCTTCTCTGGGGGGCGTGGTCGCATTTCGATCGCTCGTTCGATTGCGCGCGGCCGTTGTGCTCGCGGGACAGCTCGATCGATATCGGGTTGCCGATCTGGCCGTCGAAACTGGTCGTGCCGATTGCCTTTGCCGTTCTTTGCATGCGGCTCGTGTTGCAGGCTGTCGGCTATGCGCGCGCGCTGATCCTCGGGCTTGAGAGCCCGGTGGCGGTGCCACTGATCCAATCGGTGGCCGCGCAGGCAAAGGCCGAAGCCGAGCAGCTTGAGGATGCGGGCCGATGACGGATATCGAAATCGGTCTCTGGACCACGGGCGGGATGCTCGTGATGGTCGTTCTTGGCATGCGCGTGGCCTTTGCCGCTGGCCTGGCCGGGTTCGCCGGACTTGTTTGGTTGAGGTGGAACGGGTTCGACTATGATCCCGCACGGTTCTGGAAGGCGTTCGAGATCAGCGCCAAGATCGCGGGGCAGGTGCCCCATTCCAAGGTGTCCGCCCAGGCGCTGAGCCTGATTCCGACCTTCATTCTGATCGGGTATCTGGCCTATTACGCGCGGCTGACGACCGCGCTGTTCGAAGCGGCGAAGCGCTGGATCGCCTGGGTTCCGGGCGGGCTGGCCGTGTCGACGGTCTTTGCCACCGCCGGTTTTGCGGCTGTCTCGGGCGCCTCTGTGGCGACGGCCGCGGTGTTCGCGCGGATCGCGATCCCGGAGATGCTGAAGGTGGGCTACAACAAGCAGTTCGCCGCGGGTGTTGTGGCCGCAGGCGGCACGCTGGCGTCGTTGATCCCGCCATCGGCCATCCTCGTGATCTATGCGATCATCGTGGAACAGGACGTGGGCAAGCTGCTGCTTGCGGGCTTCATTCCCGGTGCGTTTTCAGCGCTGGTCTATGCCGCGCTGATCATCGGGATCGCGCTTGTGTTCAAGAATGTCGGGCCACCTGTGAGTGGCTTCACGTGGAAGGAGAGGTTGGTCAGCCTGCCGCCCGCCTTGCCGATCGTTGCGGTCGTCGTGATCATCATCTTCTTCGTCTATAACCCCTTCGGCGATGCCTGGGGCACGCCGACCGAGGGTGGGGCCGTCGGCGCGTTCATCGTGTTCCTGATGGCGCTTTACCAGGGCATGCGGCTGAAACAGCTCAAGGACGCGCTTCTGGAGACGGCGAAGCTGACGGTCATGATCTTTTCGATCATCTGGGGCGTGCTGATCTATGTTCGCTTCCTTGGCTTTGCGGATTTGCCCGGCGCCTTTGCGGATTGGATCACCTCGCTCGAGATGTCGCCGATGCTGATCCTGATCTGCATCCTGCTGGCGTATGCGGTTCTGGGCATGTTCATGGACGCGATCGGGATGCTCTTGCTGACGCTGCCTGTTGTCTATCCGGCGGTCATGGCGCTGAATGGGGGCGAGATGGTCTCGGCCGCAGAGAGCACCTTTGGGATGTCCGGCCCGATGTGCGCGATCTGGTTCGGGATATTGGTGGTCAAGATGGCGGAGTTCTGTCTCATCACGCCACCTATCGGCTTGAACTGCTTCGTCGTGGCCGGGGTGCGCGAGGACCTTTCCGTGCAGGATGTGTTCCGGGGCGTGACGCCGTTCTTCATCGCCGATGGACTGACCATCGCTCTTCTGGTGGCCTTTCCGTGGATCGTGCTCTGGTTGCCGAGCCTGGCGTGAGCCTCGCCGCCTTCGGCGTCGATCCGCGGGGCTCTGCCCCGCACCCCGGGATATTTTCGGACCGGTAAGGGACCGAACGGTCCCTTGGCGATTTGCGCAACGGCCGATGGAGGCATGCTAGGAGGAGGCTCCCTTTGTGAGAGGGTGGGGCGGCAAGCGGTTTCAGCCTCCGCGCCAGCCCCTGATGGAAAGCTCGCCCTGCTTCAGACGCAAGGTGGGCTTTCCTGCCCTTTGCCCTTGCGTCCCGGGCCGCTTTTGCTAGAAGGGCCGCTGATTTTCCGGACACGTGCCCAAAGAGGTCAACCATGCAGGTCACCGAAACCCTGAACGAAGGGCTGAAACGCGGTTACAAACTCGTCGTCACTGCCGACGAACTGGATGCCAAGGTGAATGAGAAACTCGCCGAAGCGGCGCCCGAGATCGAGATGAAGGGCTTCCGCAAGGGGAAGGTGCCGTTGGCGCTTCTCAAGAAGCAATTCGGCGAGCGTCTGTTGGGCGAAGCGATGCAGGAAAGCGTCGATGGCGCCATGGCCAAGCATCTCGAGGATTCGGGCGACCGTCCGGCCATGCAGCCGAAGCTTGAAATGACCAACGAAGACTGGAAGCCTGGTCAGGACGTGGAAGTGGACATGTCCTACGAGGCGCTCCCTGACATTCCGGAGGTCGACTTCTCCAAGGTGAAACTGGAAAAGATGGTTGTCGAGGCCGACGACAAGGCAATCGACGAAGCCCTCCAGAACCTCGCCGAGAACGCGCAGAATTTTGAAGATCGCAAGAAGGGCTCGAAGGCCAAGGATGGCGATCAGGTTGTCATCGACTTTGTCGGCAAGGTTGGTGGCGAAGCTTTCGATGGCGGCTCGGCGGAGGACTTTCCGCTGGTGCTGGGGTCGAACCAGTTCATCCCGGGCTTCGAGGACCAGCTTGTCGGTGTGAAGGCCGGTGAGGAGAAGGCCGTCGAGGTGACGTTCCCCGAGGAATACGGGAACAAGGACCTTGCGGGGCAGCCTGCGGTCTTCGACGTGACGGTGAAAGCCGTCAAGGAACCGAAGCCGGCGGAAATCGATGACGAACTGGCCAAGAAGTTCGGAGCGGACGATCTGGACGCGTTGAAAGGTCAGATCACCGAGCGTTTGGGCGCGGAATATCAGGGAGCGGCCCGGGCTGTGATGAAGCGTGCGCTGCTTGATGAGCTTGATAAGCTCGTCAGCTTCGATTTGCCGCCATCGCTGGTCGAGGCGGAAGCCGGGCAGATCGCGCATCAGCTTTGGCACGAGGAAAACCCGGATGTCCAAGGGCATGATCACCCGGAGATCGAGCCGACCGAAGAACACACGAAGCTTGCCGAGCGCCGCGTGCGTCTTGGGTTGCTGTTGGCCGAACTGGGTCAGCAGGCAAAGATCGAGGTCTCGGACGCAGAGATGACCCAGGCCGTGATGAACCAGGCACGGCAGTATCCGGGGCAGGAACGGCAGTTCTTCGAGTTCGTTCAGCAGAACCCGGGCATGCGCCAGCAGATTCAGGCTCCGATCTTCGAAGACAAGGTCGTGGACCACATTTTCGAGCAGGCGGAAGTGAAAGAGAAAAAGTCCACCAAGGCCGCTTTGGAGAAAGCTGTCGAGGCGCTCGACGACGAGTAAGACCGGGCATGTATTCTGAAGAAAGGGCTGCCTATTCGGCGGCCCTTTTCTTTTGTTCGGCGAGTGCAGGGTGGCGCGAGAGGGCTTTGGCAAGGTGGCTGCGCGCGCGCTTGATGCGCTGTATCCCTGCGAAATCGACATGGGCGCCCACCCAGACTGGCACGGGCCCCAAGTCTTCGGGCTGGTCGACGCAGCTGAGGTTCGACCATTGTTCACCCACATAGGTGGGAAGAACGACATGTCCGATGCCCGTGGCAGCCATTGCTGCCGCGGCAAGAAAGCTGTCTGCATGCGCCATGGGGTTGAGTGCCACGTCTCGGGAAAACTCTGCCGCATTTGTGCGTGCGAGAGGGCCGGTCAACCCTATCCAGGCGTCTTTTTCCACTCCCTTTGCCGCGTAAACGCCGAAGCGCACTACGCCTGCCTGCAACCCTTCGAGTTCGCTTGGCAGCGTCAGGGCCGGTCGGACGGTGAGCTGACTTTGCATGCGAGACAGATCGATATGCGCGTTGTCGACCGTCACCTCGATCGGTGAGCCCGTGGCATCAATCAGTCGTGGTATGAGCGGGGGCAGGATGTACTGGGCGATCGTGTCCGTGGTGGTGAGCCTGAGGCCGTCTTCGAGCCTTGGCCGCGCGCGTTCAACCAGCTGACCGACGGCGCCGAGTGCTTCGGATGCATGGCGCATGGCTTCGACGACGGCGCGCCGGTCCGGCGAGATCTGATAGCCGCGCGTGGTGCGGTTGAACATCTGTACGCCGGTGCGGGTTTCGAATTCTCCCAACCGCCTCAGAACCGTTGCATGGTTCACGCCAAGCGCGCGAGCAGCGGCCGCGACCGAACCATGGTCAACGACGGCCAGAACATAGGCCACGTCATCCCAGCGTATCTGTGCGTCTTTGTGCATAACCTCCGCAATAATGCAGAGTTCTTTTTCGGATTGCGAGCATTACCATGGTGATAGTGCAGTAAAAAATCAGCCACATTATCAGGGAGAACTCCCATGCCCCGACTTTCAATACTTCTTGCAGTGTCTTGCGCCGCCGTTGTGGCGGGTTCCGCCTTCGCCGGTGGACATGGCGGCAACCCCGCCGTCAAAGCTCGCAAGGCGCATATGCAGCTTTATGCTTTCAATCTTGGAACGCTTGGTGCGATGGCCAAGGGTGAGATCGAATATGATGCCGGTGCGGCATCGGCGGCGGCCAACAACCTGGCTGCAGTCGCCTCGTTGAACCAGATGGCCTATTGGGTGCCGGGCACGTCGTCCGATGATCTTCCGGACGAATCGCGCGCATTGCCTGCGATCTGGGAGGAAGGCTCCAAGGCCGGGGAAATCGGTGCAAGCTTTGCAGAAGCTGCAGCCGCACTCGCCGCGGTTGCCGGCGACGGCAAGGATGCCATGGCAGGTGCCATGGGCGCTGTCGGCAAAGGTTGCGGCGATTGTCACAAGGCCTATCGCGCGCCCAACAACTAATGGATGAGCGCGGCGGCTCGACCGTCGCGCCGGGTCTTTCATGCTCAGAACACTGATCGTCTTTCTGGGTCTTGGCCTCGCAGCGCTTGCTGCGGGGCTTTGGATTACGCGCCCTGTCACCTTGCCAGAGGCGCAGTTTGCGTCCCTCACCGGGGACGCGGCGCGCGGTGAGACGGTGTTCTATGCATCTGGCTGCGCGTCCTGTCACACGGCCCCCGAGAGCGACAACAAGTTGAGCCTGCCGGGCGGCCAGACATTCGAGACGGAATTCGGTGTCTTTGTTGCTCCGAACATTTCTTCCCATCCTGACGCCGGAATTGGCGCGTGGACGCTCGTTGAATTTGCCAGTGCTGTGAAGAAGGGCACATCGCCGGACGGCAAGCATTACTATCCGGTGTTTCCGTACGGCAGTTACGCGCGGATGACGGATGCCGATGTTACGGACCTTTGGGCGTTCATGCAGACCTTGCCAGCCGAGGCCCAGGAAAACGCACCGCATCAACTTGGGTTTCCGTTCAGCATCCGAGCCAGCCTTGGCGGATGGAAGCTTCTTTTCGCTGGCGATGCTTGGGTACATCCGGCCGACACGCCAGTTCTGGAGCGTGGCCGCTACCTTGTGGAAGCGCTTGGTCATTGCGGGGAGTGTCACACACCGCGGAATGCGCTGGGCGGGCTTGATACGGCTGCGTGGATGTCAGGCGCTCCGAACCCGTCCGGCCGTGGAACCATTCCCGGACTGCTGCCACCGGAGTTCGGATGGTCGGAAACGGACGTCGCCTATTACCTAGAGTCCGGATTCACGCCCGATTTCGACAGCGCCGGTGGAAAGATGGCGTCGGTCATCGAGAATACGGCAAAGCTTTCACCGGAAGATCGCGCTGCGATCGCGGCCTATATCAGCGCATTGGGCGGCTGAGATCGATCAGAAGCGGAAACCGAGGCTCACTTTCGAGACGGGATGGGACGCGAAGCGGCGACACGGTTGGGAGCGTGCGGCGCCGTAGCTGCGGACCACGGTTTCCTTCCCAACCTTGGAACGTTTGTCGCGCTCGACCCGCTGCACAATGTCTTTCAGCCATTTCGGGAGAAATGGTGTAGGCGCTCCATTCGCCTTCCATTGCCGATACCGGCATGCCCGGAGTGAGGTCAGCATATGCAGGATGTAAAGCAGGACGGGCAGGCCGCGCTCGACATTTGCTTTGAATGACACTTTGGGACCCCTTGAACTCGTCTGTCACACTCTTTCGACCTTAGAGACGCCATGCGGTCGATTCGTGGTGCCTTCCGGGTCATTTCAGGAAATTCGGTACAACCAGGGGCTGATTTTATCGATCCCGTGAACAATGCCTATCCGCTTCGAGGATTTTCCCGCGAATTTGGACTGAAATTAGACAGAATTGGACGAATTTCGCCACATTTGGTATCACAGGGCCTTAAGCGTGTTCCCCTATGAGTAAGTTCCATGTTCGATATTCAGTCCGATCTGTTCGACCAGAAGCGCCTATCGGAAGCTCTTGCCAGCTTGAGCGACGACGAACTTGATGCGCTTGAGGATGATCTCGACTTCTGCAACTTCACAGGCGTGCCGACACCGCGCGTTCTGGAAGTGTTGAAGGGTCTCACCGAACTCGACGCGGGGTGGGAGCGGATGCTGAGAAAGAAGAGCCAGCCAATCGTTCCGCAGCCTTACTGAGAGAGCGGCGTTCCGTCGAAAGCGCTGACGGCTATTCCGGCAGCTTCGAGACCTGACCGCACCTTGCGCGCAAGTTCGACTGCCTCGGCGCTGTCGCCGTGGACACAGATTGTGTCGATCCGCGTTTCCAAGCGTTCCCCACTGCCGGTCAGGATTGCGCCGGCCTTTACCATCGCGACCATGTTCCGGGCGGCCTCTTCGCCATCGTGGATCATGGCGCCCGGCAGCCTGCGGTCGACGAGCGTGCCATCGGCATTGTAGGCGCGGTCGGCAAAGATCTCTCCTGCCCATCGACATTTGAGATCGCGGGCAACCTTTTCCATCTCGGTTGCGGCAAGTCCCATGATGATGATGTCGGGCTGCACCTCCAGCGCAGCCTCGTAACAGGCGCGGGCCATGTCATAGTCGGTACAGGCCATGTTCGAGAGCGCACCGTGGAGCTTGAGATGCCGAACAGTGCCCCCCGAAGCACGGGCCATCGCCAGGGCAGCACCCACCTGATAGCGCACCATGTTGGCGAGCGTGCCATGCGGGATCTGCATGCGACGCCGACCGAAGCCTTGAAGGTCGGGAAAGCCCGGATGTGCACCAATGCCGACGCCGTTCTCGACCGCCAGTCGCATCGTTGTCGCCATCGTGTCGGCGTCGCCTGCATGAAAACCGCAGGCGATGTTGGCTGAAGTCACGGTTTGCAAAAGAGCGGCGTCATCGCCCATGGGCCAGGGCCCGAAGGCCTCGCCCATATCGGAATTGAGATCGACTGTCTGTGCCATGCACCGCATCTGAGCGTCGAAGCCCAAGGGGTGCAAGCAGGAAACGACGCAACAGGTGCTGCGCCCTTTGCCGCATTGATCTTTGCGCGGGGAAAGAGATGAGATAGCAACAAGCTTGTCGTGACCGGGACAGTCACGACCGGAGACGGCCCGATCGGGCAGGTGCTGTTCTTCCGCTTGTGTACTTCTGCCCGCACCGGTGCCCGAGATGGACGCACCCCGTCAAAACCCGATACGAGCGTTCACCGCCAACGCTCCTGCATCGCTTCGCGAAAGCTGGCGGGTGGTGAGAGAGCAGGGGCCGGGCAACATCCAGTTCTGGTTCATTGCCCTTTTGGTTGGGATCGCCGCAGGAGGCGCCGCCGTCCTGTTCCGGCTTGGCATCAACTTTCTGCAGGAGACGCTTTATGGCACCGACAACGTTCGGTTCCTGCACTCTTTTGCCGAAACGCTGCCGTGGTATTCCATCCTGCTGATCCCTGTCTGCGGTGGGTTGATCGTGGGGCTCATCCTCGATCGGTTTACGACTGACGGCCGCGCGAAGTCGGTGGCGGAAGTGATCGAAGGCGCGGCACTTCACGACGGACGGGTCGAAACGAAAGAGGGTGCCGCCTCCGCGCTGGCGTCGATGATCACGCTCGGGACCGGTGGGTCAAGCGGACGGGAAGGTCCGGTCGTGCACCTTGCCGCCGTGATTTCTTCTTTCGTCGCCAACAAGATGAACGCCAACGGCATAACCGGGCGCGATTTGCTTGGATGCGCTGTTGCTGCAGCTGTGTCGGCGAGCTTTAACGCGCCCATTGCGGGCGCGCTTTTCGCACTTGAAGTGATCCTGCGCCACTTTGCCGTTCACGCCTTCGCCCCCATTGTTATCGCTTCTGTCGCTGGCACGGTGATCAACCGTCTGGCTTTCGGGGACGTGACCGAGTTCATTCTGATGGAGGAAGGGGCACTGGCTTTCTATGTCGAGCTCCCGGCGTTTTTGCTCCTCGGGCTGCTCTCGGGTCTGGTCGCAGTCGCGATGATCTGGTCGATCTTCTTCATCGACGATGTGGGCACACATTTGCAGGACAAGCTGCGTGCACCGCGCTTCCTGCGTCCGGCAGCGGCCGGATTGCTGCTTGGGCTCATTGCACTCGGGTATCCTCACATTATCGGCGTTGGTTATGAGACGACGAGCGCAGCGCTGACCGGATCGCTCATCTGGCACGAGGCCGTGGTTTTCTGCGTGGTCAAGGTGGCCGCAGTGGCGATCACAATGGGCGGGCGCATGGGCGGTGGCGTGTTCTCACCATCGCTTATGGTGGGCGCGCTTCTGGGGCTCGCATTCGGGTTAACGGCGACGTCCATTTTTCCGAATGTCTCCGGATCGGAAACTCTCTACGCGTTGGCGGGCATGGGGGCCGTTGCGGCGGCGGTGCTGGGTGCTCCGATCTCGACCACGCTCATCGTGTTCGAGTTGACCGGAGACTGGCAGACCGGGCTTGCGGTGATGGTCGCCGTGTCATTGTCGACGGCCATTACGTCCAAGATGATCGATCGATCGTTCTTTTTGACGCAACTGGAGCGGCGGAACATCCACCTTTCGAAGGGTCCTCAAGCCTATCTCTTGTCGCTGTTCCGGGTAGCAAACGTCATGCGCCAACCGGATGCGCCCGACGCGGCTCCGGATGATGCGGTTTGGGCGGCGATCGAGGAGGGCATCTGGACAACGCCAAATGCAACGCTTGAGGACGCCCTGCCGCTATTCGACAAGACAGCGCGCCCCTTCCTGCCGGTGGTGTCACTGGGCGCAGAAGGGGAGCCGCCGCAAATTCACGGAACCCTGTTCCACGTGGACGCCCTGCGCGCCTACAACAAGGCGCTGGCCGCGACGGCGGAAGAAGAGCACGGTTAGATCGACGGGATGCCCGTTGGATTCAGATTTTCTCGACCGTCACAGTGTCGCTGGCATAGAACGCAAGGTGACCCGCGATCTCGGAAACACCGTCTTTCGGCGTTTCATACGACCACGCGGCGTCCTGGAGGACGGTACTTTTGGTCACGATTGAGAAGTAGGACGCGTGGCCTTTGTGCGGGCATGTCGTCGACTTGTCCGAGTAATCCAGAAATTCCATCGCGATGTCATCACGCGGGAAATAGATGACCGGGCGATAATCGCCCTCCGAAAGTTCGAGCGCACGCGCACTTTCGCCAAGGACTGCACCGCCCGCACGCACGGACCAAACACCGTCTGCCGGTCTGATCTTGATATGGTCTGCCATCTAACGTCTCCTCATCCCGCGTCTTCACTTACCGGACCGGGCGTAACAGGAGTATGTCACGCAAGGGGAGCCGTCGCAGCGTCAAGCCACGTGCGCGCTTCCTTCGATATCCGGCCAGAAAGCTTTTCTCGCACATGCGCATGATAGCGGTCAAGCCACGCGATCTCCCACGGTCCGAGCATGGACTTGTCGATCAGCCGGCGGTCAAGCGGGACGAAGGTGAGCGTTTCGAAATCGTATTGCTTGCGCTTGTCACCGATCTCTTCTGCCTCGCGGACAACGATCAGGTTTTCGATGCGAATGCCAAAAGCCCCTTCGCGGTAGTAGCCGGGTTCGTTCGACAGGATCATGCCCGGTTTCAGGGGCACGTCAGACACCCTTGAGAGACGCTGCGGGCCTTCGTGAACGGAAAGATATGCGCCCACGCCGTGACCGGTTCCGTGATCGTAGTCCAACCCGGCGCGCCAGAGCGATGCGCGGGCCAGCGCGTCCAGATCGCGCCCTGCGATACCCTTGGGGAAGCGGGCTTGCGATATTGCGACCATGCCCTGCAACACGCGTGTGTAGCACGCCCGCTGCTCGTCGGTCGGTTCTCCCACGGCGATGGTTCGCGTGATGTCAGTCGTTCCGTTGAGGTACTGGCCGCCGCTGTCGACGAGATAGAGCTCGCCCGGTTGAATGGCGCGGTTGGTGTCTTCCGTCACCCGGTAGTGGATGATCGCGCCATTCGGCCCGGCACCCGAAATGGTCTCGAAAGAGATGTCTTGAAGCGCGTTGGCGGTACGACGCAACTCTTCGAGTTTTCGGGCCGCGTCGATTTCAGTAAGGGCGCCGCTTGGCGCTTCGCGATCCAGCCAGGTCAGGAACTCCACCATGGCAACGGCATCCGTCAGATGCGCATCGCGCATCCCCTCGAGTTCGGCCTCGTTCTTGCAGGCCTTGGGGAGGAGGATCGGGTCGTCCCCCCATATGACGCTCACATCCGCATCGTTCAGGCAGCGAGATACCGCGATTGGCGCAGTCTTGCGATCCACGCGGACCGGGCCTTCGAGTTTGGTCAGTTCATCCTCGAATGCGTCCCACGGGAACTGGTCGATGCTTGGATCAGGGCCAAGATGTTCGAACTTGGAAAGGTCCGAGAAAAGGCTGACGCGTCCCGTGTCATGTACGATTGCAAAGGCATGTACGACCGGATTTCGAGGGATGTCGCTGCCCCGAATATTCAGGAGCCAGCAAATGCTGTCAGGCAGCGTGACGACGGCGGCTTTCTGACCGGCGTCACGTAGCATTTTCGCGATACGCTCGCGTTTGTCACCAGACTTTTCACCTGCAAACTCAATCGGATGTGCCCGTGCGGGCGCGCTGGGAGGGGACGGGCGATCCTTCCAGATGCGGTCGATCAGGTTGTCGGTCGGACGGAGGTCGAGGGCCGGGGCCGCTTTCCGGACTGCCTCGATCTCATCGAACGTGTGGAGCGAGGGGTCAAATGCGACGACATCGCCATCTTGCAGATGATCTTTGAGCCAGGGGCCGAGCTTGGTTTCCGGCCAGTCCACGGGTGTGAAAACGTCGGCTACCTGTGCCCTGACCTGCAGCCTGTAGCGTCCATCGACAAAAACACCTGCTTTATCGGGCAGGACGGCCGCAAAGCCGGCCGACCCCGTGAAACCTGTGAGCCAACTGAGGCGGGCGTCGCAATCTGCAACGTATTCGCCTTGAAATCGGTCTGCGCGCGGCACGAGGAAAGCTGAAAGCCCGTCCTTCGCCATTTCTTCACGCAACTGAGCCAGTCGTGGAGGCCCGTCACCGGGGCGGGTGGTTACATGGAAAGTCTGGAACATGGGTCGAAGGAACCCGAAGCGTTCCGGCGATGCAAGGCGGAAGCGCGGACATGCGGTTCATACACTGCACAACATCTAAGCGAATATGCGATTTGGGACTAAATCCCGACATAATCTTGCCCCATTAGTTTGGTTTACTAAGCATAAGGGATGAATATGCGTACCGCAGACTAGCACTTGGAAAATGTGCGTTCGGCGGAAAACTGGTGGATGTTCCAAACGCTGCGGAACTTCGCCGAATAGAGTGAGTGTGTGTTCAAATGCGTAGATCAAATCTTTCCCGCTCGTCTGCTCCCGAATGCCAATTGCTTCGTCGTGGCACTGAAGGAACGTATTCGCTTCTTCTGGATGCAGCGCATGAACTGTCCGCTAAATCGCTTGCCGGGTTTGAAGAAGAAATTGATTTCTTCTCAAAAACCGGCCTGATCGGTGTTCAGATGTCAAAGATGCTTGCTTTGATTGAAGCGAAACAGTCGGATATGGCCGCGTAGGCGCGTTTCAGATCGCGCGCTGCAACCGGGCAAGGCGTTTGCGCTGCTGCGGGTCACTTTCAAACAGGGCGGCGAGTTGCTCGGTCATGGCGCCGGCCAGCTGATCAACGTCGGTGATGGTCACCGCACGGTCATAGTAGCGCGTGACGTCATGCCCGATCCCGATGGCAAGAAGTTCCACCGCTTTGCGCCGTTCGATCATCGCGATGACGTCGCGCAGGTGTTTTTCGAGGAAATTCGCCGGGTTAACGGACAAAGTTGAATCGTCCACCGGGGCACCGTCCGAAATGACCATCAGGATACGTCGCGCCTCGGTGCGGCCCAGCATCCGGCGATGTGCCCATTCCAGCGCCTCGCCGTCGATGTTTTCCTTCAGAAGGCCTTCCTTCATCATCAGACCGAGGTTTGGCCGGGCGCGCCGCCAGGGCGCGTCCGCCGACTTGTAAACGATGTGACGAAGGTCGTTGAGACGCCCGGGAAGTTGCGGGCGGCCATCGGCCAGCCACTTCTCTCGCGCGAGCCCACCCTTCCAGGCGCGCGTGGTAAAGCCGAGTATCTCGACTTTGACCTGGCAGCGCTCCAGTGTGCGTGCGAGGACGTCGGCACAGATCGCCGCGATGGAAATGGGGCGTCCGCGCATGGACCCGGAGTTGTCGAGGAGGAGCGTCACGACGGTGTCGCGGAACTCCATGTCCTTTTCCTGCTTGTAGGCGAGAGGCACGGTCGGGTTTGCCACGATGCGGGCAAGGCGGCCTGCGTCGAGCGTGCCTTCCTCCAGATCGAATTGCCACGTGCGGTTCTGCTGTGCCTGCAAGCGACGCTGCAGCTTGTTGGCAAGGCGGCTGACCGCACCCTTCAGCGGATCAAGCTGCTGGTCGAGATAGGCGCGCAGGCGTTCGAGTTCTTCCGGTTCGGCCAGATCCTCTGCCGCGATTTCCTCATCAAATTCAGGAGTATAAACTCCGTAGTTCGGGTCAGCGTCACTTATCGGCATGGGCGGGCCGGGTTCAATCTCGGCGTCACCCATGGGCATTTCGGTTTCTTCGCCGCCTTCAGTCTCCGCCATCTCGTCCATGACGAGTTCTGCTTCCGCGTCATCATCCGTTTGTTCTTCGGATGAATCTGCCGCCATGTCGGACTGTTCTTGCTGATTGGCGCTTTCGTCTTCGGAATTCGGCTCCTGATCCTCGCTCGCGTCCTCGGCCGCTTCGGGGTCCTCCTCACCGTCGAGATCATCGGGGTCGTCCCCCAGCTGATCGCCATAGCCGAGATCGGTGATGACCTGACGCGCAAACCGCGCAAACGTTGCCTGATCGTCGATCTTGTCGCCAAGTTCCTCGAGCGTCTCGCCTGCCTGATCCTCGATGAAGCCGCGCCAGAGGTCGAGCAGGTTGGCCGCGCCCGGCGGCAGGTCGCGTCCGCTGGCCAGATGCCGCACAAGGTAGCCCGCTGCGACGGCAAGTGGGGCCTCGGAGGCGTTGGTGATCGTGTCATAGCCTTTGCGGCGCGCGTCGGTTTCGATAACGGCGTCGATGTTCTGGCTGGTGCCGGGCATTTCGCGCGCACCCATGGCTTCGCAGCGAGCCATCTCCATGGCTTCGTAGATGTCGCGTGCCAACTGGCCTTCGGGGACGTAGCGGTTGAACGTCGCCTCGTTGTGGTGCTTGCGGCGCATGGCGTAACGATCTGCCGTGCCGCGTGCGTTCAGAACTTCCTCGCGCGTCATGCGCCGGGTGACCTGTGGCAAGCGCACGCCATCCGCGCTCATGCCCGGAGGATCGACGCTGAAGCTGACCGACATTTCCGTGTCGTCTGCAAGCGTCTTTGTCGCTTCCGCGAGGGCCTTTTTGAACGGGTCGGCCGGGTTGTCGTTTGGCTTGTTCATGACACTCGCGATAAACCAGCAAACGCGGGCGATCACAAGGACCAGCGAAGTGCGTGTTAGCTGAGAAGGAGGCCCGTGCAGGCGGCGAGATGGGATTCTGCCCGTTCCAGCGCCCAACTTGCGTCTTCGGCATCGTCGTTGAACGTTGCGCGCGTCAGAAGAACCGCGTGCGCTTGTTTCGACGCAATGCGCCAGTTGAGAACATCGCGCCCTTGTTCTGGGACCATGATCGCATCGACGAGGGAGAGCATGGCGGCGCGCTGTGCCTCCGTTCGGTCGGCGTTCGGATCGCTCAACAGCCACTGATGCTCCATTTGTGCGGAGAGCCGACCGGCGCAATCAGCGAAGGTTCGGAGCGGGTCTTCGGAGGCAAAAGCGGGAGCGGCTGGCAAGACGGCCAGTAGGCAAAAACCGATTGTTCGCAAACTGCTCATAATTCAAGCATAAGCGTGAAATCTTGCTTATGCGTGAAACAAATTGGGCATCTTGAAGACGCCGCAGTGCAGCGTGTTGTCGTCGTGCCTCAGGGAGGAGGCGGAGTTCGCGAAGACCTCCGCACCACGTCGTGGTTAGGCGACGGCGACGCTGGCTGCGCTTTCGGGAAGTTCCTCGTCGAAGCAGCGCTGGTAGAACTCGGCCACGGTCTGACGCTCAAGCTCGTCGCATTTGTTGAGGAACGTGAGGCGGAAGGCGTAACCCACGTTGCGGAAGATCTCGGCATTGAGCGCCCAGTTGATGACGGTACGCGGGCTCATCACGGTTGAGAGGTCGCCGTTCATGAAGGCCGTCCGGGTCAGGTCGGCGACCGTGACCATCTGACCGACGATCTTTCGGCCCTTTTCCGTGTTGTAATGCGGGGCCTTCGACAGGACGATTGCGGCTTCGGCATCGTGGTTCAGATAGTTCAGCGTGCAGACAAGCGACCAGCGGTCCATCTGCGCCTGGTTGATCTGTTGAGTACCGTGGTAGAGGCCAGTCGTGTCGCCGAGGCCGACCGTGTTCGCGGTCGCGAACAGGCGGAAATAGGGATGCGGCGTGATCACTTCGTTCTGATCGAGAAGGGTCAGCTTGCCGTCGGTTTCCAGAACGCGCTGGATGACGAACATCACGTCGGCGCGGCCTGCGTCGTATTCGTCGAAGACGATGGCTGTCGGGTTCCGGAGTGCCCAAGGGAGTATGCCTTCCTGGAAAACAGTGACCTGCTGGCCGTTTTCCAGCTTGATCGCGTCCTTTCCGATCAGGTCGATCCGGGAGATGTGGCTGTCGAGGTTTACCCGAACACACGGCCAGTTCAGACGCGCGGCCACCTGTTCGATATGTGTGGATTTACCGGTGCCGTGATAGCCTTGGATGATGACGCGGCGGTTGTACTGAAAGCCTGCGAGGATCGCGAGTGTCGTCTCCGGGTCGAACTTGTAGGTGCTGTCGATCTCGGGCACGCGCTCCGACCGTTCGGCAAAGCCCTTTACCTTCATTTCGCTCTCGATCCCGAAGGTATCGTAGAGGTCCATTTCTTCGGTCGGTTTCGCAGTTGCTTCGGTCATCACCTTACCTCGTTTCGCCCGCCCACCGGGCTGCGTGTCCACCTGCCTCATTTGTGGCGGGCGTGCAAGACGTCCACTGCCTGCGCTTAAGAGAATGTTTGGGCGAATCTGCGAAACCCAGCTTGTTTTCGGGAAATGTCCGGTTGGGTAACGATTTCTCGGTTTCGTGTGAGGTGCCTCGCCTGTGAAGGGCGGGGCGCCGTTTCCCGCCACTTCGCACAATGGAATGATTGGCTTTTTCCGGCTCGCTCGGTTTATCGTCAAGCGAAAGCGATTGTGTGGCCAGAGTGACTGCAGAAAGGCAACAGAGGAGTGTGCGGGGGGGCCGGAAGGGGCGACTGGCAAAGCGCGCCGCCGAGCTCGTCACCGATCCCTGTCCACCCGGCCAAATTGGCGGTACTTACAAGCCGCTTTCGAACGCGGACATTGGCCAGATCTACGAAACTGCGCTGCGTCTTCTGGAGTTTCTAGGGCTCGGTGAGGTGCCGGAGCGCCTTGCAGGCGATCTAAAGGCAGCGGGCGCGGTAGACCGTGGCGACGGACGGATCAGCATTCCGCAACGTCTTGTCGAGGATGTCCTTTCGCAGGCTGCAAAAGCGTTCACTTTTCACGGACGCGACCCGGCGCGGTCGATCGAAGTCGGTGGGGATCGTGTCTATTTCGGAACTGGTGGCGCAGCGGTTCAGACGCTTGACATGGAAACGGGCGTCTATCGGCCTTCCACTCTTGCCGACCTTCATGATTTCACTCGGCTGCAGGACACGCTTGCGAATGTCGCTTGGTTCACACGGTGCTGCATTGCCACGGATGTCCCAAACGAATTCGATCTTGATACCAACACGGCGTTTGCTCTTCTGAAGAACACGACCAAACCGGTGGGCACGGCGTTTACGCATGCCCATCATGTCGCGCCGATTGCCGAGATGCTTGATATCGCCGCGGGTGGTCCGGGCGAGTTCGCCAAAGCACCGTTTCTGAAGGCACATATCAGCCCGGTCATTTCGCCAATGCGCTTCGGGGCGGACGCGGTCGACGTGGTTTATGCCTGTATCGAGCATGGTATTCCAATTTCCTGCATCACAGCCGCGCAGGCTGGAGCCACCGCCCCGGCGACGCTTGCCGGGTTTTTGGCGCAATCCCTTGCCGAGACTTTGGCAAGCCTTGTCATGGTCAATGTAATCCGTCCGGGATACCCTATGATCTTCTCGAACTGGCCGCTGGTGATTGATCTTCGGACAGGCGCTTTTTCAGGAGGCAGCGGGGAAACAGCGGTGCTCAACGCCGCGTCTGCTCAACTCTCAAACTGGCTTGGCCTTCCTTCGGGGGTTGCGTCCTCGATGACCGACGCCAAGGCGATCGACGCGCAATACGGAATGGAGAAGGGGGTCACCGCCCTGGCCGCAGCGCTTGGGGGCGGAAATCTCATCTACGAAAGTTCCGGCATGACCGCGTCGCTCCTTGGTGCCAGCTTTGAGGCGTTCGTCCTTGATGATGAGATGCACTCCGGCATTTATCGTGCCTTGCGCGGCATCGAGGTGACGAAAGAGAACCTTGGTTTCGATGCAATCGTCGAGGCGGTTCTCGGCGACGGGCACTTCCTTGGTGGACAGCACACATTGGCGGCGATGGAACGGGATTACTTCTATCCCAGCCTCGCCGACCGGTCGGAGCCAAAAACGTGGGCGGATGAAGGTGCGCGCGATGCATGGTCAGCGGCCCGCGAGAGGGCACGGCAAATCCTCTCAGAACATCGGCCGAATTATCTGACCGGCGAGCAGGAGCGGGACATTCGGGCTCGTTTCGACAATATCCTTTAGGCCGTGAAAACGGTCGGTAACATCACCCCGCGGCATTGTGAGTTCCTTGTGAGCGGGGTTTCGCTTACCTTTCGCGCAAGTTTGAAGGAGCTTTACGATGGACAGACGCATGTTTTTGGGGACCGCACTGGCGGGTGCGGCGGCGGTAGCACTGCCGAAGGGCGCGTTGGCCGCGTTCGAAGTGACGCGTACGGATGCGGAGTGGAAATCCATGCTGACGCGCGCGGAATACAAGGTGATGCGTCGGGAAGGCACGGAGCGCGCGTTCTCCAGCCCGTTGGACAAGAACTGGGCTGCGGGAACCTATCACTGCAAAGGATGTGATCTGCCTGTCTATTCCTCGAAGCACAAATTTGACAGTGGCACGGGCTGGCCGTCTTTCTGGCAATCCCTTCCGGGTGCCGTGGGCACGAAGCCTGACCGGAAACTCCTGCGCGTCAGAACGGAAGTGCATTGCCGTCGTTGCGGCAGTCATCTGGGGCACATCTTCGACGACGGACCGCAGCCAACCGGCAAGCGGCATTGCCTGAACGGCATCAGCCTTGTCTTTAAGGCCGCTTAATCCCTTGTGAAAACAGAAATCAGGTGGCGCGGAATTCCCGCGCCATTTCTGCATGAGGACTGCGGTTTCTGCACAAACTCTCGATAAACCAGACCGAGCAAATGCAGACGGAAAGCTTAGTTTAAACTCAATACTCTCACACGCTTCGCACATACCCATCGAAGCACGCTCTTGAGACGCCTCTGACCACCCCTAGTCGGAGGCGTTTTCATTTCAGGTCAATGGTGTTGAACGATGTCCGCTTGAGGAAGATCGCTAACTTTGGAAGTTACGGCTTTCCTTGATCTGATCCCAGGCCCAGACCACCTCTGAAAGCTGTTCCTCGTGGCCGCGATCCCCGCCGTTCATGTCGGGGTGGAGAACTTTGATCAAGGCTTTGTAAGACTTGCGAATTTCAGCCTTGGTCCAGTGATCCTTGGCTTCGAGTATGTCCAGTGCACGGCGTTCGGTCGGTGGAAGTTTCCGGGTGCCGGTGATCGATTTTCCAGGGTTCCGCGTGGCGTTTTCGCCCAGGATCTGGTGCGGATCGTCGATCCCAAGACGAGACCATGCCCTTGCTTCCTCACCCTTCTTGGCGAACGGCTTGGTTTCACGTTCCCAGACCCGATCCTTGTCGATCTGCGCGTTCATCTCTTCCTCGGTCTGGCCGTGGAAGAAGTTCCATTTCAAATTGTATTCACGCACGTGTTCTTTGCAGAACCAGAAGAACTCATCGAGATCATCGGGCGATTTCGGCGCGCGATACTGCCCGGTTTCCTGGCAGCCCGGGTGCTCGCAAGCCCGTGTCGAGGTTTCGAACGCGCCCGACATGCCGCGCCGTGTCCTCTGTCGCTTCTTTTTGTCCGAGGACACACTGATATCGAAACCAAACGGATCTTCTGCCATCTGCTACCTGCCTTTTCGACTCGGACCAGAGAGTTTACCGTGCTGACCGAGAGTTTGAAGAGGCAAAGCGATAAAAATGCGAGTCGAAGACGAAATCCGCGAGAAGTTGCAGACCGCGTTTGCACCGCGCTCATTAAGTGTTCTGGACGAAAGCGAACAGCACCGCGGTCACGCCGGGTATCAAGAGGGTGGGCAGAGCCATTTTCGCGTCCAGATTGCCGCCGATGCCTTTGCAGAACTGAGCCGGCTTCAGCGTCACCGTGCCGTTCACGCAGCCTTGGGCGCTGACCTGATCGGGCGCATTCACGCGCTGGCGCTTGATATTTCCGCCTAGTCTTCGACGGCCCGTATCGACGGAGCCATGCCATCTTCTGGTGGACGGGAACTGAGCCGTGGCGTGACCGGTTCCTGATCGCTGTCCGACGCCTGTTCAGGTGCCGCTTGAGGTTCGGGATCAGTGACCGGTGTCAGTGGACGGGAATTCGTGCGGTCGAGCGGCATCGCGGCCGCCTCAAGGCGGCGGAAAATCAGGATGTTCTGATAGGTCTGCTGAGACCCGGTCAGACCCTTGCGCTCCATGCAAGGCAGCGTTTCGGCGCGCACGTATTCCCAACCGTCTTCGGCCATTTCGTTGAGCGTCTCGGTCAGCGACAGAGCGAACCGGTCTTCAGTGGTTTTCACACCCTTGGCCTTGGTGCCCGTCGTGGGCGCCGGGACAGCTTTGTACTCGAACTTGCGCATGGGATTTCTCCTGCCTTTCGGCACGACCTAGCAGTTTCAATCGCCCTGAAAAAGGGCAAGTCCCCCCGACTTCCAGCGGAATCTTGCAAATGGCGGATGGTTTGCGAGTCTCGGAAAAGTCGGCTTGGCGTCGAAGTCCGGTCAGATTCGGTACCTAGCGTCAGATCGAATTGTTTAGGAGATTTCGATGGAAGATGCTCGCCAAGCCGCGATCGACATCATTGACTATCTGACCTCATGGCCAGGATTTCTTATCTTGATCGTTCTCGCATTCCTGATCAAAGGTTGGCCTTTTCTGGGAATGATCGCGACGCAATATCAAGAAAACAAAGCGCTTCTTGGTATAGATGACGGTACTTTGGCGCAGCGATTTCAAGTGGCGACATCGCGTTCACAGGACAATACGGAAAGCGATGCGGCGACACAGTACCAAGCTCTTGTACGTGACGAGAACTGGGATGCACTACATCGCCAGATCGAGGTGGATGACCACGCTCTTGCTGCCGATGAAAGCGGGTTTCGGTCCGCGCGCATTGGCGTACTTGTCGCCATGGGCGAAATCGGTGGAGCGGTTGCGCATGGCGGCGAAGGCGCGGTGGATCGGGTCAAGGGGGTTATCGACGCGTTCGAGGAAAGGTTGAGGCACCAGCCGGACAGCTTGCCAGCGGCCGTCCTTGCGGCCGAAGCGCATATGGAGGTCGGTTGGCTTTATCGGGGCGGTGGCACCATCGACACTGTTTCCGGCGAAGCTATGGGCCATATGCAAGATCATTTCGAGAGGGCGCGGGAAATCCTGCGACCCCTGGAGGTGGCCAAGCGAGGGTCCGCTGTTCTCGCAGCAGCAAACTTCCGGTTAGCCGTGGGACTCTGCGACAGCGAGACTTTGTTTCATGCAGCGCGCAACATATGGGCCGAAATTGATCCGTCTGACCCGGAGATGATGGGGCAGGTGGCGTTCCATCTTCTGCCCCGTTGGTACGGAAGTTATGCCGAGCTTCACCGCGCGGCTCTGGATTTGGCTCGTCGCTCCGATCTTGGCGATTCAGCTTACACGATGACCATCATGTCGGTCGCCGAGGAAGAACCGGAACTCGTGGAGGCCATTGATGCCGAGCGGTTCGTGAAAGGCGCTTTCGAATGGTTGGAGGCGCGCAGCACGGATCAAGAGCGGATCAACCGTGTGGCGTCGGCGACATTCTATCTGATGTTGCAGGCCGTGGGAGCACGTCGGAAGGTGCTCAGCGCTGCCCTGAGACAGCTTCTTGAAACTAAGATGCGCACTTTCATAATCGATATATGGCCGGATGCGCTCGGCGATATTCGCGCAAACCTCGCCTTGCTTTTCGGCGATGAGCTGAAGGCGGGGGCGTCCGTCTATATCGATGAAAACGGCTGCTTGATCGAAATGCCGCGCGAAGCCTAGAGTCCGAGCTTCGCGCTTACCAGTTCGTTCACGGCCTTGGGATTTGCCTTGCCGCCGGTGGCTTTCATGACCTGACCGACGAACCAGCCTGCGAGCTTGGGGTTGGCCTTGGCCTTTTCCACCTGCTCGGGGTTGTCGGCGATGACCTGATCGACGGCGGCTTCGATGGCGCCGGTGTCGGTGACCTGTTTCATGCCGCGGGCTTCGACGATTTCGGCGGGGTCGCCGCCTTCGGTCCAGACGATTTCGAACAGATCCTTTGCGATCTTGCCGGAGATGTCGCCCTTTCCGATCAACTCGATGATACCGCCGAGCTGAGATGCGGTGACGGGGCTGTCTTCAATGTCGAGGTCGGCTTTCTTGAGGCGACCGAACAATTCGTTGATGACCCAGTTTGCGGCGAGTTTGCCGTCGCGGCCTTCCGCCACTGCCTCGAAGAAGGTGGCGTTCTCCACGTCAGCGGTCAGCACGCCCGCGTCATATTCCGTCATGCCGTAGTCGCTGACAAAGCGCGCCTTCTTGGCGTCAGGCAGTTCGGGGAGGGAGGCGGCAATGTCGTCGACCCAGCCTTGCTCGATCTCCAAGGGCAGGAGGTCGGGGCAGGGGAAGTAGCGGTAGTCGTGGGCCTCTTCCTTAGAGCGCATCGACCGGGTTTCTCCCTTGTCGGGATCGTAGAGCCGGGTTTCCTGGTCGACCGAGCCGCCGTCTTCGAGGATGGCGATCTGGCGGCGGGCTTCGTATTCGATGGCCTGCTGGATGAACCGCATGGAGTTCATGTTCTTGATTTCGCAGCGCGTGCCGAGATGGGAGAAATCCTGTGTTTCCTGATACTTCTCGTAATCGCCCGGGCGGCAGACGGAGACGTTGACGTCGGCCCGCAGGTTTCCGTTCTGCATATTCCCGTCGCAGGTGCCGAGGTAGCGCAGGATTTGCCGCAGCTTGCCGACATAGGCCGCTGCTTCCTCGGGGCCGCGAATGTCGGGGCGGCTGACGATTTCCATCAGCGCCACGCCGGTGCGGTTGAGGTCCACGAAGGACATGTGCGGGTCCATGTCGTGGATCGACTTGCCCGCATCCTGTTCAAGGTGGATGCGCTCGATCCGGACTTTGCGCGCAACACCTGGCCCCATGTCGACCAGCACTTCGCCTTCGCCAACGATCGGGTGGTAGAGCTGGCTGATCTGGTAGCCCTGCGGCAGGTCAGGATAGAAATAGTTCTTCCGATCAAAAGCGCTTTTCAGGTTGATTTCAGCCTTGAGGCCGAGGCCGGTCTTCACCGCAAGTGCCACGCAGCCTTCGTTGATCACGGGCAGCATGCCGGGCATGGCGGCGTCAACGAACGCGACATTTGAATTCGGCTCGGCTCCGAATTCGGTCGATGCGCCCGAGAACAGCTTGGCGTTGGAAGCGACCTGCGCATGGACTTCAAGGCCAATGACCAATTCCCAGTCGCCCGTGGCACCGGCAATTACCTTGGGTTTCGGTGTCTCGTAGGTCAGGTCCAGCATGTTCGCGCTCCGCCAATCATCGCCCGGGGTTTTAGGCAAACGGGCAGAGCGCTTCAAGCGCGAAGGCGCTGCCGCGTCAGGTGATGCGGAAAGCGCGCTTGATCTCGTGGATGGCCTCGGTCTGTTGTTCGCTTGCCGGATCGGCGGTGACACTGCCGAGAATGTCGAACAAGGGGCCGACATCGCCGCCGGTCAATTGGTAAAGGCGCTTCGACGCACGGGAGATCGCTGGCGAAGGTCCCTTGCATTCGTTGACGAGCCATCGACCGAGGATCAGTTGCTCCTCTGCCTCTTTCAGATCGATCTCGAGCGACGATTGCATGGAACGAAGGAGTGACTGATGGGTGGTATCGGTCGGCATCCCGTGGAGTTCCATAAATGCCACGGCGAGGGTCGCCGCGGCCGTATTCGGGTCCTCGATCGCGTCGACGGGATGCTGCGCCTTCATCCGGCGGAAGCCTAGGCGGCGTGCTGCTGCGCGAACATCGTCCGCCATCTCCATGAGATCATGTGTCATTTCTGCCGCGTTGCGTGCGCGCAGCACGAAGAAATAAACGGCCGTTACCAGCCCGATCACGCCAATCACGATATGCATGGGCGCGCTCCTTTCGAAATCGCCTTTGAGCCACCCACCGACAATGAACTGCATCTAAAATGGAAGAAAGACCTGAATAAGGCAGTACTTGGCAGAGCGCCTTTGCCGTGGCAGACAGGCATCGGGGCGCGCTGATGGGAAGTTTAAGACGTAATGCTGCGAGCCCTTGCACTCACTTTTCTTTTTCTTTCTGCGGCGGAGGCTTCAGAAACCCCGCTTTTGGAAGAAGCGGTTTCACCTGTGGATCGGCCCGCCGCACGGGACAACGATGTACCGCGCGCGCGTTGGGAGCACCGGAGCCAGGGAGATCTTTGGACGCGAGTGGTTATTTCCGCCGTGGAGACGCATGGCACGGAGCTTTTGCGGACCGTGCCCAAGGATATTGAAGAGTGGTGCCCTGCCTATGCTGAAAACGATATTGAGAAGCGCGCGGCTTTCTGGGCCGGTTTTGTATCCACGCTCGCACGTTACGAAAGCACGTGGAACCCGCGCGCGGTCGGGGGCGGTGGCAGGTGGTTCGGTTTGATGCAGATCTACCCTCCCACAGCCGAATTCCGGAACTGCCGTGTGCAGACCGGTGAAGGACTGAAGCGTGGCTCCGACAACCTGAATTGTGCGGTGCGCATCATGAATATCACGGTGCCTCGGGACAATGCCATTTCGGTCAAGGACAGCCGCTGGCGCGGGGTCGCCGCGGATTGGGGGCCGATCCGCAACGATTGGATGCGGCGCGACATGCAACGCTACACGAAGCGTCAGGTCTATTGTCGGCGACTGGCAGACGTGCGGCCCACGGCTCGGCCCTAGGCAAACTCGATCAAGCGGGGCGTTTGGCGCGGTTCGGAGCGGCTGCCGAGGGGTCAGGCGCTGCGCAGGCGGTCCGGTCGATTGCCTTCAGCCCAAGCGCGGGCGGCATTACCAAACGCCTCAAAAAGTGGGCGCGATACGGGGTCTTCCGCCGCCTTGTATTCCGGGTGCCATTGCACGCCCAGTGCGAAGCCTGGCGCACCTTTGACGTAAATCGCTTCCTCGGTCCCGTCGGGTGCGCGTCCGTCCACTGCAATGCGCTCTCCGGGCTCCTTGATGCCCTGTCCGTGGAGCGTGTTGGTCCGCACAACGGTTGCACCGAATATCTGATGGAAGACACCGCCTTCCGTCAGTGTCACGTCGTGGCGCAGCGCAAACTTCTCTTCGATGGTTCCGTCCGGCGGCATTCGATGGTTCATGCGCCCCGGCAAATCGCGGATTTCAGGATAGAGCGAGCCGCCCATGGCGACATTGAGCTCCTGAAACCCCCGGCAGATTGCCAGAATGGGCTGTCCTATCGCAACGCAATCGCGGATCAGTTGCAGGGCGAGGGTGTCACGCGCGCGGTCGAACGCGCCGTGCGCTTCCGTCGGGGTTTCGCCGTACTCTTCCGGGTGTACGTTGGGGCGCCCCCCGGTGAAGAGAAACCCATCACAAGTCGCCTTGAGCTTTTCAATATCCACAAGAGCAGGATCGGAGGGGACGATCAGGGGGAGGGCGTCAGCAACGTTCGCCACAGCCTCGCTGTTCATACGCCCGCCCGCATGGACGGGGTATTCATCGTTTATCAGATGGGCGTTCCCTATGATCCCGACGACGGGCATGATCCAAAGTCCCCTTTGCCCCTTCGAACCTAATGCCTGATCCGCGGGATTCCAGCAACAAATTCGCACAGTGCTTCCGCGAAAACCCCTTCGAAGTGATTAATCTGTCGAAGAATTAGGCCTCGCCCTGCAACCCTGCCGATTCAATGCCCGCAAGTGCGGCGTCTGCGTCGTTGTCGGAGGTGTCGCCTGTGACACCGACCGCGCCCACAATCCTGCCTCTGCTGTCGCGGACAAGGACGCCGCCCGGCACAGGGACCACCTTGCCATCGTAGAGACCGTTCAAAGCGTTGATGAAGTAGGCCTGATCTTCCGCTCTCTGCATGAGGGCCGCACCGCTCATGCCCGTCATGATGACGCCATAGGCCTTGCCGCGTGCGATGTCGAAGCGGCCAGGCGACGCCCCGTCTTCACGTTCGAAAGCCTTTACGTGACCGCCCGTGTCAAGCACCACAACCGAAAGCGGCTTCAGGCCCATTTCGCGCCCTTTCTTGAGGGTGGAGCGCACGATGGAGCGGGCTTTGGAGAGGGAGATTTCCGGCATTTTCAGGTCCTTAGGCAGTGGATTTCAGTTCAAGACGACGCGCGTGCAGCACGGGCTCGGTATAGCCAGAGGGCTGTTCCCGACCCTTGAAGACCAGATCGCAGGCCGCCTGGAATGCGATGCCGTCGAAACCGGGCGCCATTGGGCGGTAGTTGGCAACAGAGGCGTTCTGCTCATCGACTTTCTCGGCCATGCGCTTCATGGCTTCCATCACCTGGTCTTCGCTGACAACCCCATGGTGGAGCCAGTTGGCGATATGCTGTGATGAGATGCGGCAGGTCGCGCGGTCTTCCATCAGTCCCACATCGTTGATGTCAGGCACCTTGGAACAACCCACGCCTTGGTCAATCCAGCGTACTACGTAGCCGAGGATGCCTTGCGCGTTGTTTTCGACCTCGCGCAGGATCTGGGCTTCGTTCCACTTTCGGAAAGTGGCAAGCGGAATGTCGAGAATACCATCGACATGTGCACGGCGACCGGTCTTCTTGAGGCTTTCCTGAACCTTGAAAACGTCGACTTTGTGATAGTGCAGTGCATGCAGCGTGGCCGCCGTGGGTGAGGGGACCCAGGCACAGTTCGCACCCGCCTTAGGGTGTTCGATCTTGGTCTCCAGCATCGCGGCCATCATGTCGGGCATGGCCCACATGCCTTTGCCGATCTGCGCTTTGCCAGAAAGCCCGCATTCAAGACCGATATCGACATTGAGGTTCTCGTAGGCCGTGATCCAGCTTTTTCGCTTGATCCAGTCTTTACGGCTGAAGGGCCCGGCTTCCATGCTTGTGTGGATTTCGTCACCAGTCCGGTCGAGGAAGCCCGTGTTGATGAAGGCCACGCGCGCTTTGGCGGCTCGAATGCACTCCTTGAGGTTGACCGAAACCCGGCGTTCTTCGTCCATGATCCCGATCTTGACGGTGTTGGCGGGAAGACCGAGCGCCTGTTCAACCTGAGTGAAGGTCTCGTCTGAGAACGCCACTTCATCCGGTCCGTGCATCTTGGGCTTCACGACGTAGATCGAGCCTGTGTGGCTGTTCCGGTCGCCTTCCGTTTTGGCGAGGTCGTGCTTGGCGATAAGGACGGTGATCATCGCGTCCATCAGACCTTCATAAACTTCCGATCCATCCTCGAGCAGAATGGCCGGGTTGGTCATCAGGTGGCCGACATTCCGCACGAGCATGAGGGCGCGGCCCTTCACCGTGAACGGCGCGCCATCTGGTCCGATGAACTCCGGGTCCGGATGGAGGGCGCGGGTGATCTGCTCGCCGCCTTTTTCGAAGGTGTCGGTGAGGTCGCCCTTCATCAGGCCCAGCCAGTTCCGATAGGCCAGCACCTTGTCTTCCGCGTCCACGCAGGCGACCGAGTCTTCGCAATCCATGATGGCGGAAATGGCGGCTTCAAGACGCACATCGGCAAGCCCCGCCTGGTCCCGTCCGCCGATCCGGTCGGTGCGATCAAAGACAAGTTCAACGTGAAGCGCATTGTTTCGCAGGAGCACAGCGTCGGGCGCCTTGGGGTGCCCCTTGTAGCCCACGAACTTTGAAGGGTCCTTCAGGGGCAAGTCATCGACCAGAAGTGCGCCGTCTTTCACCCGGTAGCGTTTTGCATCGGCATGGCTTGTGCCCTCAAGCGGAAATGCCTCGTCGAGAAACACGCGCGCCTTTGCCACGACGCGGGCGCCCCGCCCGCGATCGTAGGGGCCGGACGGGGCCACCCCGTCGGTCGCGTCCGTGCCGTAAAACGCATCGTAGAGACTGCCCCAACGGGCGTTCGCGGCGTTCAGGGCGTATCGGGCATTGGTGATCGGAACCACGAGCTGCGAACCGGGAACGGTCGCAATTTCGGGGTCCGTGTTTTCTGTCGTGATCTCGAAGTCATCGCCTTCAGGGACGAGATACCCGATCTCGGTCAGAAATGACTTGTAGGCTTCGTGATCATGGGGCTGATTTTGGTGCTGCTTGTGCCACTGGTCGATCTTGCCTTGCAGCACAGCACGTGTCTCGAGAAGGGCGCGGTTCTTCGGAGCCAGATCGTGAAGAAGACGGCTGAACGATTCCCAGAAGGCATCCGCGTCTACCCTCGTATTCGGCAGCGCCTCGGTTTCGATAAAATTGGCAAGCTCCTCGGCCACCTGAAGGCGGTGACGGTCGACCCGTATACTCATGACAATCCTTTCCCCAAGTTCTGGCGCGGCAAACTAGGTGGACAGTGGTATACTTTCAAGCAACCAAATTTCGAGTTGGTCATTTAGCCGGAAGGCGCGTCACTTGTTGCGGCTTTGACGGCACCGTTCAGAGCAGTATCTCACGTCTTCCCAAACCTTCGCCCATTTCTTCCGCCAAGCGAAAGGTCGCCCGCATGTCGCGCAGGTTTTGGAGGGGAGATTGGCCTTCTTGACACCTGCGGGCATCGGTCACTCGCCTCGCGTGGGCACTGCTTGTGGCGTCGCTTCAGACTTGTCGTAAGGAAGCAGGGCGACGGCAATCGCTATAACAAAAAGACAGACCGCCAAGTGCCGTGGAAATGCCGGCCAAATCCGATGGCGGGGCACACCAGTCTTCTCTGTTTCCATCGTCATGAATACCTCCGTCGGCACGCTCGAATTGTTTGTGTTGTTTGTCCGACACCTGTTCCATAAACGGATGCGACATCAGAATGGATCATTTTTCGATGAAAGACGCCGCGCCGCAGCCCGTTCGCCTTGCCGAGTACACGCCACCGAACTGGTTGGTCGATGACGTGCATCTGACCTTCCGGCTTGACCCAAAAGCGACCCGGGTGGTTTCCCGCATCTCTTTCAGGCCGAACCCGGATGCGACTGAACGAACGTTTCGCCTGGATGGCGAAAACTTGCAGCTTGTCCGAGCGATGGCAGATGGTGTTCCGATCCATCCGATGGTGGACGGTTCGGGGCTGACCGCTGCGGTTCCGGATGGTCCGTTCATCTGGGAAGCCGAAGTCGAGATTAACCCATCCGAGAACACGGCACTCGAAGGCCTCTACATGTCGAGTGGTCTGTTTTGCACGCAATGCGAGGCAGAGGGTTTCCGAAAGATCACCTACTATCCGGACAGGCCTGACGTGATGGCGCCATTCACAGTGCGCCTGGAGGGTGATGCCCCTGTGTTACTGTCGAATGGCAATCCGGTTGCCTCAGGCGAAGGCTGGGCCGAATGGGAGGATCCGTGGCCGAAACCGGCCTATCTGTTCGCGCTGGTCGCAGGTGACTTGGTGGCTCACACGGGTCATCACAAGACAGCCGACGGCCGGGACGTCGAGCTGAATATCTGGGTCAGACCAGGTGATGAAGATCGCTGTGCCTATGCCCTTGACGCGCTGAAGCGGTCTATGGAATGGGACGAACGGGTCTATGGCCGAAATTATGATCTCGACGTGTTCAACCTTGTTGCCGTCAACGACTTCAATGCCGGCGCGATGGAGAACAAGGGCCTCAATATCTTCAACGCGAAGTATGTGCTCGCAAGCCCCGAAACCGCGACGGATCGGGACTATGAATTCATCGAAGGGATCGTGGCGCATGAGTACTTCCACAACTGGACCGGCAATCGCATAACCTGCCGGGACTGGTTCCAGCTCTGCCTGAAGGAGGGGTTGACCGTTTTCCGCGATCAGCAGTTCTCGGGTGACATGCGCGGGCATGCCGTCAAGCGGATCGATGATGTTCTGATGCTTCGGGCGCGACAGTTCAGAGAGGACGCGGGGCCCTTGGCGCACCCCGTGCGGCCAGAAGAATACATCGAGATCAACAACTTCTATACCGCAACGGTTTACGAAAAGGGAGCCGAGGTCATCGGCATGTTGAAGGCGCTGGTCGGTGATGAAGACTATGCACGTGCTCTGGATCTCTATTTCGACCGACATGACGGTCAGGCGTGCACCATCGAAGACTGGCTCAAGGTCTTCGAGGATGTCACCAGCCGGAACCTGAGTCAGTTCAAGCTGTGGTACAGCCAGGCCGGCACGCCGCAAGTGGCGATATCGACGGAGCACGAGGGCAACGGATGGAAAGTTGTCGCGGAGCAAACCATTTCACCGACACCCGGCCAGCCCGAAAAAGCGCCTATGGTTATCCCCGTGCGTTTTGCTCTTTTCGACAAGTCGGGCGTACAGCTGGGGGAAGAGCAGACGGCAGTTCTGGATGCGAAGAGCGTCGTGCTGGCCAGCGGAGAAGGAGAGACACCCATTGTTTCGGCGTTCCGCGGGTTCAGTGCCCCGGTCATCGTCAAGCAGGATGTCACAATGGAAGATCGGTTGGTTTTGCTGGCACATGATACCGACCCGTTCAACCGATGGGAGGCTGGGCGATCGCTGGCGAAGGCAGAGCTGACCGCAATGATACTTGAGGACGCTGCACCGTCGTCAGACTACATCGAAGCCCTTGGTCGTCTGATCGCGGATAAAACACTGGATATGGCGTTTCGTGCGTTTGCACTCGGTCTCCCGTCAGAGGACGATATGGCGCAAACGCTTTTTGACATGGGCCGCACACCAGACCCAGATCGCATACATGTTTGTCGAAAGGCGCTGGGAACGGCGATTGCACGGGCCCATGAGGTGGCATTTGTCGGTATGGTCGACGGTCTGTCCAACCCGAGGCCCTATGATCCGAACTCGAAGGATGCAGGGCAAAGGGCGCTTCGGCTCAAGGCACTCGATTTTGCCGCGCTTGCCGGGCACAGCGACTTGGCCGAGCAGGTCTACTCGCAGGCTGACAACATGACGGAAAGCGTGGGGTCTCTGGCCATTCTGATCCGTTCGGGATGCGGGCAAGACCAAGCTGCACAATTCTTCGAGCGGTGGAAGAATGACCCGAACACGCTCGACAAGTGGTTTTCCACGGTGGTCGTCAACGCGCCATCGGATCGGGCTGCAGAAGTTGCGCGAGAGCTGACGGAAATGCCGGAATTCACCTGGAAGACGCCAAACAGGTTCAGGGCGGTGATTGGTGGATTGGCCGCGAATACGGCGGGGTTCCACCATGCGTCCGGAGAGGGGTATCGGTTCATGGCCAAATGGCTGAAAGCGCTTGATCCGGTCAATCCGATGACGGCTGCGCGGATGGCGACGGTATTTGATACCTGGACGAGGTACGACGGTGACCGACAAGGTCAGATGCGTGATGCGCTCGAATACCTCCTCGAAGGTAGCCCCTCGAAGGATATGGGCGAGATTGCGGGTCGCATTCTGGGGCGCTGATGCGCCGATAGTCGGGTTTTCCGTTTTTCTCTTCGAGAGTCTGTTTTTATAAATAAAAACAGATGACTGAGGCGACAATCTAATGACGATCGGCAGGGCGGCTTGATCGCGCGTTGCGTGCGGATTCCGCCATCGCCTCGGGTCTGAGCCAAAACCCGCTCGTTTCAGGGCTGGCAGATGGGGCGCACCATTCCCAAATGGTAAACTGTGACACGAATCTGTTGCATTGATCGGGTTCAAGGTGGGCGATGAAAGACAGAATTGATCCACTTATTGCAGAACGAGCGCCTTGGTTATTCAACGATAATTTGACCAGCGCCGTTGCTCGCAATGGTCTTATGACGTTGCTTGGATATGAGCGGACGGTTGATCTGGGCCGTCTGTACCGCGACTGGTCTACGGATCGTGTCATGCGGCATGTAGCCGGGCTTTTGGCGCGCGATTTGAAAGTTTCGGGCCTTGAGAATATCCCGCGGCAAGGATCGGCTCTTATCGTGGCCAATCATCCAACGGGAATTGCAGACGGCATCATGCTGCATCACGCGCTTTATCCGCTTCGGCCGGACATGTTCATCTACGCCAATTCGGACATTCTGCGTATTATGCCGCAGTTTGAAAGCCTGATCGCACCCGTGGAGTGGCGGGTGGACAAACGGACGCGCGCCAAAACGCGCGAAACAATGGAATATACGCGAAGAGCGATCGATGCCGGGCGTTTGGGAGTGATTTTCCCCAGTGGGCGATTGGCCAAACGGCGCGGGCTGAAGCTTCATGAACGCGAATGGATGGCGTCGGCAGCCATGATCGCGCGCAAGTTCGAACTTCCGGTTATTCCGCTTCATATCCGCGCCCGCAACTCGGCGCTGTTCTATCTGTTCGACATCTTGCATCCGACGCTTCGCGACATCACGCTTTTCTACGAGACCCTGAACAAGGACCGACAACCGTATCGGATCACCATTGGTGAGCCCATTTCACCGTCTGCTTTGCCGGCGAAATCGGAAGATGCCATTCAGATCATGAAGCGGGCCACCTTGGCCTTGGGTGGAAAATATGCACCGACTGTTTCGCTTGTTCAAAACACGCGCCTGCCGAGTTGGGCGCGATAAATTGACTTCCAAGGCATTTCCATGCAGGCCGCAAATGGCGGTTCGCGCTGCATTTTCAGGGTAAATTTCATATTCTGCGCCGTGAGTTTGCCTTAAAGTTGCCGAATTGGCTCGTCAGTTTCCCTAGTAATTGGGACGTGGAGAGAAGCCATGCGGGTTCTTCAAATCATTGCACGCGGTATCGCTTCCAGCATGACATTCGTGCTGTCGAAGCCTGCTGCGCCTGCTTCGATGCCGGAAGAACCGGATGTATCCAAGCTTGCAGTCGAGCATGATGACCCGGACCACAAGGAGCGGCGCGCCGTCGCCGGGCATATTGCTTGCCTGATGCTTGAGGATGAATGGGTCGAGATCGGTGACCAGATCGCAACTTGGGAAGCCGAGCTTGCATCGACCCAAGGCGGACTTCGATTTCACGAAATCTCGGTCGACGTTGCGCTGTCAGGCTTGCAGTCGCTGATCGACGAGGCCCCGCACAACAGCCTTTCCGATCTCGAGGAAGCAGAGCTGGAACTCGGTTGCTTCGTGGACACGTGGGAGCGCTCCTCGGAAAGCCATGTCCTTGCTCTTTTGGCCGCACGCGCTCATTTGCTTCTTGGCCTTGCTTACCGTGCCGATCATTGGCCGGAAGATTGCCAGAAGGAAGCATGGCGTCGCATGGCGAGCCACTATGTGTCTGCCGGAGAAATCCTGAACAATTTTGATGCGCGGGCGCTCATGTCGCCGCTTCTGGCCGAAGCTAAGTACATGCAGGCGCTTGGTTCGCCAGGGCATGCGCACATGTTGCCCGAACTCTTCGAGAACTGGATCATGCTCGATCCATCGAACCCTGCTATCTACGCCGCGCATGCCGTTTGGTTGTCTGACCCGGAAAAAGCAACGGACGAGGAGATCGAAGCGCTGGCAGATGCCGCGATCGAACGCACTTCCGCGACGCTGGGACTTGGCGGCTATGCACTGTTCTTCCAGCCTCTGATCGGTGCGAGAGAGAACGCACGCGAGCTTTACGACCCGGATATCCTGGCGACGTCCATGCTGGACCTTGCAACAATGTCGGCGACGCAAGCTGAAGTGAACCGTATGGCTGACGCGCTTGCCGGTGAAATTCGGGCCATCGGAACGGATGCGCCACTTGCGCTGAAAGACACACTTCTCATGCTGATCCGGAACGAGATGACCGTGCTTTATCCACGGCTCTGGACCATTTCGGACGAAGCCATTCGCTCCTTTGTGCGCGAAGCGCGGGAGGTCCTTCCGACGGGTCTTATGGACGAGGCCGCTTGATCTGTCAGGTTTGACCGGGATCAAAGCTCCAGAAAATCAACTCTCCTAAATTGCGCGCATGTCTATTGCAGAGGTGCGCCATGAGAATTCTGATCGTTTACGGCTCGACGGAAGGGCAGACACGAAAGATCTGCCACTTTGCACTGCAGTACTTCTCGAAGAAT
The DNA here is from genome assembly GCA_022824525.1 of Silicimonas sp. Taxonomy (GTDB): domain Bacteria; phylum Pseudomonadota; class Alphaproteobacteria; order Rhodobacterales; family Rhodobacteraceae; genus JAJDOD01. The sequence continues at coordinate 67,714 of JAJDZT010000050.1, read as the reverse complement.
GGGCACGCCGTTGCCCTGTGTCCGGCGGACACTGCGGCGGATCTTGATCCGGCTGAGTTTGACGGCGTTCTGCTTGCCGCTTCGGTTCATACCGGGCACTACCAGTCGTCCTTGGTCGAGTTCGCGAAATCCCATGCCTCGGTCTTGAAGGGCATGAAGTCGTTGTTCCTTTCCGTATCGCTTGCGGCTGCAGGGGACGAGGCGGAAGACTGGGCAGGTCTGTCTCGGATCGTTGATGGTTTCGCGGCTGAAATCGGCTGGACGCCAAACCGGATAGAGCAGATCGCGGGAGCTTTCCGTTTCTCGGACTATGATTTCTTCAAGTACTGGGCGATGCGTTGGATCGAGAGCCAGAAAGACCCTTCGACAACCCCCGGCGAGGACCGCGAGTACACCGACTGGGACGCTCTGGAAAATATCCTCGGCGAATGGGCCGCGTAGCTCTGGACGTGGGCGTTGCCGCTTGTCATTTTGGGACGGACTGAGGAAAGGGACGCCCATGAAACGCTCGACCGTCAACACCATTATGGCCGAGGCCGATGATTTGATCCGCCGCCATGGGTTCACGCTTCCACCGTTTGCCTATTGGTCGCCGACGGAATTTCAGGCGCGCGTGGCGGATGGCTCGGCGCGTCGAATTGCGGATGCGCGCATGGGCTGGGACATCACCGACTATGGGCAGGGCGACTATGAGAACCTTGGATTGTTTTTGTTTACGTTGCGAAACGGTCATCTGGCCGACCTCGAGCGCGGTCGCGGCATGGTTTATGCAGAAAAGCTGTTGATATCGAATGAAAATCAGCTGAGTCCGATGCACACGCATGTCATCAAGTCCGAGGACATCATCAATCGCGGTGGTGCGATATTGATCGTGGAATTATTCGGGTCGGATGCCGACGGCAACTTTGACGGGGAAAAGGGGGGCACGGTGCTTTGTGACGGTTTGGCGCGGCCGTTTGCGCCCGGCGAAAAGTTGAAGCTTGCTCCGGGCGAAAGTGTCACGCTCAACCCTGGCGACTGGCACGCGTTCTGGGGCGAGGGGGGCACCGTTCTGATCGGGGAAGTCTCCACGGTCAATGACGACGTGACCGACAATGTCTTTCGCGAACCGGTCGGTCGATTTGCTGACATCGATGAGGATGCCGATCCGACGCATCTGCTGGTCAGCGACTACGACAAATGGTTCGCCTGAGAACGCCGAGCGGCACTACGCTCCGATCAATGCCCGCGCTTCCGAGGCCTTGACGCAGACACGGCTGGCCGGTCCGTAGGAACCCAAGTTCGATCTGAGTTCCGGGAAGAGACGGAAGATTTCATCTCGAGACGGGTCTGGCAAAGTGTCGAGGCCGAACCCGCCCGGATAGAAGCTTTCGGACGGGGCGCCGTTGGCGATCACGATCTGATGGCAGTCGAAGAGCATGTGGTAATAGGTCACCATGCCACCATAGGCGACGCTGACTCCCAGTTCATCGACGAGGCTCTTGGCAGGTGCCAGAACCTCGGGTTCTCCAAAATACAGCTGGGTGGTATATCCGCCGCAAAGGATGCGGTGTTGCGGGCTGACGAGCAAGTCGCGATGATTTCCAATCGTGCCTCTCGTGAACCGAATAGGAGCCAGCGCGCCGGTTGCCCGCACGGTCTTCTTGCCGATCCAGCGAATTCTCTGCGGGCCATTGTCGAGCGTCAGCACCAGATCGCCGGCCCGGAGTTTCTCGATGCGGCGTTCTCCACTCGGTGTTTCAATCGCCGTGCCCGCCGCAAAGCAGATGATCGTCTCAATCTCGGAGAAATTGACGATCGTGCCATCCGTGAGTGTGGCGGTTCCAGAGAGCCCGCCCGCGTTGTCGTCAGTGTTTGAGTAGACGATGGTCCCCTTGTCGAGGACGCCTGTGAGGTCAAGCGTATCGCCGTCAGTTTCATCGCCTTCGCCGCCGACAACCGTAATTGTGCCGCCGTTAAGTGCACTGGCATCGATCAGGAACGTGTCGTCACCATCCTGGCCAAGGCCGATATCCTGGTCGCCAAGTGTCAGTGTGTCATTGCCAGTACCACCGACAAGCGAGTCGGCGCCGTCCAGATCTGGAATGGTGTCAAAATGGAGGTCGGTTAAGAAGACAAGCTGACCGCCATTGTTCAGATTCGAATAGTTGACTTCAACGCGGTTCACAGGCCCAGCAAAGGTGACAAGCACAGAACCATCGGCCTGAGATGACTGATCATTGCCGGGTCCGGCGACGACAGTGTTCCCCGTAACGGTGTCGTTCCCTGCGGCAACGATTGTAACGGCGACTGAATTGCCGTCCGCGTCGAAGGCAGTGACGACGATTTGGTCCTGCCAGCCACCGGTGTCGATATCGTTTATGCGGAACTGCAGGTTGTCGACTTCATCCGTCATGCCGCTGCCGGTCGAGGCGGCGAAATTGAAAAGTGCGGTCGATGTGTCGCCAAGGCCGTTACCGCCCAATCGCAAAGCTGACGACGTCGAAAACGGCTCACCGGATTCGACATATTGCGTGCTACTGGATTCAACTTCGGCTTCGTTGCCGCCACCGTCATCGACATAGGTGAAGGTGACATCCATTGTTCCGGTGGATTGGATGAAACCACTCTCGAGGCTTGTGCCGTCAGAGCCTTCACTCGACCAGTTCAACGACTCCGATGTGCCGACAACCGCCGCCTGTCCACCGCCGTCCAGAACATCTGCACCGCTACCTCCGGACAGCGTATCGCTGCCGGTGCCGCCAATAAGCGTGTCGCCGCCCGCGCCGCCTTCGACGCTGTCATCGCCGTGGCCTGCGGTGACAGAGTCTGCTCCGTCCTCGGCGAAAACAGTATCGTCACCAGCGCCAGCGTCGATGGTGTCATTGCCTGAATTGCCAATGGTGCGATCGTTACCGCCGAAGATCAGGTCGTCGGCGTCGGTGCCGTCAAGCGCAGAGTCGTTGCCGGTCGTGCCGAAGATCGCGCCGTCGAAAGTGGGTCCGGTGGCCACCTCGGCGCTGTCGAAAGAGGTCAGAAGGTCGGGATTGAAGTCCGGGTCGAAATAGAGATGGCCGTCGGTGCCAAGGATAAAGGTGCCGCTACCGGTGCCGCTTGCACCGGAGCCGCCGTCGAACACGAAGTTGAAGAAGGTTACGGTTCCGGTGCCGATGACCGTACCGGTTTCGAAGAAAACCTGCGGTCCAAGGACCGCATCGCCTGCATCAAGCTGTGCGTCGGCGAGCGAAACCCGATAGCCGATCGGCATATTACACTACCCTTGGAACGGCAGTGCGCCGTCCCCCCCAAGTTTCTTTTTTCTCTCCCGGAAGCAGTTGGCAGCAACGCGGGATTCCCTGCGCGTTAACTTTGCCTTAAGCTTCCCTAAATCGCAAGTTTTACGGTTAATTGAGCGGAGAATCGCAACATTTGGTGGTTGTGGTTGTGTTTGTGCAAGGAACACCACCTAAGGTAGGAGACTGTCATGCGCATGCTTGACCTGCCGCCCCTTTGGCTTTTGGCCTTCCTCGTTTTGGCGTGGGTCTCACCCTGGCACGCGCCTTGGGGTGGAGTGTTCTTCCCGGGACTGATTTGCCTTGCGTTGGCGGCACTCCTGACGGTCGCAGCACTTCTGGAGTTTGCCCGCGCTCGCACAACTGTCATTCCGCATCAAATGCCGTCGGCGTTGATTCAAGGCGGTGTTTTCCGATGGACGAGAAATCCAATCTATCTTGCCGACGTTCTTATCCTCGCGGGCTTTGCTCTGATTTGGGGAAGCGTTCTGGGGGTTCTGCTCGTACCGCTGCTAGCTGTCGTGCTGGAGCGTCGCTTCATTCGGCCGGAAGAGGGGCGGTTACAGTCGGAGTTTGGTGAAGCCTTTGACGCCTATGCCGCCTCGACGCGACGGTGGATTTGACGGATTTCGGTTACTTCGCCGCAGGTTTTGACCGTGAACTTGTGCAAATCAAGGCTGGTCGATAGAAGCTGTCAGTTTACATCAAGGCAAAACCTGAAGACGGGGGACACCTCTTATGAAGATCGGAGCGCCGAAAGAATCTGCGGCGGACGAAGCGCGCGTGGCAATGACGCCGCAAAGCGCCAAGGACCTGGCGAAGCTTGGCTATGAATGCCTTATCGAAAGCGGAGCGGGTGTTTCCGCCGGTTTTGATGACAAGGCCTATGAAGAGGCCGGTGTACAGGTCGTCAAAGGGGCGGACCTCTGGAAGCAGGCAGATGTGGTCGCAAAAGTGCGTCCTCCCACCACGGCAGAGGCCAAGAAGCTGTCTGAAGGGCAGACGCTGATCTCTTTCTTCTATCCGGCTGCGAACGAGAAGCTTCTGGAAACCGCGAAGGCGCAGAAGGCGAACGTGATCGCGATGGACATGGTTCCGCGGATCAGCCGCGCCCAGAAGATGGATGCCTTGTCTTCCATGGCAAACATTGCGGGCTACCGCGCGGTCATCGAAGCGGGCAACAACTTCGGACGGTTCTTCACTGGTCAGGTGACGGCGGCCGGTAAGGTTCCTCCGGCCAAGGTGCTGGTTGTGGGCGCAGGTGTTGCGGGCCTTGCTGCGGTCGGAACGGCCACCTCGCTTGGCGCCATCACATATGCCTTCGATGTCCGCCCAGAAGTGGCCGAGCAAATCGAATCGATGGGCGCTGAGTTCGTGTTCCTCGATTTTGAAGAGGAACAGACCGACGGGGCCGCCATTGGCGGATACGCGGCAGTGTCTTCGCCCGAGTTTGCGGCAGCACAGCTTGCCAAGTTCCGCGAAATCGCGCCGGAGATGGACATTGTCATCACCACGGCCTTGATCCCGAACCGTGATGCTCCGGTTCTGTGGACCAAGGATATGGTTGACATGATGAAGCCGGGTTCGGTGATCGTGGACTTGGCCGCCGAACGTGGTGGGAACTGCGAACTGACCGTAAAGGATGAAAAGATTGTCACCGAAAACGGGGTGACCATTGTCGGGTACACCGATTTCCCGTCACGCATGGCGACGCAGTCTTCGCTCCTCTATTCGACCAACATTCGGCACATGATGGCAGACCTGACACCTGAAAAGGACGGGCAGGTCGTGCATGACATGGAAGATGATGTGATCCGCGGTGCAACTGTGACGCACCAGGGTGAGATCACTTGGCCGCCCCCTCCGCCGAAAACACAGGCGATCGCGGCGCAGCCCAAGAAGGCGCCTCCGAAAGAGTTGACGCCGGAGGAAAAGCGCGCGGCTGAAGCGGCAGCATTCCGGAAAGAGACCACAACGCAGGTTGGGCTTCTCGGAATTGGCGGAGCATTGATCCTGCTCGTCGGCCTAATCGCTCCGGCAAGCTTCATGCAGCACTTCATCGTGTTTGTGTTGTCGGTCTTCGTCGGATTCCAGGTGATTTGGAATGTCTCGCATTCACTGCACACGCCACTGATGGCTGTGACGAACGCCATTTCCTCGATCATTATTCTGGGCGCGCTGATGCAAGTCGGATCGAACAGTTTCCTGATCATGATCCTTGCCGCAATCGGCATCTTCATGGCCGCGGTGAACATTTTCGGGGGCTTCCTGGTCACCCGTCGCATGCTCGCCATGTTCCAGAAATCGTAAATAGGGGTAGGGGAAATGGACTTCGGATTTACCACTGCCGCCTATGTTGTTGCGGCTGTTCTCTTCATCTTCTCGCTGGGTGGCCTTTCGGGGCAGGAAAGCGCGAAACGCGCGGTCTGGTACGGGATCGTCGGTATGGCGATTGCGGTACTGGCCACGTTGATCGGACCGGGCGAGGGGCTTTGGCCGCTTGCCATCATCATGATCGTGTTTGGCGCGATGCTGGGCTATCAGCTCGCCACCAAGGTCGAAATGACCCAGATGCCCGAACTTGTGGCCATCATGCACTCCCTCGTCGGTCTGGCGGCGGTGTTCGTGGGCTTCAACGCCGACATCATGATCAACATCGTCTCCGCGCTTTATGCCGAAAGCGGTGGCGTGCTCGGTGCTGTCAAAGACGATGGCTTCACGGCCATTGGTCTGCCGAAGGAAGTGCATGACGGGCTGTCGACCTTCGGTCAGCTCGTCGCGAAGAAGTCGGGTGTCGAAATCGGCATCCTGCGGGTCGAACTTGCGCTGGGCATCTGGATCGGTGCCGTGACCTTCACAGGGTCAGTCGTTGCTTACGGCAAGCTTTCCGGCAGTTCTTCGAAACTGCCGTTCCAGATCGATACCGGTGCGAAACAGCTTCCGGGCGGTCACCTGCTGAACGCAGGCGCAGCCGCCTTCTCGGTCCTGATGCTGATCATGTATCTGAGTGGTTCCGGATCGTGGACGCTGGTGCTGCTGACCATCGCGGCCCTCTTCATCGGGTATCACCTGATCATGGGCATCGGCGGCGCGGACATGCCGGTCGTCGTCTCGATGCTGAACAGCTATTCCGGCTGGGCGGCAGCGGCCATCGGCTTCTCGCTTGGAAATGATCTGTTGATCGTGGTGGGCGCGCTGGTTGGCTCGTCCGGTGCGATCTTGTCCTACATTATGTGTAAGGCAATGAACCGGTCCTTCATTTCGGTCATCCTCGGCGGCTTCGGTGGCGCAGCGGGTGAACAGATGGCGGTCGAAGGCGAGCAGGTCGCCATTGATGCCGACGGTGTAGCAGCCGCACTTCAGGAAGCCGACAGCGTTGTCATCGTGCCGGGTTACGGCATGGCGGTGGCGCAGGCGCAAACGGCCGTTGCGGAACTGACGCGGAAGATGCGGGCGGCGGGCAAGGAAGTCCGCTTTGCAATTCATCCCGTGGCGGGTCGTCTGCCGGGGCACATGAACGTGCTTCTGGCCGAGGCCAAGGTGCCGTATGACATCGTGCTTGAGATGGACGAGATCAACGACGACTTCCCGGACACGGATGTGGTCATCGTCATCGGCTCGAACGACATCGTGAACCCAGCCGCGCAGGACGATCCGAATTCACCCATCGCCGGCATGCCGGTGCTGGAAGTCTGGAAAGCCAAGCAGGTCTTCGTGTCAAAACGCGGGCAAGGCACCGGCTATTCCGGCATCGAAAACCCGCTCTTCTACAAGGAGAACACGCGGATGTTCTACGGCGACGCCAAGGACAGCGTGAACAGCCTTCTGCCAAAGATGGACTGATGGTATCGGGCTGCTCAGGTCCAAACCGGCGGCAGGTCCTTGCAGGGCTTGCCGCCGTTTCTTTTGCCCGTCCCGTACAGGCAAGTCCGTTTACTTTGACTGCCGCGCCGGCAACAGCTCAATTGGCGCCGCCCGAATACGCACCCACTCCTGTCTGGGCCTTTAATGACCAAACGCCGGGACCATTGCTGCGTGCGCGTCAGGGCGAACGCATGCAGGTGCAGGTGACCAATGCGTTGGACGAAGACACGGCCGTTCACTGGCACGGGCTCCGACTGGAAAACGGCATGGACGGCGTACCCTACTTGACGCAATCGCCGATACCGCCGGGCGAGAGTTTTGACTACGATTTCCGCCTGCCGGACGCCGGGACCTATTGGTATCACTCTCACAGCCGAAGCTTCGAACAGGTAGCCCGCGGGCTTCTCGGGCCGCTCATCATAGATGAAGCCGAGCCGCCAGAAGTCGATTTTGACGAGGTGCTGATCCTGGACGATTGGTTGTTCGGAGCGGATGCAACGCTGTTCGAAACCTTCGGCGATCTGCGGACCTCTGCGCATGGTGGGCGCATCGGCAACTGGATCACGGTGAACGGTCAAGGCGATTTTGCCAAACCACTCCCACGCGGTGCCCGGGTGCGATTGAGGCTGATCAACACGGCAAATGCGCGGGTGTTCCAGCTTCGTCTGACCGGCATGCGTGCCGCGGTGGTCGCGCTGGACGGCATGCCGGTTGTACTGCCACAAGGCGCAGTTTTCCGCGGAACCGATGATCTGGTCATCGCGCCCGCGCAGCGCGTTGATCTGATTGCGGATATTACCGCCGAGGAGGGCGGCGAAGCGCTGATCCTGTCGCAAGAGCGCGATGGAGACTTCGCACTGGCGAGCTTTCCGGTGGAGACTGGTCAGGGGCCTCGTCCTGACCCGATACCTTTCTTGCCACCGAACGCGGTGCAAGTGCCCACGGCGGAGCAGATCGCGGCCGCACCTCTTCGCGAATTAAGGATGGATGGAGGCGCGATGCGGGGGATCGCGTCAGCCACGTTCGAGGGCGAAGAACTGGACGGGCGCGCGCTTGCCGAGCGCGGCATGGTCTGGGCGCTGAATGGCGTGGCGGGCATGCCGGACGAGCCGTTCTTCGAGGTGCCGCGCGGTGAGGTCGTGCGTCTGATGCTGGTGAATGAAACCCGTTGGCCACACGGCATGCATCTGCATGGTCATCACTTTGTGGAACGGGGGCGCACTACACCGATGGGGAGCCTTCCCGAAGCGCTGAGGGACACAACGCTTCTTGGTCCTGAAGACCGCCGCGAGATCGCTTTCATCGCCGACAATCCAGGCGACTGGCTGTTGCATTGCCATATGTTGGAGCACGCCCATTCCGGGATGATGACCTGGTTCCGGGTCACTTGAACCTCTGAAACGCTGACGTCGCGACGTGAAATCGGAAGCGCTCGCGAAGCTGCACTTGAAATCGGCCAAAACCGGACGACGTTCAGTCGAACCGCCGGAAAGGACTGCGTTCATGAAATTACTGTTGTCCCTTGTTCCCTTGTTGTTTGCCACGACGGCAAGTGCCGATATCACGGCAACATTCATTGAAGGAGCGCCGAAGGACCGCTTTGTTTTGTCGAGCGACAGCGGGGTATGTGACGATACCCCTATTTCCGTGACGGTCGATCTGACAGGGTCGGCAGGTGCGCTCATCTTCGACACCACAGGAGCGGGCGCCGGGGTAGAGGTGTTTCAGCCATTCGAATTGGTTGCGGGCGGCGAGCGTGTCACCGGGACATCAAGCGTGAGCGATGGCGACACGCGTTTGACCCTTTCACTGAATGGCCTGCCCGAGGGTGTCGACGTAGCCTTTACCATTGATGTCGATGATACGATCGGTGCCCGCGAAATCACGGTGACGGATGCCGAAATAGAAGGCGCAGTGTTGCGCGTCCGTTCCGGTGATCGCGTGGAAGAGGCTCTCTTTCAAGGGAACGCTGTCGCGCGCATCGACTGGAGTGACTGCTCTTCGTGAGTGATCCTGTTGGAAGATGAGCATCGGCCTGCCTGAGGGCAGGCCAATCAGACTCGCACAAAGGGCAGTCGGATCAGAATGCGCTTTCCAGTTGGAAGCCGACGCTGTCGCGGGTTTCACCACCAAGAACTTCCCGGCTGACGCGGAATGAGACATCCAGCAGACCGTCGTCCCGGTCGGCCGTCCACTCGAGAGCGAGACCGCCGCCACAGTCCTGATCTGTGTATGTGGTGTCCTGATACTCGCACGTGACGCTCGGAGTGACCCAAAGCTCTTTCGTGTCGAAGCGCGACTGTCCATTTGCCAGAAAGAAGACGAAATCAGGCTGGAAGCTCAGGCGAGCCAGAGTGACACCGCCTGCGTCGACGATCGGAGAGGTGCCGCCGCTGACATTGACGTTGCCAATGTCCGTGTAACCGACCGACACGCTCAGTTCAGGGCGAAGATCGAAACGCTCGTAGCTGCGTTCTCCTGAAAGGGCGAAGCCAAGGAGTGCAGAGGTGGTGTTGTAGTTGCCTTGGATGTCGGACCCACCATCTTGGATGTCCAGATTGTTGCGGCCGGTTCCGATGGACAGGAAGCCGTCCCATGTAAGCTCCTCGGTCAACTGGTCGACCATATAGACCCCGGCCGACAGACCATAGCCAGACCGGTTGCCCGTGACGACGTCCTCGATTTCGGTGTGGTTCGCGCTGAGTGCTAGGAAGGTTCCAATGAGGCGGTCTCCGACCATGCGTTCACGTGCATACCGCGCGGAAAAGACTGCCGAGACATCGCCGCCTTCGAAACGCGTGACATCGAAGTCGCCAGAATAGATGTGACGGACACCGTTGGATTTGCTGATGGCATGATAGAAATCACCGACCAGTTTTTGCGACTGAGACGTTCCGTTCAGGCTGCCGTTGAATTGAAGTGGCGCCGCTTTGGAGAGTGCGTCGTCCTGACATTCATGATCAATACGCGTCGGGTCTTCCTCTTCAAGCCGTTGGCAACGCAGCGCTGTTGCATGACGTGCCCGCGCGTCCCGGTTTGCGCGTTGGTTGCTGGCGATATCCGCTTGCAGTTGGCGCTTTGCCTCCTCGGTAATGATGAAAGCCACGCGGTCATCCTGAGTATTGAGCGGCGGACCACCCGCGGAAACCGGCAACGTTTGCGACAAGTTGGCGGCAGGCGGGTATACGAAAGAGGAGGCGCCTGGTGTGCGCCAACGAAGCCTTAGCCGCTGACCTCCGCCCCATTCATAGTGGTCAATTCGGAAGGGAACCCACGTTCCGGCGACCAAGTTTATGTCGCCTCGGTTGATGGTGGGGGCATGGAGGCCATAGTTATCAATGACGGTGCTTCCGTTCACGAACACCCGGACACCATCATCACTGTACGTTTCGAAAGTGTACGTGCCGGTTGTTTCCGCCAGAATGTAACCTTCGATCCGAACACTGAAATAGTCGGCGCGCCCCGCTGGGTTTAAGTTGACCTGATCGATTATGGTCACCGGCCCCGAGGTCAGTGGCGTTCCCGAGAAGTTCGTATTGGGCCGTGTATTGCTGGGGTATGTGTTCATCAGCAGATTGCCTGTGCCCTGAGCCGCGACATCATGCGCAGCAGTCAAGAAAACAAGCACGCTCAACACAGCACTGCTCACAGTGCGAACGACAAGATTTCGGATGTTTCCGGGGTAAAGGCAGGGCACTGGTACACTCACAACACTTAAACGTTGATTAGAATTGTAAGCGTTCGGTTTGTTAACATTCGGGCACAAAGTCGCGCTTTATCGGGCGATTGATGTCCAATTTGAGGCTTTTGCCACCAGAATCCGTCGCGCTTTCAGGCCTCGCGCCATTCGCCCGGTGCGAGACCGTCGAGCGTCCAACGCCCGACACGCCAACGGACCAGTCGAAGGCAGGGATAACCGAGGGCGGCGCACATGCGGCGGACTTGGCGATTGCGTCCTTCGGTCAGTGTTACTTCGATCCAGGCGTCCGGCACGTTCTTGCGGACCCTGATCGGCGGGTCTCTCTCCCACAGGTCGGGTGCGCCGATAACCCGTGCCTTTGCAGGGCGCGTTGGCCCGTCTTTAAGGGTGAGGCCGGCGCGCATTGGTTCTAGATCGGCCTCCTCGGGTGCACCCTCCACTTGAACGAGATATGTTTTTTCGGTTCGAGTTTTCGGTGAAGCGATACGTGCCTGCAACTTTCCATTGTCGGTCAGTACAAGCAGCCCCTCACTGTCCCTGTCCAGGCGGCCGGCAGCATAAACGCCTTCGGGCAAACCGAACCCGGACAGGGTCGGGCGCTCCGTGGGGCTACGCTGGTCGGTGAACTGAGAGAGTACGCCCATAGGTTTGTTGAACAGGATCAGTCGAGTCATTTTGAGATTAGGCACATATTCTTTGGTGATATTCGACGTGAAAGTGTGTTGTGGCTGACGATTTGGCAGTCACTCTTTTACCGGTTGTTTGGCCTTGATCAGAATTGGGTTCCCAAACCGCACTTCACCATTCGGCGGAGCACGGTCGCGCATCAGACTATCGGCGTGGCACCACTTCCGCGCCACGGGCCGGCGGTTCGTCATCGACCATTTCTGCCGGGAAGCCGGGGGCGCGAATGTCGAGCCCCGTTGGCTCTTCGTAGCGGCGGATAATGTTTGGGGAGTGCTCTCGCGGCCCGAATTCGATGTTGGCCTCTTCGAACAGGCGCACCAAAAGGGGGGAGAGCTTTAGCGGTACACTGTTGTCTTCTGCGATATCCTGAAAGAGCCCGATATCCTTCAAGACAAGGTCCATTGTAAAGTTGATGTCGCGCGATCCGTTCAGGATCACCTGGCTTTCGGTTTCGTGGACGAAGCTGTTTCCAGAGGAGATGCGGATCGCCTCATAAGTCGTCGCAAGGTCGATCCCTGCGGCGGCCATGGTTGTCAATGCCTCCGAGAGGGCCACCAAATGTGTCGTGGCAAGGTAGTTTGTCATCACCTTCAATTTCGAAGCGGAACCAATCGGGCCGGTGTGGAGGACCCGGCGTCCCAGAATGGTAAGGATCGGCAGCATTGCTTCGAAGGTTTCGCGCGCGCCGCCTGCGAAGATGGAGATGTTGCCCGTTGCCGCTCGATGGCATCCGCCGGAAACGGGGCACTCGATGGCTCGGGCGCCGGTTTCCTCGACAAGTGTTGCGAGACGGGTCATTTCGCTGGCGTCGGTTGTCGACATTTCGGCCCAGATCTTGCCGGGACCAAACGCGCGGAGCAAACCGTCAGGTCCCTCCATCACGGCGGCTGATGCGGAGGGTGAGGGAAGACACGTGATGACAAGATCGACCGCGCCCACCATTGCTTCGGGGCTGTCGGCCCAATGGGCGCCTTGATCAATCAATTGAGTGGCCGTCTCGCGGTCCAGATCGCGTACTGTCAGATCCACGCCGTTCGCGAGCAAGTTGCCCGCAAGCCTGCCTCCAACATTGCCCAAGCCAATAAAGCCGACTCTCATGTCTTGCCTCCCACTTTCGTTCCAGTTTGATGGGCAAATAGGTCACAGGATCGCCCGTTTGCGGCAGAAACAGACCGTTTTTCATTGGTTTGCCCAAATGGGTTCCTACGTGCGAAAGCGATGGAAGCTTTACTCATAATCTTCGCCGAGCTGCTGTTCGCGTGTCTTGCACCCCTTTTCACTCTCATCGGCGGTTTCTTTCTTCTTCTCTTCGAGATCATTGTGCTCGCATTGAACAGCATCTTCGGATCGAAGTTGCGCGGGGTGAAATCACAGCGTGATCAGCAAGAGACTCGAGAAAAAGCTGCATCACAGCCCAGAAAACCGATTGTGTCCCGAAAGGCGTTACACTGGTTTGCGGGCGTCTCCGGTGGCGTTGCCGTCGTGGGCTTGCTGGCCAGTGTTCTGTTTTTCGACCCGCTTCTGCGCACGATCATGTCCGCAGCTGAGCAAAAGACCGGTATCGCGGTCACTTATGCCGAAAGTTCCGGCTCGCTCCTGCAAGGCAAAGTCGCGTTGAACGACGTGCAGGTGACCCGCACGAGCGAAGAGGGACTTGCCTTCGATCTAAGTATCGATCGCATAGAGGCCGATGTCGCGTTGTTCAGTCTTCTGAGCAGCGAACCACGCATTCAATATGCGGCGGTCGATGGGGTTACTGGCTTTGTTACGCCGCCGCTTCCCAATGAAAACGATGCTCAAGTTGAAAGGGAACGTCCCAAGGAACGCCGCCCGTTCCGTGCAGACTTGGCGGAAGTCACAAACGTTGACGTGGAAATTCGTGCGCGCACGGCTGAGCCCTACGATCTTGTCATCGAAACAGGTCAAGTCGCGCCTTTCCGCAGCCGCCTTGCGTTGTTTGATCTCCTGTTCCGCTCCAACCTTACGGCGGAGGTCGCTGGACAACCGCTTTTCGTTTCAACTCGGGAACTCTCTGAAGAAGGTCGGGAAACCATCTGGGCTTTCGAGGAAGTCGAAGTCGACAGCCTGAAACTCGTCCTTCCGAGGGCGCCCCTAACATGGTTGAGCGACGGTACCATCACGGCGCGGGTCCAAGACCGTTGGGACTTGAGTGAGGACGAAATCGACATGGACTGGCAATTCATTCTCGATGGGATCGACGTTGCCACTCCCGAAACAGCCGGTCGCGCGGAGCGTCTGCTTGCAGGTGGATTGGCCAAGGCGGTTGACAGACAGGGTGGTAGCGCCAATTTTGAGTATCGTCTGGAGTTGGGGCCGGAGGAAGTTGCAGCACTGCGCGCCGGTGACCTTTCGGCCTTCTGGGACACCGTACTGTCAGGGTTCACGCCCTCGTTTCTTGCTCGTGCAGATGGCGATGCCGTCACCGAGGAGGGCGAGCCAGGCCGTGTGCGCGGTGCGATCGACGCCTTGAGAGAGCGTCTCCGCGGCGACGGTGGCGAATAGCACCTCTTGCCGCCTGCGCGCGTCCGTGTTGGTTTGGTGGGCATGAAACGCCCTCTTGAAACCCCGTTGGCCCAAAGCCTTCCCGCAACCGTTCCTTTTGTTGGCCCAGAAGCGATTGAACGTCAGACCGGTACGCCGTTCAAAGCTCGCCTGGGCGCCAATGAAAGTGTCTTTGGACCATCGCCAAAAGTGCTTCAGGCGATCTGCGATGCAGCGGGTGAGGCTTGGATGTATGGCGACCCGGAGAGCTACGAATTGCGTCACGCACTGGCACTATCGCTCGGCGTTTCTGCAGAAGAGGTCGTGGTGGGTGAGGGGATCGATGGCCTTCTCGGGTATCTCGTGCGCCTTTACGTGGGCCCGGGCGACAAGGTCGTGACGTCTGACGGCGCTTATCCAACGTTCAACTATCATGTCGCTGGATTTGGCGGGGAGCTTGTCACCGTACCCTATGTCGATGATCGCGAAGACCCTGAGAGCTTGCTCAGTGCAGCAAAGGAATGCGGCGCGAAACTCATTTATCTGGCCAATCCCGACAATCCGATGGGCACTTGGCACGAAGCCAAAACCATCGAAGCAATGATCGACGCATTGCCAGAGGGGTGTTTGCTGGCGCTCGATGAAGCATATGTCGAGTTTGCGCCTGATACCGCGGTTCCGCAGGTTGAGCTTTCGGACCCCCGCGTGGTGCGCCTCCGCACGTTTTCAAAAGCTTATGGGCTGGCCGGCATGCGGGTCGGATATGCATTCGGGGAGGCGAATGTCATTCGTGGCTTCGAGAAGATAAGAAACCATTTCGGAATGAGCCGCGCGAGCCAAGCCGCAGCTCTTGCCGCGTTGGGCGACAGCGGATGGGTCGCGGAAGTTCGCGGACAGGTTGAGCGCGCGCGCAAGAGAATCACCGAGATCGCATCTGACAACGATCTGGTTGCGCTGCCGTCCGCCACAAATTTCGTCACCATCGATTGCGGACGCGATGCCGACTACGCCAACACGGTTCTGGCGAAACTAGTGGCAAGAGGCGTGTTTGTGCGTAAACCGTTCGCGGCGCCCGGCAATCGTTGCATTCGGATCAGTGCCGGACATCCTGAAGACCTTGATTTGCTTGCAAACGTGTTGCCAGAAGTGCTCACCGGCTGAAATTCGCTTTTGCACCACAAAGTTACTCACCTTTGACACATTTCCGGTTAGAGTTTGGCCCATGCGCGAAGTCGATGATTATACCAACGCTTTCCTCGTTTCAGCCGGGGTTATTGTTTTTATGGTCCTTTTTGCCATCTGGGCGATCTGGGGCTTGATCGTGGCTGGCCTTGTATCGTGGGGCGCTGACCGATTGATGACGGTCGATCTTAAGCCACGAGGCTAAGCGCCGACGGGCAAGGTGAGGCCTCGTAAAGCGCCGAGCAACAGGTGCGAAAAGCCAATCAGCTTTTGCTTTCTTCCGCGATGACCGCAGCCGCCTTCTCGATGCCTCCAGATGCGTGCGGAAGATCGACGGCCTTCAAACCTGCTTCGACCGTTGCCAGGGCGCCAAGGATCATCTGCGCGTTGATGTGTCCCATGTGGCCAAGCCGGAAGAAATGGTGCCACTCGGGGCCTTCCTCCACCATGCCAAGACCGATACCGAGGGTAAGACCGGCTTGGGTTTCGCACCACTCTCGCAGTGCTGTGCCTTTCTCGGAATTGGCGCGCAACGCGGTGACGGAATGCGAGCGGATAGACGGGTCTTCTATGTTGACCTCAAGTGGTCCGCTACTCCCCCAATGATCGAAAGCGGCCCAGATGGCGCGAGCGATCGAGGCGTGTCGGGACCAGACATTTTCCAGCCCCTCTTCGTCGATCATGTTCAGCGCCTCATCCAACCCGTAGAGGTGATGCGTTGGAGCTGTGCCGTCAAAATACTGATAGAAATAAGGTGGTTCGATCCGACGACGCCAATCCCAGTAATGCGTCACGCACTTGGCATCTTCGCGCGCCTGGTCGGCTTTGTCGGAGAAGAAGACAAACCCCAGTCCGGGGGGTGTCATCAGGCCCTTCTGGCAACCGGCGACCATGACGTCGACGCCCCAGGCGTCCATCTCGAACCGGTCGCAGCCGAGTGAAGCCATGCAATCGATCATGAGAAGCGCGTCATGGCCTGTTTCATCGATGGCTGCCCGCAATGCAGCAATATCGTTTCGGACCCCGGTCGAAGTGTCGGTCTGCACCGCCATAACGGCCTTTATGCGTCCATCGTCGGCTTCGAGGCGGTCCTTGAGTGTATCCAGGTCGATCGTTGCGCGCTTGCCGAAGTCGAGGATCTCGGTTTCCACTCCCATGACACCGGCCATTTCAGCCCACCCATGCGCAAAACGTCCGGTTGCGGGTACCAGAACGAGGTCGCCCGGCGAAAACACGTTCGACACTGCCGCTTCCCAAGCGCCGTGGCCATTGGCGATGTACATTGCGACATGCCCATCTGTGCGCGCGACTTGTTTCAGCCTCGTGACAAGGTTTGACACCATATCGGGCAAGGCGCCGTAGTAGATATTCGGAGCCGCCCTGTGCATGGCGCGCAGAACGCGCTCAGGCATGACAGAGGGGCCAGGAATTGCGAGATAAGTAAGGCCGTTTGCAAGGCTCATAGGTCAACTTTCCGGAAGATGTCCGGTGAGACGTAGAAGCCTCTCCCCGCAGCGTCAACCGCGCGCGCGCCTTGGCAAGCCATTCGGCAGCGGCTAAATCCCGAAAAGCCAAAATTACAGGAGCCCGAACCGGCCCGTGGAGCAGAACAGCCTTTTCGCCTCGCCAGGGGAACGCCGGTCCGCGCTCAGGCAACTGATGCTCACGGATCATGGGTTCCTCAGGGTGTTTTGGACGCATGAGTATGAAATCGCGCCGGGTGTCTGGCGGTCCAACCAACCCAGCCCAAATCGCATCGCGGGCTGGGCGGCACGCGGCATCCGATCCGTCTTGCTCCTTCGAGGGAAAAGCGAAGATCACGGGTTTATTCGTCTCGAACGCGAAGCCTGCGCTGCACACGGTCTTGCCTTGCACAGAGTGAAAATCAGAGGGGGACGGCTTTCTGGTAGGGAGCGCTTTCTCGAACTTCTGGATTGCTTTAAGAAGATACAGAAACCGTTTGTAATTCATTGTAAATCTGGAATCGATAGAACGGGTTTCGCGGCTTTTCTTTATCTTCTCGCCGAAACCGATACAGCACCAAAGGTTGCCCGGCGACAGCTTTCCCTTCGATATCTGCATCTCAGAAGAAGGCGACACGGACATCTGGATTTCATGGCGGACGCGTATCTCGCGGCCTTTGAGGCGGACGGCATCGGACTCCGTGCGTGGCTGGAAACGGTTTATGATCCGGTTGCCCTGACGGCGCGCTATAACGCGGGGGAGCGGATGCCATGACGGACAGTGCAAACCGACCGATATTCGGATGGGTCTGGCAAAATTACCTGCGCCGACATTGGAAACTTATCCTTGTCGCGTTGCTCCTGATGGCGCTCGAAGGAGCGACGCTGGGCGGTTTGAGTTACCTCATGAAGCCCATGTTCGACCAGGTATTCATTGCTGGAGATCAAGGTGCTGTTGGGTGGGTGGCGGCCGCAATTGCCGGAATATTTCTATTGCGCGCCCTCAGTGCGTTCTCCCATCGCGTCATCATGGAAGGGGTCGGTCTGAAGGTTTCGACCGCCATGCAGCGCGATATGGTGGGCCACTTCCTGACCTTGGACAGCGCGTATTTTCAGGAGAATCCTCCCGGCACGCTGATCGAGCGGGTGCGCGGGGACACGACGCTTGCCAATGCTATCTGGGCCACGGTTCTCGGGGCAGCAGGGCGCGATTTCATCGCGCTGATCGCATTGCTGACCGTGGCGATTTCTGTGGACCCGCTTTGGACTTTGATCGCGATTGCGGGGGTTCCGCTGCTTATGGGGCCCGTGGCAGGACTTCTGCGCTATGTGCGCGGCATGAGTTTCACCGCGAGAGACCGTGCGGCGCGTCTATCCACGCGGCTGGATGAAATCTTCCATGGCATGAACACCATCAAGCTGAACACGGCGGAATCCCATGAGCATGATCGTTTCGGCTCCATGGTGGGAGAGTTTCGCCGGTTCGAGCGCCGGGCGCTTATCGGGCGCGCTGCGGTGCCCGGTATGATCGACGTGGTCGCAGCCCTCGGTTTTGCGGGCGTCATCTACTACGGCGGGGGCCAGATCGTCGCGGGGGAAAAGACAGTGGGCGAGTTCATGTCCTTCTTCACAGCGATTGGTTTGCTCTTTGATCCGCTCAGACGGTTGGCCAATGTGACCGGGGCCTGGGCATCGGCACGCTCAAGTCTCGCACGCATTCGGGACGTGTTCGAAGCCGAGCCGACGATCCGTACACCCGAGAGCGTTGCTCCGCCACCTCCTAAACCAGCACAGTCCGATATTGTTCTGCAGGACGTTATCCTTCGCTATCAGGGGCAGACGGCGTTGGCAGGAGCGAGCCTTGTTGGAAAGGCGGGCGAGACGACTGCTCTGGTTGGGGCCTCAGGTGCAGGTAAATCCAGCATCTTCAACGTTTTGACGCGGCTCGTGGATGTCGAAAGCGGCGTGGTCACAGTCGGCGGTACGCCCGTCGAAGCGCTGACTCTCCGTGATCTAAGGAGCCTGTTTTCGGTGGTCAGCCAGGATGCGCCGATGTTCGATGAAAGCCTGCGGGACAATATTTTGCTGGCCAAAACCGGTGTGAGTGAAGCGCGCCTTGCCGAGGTTTTGGAGGCCGCGCATTTGACTGAGTTCGTGCAGCGTCTGCCACAAGGTCTCGACACGCAAGTCGGTCCCAGAGGGGGACAGCTTTCAGGAGGTCAGCGACAGCGCGTTGCTATTGCTCGCGCGCTCTTGCGGGACGCGCCCATCCTGCTGCTTGACGAGGCGACCAGCGCACTTGACGCCGAAAGCGAGGTGCGCGTGCAAGAAGCACTCGATGTTTTGTCCAAGGACCGGACGACACTCGTGATTGCGCACCGCTTGGCCACCGTCCGTGCCGCCGACAAGATCATTGTCATGGATGCAGGGCGCGTGGTCGATGAGGGGACGCATGATGTTCTCCTCGAGCGCGGCGGTCTATATGCCAGACTGCACGCGCTTCAATTCAACGATTGATGGCAATCCATGTCACGGTGAGCGTTTTTGACGTTCGTAGCGCCGCTTGAGGTCGTTGGGGTCTGCCCCCAACTTGTATCTCGCAAGTGTTCCCAGATTGCTGAAGATGCGTTTTCCCCAACCGTCTCTTTGATACCTCTCCGCAGAGGTCAGCGCTTCGGCATCCAATTGGACCAAGCGTCCTTTGAGCGCCTTTGCAAGTGCGACATCCTCCATCAACGGCATAATCGGCATGCCACCCACGGAGTTGAGCGTGTCTCGTGCGATCAGAAGGCCCTGGTCGCCGTAAGGAAGATCAAAGGCGCGCGACCGGAGGTTTGCGCCCGCAGCCACCATCTGCGGCATTAATCCGTGAGCCCGGAAACGCAATTTGAACCAGCCTGCTTTTGTGGAGGCCGAAGTCATGTGTCCATGGGCAACTTCGGCCCAACCGAGCGACAGTTGCGTGTCGGCATGCAGCAGCAGAAGCCATTTCCCTTCGGACGCATCGATCCCGCGTTTGATCTGGCCACCGCGTCCGGCGGCACCTTCTACCCACCGCGCTCCGAGTTCGTCGGCCACCAGCTTTGTTGCATCCGAAGAGCCACCGTCCGAGATGACCACTTCGTTCACCAGCCCGGATGACACGCCTTCCAACAAAGCTTCTGCGGTTGCCGGCAATTGATCAGCGGCATTGAGCGTCGGGATGATCACGGAAAGTGGGGCAGGCATGGCGTTTCCGTTGCCGTAAGGACGTCCTATATAGGCAGTTCAGCACTCGGGAGACCAGTGATGTCGAAACGGACAATCATCGAAGTGACCGGCAACGATCGGGAAGACTTTCTGGAGAACCTCGTCACGAATGATGTCGGACGTCTGAAAGACGGGCTGGTTTGGACGGCCCTTCTTACACCGCAGGGCAAGTACTTGGTCGATTTTTTCCTGGTGCCCGAGGGCGACAAGATCCTGATCGACGTCGCAGAAGACATGGCTGCAGGTCTTTTGCAGCGGTTGTCGCTTTATAAGCTTCGCGCGGATGTACAATTGACGCCCACTGATCGCCCGGTCGCCCGGGGTCTGGGCCCGTGTCCGGAAGGAGCATTCGCGGATTCGAGGCATTCCGCACTCGGTTGGCGCGCCTACGACGGGCGTCCGAGCGAGGATGTGGATTTTGATGCGATACGGATATCTCATCTGGTCCCGGAAAGCGGCGTCGAGCTTGTTCCAAACGAGAGCTATCCTCTGGAAATGAACTTTGAGGCGCTGAACGGCGTGGATTTTCGAAAGGGTTGTTATGTCGGGCAGGAGGTTACCGCCCGCATGAAGCACAAAACCACTTTGAAAAAAGGGCTTGCCCGGGTTTCGGTCGACGGCGAGGTGCCGTCGGGAACAGAATTGGTAACGGAAGATGGAAAGTCTGTTGGTACCTTGTTCACACAGAATGGCGGTGAAGGGCTGGCATATTTGCGGTTCGACAGGGCGCGAGGTCCAATGACAGCGGGTGATGCACAAGTGATGTGCACAGACTGCGATGAGTCACTTAAAGACCCAGAAATCGGTTAAGTGCGGTCACATTTCGAACACATGGATTCGATTTTAAGGTCCCAGATCAATTACTGATCTACGCACACACACACACTTGCTGAATGGCGGTTCCCAGGGGTGGGAGCCGTCATTTGCGTTTGGACAGGCTTTTCTCTGGTCGCCTTATATGTGAACATGTGTTCACCTGTAATTGGAGGCGTTGAGATGACGAATACCCGGCCAGTTGATCCCATTGTGATATGCGGTGCGGCTCGTACACCACTTGGAGCATTCCAGGGTGCATTTTCCAACGTTTCCGCCACTGAACTGGGGGCCGTCGCCATTCGGGCCGCGCTGGATCGAGCCGGGGTTGGCGAAGATGCCATCGACGAAGTCCTCATGGGGAATGTTCTGCCAGCCGGGCTGGGGCAAGCGCCTGCGCGGCAGGCTGCACTTGCTGCAGGCCTGCCCAAGTCCGTCCCATGCACCACGATTTCCAAGGTATGCGGGTCGGGCATGAAGTCCGTGATGCTTGCACATGACGCGATCGCAACGGGTTCGGCTTCGGTTGTGGTCGCTGGCGGGATGGAGAGCATGACGGGTGCCCCGTATTTGCTGCCGCAAGGCCGTGCCGGCGCGCGGATCGGGCATTCGAGAGTTCTGGATCACATGATGCTGGACGGGCTTGAAGATGCCTACGATGTTGCGCCGGATGGCACACGCCGCTCGATGGGTACATTTGGCGAAGATTGCGCGGAGAAATACCAGTTTACCCGTGACGACCAGGATGCCTTTGCGATGGAAAGCGTCCGGCGTGCGAAGGTCGCGTCCGAAGGTGCGTTTCGGACCGAGATCGCGGCGGTTACGATCAAAACACGCAAAGGCGAGTTGACCGTGGATCGTGACGAGGGCCCGGATCGCATCGATCCAGCGAAAATTCCAACACTTCGTCCAGCCTTCAAGCGAGACGGCACGATCACGGCCGCTTCGTCCTCTTCCATCAACGACGGTGCAGCTGCGTTGGTTCTGGCGCGGGCCAGCCGAGCAGAAGAACTTGGGCTTTCGCCGGTCGCGCGGATCGTCGCGCACAGCGCATATGCGGGTGAGTCCGGTTGGTTCACGACGGCCCCCGTGTTCGCCAAACAAAGGCTCTTTGAGGAAACCGGCTGGTCCGTCGATGACGTTGACCTCTTCGAAATCAACGAGGCTTTCGCCTGTGTTCCGATGGCGTCTATGCGTGAACTTGGCATCGAACATGAGCGTTTGAACGTGCATGGAGGCGCCGTCGCCGTAGGTCATCCGATCGGGGCGTCAGGCGCGAGAATTCTCGTCACGCTTCTGGGAGCGATGGCCGAGCGCAATGCGAAACGCGGCGTCGCGTCGATTTGCATCGGCGGCGGTGAGGCGACTGCGCTCGCTATCGAGGCCGTCTGACCGACAGCCTCTCGGTTCATGCAGCGGTTGCTTTCACCAAGTCCGCGAGTTGCCGCAATTGGCTGGTTAATGGCGATGACTTTCTCCAGACCATTCCGATTGTCCGAGACGGTTGCGGTTTCGGAAATCTTTGCACGGCGACATCGGCGGACCGTGTTTCAACCGCAAGCGCCATTTCCGGCAGAAGGGTCACGCCAATTCCCACACTGACCATTTGCACAAGCGTGGAAAGCGACGAGCCATCGAGCATCTCACGGGGCTGAGCGGTGCGGATGTCGCAGAAGGACAGCGCCTGATCGCGGAAGCAATGACCTTCCTCCAGTAGAAGAAGCCGCATTGTCCGCAGGCCTTCCTTGGAAGGAACGGGCGCGCTTGCTTCAGTGGTCGGGCGAATTAGCACAAAGTCCTCGTCGAAAAGTGCTTCCTCCGAGAGGCCGGGTTCCGAGGCTGGCAAAGCGAGGATGGCTGCATCCAGCCGACCTTCGCTCAGTTCTCCGATCAGTTTCGGCGTGACGGTCTCGCGAATGTAAATGTCGAGGTCGGGGTGATCGGCCGCTAGACCCTGCATGACACGGGGAATCAGGTAGGGGGCCACGGTCGGAATCACGCCTATCCGAAATCGACCTACGAGCCTTTCGTCATCGGCCCGTGCAAGATCGCCGATTTCATCGACGGCCCGCAAGATCTCCCTGACACGCGCAGCAAGGTCTTCGCCAAGGGGAGTTAGATGTACCGACCGTGCGCTCCGTTCGAACAGCTGCGTGCCGAGCGCATCCTCCAGCTCCTTGATCTGCATGGACAATGCAGGTTGTGAGATTGCACAGGCGTCAGCGGCGCGTCCGAAATGGCCCGTTCGCGCGAGAGCATCGAAATAGCGAAACTGCTTGAGCGTTACGTTTATCATCAGAAAATCTTATCAATGTAATCAGAAATTACAACTTCAACTGATCGAACTTCCTTGTTAGAACGATTCCAGATCAGGGCTGTCGTGGCCTTGCCATAACCCCAGAAAATCACCCCAAGGAGGAAGACTATGGACGGCGCTTTCGAAGGAAAATGCCCGGTCATGCACACCGGTACGGTTAAGAACCAAGCATGGTGGCCGGAGCAAGTGAACTTGAAGATGCTGCATCAGGGCGGCACCTCGCCGGACCCGATGGGCGATGATTTTGACTATGTTGAAGCGTTCAAGTCGCTCGATCTTGACCAGGTGATGGAAGAACTAAAAGCGCTGATGACCGACAGCCAGGACTGGTGGCCAGCAGACTACGGCCATTACGGTCCGTTCATGATCCGGATGGCATGGCATTCTGCCGGCACATACCGTGTTCAGGATGGCCGCGGTGGTGCAGGCGCCGGGCAACAGCGGTTTGCACCGCTGAATTCCTGGCCCGATAACGGCAACCTCGATAAGGCGCGCCGTCTGCTCTGGCCGATCAAGCAGAAATACGGCCGTGCTCTGTCCTGGGCGGACCTGATGATCCTTGCAGGCAATGCCGCGCTGGAATCGATGGGCTTCAAGACCTTCGGATTTGCTGGTGGCCGCGCCGACGTGTGGGAGCCGGAAGAGGATGTCTATTGGGGGTCCGAGACGGAGTGGCTTGCGACGTCCGACAAGGAAAACAGCCGTTACTCTGGTGACCGCGATCTGGCGAACCCGCTGGCAGCGGTTCAGATGGGGCTGATCTATGTGAACCCGGAAGGGCCGGATGGAAACCCTGATCCGCTGGCTTCCGCCTTTGATATCCGGGACACGTTTGCCCGGATGGCCATGAATGACGAAGAAACCGTTGCTCTCGTTGCCGGTGGCCACACGTTTGGCAAGGCGCATGGTGCGGGTGATGCGGCCCTCGTGGGAGCAGAGCCGGAAGGAGCGCCAATCGAAGCCATGGGCTTTGGCTGGGCCAACGGGCACAAGTCCGGGAAGGGCGTGGACACGATCACGTCTGGGATCGAGGGCGCGTGGACGCCGACGCCGACCCATTGGGACATGTCCTATTTCGATGTCCTCTTTGGCTACGAGTGGGAACTCACCAAGTCCCCGGCCGGGGCCAACCAGTGGCAGCCGAAGGACTTGAAGGAAGAAGACATGGCGCCTACCGCCGATGGCGCGGGCAAGACCCATATCATGATGACGACCGCTGACATGGCGATGCGGATGGACCCCGTTTACGAGAAGATCAGCCGTGACTTCCACGCCAACCCGGAGAAGTTTGCCGACGCCTTTGCGCGTGCATGGTACAAGCTGACCCACCGCGATATGGGGCCGATTGCCTGCTATCACGGGTCGATGGTGCCGTCCGAAGAGCTGATCTGGCAGGACCCCATTCCGGCGCCGAGCCATGTCCCTTCCGAGGCCGAAGTGTCTGCCCTCAAGGACAAGATCGCGGCTTCCGGTCTGACGGTTCAGGAACTGGTGTCAACGGCCTGGGCATCTGCCTCGACCTATCGTGGGTCTGACAAGCGGGGTGGGGCAAACGGTGCCCGCATCCGTCTTGCTCCCATGAAGGACTGGGAGGCAAACCAGCCGGAGCAACTGGCCAAGGTGCTGGAGACGCTGGAGGCAATTCGCGGCGATGTCTCGATGGCTGACACGATCGTCCTTGCAGGCTCGGTCGGCGTCGAAATGGCGGCGAAAGCTGCTGGTCATGACGTCAACGTGCCGTTCACGCCGGGGCGGGGCGACGCTACCGCGGAGCAAACGGATGTGGAGAGCATTGGCTGGCTTGAGCCGCAGGCGGATGGTTTCCGGAACTATGTGAAGGCCGACAGCTATGACGGTCGATCCGCAGGCGAACAGCTTGTCGACAAGGCGCAACTTCTGGGTCTGACTGGTCCCGAGCTGACCGTACTTGTGGGTGGACTTCGCGCCATGGAATGCGGTGCGCCGGCGCATGGTGTTCTGACGGAGCGTCCGGCTCAGCTGACGCGCGACTTCTTCGCGGCGATCCTGGACATGGGAACGGTGTGGAAAGCTGCCGGAGACGGTGTCTTTGAAGGCAGCGACCGGTCGTCGGGCGCGAAAAAATGGACGGCGACCGAGGCTGATCTGGTCTTCGGCTCCAACTCGCAGCTTCGCGCTTTTGTCGAGGTCTATGGCTCGGACGACGCGGAAGCGAAGTTCTACCAGGATTTCGTGGCGGCCTGGGTCAAGGTGATGAATGCGGACCGGTTCGATCTGGCCTGATGTTCCATGAAGTATTGCGCCGCCCTGCGGGCGTCGCGGTGGGCCGCGCTCTGACGAGCGCGGCCTTTTCATGAGGGCGATGCCCTCTTGGCCTCTCGGCCAATTCACCCGGGATATTTTGGCCAGGAAGAAAGAATGGCTTCGAACGGGTGACCAAACGTGCTCACGTTGGTTCCCTTTACGTTTACTGCGTTTCTGCTTTGACAGATTGCAGGGTCAAAATGCCGTCCGTATTCGTCAGCTTCACGTCGGCCACGTCATGTCTTTTGTAGCAGCGTGTCTCCGCGCCATGTTTGATTAGGAAATCGGCTTTGATACTCAGGACCTCACATGCCTTGTTTGGGCCGGAAAGCATCAAATATGTCGCCCCTTCAGGTACCTTGCGATCCTGCCAGCAATCGTACAGGCGACTGGGAACACTTTTCGAACCGGCGCTGAAGTATCCCGGAACGAAACACGCGTCCTCCCAGTCGGACGTGGATACGGCCTCCAGCGGCAGGGATTCAAATTTGATGACGGTCACACGTCCGGAGTTTGTCCTGTTGTAAAACAAAGCGGCGGCGGAGATGGCGATTAGTAAAAGACCGACTCTTCTTGTTGGCCTCAGTTTCGAGAATGTCATGTGACACGCTGGCGGTTCAAGAATCCGGGATCGTCCCAAAGTCGTTTGTTCAGCACCTCTTCCAGCACATCGACCGCGTTGAGGATGTCTGTCTCGTCCAGATAGAGCGGCGTGATGCCAAAGCGCATGACATCGGGGGCGCGGAAGTCTCCAACGACGCCATTCGCGATCAGGGCCTGCATGGCGGCGTAGCCATGTTCGAAGCGGAACGCGACCTGGCTGCCGCGATTTTCGGGTTCACGCGGGCTGATCAGCGTGAGGGCGGGGCAACGGGCCTCGATTTCTTGGATGAAGCGTTCGGACAGCGTGGTGGAGGTCGCAAGAACGTCCATCATGTCCAGACCCTCCCAAACATCGAGGGCGGCATCGAGGGCTGCGATTTGCAGGATGGGAGGCGTCCCGACCCGCATCCGTTCGATGCCGGCGCCTGGGCGGTAGGATAGTTCAAAGGCAAAGGGGGCGTCATGCCCGAGCCAGCCGGAAAGAGCAGGCTCAATCTGCTCGACGATGTCCCAGCGAACCGTAATGAAGGCGGGAGCTCCCGGTCCGCCGTTCAAGTACTTGTATGTGCAGCCGACAGCGAATTCGGCTTTTGATTCCGCAATGTCCACCGGGATTGCGCCGGCGCTGTGGGCGAGGTCCCAGATCATCACCGCACCGGCCGCATGCGCGCGTTTGGTCAATTGAGCCATGTCGTGCATGCGCCCCGTTCGATAATCCACCTGTGTCAAAAGCACTGCAGCGACCTCATCGGTAACAGCGTTCTTGACGTCTTCCGGTGGCACGGTCCTGAGTTCGTACCCTTGTCCGAGCAATCGGATCAGACCTTCCGCCATGTAGAGGTCGGAGGGGAAATTGCCGGTATCCGATAGGATGACCCGCCGATGGGGGCGGAGTGCCAAGGCCGCCGAGAGTGCCTGATATACCTTGATTGAAAGCGTGTCGCCCAGAACGGTCGTACCGGGCGTGGCTCCGATCAGACGGCCCAACCGGTCTGCAACGGTTACGGGGGAGGCCATCCATCCGTCGACATTCCAGCCTGTAATCAAATGCGCCCCCCATTGGTCGCGCGCCACGTGCTCCAAGCGGGCGGGCACGGCGAGAGGCAAGGGGCCAAGCGAGTTGCCGTCGAGATAGATGACGTCTTTTGGCAGGTCGAAAAGGTGTTTGCGAGGGAGGGTCATGTCATTGGGTCTAAAGCCTTCCTGCTTCAGGGAAAAGATGGAGTCTCGACATTTTGTATCCAACTGGATACAAAAATGCGACTCGCATTCCACAACAGTTCTGGCAGGCGGCAGAGATAGTAGGTGACGCGCATGGCGCAAAAATCGAGCGGCGCAACCGCCTATGATGCGGTTGTCGACGCGATCAGACGTGGCGACTTTCTTCCGGGTGCCAGGCTTCGCGAAGAAGAGGTTGCCGCCCGGTTGAACCTGTCTCGAACACCCATTCGGGAGGCTTTGCGTCGACTGGAGGCGGAAGGGATCGTCGAGCACAGACCGCGCGCGGGTGCCGTCGTCCGGCAGTTGTCGCACTCGGAGGTGGTTGAGCTTTACGAGATGCGGCTGGTTCTGGAGCGAACCGCGGCGGAGATGGCGGCGCAGCACGGAAGTGCGGCGGAATTCGACACGCTTGAGACGTTGAACCGTCAAATCGCTCGGGAACGCGGCAATCCGGCCCGGGCAGCCGCCATCAACCAGGAGTTTCATCGTGGTCTCTACCTGGCTTGCCGGAACCGCTTCCTTGATGATGCGGCGCGTGGATTGAACAATGCCCTTCTGCTTCTGGGGCCGACTACCTTTACCGACGCCGAACGCATTGATGTGGTCGTTGGACAGCACGGCGCGATCATCGAAGCCTTGAGAGCCCGCGATGCCGACGCGGCAGGGGCTGCGGCAGAAACGCATTTGCAGACCTCGCTGCGTCATCGGCTGAAAGTGCTTTTGTCGTGAATGTCGGTCTCGCTTTCCTGGTCGCTGCGATCGGAGTTTTTGTCTTCCACATTGCCGACCTCCCACTGCCGTGGCTTTTGGGGCCAATCGTTGCGTGCCTGTTTGCGGCTTTGGCGGGTGTGCCCCTCAAGGGTTACAAGCCGTTGAATGACGGCATGCGCACCGTGCTCGGTGTGGCCGTCGGTGCGACGATGACGCCTGCAGTGATCGCGACATTTCCAGCCATGTGGCCGACATTGCTTTTGGTGCCGGTCATGGTTGCTGCGATCGGTGTGCTTGGCGTGCCCTACTTCCGGCGTGTCTGGGGGTACGACTTCGCAACCGCCTACTATTCGACCATGCCGGGCGGCCTTCAGGACATGCTGGTCTTCGGAGAGGAAGCGGGCGGAAACGTGCGAACGCTATCTCTTATTCATGCAACCCGGGTGCTTGTCATTGTCGTCACCTTGCCTTTCATCCTGAAAGAGATCTGGGCGGCGGACCTCTCCAACCCACCCGGGGCGCCGTTGGTTACCGTACCATGGCATGAGCTTGCACTCATGGTCGCCTGCGCCGCCTTTGGCTGGTGGGGCGCGAAACGCATCGGGATGTTCGGGGCTTCCATTCTGGGACCGCTGATCGTGACGGCAGTGGCGGCAATGTCCGGCGTGCTCGAGAACCGTCCTCCTGCGGAAGCCATCTGGGCCGCACAGTTCTTTATCGGCATGACCATTGGTGCGAAGTACGCGGGCATTACCATGGCCGAAGTCAGACGAGACCTTGCGGCAGGGATCGGGTTCTGCGTGATCCTGATCATTCTGACTGTCATATTCGTCGAACTCATCTACGCTTTGCAACTGGCGCCCGGGCAAGAAGCGCTTCTCGCTTTTGCGCCAGGCGGGCAGGCCGAATTGACCGTTCTTGCGCTGATCGTTGGCGCAGACGTTGCCTTTGTCGTGGCGCACCACGTATTGCGGATATTCGTTGTCATTCTCGGGGCCCCGCTGGCGGCACGACTGTTCGACGGTAAGCCTTCGAAGTCACCTTAGCATTGCGCACATTTAGTGGACATGGCGCCACGACCCACGACATAATGCGCAAAACAAAAGGCACTTGTATTGCCATAAACGGATTTCAGGAGGCAGCGGCATGGGTATTGTGAAGTCGACGTTGAGGTCAGTGATCCCGACACCGGTCGCCAAGGCAATCAGGCGATCACTCTACCGATACGATCTCAAACGGAGAACGGCATCTGTCCTCGATCGCACTTGCCCGATTTGCGGTTTCGAAGGCGGCTTCAAGGAGTTCGGCCATCCACCTAGATACGATGCCCGATGCCCTTCCTGCCGTTCGTTGGAGCGTCATCGGCTTCTGTTTCTGGCCATTGAGCGAGGGCAACTTCCCCTTGAGAATGGAGGAGAAGGGGCGACGATGCTTCATTTCGCGCCCGAGGAGATTGTCTCCAAGCTGTTTCGGGACCGGGTCGGCAAGTACGAAACGGCCGATCTGTTCCGGGAAGACGTAGACCACCAATACAACATCGAGGAAATCGCCTCCGCGGATGAGGTGTTTGATTTGGTGCTGGCATCGCACGTGCTCGAACATGTGAACGACAAAAAGGCGTCTTCCGAAATCAGGCGCATACTGAAAACGGGTGGAACGTTTGTGGCGATGGTCCCGATGATCTCCGGCTGGACGTCGACCTATGAAAACGACTCTGTCACCGACGATACCGGACGCCTGCATCACTACGGCCAACGCGATCACGTGCGGTTTTACGGTGCGGACTTTGTCGACCGCATCGAAGAAAGTGGGTTGAAACTGATAAACGAGATCACCGCCTTCGGAGAAGACTGCGTAAAGTACGGTTTGATCCGAGGCGAAAAGATCTTCGTGTTTTCGAAGACTGGATAGCGCTGATTGGGAATGGTGGGTCGGATCGCCAAAGCACTCCGAATTGGCTCGACTGTTCGATGGGCTGTGTATCTCCACTGTTCGAAGTGGTGACTTCCGGCCAGACGTGGCGGCCATCAAGACATCTCGCACGTGGCCAGTTTCGGACAGCTTTGCTACCAGTGGCCGGTAAGTTCGATCGAGGGCTCGACGCATGAAATTCTCCGCCAACCTTGGTTTTCTTTGGGCCGACCGTGCGTTGCCTGACGCAATCCGCGCGGCGAAGCGTGCTGGTTTCGATGCCGTCGAATGTCACTGGCCATACGACACCCCTCCGGAGGAGGTTCTGGCGGCGCTGGAAGAAACCGGGCTCCCGATGATGGGACTGAATACGATCAGAGGTCGTGCCGGAGAGAACGGTCTCTCCGCCCTTCCTGGGCGGGAAGAGGAGGCACGTGCCGCCATTGATCAGGCGATTGCCTACGCGTCTTTCGTGGGTGCGGGTGCAATTCATGTCATGGCCGGTTTTGCGTCGGGTAAAGCAGCGCGCGACACCTTCCTTGCCAATCTGGAATATGCCCGGGATGCCGCGCCCAAAGACATCACTTTGCTTATCGAACCGCTAAACCGACACGACGCGCCTGGGTATTTCTTGTCAACAACAGATCAGGCACACGACATTCTGCACGAGCTGTCGCTTGCCGGAGTAAGGCTGATGTTTGACTGCTACCATGTCGGTCGCACCGAAGGCGATGTTACCACTCGGCTTTCAGCACTTCATCCGGTCATCGGCCACATTCAATTTGCCTCGGTCCCGGATCGCGGCGCACCGGATCACGGGGAGATCAACTACAGGTTCGTTTTTGACGCAATAAGAGAGCTAGGTTGGGAGGCTCCGATTGGAGCGGAATACAAACCGGGTCCGGATACCGACAAGACCTTGGATTGGATGCAATCACTCAAGAACGTCAGGTCTCAGTCGGAACGATGAAGTCGTCGCCTTCATGGCCGCCCAGGACCCCGGCGCAGGTATCGGCAAAGAACTCTGTCAGAAGTCGCAATGGGCCCGGTGCGAAACCGAGCGAAAGCTGAACACCATTGCGCGTTCCGACTATCGGAATGCAACGTACCTGTTTGCCGCTGTAAGCGGGAAGATCCCGTGGGCGCATGTTCAACAGGGAAATCCCCAAGCCTTCCGCGACCAGAGAGCGCGCCATTTCGGTAGAGTTTGTCGTGGCAGCTATCCGGACGGGAGCACTTTGTTCGGACAGAAGCTCCATGTAGTAGCTCCGCGCGGCGGGTCGATCCAGCAGAACAAGAGGTTCCGAGACGATGTCGGAAACTCGCAAGGAGGCCTCGTTGGCGAAAGCGTGATCGGCGGCGCAGAGGCAGTAGGTCGGTGCGAAGATCAGCGGACGTGTTGCGATCTGAGGGCTTGGCACCTCTTCAACGAAGACAATTGCATCGAACTGTCCTTCAAGCAGCCCCGCCCGAACGGACTCGTTGTCGCCTTCGATCATCGACACTGAAACCTCGGGATGGGCAGCCAAGATATGTGCGACCACTTTTGGAAGAAATGCAGGCGCAATCGGCGCGTTATATCCGATTGTTAATGTCCCAGTGACGCCTGTGCGCAGATCGGACGCATCGATCAGCATGGTGTCGTACCGATCGAGAAGATCCTCGATACGATGCTGAATTTCGCGCCCGGCAGGTGTTGGAAAGATGCCCTTGGCGCGTGCACGCGTGACCAAGGCCATGCCGAATGTGTCTTCGGCCTGAGCAAGTGCCGAAGCGATCGCTGATGGCGCGACGTTCATGGTTTCAGCAGCCCGCGAGATATTGCCCTGTTTGAGCGCGGCCTGAACGTAACGCATTGCACGTAGCGACAAGGACATCATGCTTTCCTCTGGTTTTTCGACGATATTTCTCTGAAATATCAGTTTTTCAAAGGATAGTGCCTCTGCCAAGCTCAAAGCGAGGTCTTGGAGAAGGGGTCGGACATGAAAACGACGACACGAGCCGTCGTCATTGGTGGGGGCATCGCAGGGTGCTCGACACTTTACCATTTGACGCAGGAAGGCTGGTCGGATGTTGTTCTGGTGGAGCGCGACGAACTTACTTCTGGGACCACTTGGCATTCAGCCGCTCAAGTTACGAATTTTGGGATGACGCAGACTATGGTGGGCCTGAAATCCCACTCGATTTCTCTTTACAAGAAACTGCGCGATGACCCGGATTACCCAGTAGGCTACCACCACGGAGACGGTGGCATTCGTCTTGCAAATACAGAAGCTAAGATGCAGGGCTACCGGCACTTTGCGTCGATGGCGCGTGGCATGGGCGTGACCTATGAGGTGATTGACGCGGAAGAGTGCGCCCGGCGTCATCCTCTGATTTCCACAGACAACTTGCTGGGCGGGCTCTGGGATGGTGAGGATGGCGACATTGATCCTGCGCAACTGTGCCAGGCGCTTGCGTTTCACGCGCGTAAGGCCGGGGCCGAGGTCTATCGGAAAACACCGGTAACGGGATTGACCCAGCACAAGGACGATACCTGGACCGTTCACACCGAAAGGGGTGATATCGATTGCGAGGTGGTTGTGAACGCCTGCGGCTATCGTGTGAACGAGGTTGGGGCAATGATGGGCGTGCACCATCCCGTTGCTTCGATGGAGCACCAGTATTTCGTGACAGAGGATATTCCGGCCATCGCCGAAGCTGGTCATCGTATGCCGCTGCTGCGTTGCCCGATTTCCGATTACTACTCACGGCAGGAAAAGGACGGGCTGCTGGTCGGATTTTACGAACAGGACTGCAAGACTTGGGGGATGGACGGGATCAGTCCGGATTTCTCCAATGATCTTTGTCCAGTCGACCTCGACAGGGTGATGGATGTGCTTGAGGGCGCGTTTGCAAGAATGCCCGTGCTGCAAGAGGTTGGCATCAAGCGTATTGTGAATGGACCCATCACCTACACGATTGATGGCGCGCCGCTTGTTGGCCCGATCCCGGGCAAACGCAATGCCTACTGCATTATTGGCCTGCGCGCCGGGCTTGGCGAAGGTGGGGGGCACGGGTGGCTGCTTGCCCAGCAAATTGTGCATGGCGAGGCGTGCTATGACACTTGGGTGATTGATCCACGCCGCTTTGCCGGGCACGCGACGGTCGAACTGACCTCGCTCAAGGCCATCGAGGACTACCAGAATGAATTCCGGTTCCACTTTCCGCATGAGCACCGTCCGGCAGGGCGCCCGGCCAAGACAACTCCGCTTACGCCTGTTCTTGCTGCCGAAGGCGCTGAATTTACCGTGGTGAACGGCTGGGAACGGGTGGATTTCATCAAGCCGACGCCCGATTTCCACTTCACACCGAGTTTCGGTTTTGACGAGACCTTCGATCTGGTCGCCGCGGAAGTACGCAATGTGGCGGAAAACGTGGGAATGGCCGAGGTTAACGGATTCAACCGGATTGAGATCACCGGCAAAGATCGGCATGCGTTTCTTGACCGCATGATGTGCGGCTTTGTTCAAAAGCAAGACGGTCGAGTGGGGCTTGGCTATCTGCTCAATCACCATGGGAACATCAAAGGAGAGGCGACGATCGCCAATCTGCCTTCGTCGGACCGTGGGCCGGCACGTGTCTGGTACGGGTCAGCTGCAGCGTCGGAATACCACGACATGGATTGGCTGACTGCGCATGTCAGACAGGATGAAGATGTCCGCCTTCGCAGCCTGACCAACGATCAGACGATCCTTGTCCTTGCAGGTCCGAATGCGAGGGACGTGCTTTCGGCTTGTGCGCGCGGGGACTGGTCGGTTGAGGCCTTTCCGTGGCTCTCGGTCAGGGAGTGCTATGTCGGCTATGTTCCTGCCACGATCATGAGGATCAGTTTCTCCGGTGAGTTGGCTTACGAAATCCATGTGCCCAACGCGTCGCTCTACGCCGCCTATCTGGCGTTGAGGGAAGCCGGGGCGGCTTTCGACCTGAAGCTTTTTGGTGCACGTGCCATCGAGTCTATGCGGATGGAGAAGGGTTTTCTTCACTGGAAAGCTGACCTCATCACGGAGTTCGACCCATTCGAAACCGGGCTTGCGCGGTTCGTTAGGCTCGATAAGGGGGAGTTCATTGGAAAGTCAGCTCTTGTTCGCCGGCAACCAGAGGGGCCACGCCGGGCTCTGGTCACTCTCGAACTGGAGACTGAAAAGGCACCGGCACATCCCGGGTCTTCATTGATGGTTGCGGACCGTGTTGTAGGAACGGTCACATCAGGACAATTCGGACACAGGGTCGGGATGAACTTGGCCTATGCGTTTGTCGACCCTGATCGCGCCAATGTCGGGGACACCATGAAGGTCGATCTCTGCGGTGAGCTTGTCGCAGCCAAGGTGATTGCGCCATCGCCCTACGATCCAAGTTTCGGGCGAATGAGAAGCTGATACGCGATGAAGCGTCACCGGGACGCAAAACCAACTGCAGGTGAATTCCGGCAGACCTGACACTCGGCGACGTAAGTTCAAACCGTGGAGTACGTTTTCGCGACGTCGAGTAATGCTTGGCGGAAGAGGCGCATGGCCGGTGTTGGATCCTCTTCGGACCGCGCCATTACGCCGACGGCACCCTTCGTTGTACTCGTATCAATAGGCAACGTGACCATAAGTCCTGCAGCAACGTCCCGGGCAACAACGCCTTGGCTGATGATCCAGATCGCCCTTGTGTTTCCCAGCGTCATGGCACGTCCAAACGGGCCGGAAACAGTCTCGACGACTTTCGGCCAGCTGCTGATCCCTTCAGAGATCATGAAGCGTTCGACCAACGGATGGATCGCAGCTTCCGGTGGTGGATAGAGAATTGTGGTTTCGGCCAGTTTGGACGGGTCCGTTTCCTGTGCTTGCGGGTGATCGGCAGCGGCTGCGAAGACAACCTGTTCGCTGTACAATTGCGTGAACGATAAGCCCGCCATCGTTTCCGGGTGGCCAAAGCGGCCGATGACAAGATCGAGTTCTCCGCTCCGCAAGCGTTCAATCAATGAGCCGACCGACCCGTCCTCAACAAGGACATTGCTCGAAGGTGCAAGGTCACGGAACACCTGGATGACTTCCGGCAGAAAATCGGCAGCAACACTTGGCAAAGCGCCGATCCTGACGGGGGAGCTGCGTCCCGCAGTGAGTGCATCAAGACTGGCGACACCATGCGAAACCGAAGCCAAACCTTGTTCGGCAAACTGTCGAAACACTTCGCCCTCACGAGTGAGTTCAATACCCCCGCGGTTTCGCTTCAGGAGTGTCACGCCAAGGATGCCCTCAAGGTCCTTGATCGTTTTTGAGATGGCTGATTGTGTCAGGTGGACGCGCTCGGCGCCTGATTTCAGACTGCCAGACCGTACCGTTTCAACGAAAGCCAGCAGATGCCTGAGCTTGATTGATCTTAGCTTTTTAAGTTCCATTTTGGAATGTATAGCGGCTGATTTTTCGTTTTGTATGTTCAATTCGGCATTGTAACACTTGGAAAGTAAAGTTGGGAGGATGAGATGAAGACCCAAGTTGCCATTATCGGCGGCGGCCCATCCGGCCTTTTGTTGTCCCAGCTGTTGCATGTCCGCGGAATCAGTTCGGTCGTTTTGGAACGCAAAACAAAGGACTACGTGCTGGGTCGGATCCGTGCAGGCGTGCTGGAACGTGGCCTTGTAGGTTTGATGGAAGAGGCTGGCTGCGCGGACCGCATGCACGCCGAAGGGTTCACACATGACGGGACGCTCGTGTCCTACGGAGACGAAATTTTCCGCATAGACTTTTCGGCACACACAGATGCGACCGTGATGGTCTATGGTCAAACAGAGGTGACGCGAGACCTTTACGCGGCCAGAGAGGCGGCCGGAGGCCATATCGAGTACGAAGTCGAGAATGTCGTCATTCAGGATGCCAAGTCAGATGCGCCTTTCGTTACCTACAACGTGCACGGCGAGGCGCGCCGGATAGACTGCGACTTCATTGCTGGATGCGATGGATTTCACGGCGTAAGCCGACGAACCATCCCGGAAGATGTGCGCAAGGAATATGAAAAGGTATATCCATTTGGTTGGCTTGGCGTGCTGAGCGAAACGCCACCGGTCAATGATGAACTCATCTATGCCAACTCACCACGCGGCTTCGCGCTTTGCTCCATGCGCAACTCCAACCTTAGCCGCTACTACATCCAATGCTCGACAAGCGACAATCCCGATGATTGGACGGATGACGCGTTCTGGGACGAACTGAAAAAACGCATTCCGAAGGACCAGGCTGACAAGCTGGTGACCGGTCCATCCATCGAGAAAAGCATCGCGCCGCTCCGCTCGTTCGTGACGGAACCCATGCAATGGGGAAGGCTGTTTCTTTGTGGCGACGCCGCCCATATTGTTCCGCCGACAGGAGCCAAGGGGCTAAACACTGCGGCGTCAGATGTGCACTACTTGTACAATGCGCTGCGCGACTACTACGAAAAGGGCGCAGATGAAGGTGTACGCAATTACTCTGCGAAAGCCCTTGCGCGGGTATGGAAGGCCGAGCGTTTCAGCTGGTGGTTCTCTTCCCTGATGCATCGATATCCCGACCAAACTGAATTCGACCTCAAGATGCAGATCGCTGAGCTTGAGTTTCTGCGCTCGAACACGGCTGCGCAGAAAGCGATGGCCGAAAACTACGTGGGGCTGCCGTACTGATGAGTAGCGCGGATGTCGAACGTTCAGATTGCCAGGAGGAATTCCGTGTCCAACCGATTTGACGAAGGAATGGCGGTGAGGCGAAGCGTTCTGGGCGATGCTCACGTGGATCGCGCAGAAGCCGCCAAATCACCCTTTGATGCCCCTTTCCAAACGATGATTACCGAAGGGGCGTGGGGGACGCTTTGGGCGGATGACACGATCTCACGACGGGATCGGTCGTTGCTGACCTTGGCGCTTCTGGCTGCTACCGGGAACTTTGAGGAAATCCCGATGCACATCCGTGCCAGCCGCAACACTGGTGCAAGCCCCGACGAGATCATGCAGGCATTTATGCATGTTGCTGTTTACGCGGGCGTTCCAAAAGCAAATCATGCAATCAAACTTGCGAAGCAGACGTTCGCTGAAATGGGAGTAGACCTTTGAGCATCCCCAACAAACCACCGGCGATTGGCGGTTTCATCCCGCGTGACCGTTCCTGGCAGCCAGACGCACTGACACCAGGATACAAGACTTCCGTGAAGCGGAGCCCTCAGGCTGCGCTGTTGTCCTTTCCCACGACGCTCAGTGAGGAGACGTCGCCAATCTTAGGGCACCAGATGTTGGGAGAACTGGATAACGACCTCATTCACAATTTCGCGCAACCGGGAGAAAGTGCGATTGGTCCGCGCATCGTAGTTCACGGTCGCGTACTTGATGAGAACGGTCGGGGCATCCCCAACACGCTCGTCGAGTTTTGGCAGGCGAATGCTGGTGGTCGCTATCGTCACAAGAAAGAGACCTATCTGGCGGCGCTCGATCCCAACTTTGGCGGCTGTGGCCGAACCATCACCGGTGAAGATGGCTCCTATGAGTTCCGGACAATCATGCCCGGACCTTATCCTTGGCCAAACGGCATGAATGACTGGCGTCCTGCGCATATTCACTTTTCGATTTTCGGCCACGGGTTTGCTCAACGGCTGATCACGCAGATGTACTTTCAAGGCGATCCACTCATTCCGCTTTGCCCAATCGTTGGCGTTCTGAAATCACAAGAGGCAATAGACGCACTGACTGCGCCGCTGGACATGAACCGAACGGTGCCCATGGACTCTTTGGCCTACAAGTTCGACATGGTTTTGCGCGGTCGTCGTCAGACCTACTTCGAAAATCGCAAGGAGGGGATGTGATATGACACAACCGCTCAAGTACCTGAAAGAAAGTCCAAGCCAGACGGCTGGACCGTATGTACATATCGGCTGCACCCCCAATTTCACGGGCATCGAGATCTACGGTGGTGATCTCGGGACATCCATGAAGCGCGGGCCCGTGAAGGGGCAGGAAATAACAATCAAGGGCACGGTCTTTGATGGAATGGGTGCCGCACTCAAAGACGCCATGGTTGAAATCTGGCAGCCCGATGCTGCCGGGTTGTTTCCGTCGGCCAACGAAACGAGAGGGCAGGCCGATCCGAATTTCACAGGTTGGGGAAGGTCGCCTGGTGACATGGACACTGGAGAGTTTATCTTCGAAACCGTCAAGCCCGGGGCGGTTCCGTGGCCCGACGGACGCATGCAAGCACCGCATATAACCGCTTGGGTTGTGGCGCGAGGTATCAATATCGGATTACATACAAGGATCTATTTCGAGGACGAGGCCGAAGCCAACGCGGCGGACCCCATTCTCACCAGACTTGAGCACCAGAGCCGCGTCCCAACCTTGTTGGCCAAATCCGAAGGCGACAATGTCTATCGGTTTGACGTTTGGCTGCAGGGGCCGAATGAAACGATCTTCTTCGACATCTAGGCAATAGACATGTCCAAACCTTGCATCATTTGTGTCGCGATCACGGGCTCCGTGCCGCGAAAATCTGACAATCCGGCGGTTCCCATCACCGTTTCGGAACAAGTCGAAAGCACACAAGAAGCGTTCGAAGCTGGGGCAAGCATCCTCCACGCGCACGTACGCAACGACGATGAGACCACCACGAGCGATCCCGAGAAGTTTGCCAGGCTCAAAGAAGGGATCGAAAAACACTGTCCCAGTATGATCATTCAGTTCTCAACCGGGGGGCGGTCCGGGGCGGGCAAGACCCGCGGCGGCATGTTGCCTCTCCGTCCTGACATGGCCTCGCTCTCTGTCGGGTCCAACAACTTCCCGACGCGCGTTTACGAGAACCCGCCTGACCTTGTGGACTGGCTTGCCGAAGAAATGCGGAAGTATGACGTGAAGCCTGAAATCGAGGCTTTCGACCTGAGCCATATCTTCAAAGCCAAGGAGATGGCCGACAAAGGCGATTTGGTCGGCACGCCGTACATTCAATTCGTCATGGGAGTGAAGAATGCGATGCCGGTCGACCGCGATGTGTTCGACTTCTACAGGCAAACGGTTGCGCGGCTGTTCGGGGAAGATGCCCCGTGGTGCGCGGCGGGTATCGGTCGCAATCAAGTCGTTCTGAATGAATGGTCCATCTTGGCTGGTGGTCATGTCCGAACAGGGTTGGAAGACAACGTGAGGTGGGACAAAGAAACCCTCGCGCCATCCAACGCGGCGTTGGTCGAACGTGCTGCCAACCTATGCGAGAAGTTTGACCGTCCGGTCGCAACGCCGGATCAGGCAAGACGCATCCTCGGCCTGAGGGAGCATCAGGTTTGAAGGGTTGGAGCATTGAGCGGTCGAGGCAACGACCTTGCGACAATCCAAAGCGATATTCTTCGGAAATTTGCGGTCTGTGATATCACGCCATGAGAAGGCGACTGAGTCGTAGTTGTCTCGTGCAGTGACAGGGAAGGAGCCAGGTGAACATCTTGTTCATCATGTATGACCAACTGCGTCATGACTATCTGTCGTGCGCGGGTCATCCCTTTCTCGAGACGCCCAATTTCGATCGACTTGCCGAACGCGGTGTGCGCTTCACCAATGCGTTCTGCCAATCGCCCGTGTGCGGTGCCAGCAGAATGAGCTTTTACACGGGGCGCTACGCGTCCTCTCACGGAGCGCAATGGAACGGGTTTCCGCTTCGTGTTGGCGAAGTCACTGTCGGTGACCATTTGCGCAAAGCGGGAATGGATACATGGCTTATTGGCAAGACGCATATGAAGGCGGATGCCGAGGGCATGGAGCGTCTTGGTCTGTCGGCCGACACGGTGATTGGCGCGCGTCAGGCGGAATGCGGATTTGACGTTTGGGTGCGGGATGATGGGCTGTGGGCCGAAGGGCCGGACGGGTTCTATGATGAAAAACGCTCGCCCTATAACGAGTACTTGAAGTCGAAAGGCTATGAGAGCGAGAACCCTTGGGTGGACTTCGCGAATGCGGGTGTCGAAGACGGCTCAATGGCCTCCGGTTGGATGTTCAAGAATGCGGACAAGCCCGCCAATATTCGCGAAGAAGACAGTGAAACTCCTTGGCTGACTGACCAGACAATCAAATTTCTTGAAAGTGCGACAAGCCCTTGGTGCGCGCATGTCAGCTACATCAAGCCACATTGGCCGTACATCGTCCCTGCACCCTATCACGCCATGTATGGCCAAAATCAGGTGTCGGCCGCCCAAAGGCATGCCGATGAACGTCAGGATGCGCACCCTGTCTATGACGCCTTCATGAGCAACAAGATTGCCGCGGCGTTCCAACAAGACGAAGTCCGGCAGAAAGTCATTCCAGCTTACATGGGTTTGATCAAGCAATGTGACGATCAGCTGGGGCGGATATTGGACCACCTTGAAGCAACGGGCCAGATAGACCAGACGATGATCGTCTTGACGTCCGACCACGGTGATTATCTCGGGGATCACTGGCTCGGCGAAAAAGATCTGTTTCACGATCCGTCCGTCAAAATTCCGATGATCGTCTTTGACCCACGCCCGGAAGCAGATGTGACGCGCGGAACGACATGCGATGCACTGGTTGAAGCCATTGATCTTGCACCGACGTTTCTTGAAGTCGCGGGCGGCGCGAATGCATCTCATATCCTCGAGGGGCGCAGCTTGCTTCCCTGGTTGCACGGGAAGCAACCGGAATGGCGCGAATTCGCGGTCAGCGAATACGATTACTCGGCCACGCCCATGCGTGCAGCGCTGGGAGTGAGCAATCGCGATGCCCGCCTCTTCATGGTGTTTGATGGCCGCTATAAGATGATGCACGCCGAGGGTGGTTTTCGCCCGATGCTTTTCGATCTTGTGAATGATCCCGAAGAATTCGTCGATCTGGCCAAATCAAACGACCATCAAGCGATCATCGACAAACTTTATGATCATTTGCTGACATGGGCGCTGCGCATGGCGCAACGCGTGACGCGTTCGGATGAACAAATCGATACCATGAGGGGGCGCTCCGCGAGACGAGGGATCTTGCCGTTTCTGGTCGATGGCAGCGAGGTGCCTCAAGAACTGACCGAACGATATCGGCGCAAAGTCGCACAGAACTTTGTCTCTGATGGTCATGAGGAAGGGACATAAGGGACGGGGCACTGTAACCGTCCAAGATACGCGGATGTTGTCGGATCGTCGCGATGAGCGGTCGCTGTCCGACAATGTCAAGAGCGGGCGCGAGGCCCTGAGGATTGCGCTGGATGTGGTCCTGCGTTCTGCGTGTGCCCTCAAGCAGGTTTACCGTCTCCACGCGATAGGTCTCGCCCGCAAGATTCAAGGCAATGCGGACACGGTAGCTGGCGGAGGATCTCGGATAGTCCCAGAGAACCGTCTCGCTCATTTGGCAGCGTTTATCGCTGCGCGCAAAATCTCTCGATCGCCAATATGATTGGCCAATGTCAGGATAAGCCGTGCATTGAAAGCGTCGCTGTCATCCTTCGTAAGGTCCTGATGGGCGGCAAGAAGCTCGTCATAAAAGCCATCTGCATCGGCAATGTTTGGTGTGAGGTTCAGGGGCATGGTTCAGGCCTTTCCCAAGGATAGATTTATCGCGCACTCCACTTCCTCGGCATCGAAATCTGCCCAACGTGCAACGATATGTTGATCTGGCCGGATCAGATACACGGCCTGCGCGGCATCACCGAGGTATCGCGTCGAGAGTTCGGGCGACGGGGAGGGCACATGAACGACGTCTATCGCGACGCCGTCAAATGTGAACTGCGGTGGTGCCTCAGTTCCGATTGCGAGAAGTGTGAAGTTCCCCTTCAAATGGTCGAGCAGAAACCCTTGGTCGACGGTCGCATCCGTACAGGATGCCCCAGGTCGGGTCACAGTTGGGCCGTCCAATGCATCCACACCGAACAGCGGGAAGCCATCGTAGACGCAGGGCACTGACAATCGGCCAGAATTCACGAAAGGTCGCGCAAAGCTATGTTTTGATGCCAGTTCCAAAACGGCATTGCGGAACACTTTGGACATGTCCGATTTTGGTGTCATGAAGTCGGTCGCACGAGACGAGTTGAGGATGTTCTCGTCAGCCCCGAACCCACGTTCGTCATCGTAGCTGTCCAGAAGGCCTTCCGGTGCATGGCCGTTCAGGACAAAGTTCAACTTCCAAGCAAGATTCTCTGCATCCTGCATGCCGGAGTTCGCGCCGCGCGCGCCGAACGGCGAGACCTGGTGCGCGCTGTCGCCGGCAAAGAACACGCGGCCATGGCGGAAGTTCTTCATGCGTCGGCACTGGAATGTATAGATCGATGTCCAGACCAACTCGTATTCCGGTACCTCGCCGGATTGGCTCGACAACATGGCATCCACCCGAGCCCGAATATTTGCAGGGTCCAGTTCCTTCTCGCGGTCAATCTCCCAACCAAGCTGAAAATCGATACGCCAGACATCATCGGGCTGTTTGTGAAGCAGTGCGGATTGCCCGCTTCCCTTGAAGGGTGGTTCGAACCAGAACCAGCGTTCCGTTGGAAAATCGGCGGTCATCCGTACATCTGCGATCAGGAAGTTGTCCTCGAAGACACGACCTTCGAAGTCCAAGCCCATCATTTCACGGATCGGGGAACGCGCCCCGTCGCAGGCGATCAGCCAATCGGCTTCCAAGGTGTAAGGACCGTCAGGGGTGTCCACTGAAACGACGACGTGGTCGTCATGAGATTCGAGTGCCGTCACGGCATTCATTCCACGCACTTCGATTGGTGCGCCGTTTGCCTGCGCGGCTTCGATCCCTTCGTAGATGAACTTCTCGAAATAGGGTTGCTGCAGGTTGATGAAGGCCGGATTTCGGTGGCCGTCCTCGGGCAGGAGGTTGAATTCGAAAAGACGGTTTTCGTCATGAAACACCTTGCCGACATTCCAGACGACGCCCTTGTCGACCATCGCTTGGCCAACGCCCAGACGGTGCGAGATATCGAGCGTGCGCTTGGCAAAACAGATCGCCTTTGATCCGGTTCCCGCGCCATCGTGATCGTCAAGCACAAGCGCGGGAGTGCCGCGCTGTCCAAGATCAAGTGCGATGGCCAGTCCGATTGGACCGCCGCCTACGATAACCACCGGATGACGCCGTGCTGGCTTGTCCTGATCTGGTACCTTTTCGTATGGATAAAGCTTGAAGACCGTATCGTATCGAACAGCAACCATGGTCGGAGCCCTCCCGGTGACGCGCTAGCCCTGAAGCTCTTCCCACATTTCGATGTCGCGTTTGTCGGTCCAGATCCGCGGCGTATCGATGCCGCGGGCTTCATCGTAGGCGCGGGCGACGTTGAATGGCAGGCAGTGCTCGTAGATCGCGTAGTCCTTGAACTTCGGGTCGCAGCTCTCCCGGCACGCATCCCAAGCTTCTTTCAAGGAACCGCCGCGTGCAGCAATCTTGGCGACAGGTCGGTAGGTGCTGTCTACAAAGTCGCGGGTGCTTTCGATGGCCTTGTTGACCATGTCCTGCCCGACAAGCGCGTCGCCGCGCCCCGGCGCAATGGCATCCACCTCATAGGCCTTGATGGCGTCCAACGTGCCGCCCCAATCGCCGAAGTGCCCATCCCCGCAATAGCAAGCCGAGTGATACTCCACGATATCACCCGTAAACATCACGTTCTGGTCGGGCACATGAATCACCGCGTCGCCCGCGGTATGCGCGCGGCCCACCTGTTTGATGTCGATCCTGCGCTTGCCAAGGTAAACGGTCATGCTGTCGCGGAACGTGGTCGTGGGGTAGGTGAGG
Source organism: Silicimonas sp. (assembly GCA_022824525.1). GTDB lineage: Bacteria > Pseudomonadota > Alphaproteobacteria > Rhodobacterales > Rhodobacteraceae > JAJDOD01. The sequence goes on along the minus strand of JAJDZT010000050.1, from coordinate 24,186 downwards.
CCGGGGATGCTTTCATGACCTTCGAAAAGGCGAGGAAACCGCTGGAATTCACTATCCCAATCTTCCTGCCCGCGCTCGACAACCATGGCGCGCGCCTTGTCTGACATGATGATCTGATCGGCATCGTAGGCGGATGCGCCCAGAACACGCACGGCGTGATAGTGCGTCAGCACAAGGTGACTGATCGGTTTGTCGGTAACCGAGCGCACTTTCTCGATCACCTTGTTGGCCAGGCGCGGCGTGGCCTGCGCCTCGACGATCATGACGCTCTCGTCGCCTATGATGATGCCAGAATTCGGATCGCCTTCCGCCGTGAAGGCGTAAAGGCCTTCGCCGATTTCGTCGAACGTGATGGTTTTCTCTGTCAGGTCGCCCTGAGATGCGAAGGCTTTTGCCATTTCTTTATCCTTTGAATGGAGTGTCGAGGGCTGGCAAAACCGTACCTGTACAGTCGCCAAATCCGATTTTGTAGCCGTCACCTTGTGCCGCGCCATGCAAGGTGAGAGTGTCGCCGTCTTCAATAAAACTGCGGGTGTCGCCGTTGGCGAGTTCCAGGGGTTCTTTGCCGCCCCAACTCAGTTCCAGAAGGGAACCGCGATTGGCTTTTTTGGGGCCAGATATGGTGCCAGCCCCCAGCAAATCGCCGACGCGCATCGGACATCCTGACGTCGTGTGGTGCGCCAGTTGCTGAGCGGAGGAATAGTACATCTCGTTGTAATTGGTCTCGCAGATTGTTTCGCCGTTCAACGTCACCGACAGCGGGATGTCGTACAGCATTGGGCCTGTGTCTCGGAGATGCGGGAGAAGGTCCTTCTCGCGCACCGGTGTTGCGCAGCGGAAAGGCTCAAGCGCTGCTTTTGTCACGATCCAAGGGCTGATCGACGTTGCAGTGGCCTTGGCTTGAAATGGTCCCAGCGGTTGATATTCCCAAGCTTGGATGTCGCGCGCGGACCAGTCGTTCAACAGAACGTAGCCAAAGATGTTCGCATCCGCCTGATCGACGCTGATGGGTCCATCTGACGATTGTCCGACAATGGCACCGATCTCCAGTTCAATGTCGAAGCGCTGCGAAGGTGCCCATTTTGGTGCTTCGTCGTTCGGGCCTTTCAACTGGCCCCAAGGGCGGCGAATGTCGGTGCCGGATACGACAACAGACGACGCGCGGCCGTTATAGCCAATCGGGATATGCAGCCAGTTTGGCGGCAGCGCGTTGTCCGGCCCGCGAAACATGGTGCCGACGTTGGTGGCGTGGTGTCGACCGGCGTAAAAGTCCGTGTACTCCGACACTGCGAAGGGCATGTGCATCTTGGCTTCGGCCAGTGGCACTAGGGCATCCGGTCGCTCAACGGCGCCTTCGAACAGAGCCTCCGTCAAGGCGGAACGGAACGCGACCCAAATCTCGGCGCCTCTTTCCATCAGTCCGTTCCAGCCGCGCGGGTCGCTCAAGACGGCCGGGTCTACTGGAAGCGCATCTTCCATCTGTGCCACATCGACTATTTGGTCGCCGATCGCCACGCCCAGTTTTCGCGGGCCACCAGCGATCGAGAACACACCATAGGGAAGGTTGTTCAAGGGGAACGGTGTCTCGGCGGTGTTGGCCGACGCAATCCAGGAATTCAAACGCGTCATTCTCTGTCTTTCGTCACTTCTTGCCCGGCGTTCCGTCGAACTTCTTCTCAAGGGACGTCCAGCAGTCGATGTAGTCGTCCTGCAGCGGTGCCTCTTTCGCTGCAAATTCGGTCAGATGCTGCGGAAAGCGGGTCTCGAACATGAAGCTCATTGTTCGGTCCAACTTGTCGGGCCCAAGATTGGCGTTGGACGCCTTGTCGAAGGCGTCGCGGTCGGGGCCATGCGGGAGCATCATGTTATGAAGGCTCGTGCCGCCGGGCACAAAACCCGTCGGTTTGGCATCGTACTCGCCATAGATGTTGCCCATCAGCTCGGACATGACGTTCTTGTGGTACCAGGGGGGGCGGAAAGTGTCCTCTGCCACCAGCCAGCGTTCGCGGAACAGGACAAAGTCGATATTCGCTGTTCCGGGCTGACCGGATGGAGCCGTCAGAACGGTAAAGATCGATGGATCCGGATGGTCGAAGAGGATCGCGCCCACGGGCGAGTACGTTTTCAGATCATATTTGCAAGGGGCATAGTTGCCGTGCCAAGCGACCACATCGAGCGGCGAATGACCAATCTCTGTTCTGTGGAACTGCCCGCACCACTTGACGATCACACTCGATGTCGCCTCACGATCTTCGAAGGCCGCGACGGGGGTCTTGAAGTCACGCGGATTGGCAAGCCCGTTTGCGCCGATCGGCCCGCGGTCCGGAAGGTCAAACTTTTGGCCATAGTTTTCGCAGACGAACCCGCGGCAGGGACCCTCAAGCACCTCAACCCTATAGACCAGCCCACGCGGGATGATCGCGATTTCCTGCGGGGCAATGTCAATCACGCCCAACTCGGTTGCGAACCGCAACTTGCCAGCTTGAGGTACAATCAGGAGCTCGGAATCCGCGGAATAAAAATATTCGTCAACCATGCTCTCGGTCACGAGATAGATGTGGCTGGCCATGCCCACTTGCGTGTTCACATCACCCGCAGTTGTCATAGTGCGCATGCCCGTGAGCCAGGTGAGAGGCTCCTCCGATTGGGGCACAGGGTCCCAGCGATACTGCCCGAGCGAAATGACATCCTCGGGGATGTGAGGCGCCGTCTTCCAGTAGGGGAGATCAATCTTCGTGAAACGATGGGTGTGCTTCACCGAGGGTCGAATGCGATAACACCAGGTGCGTTCGGGTCCCGGTTGCGTGAACGCCGTGCCGGAGAGCTGTTCGCCATAAAGACCGTAGTTGCATCTCTGAGGGCTGTTCATGCCCTGGGGCAGAGCATCGGGGAGAGCTTCTGTTTCAAAGTCATTACCCCATCCCGGCATGTATCCTTCGTGAATGCCAGCCAAAGACGGAGCGCGTTTCAGTCCTGAAATCGAGAGAGTTTGATTCATCACCCTTTCCTTTCGTTCCCCTTTCTCTAATAGTTGGTTTTGTAACTACCAATCAGAAAGTTTCATTTGTGACTAAATTTTCTGACTTCGACCTGCAGGACTTTACGCCGTTTCTTCTGAACATTGCGGCCGAAGCAACGAGCCTCGGGTTTCAGCGTCACTACAAAGAGAAATATGGGATGTTGCGCACCGAATGGCGGGTGGTCTTCCATCTCGGCCAGTACGGCCCCATGCACGCAAAGGAGATTTGCGAGCGCGCGCGCATTCACAAGACGAAGGTCAGCCGGGCAGTGGCGGCGCTGGAAGCCAAACGCTATTTGCAGCGTAAGGAGGAAGCCAAGGATAGGCGCCACGAAACGCTGTCACTCACGCGACGTGGTCTGGCTGTTTTCGATGAACTCTACGAAGTGGCCCGAAGTTTCGATGCTGATTTGATGGCTCAGTTCACGCCCGAGGAACGGGTGACCCTGAAACGGTGCCTCGCGCAAATTGCCAATCTCTAGCGGTTCGCTTCCAGCCTTCAACGGCCGAGGGCCCGCTGCGGGGCATCAATCTGGTCCAAAAGGGTGGCAAGTCGGCCCATCCCAAACGTGCTTCTATTTCAAGCCCTTGCAGGTCAGGTGCAGGCAGGCCTGCCTTCCGTCGCCCCGGAGCGACGCGTCTCGAAAAAACACGTTTTTCCATGCCCTCGATCATCCGAGATAGGGATAAGCCCAGATTGCGCGATCGTATGTTTCGTGCTCGCGCAGCCGTTGGTGTGTCGCATTCTTCGCGGCATCGATTTCTTTTTCAGTGGCTACTGTGCGGTCGCGACAACGCTTCTGAGCCACCGAACGGTTGTCTGTGTCCAGGGTCGCCCTCCAAGACTTTTTGCCGACAATCGATTGAACCTTTTTCGGAACAGGTCGTTCATACTGGAGTGTGCGTCCGTGTGAGCGCAGGCACTTCATTAGCGGTTCCCGGAAATATTCACACGGAAGTTCTCGCGCTCGGATTCACATGCGAAGTGCCAAACCCCTGTAAAACATGGGGTATGTTGGAAGCGCGGCGGGGGGTCTTGGAGAAGAATTTTGGAGGCGAGTACCGGAATCGAACCGGTGTACACGGATTTGCAATCCGCTGCGTAACCACTCCGCCAACTCGCCGAAGCGTGCACGCTCTTAAATCGCTTGCGGCGAGCATGCAAGCGGTTCGAGAGGCGGCGCGAGTTCTTGCGCTTGCCCGGGGGCGGGATGTGTGGTTCAACAACCAAGAGAGGACTGAACGAAAGAGTTTAGTAATGACTGATTTCGCCCGTCGCCGCAGCATTATGGTGGACACGCAGGTGCGCCCTTCTGATGTGACGAAGTTTCCGATTATCGATGCCATGTTGACGGTTCCGCGTGAGGTTTTCGTCCCCGGAGACAAGCGTGAGTTGGCCTATGTCGGCGAACACGTGGCATTGGGAGATGGCAGGGTGGTTCTGGACCCTCGCACGCTCGCAAAGATGCTTGAAGCGGCGAATATCCAGAATGATGAAATGGTGCTCGATATCGGTTCGGGACTGGGCTACTCGGCAGCTCTGGCAGCACATATTGCCGATGCAGTGATTGCGCTTGAAGAAGCGCCGGACCGCGTGGCTGATGCCGAAGCCGCTCTTTCCGAGGCGGGCATAGACAATGTAGCGGTGGTGGACGGGCCTCTTTCCGAAGGTGCCGCAAAATCAGCGCCTTACGACGTGATTCTCATTCAGGGAGCGGTCGAGCGAGTGCCGGACGGATTGTCGGCTCAACTCAAGGATGGCGGTCGTATCGTCGCGATATTCATGGAAGGCCAGCTTGGCGTCGCCAAAGTCGGTCATTTCATTGATGGCAAGATGAACTGGCGCTTTGCATTCAACGCGACAGCGCCCTTGTTGCCGGGATTTGAAAAAGAACAGGCGTTCGCGCTGTAAGACAGGGAGACGTGCTGATGAAGAAGGTATTTCTAACTGTCACAGTCGCTGTTTTTGCGACTGGCCCTGCCGTGGCGGAGACGCTGTCGGATGCCCTTGCCAAGGCCTATCGCAACAGCGGGCTGATCGAGCAAAACCGCGCCGTCCTGCGTGCCGCGGATGAAGACGTCGCTTCTGCCATTGCCGGGCTTAGGCCGGTTCTGAATTACGCCGCGGGGATCAACTACGTTGACCCTACGATGGCGGACAACCTTTCAGGTTCGGTCAGCCTGACCGCGTCGATGTTGCTTTATGATTTCGGGCGGTCTCAGCTTGGAGTCGATGCGGCCAAGGAAACCGTGCTTGCGACGCGTGCGACCTTGGTTGACGTGGAGAACAGCGTTCTTTTGAACGCGGCGACATCTTATTTGAACGTCAGGCGTTCTGAAGCATTCGTCGAGCTCCGTCAGAACAACGTTCGTCTTTTGACACAACAGCTTAGGGCCACACGCGACCGTTTCGATGTCGGCGAGGTCACACGCACGGATGTTTCGCTTGCCGAAGCGAGGCTCGCCGCTGCGCGATCGGGGCTGGCGGCAGAGCAGGGGTCGCTGGAGCTGGCACGGGAGCAGTACATGGTCGCCGTAGGGGCCTACCCGGGTACTCTGGCAGCTCCGCCAAGAACACCAGCCATTCCGAGTTCCGAGGCTACGGCCCGCAATATTGCCCGTCAGGAGAACCCTCTGGTCAAGCAGGTGCAGCATCAGGTTGCAGCCGCCGAACTGGCTGTCGAGAACGCACGACGCGGTGTATACCCCAGATTGACCGGGAATGCGCGGCTTGGGTTGGATGACGATGGCAATGACAGTTCGAGCATCGGGATAGAACTTTCCGGCCCGATCTATCAGGGCGGTGCCATCACATCGGGCGCACGCCGGGCGCAGGCGCTCCGCGATCAGGCGCGTGCGCAGCTTTACACAACCGGTCTGTTGGTCGATCAGGAGGTCGGAAACGCTTATGCCAACCTCGCTGTCGCGATTGCGTCGATTGACGCTTCGGACCGCCAGGTGAGAGCTGCCAGCTTGGCGCTCGAAGGGGTCCGGGAGGAATTCCAGCTCGGTGCCCGAACCACGTTGGACGTGCTCGACCAGGAGCAAGAATTGCTTGATGCGCAGACCAATCTCGTTTCCGCCACGGTCGACAGGCAGATTGCCGTGTACCGGGTACTTGATGCCACCGGACGCCTCACGGCGCAGCGCTTGGGCCTCAACGTTCCGATCTATGATCCCGCGGCGTATTACAATGCTGTAAAGGACGCGCCGACCGTGTATGTCAGCCCTGAAGGCAAGAAACTGGACCGCGTTCTACGTGCCATTGGCAAAGAGTAACCGTAAGCCATTCAAGAACTTGTGCGACGCGCTTGCAGCGGATAGGCTGCAGGTCGGGGAAATGAGAGCATTCGAGGACTGATGGCTGATTCCGCGCCGGATCCGAAGGTAGAGGACGTTTTGTCCTCCGTGCGACGGCTTGTTTCACAGGAGATTCCGAAGCGCGAGACACCGAAGCCAATGGCGTCCGACGACGGTGCTCTTGTGCTGACCTCGCAGGACAGAGTGGAAGCTGACCCTAAAGCCCGCTACGACACGCGGTCGCTTGAAGAACGCATCGCCGAATTGGAAGCTGCCGTCGATAATTCATCGTCCGAGTTTGAGCCGGACGGGAGCGAAGATCAGGCGCAGCATCGCCCTGATCGGATCGTCTTCACACGGCCCCGACCCGATGCCGAAGTACGCCGTCGCAGGACGACGCTTCGGTTGAGCGAAATCGCCCTGATCGAAACCGGACCCGCCAATGAGAGCGAGGAGGCCGCCGCAGCCCAGGTCGCATTTCGTCATGAACCTTCTCGGCACCGCACCAAGGACGATGAGAAGAAAGCTGAGGGCGCAAAGGAAGCAGAGGACGCGAAAGACGACGTGACCTCCGCAGCGCCGGAAGTGGCGCCGGTGACAGAAGAAGCGCCGATGGCGGAAGACGTGCCGACCTTGCCGGCATCTCCGGCCGAGTTGCGCGCTTTTTCTGATGATCCGGATGACGTCGTCGCGCGGATCGAGGCCAGAATTGAACAAGGAAGCGACGGGTCAGTTTCTCCGCCGCCGGAGCGAATTGAATCAAAGCCGTCTTCGATGCCAGATGACGATGAGAGCTTCACCGCAGCCTTGACCGCTGCAATCGCAGCTTCAAAGGTTGGTTCGTCCACCGAAAACTCCGACGCTCCTGCCGAGACCGATGTCAACGCGGCTGCCGATGCACTTCCATCGCAGGCTCCGGAAGAGAAGTCGAATGCTGCGGAATTGGATGTCTCCGGTCCGGCTGGTGCCACACGACGGGCTCAGCTTGTGCGTGACGCTGCAATTTCTTCCGGACCGGTCAATTCGAAGCCTGCAGCAGAGCCGGAGGCACCGGACATTCCGCAACCGGAGGCTGTCTCCGCAAGCTTGGCTGCCGATGAGAAGACCGATGTGGCGCCTGCTGAGTCCGCAACTCCTCAAGACGAAGCTACAGCAGAGAAAACGCCTGCGGCCGCCGCGGAAGCTGCCCTCGACGCACTTGCGGATGAAGATGCGCTGCGCCTGCTCGTCGGCCGCCTGATGCGGGAGGAACTGCAGGGCAAGCTCGGCGAACGGATGACCCGGAACATTCGCAAGCTTGTACAGCGCGAGGTAAAACGGGTCATGGAAACGCGGAGCCTCGATTGATCCGGACGAGTCGTGTTGCATGAACACGCCCGCGCATCTCCTTGTAGGTACAGCAGTTTTTTCGCGATCTGGCCTCAAGGGCACGTATATGGCGGCGCTTCTCGGTGCAATGGCGCCCGACGTCTCGCTGTACGTTATGGTCATTGTCTCAATCTGGATGATGGGCATCCCGGCTGAGACGGTCTTTCGTGAATACTACTATTCCGACGCGTGGCAGCAGGTCTTTGCAATCGACAACAGCTTCATAATTTGGGGGCTCTTGTTCGCGGTTGCCTTTTGGCGTCGATGGCTATGGGTGATTGCCTTTGCAGGGGCGGCTTTGCTGCACCTTGCGCTTGATTTTCCGCTTCACACCCACGACGCACGCATGCATTTCTGGCCCGCGTCCGATTGGGTCTTTGAAAGCCCAGTCAGTTATTGGGACAACCGGGCATATGCCGGGATCGTCGGCCCGATGGAGTTCGTTCTTTCCGTCGGCTGCGTTGTCGTTCTGTGGCAGCGGTTTCGCCACATGGGCATCAGGGTGGCAAGCGCAGTCTTTCTGGCCATGGAAGCCGCAAGTTCCGGCATATGGCGCTTTGTTTTCTGAAGGAAGCTACTGCATTAGGAAACGTTTTTTCTTGCCAGCGCTTGGCCTGTGGAGAGATCGGTTGACCGCGGCAAGAACGTCGAGCGGCAGAATCTGATCGAACGCGACGCCGCATTCGCCTTCTTTGTTCCAGATGACCTGCGCTGACCAATCCTGCCCGTGAATGGCGATGGCCACCAGTGTACCTTCTTCCAGGTTGCCATACTCAAGCCGAAGGCGCGCGCCACTTTCCGTGATGTCGGCAATGGACGCAGGCCGTTTTCCACCATCTGCCGAGACAGTGACGTCGAAGGATGTGACCCGTCTGCGCGCACGGTACTTCATAGCGTGCGGGTAACGCAAAGAAGCTAAGGAATCCTGAATGTCAGGCGTCTTCGATCCGAAGTGCCACCGGTTCCGAGGCCAGAACACCAGTGCCGGGCAAGGCCGCAAGCGCTGTATCCAGAGCGTCCTTGGCCGCCTTATGGGTCACGATCAATACCGGAGCATTTTCGCTGCTATGTCCGTATTGGCGCATCCTGTCTATCGATATCCCTGCATCGCCCATGACAGTCGCGACGCGCGCAAGTGCGCCGGGTTTGTCGAACAGCTCCATTCGGATGTAGTAGGACGACGGTGAGGCTTGGTTGCTTTTCGCAACAGGTTTCAACTCGGCAGCGGGCACGCCGAAGACCGGCAGGTTCAGTCCGCGGGCGATATCACAGACATCCCCCATGACCGCACTGGCCGTTGGTCCTTCGCCAGCGCCGGCACCGCGCAGCACGATCTGACCAACGCTGTCCCCCTCCAGAACAACCATATTGGTCGGGCCTTCCAGCTGGCCAAGCGGTGAACTGGCAGGAACGAGGCAAGGCGTCATGCGCGCTTCAAGACCGCGCCCCGACATTTGTGCGACCCCGAGCAGCTTGATGCGGTAACCCATGTCCGCAGCCTGTTCGATGTCTTCGATCGTGACCCGTTCGATCCCCTCGATGGTCAGCGCATCGAAATCAACCTGTGTGCCGAAAGCGATGGCAGAAAGTATCGCGAGTTTATGGCCTGCATCGATCCCACCAACGTCGAGGGTTGGATCGGCTTCAAGGTAGCCCAGTTCCTCGCATTCCTTGAACACGGCGTCATAGGAAAGACCGTCATTCTGCATACGGGTCAGCATGTAATTGCAGGTCCCGTTCATGACGCCCATGACGCGCGTGATCTCGTTTCCGGCAAGGCCTTCCGTCAACGCTTTTATGACGGGAATCCCTCCTGCAACGGCGGCTTCGAAGCGGATCGTGACCCCTTGCGCCTCTGCCGCTTCTGCCAGTGCCTGACCATGCATCGCCAACAAGGCCTTGTTGGCCGTTACCACATGCTTTCCGCTTTCGATCGCGGCTTCAACGGCCGCCTTTGCCGGGCCATCTTCGCCACCTATCAGCTCGACAAAGACATCGACGTCGTCGCGGCGTGCCAAGGCCACCGGATCGTCTTCCCAGGCGTAGTCGCCAAGGCGGACGCCACGGTCCTTGTCGCGAGTTTGCGCAGATACGGCGCTGATCGTGATGTCCCGACCTGTCCGAGCAGTCAAAAGCGCGGCTTGCCGCTGAACGATGCGCACTGTGCCGACACCGACGGTGCCAAGACCTGCGATACCAAGGCGGAGGGGATTGGACATAAGGGCCTCTCGAACGTTTTCAGCCTGTTAGCCTGTCACAGAGAAGGGCGCAAATTCCTTTGGGCAGATCTGCCGGACTTTTCGGACCAATTGAGGCTTTAGCGGGCCAGGCGTGCGCGCAAGCTTTCCATATCGGACGCATCGCTCCGAAGAACGGCGGCGCGGGCCCGCAGTCCGTTGGCGCGATTGCGAAGTGCATTCGCTTCGTCGTCGGTGGCCTCGGCCACTTGGCCAGTCTCCACCAACCCGTCCAAAGGCAAAAGAGTCGGCCAGTTCTCCGCGCTGCGCGACATCGGCGCACCTCCCGCATCCGGCCAACTGCCGCAGGCGGCAAGTGCGAGAAGGCAAAAGGTGGCAAGCCTGTACATGGCCAGACAGTATCCAGCGCGTCCCGACTTGGCCAGCGTTTCGCCTCTGGTCTTGGCGGAACGCTGCGTATAGGGCTTGGCCGAGAAAAGGGAACTGAGCGCAAGTGGACCAAAGCGAAGATACCATTCTGACAATCGCGGCTTCTTTGCCAAGGCGCGTGCTCGGGGCAGGGAGCATTGCCGGACTTGGCATTTTGCTTTTGAGCCTCGTATTCGAGATGCAGAACCTGTGGTCTCTGGCGTTTCTCGTGGCCGGGCTCGTGGCACTCGTTGTTGCAATTCGTTTGTGGCGCGCCACGGAAGACACGATTGTCCTGACACGTACGGAGCTTCGGACCGGGTCAGGTCGCGTTTTGACCGAGATCTCGAACGTGGAAGGCGTTGACCGAGGTGCATTCGCTTTCAAGCCGTCCAACGGGTTTCTGGTCAAGCTGAAGGAACCAAGGGGGGCAGGTTGGTCGCCCGGTCTCTGGTGGCAGCGCGGTCGCTTCATCGGCGTAGGTGGGGTTGTCAGAGGCGGAGAGGCCCGCGGCATGGCCGAGCTTTTGACGGCGGCAAAAGACGGGACCCTCGATAAGTACCTCTAAAGGAAAACCCGGCCGCGAGGGCCGGGTTTGATCTCGTTAGCCGGTACCGCCACCCAAGTCTGGGTCGCCATCATCAGCCGAGCCGCCGGGTGATCCGACAGGTGGGGTCGTACACCCAGCCGTCGTTTCCCAGCAAAGCTTCGGAGAGAAACGGGGACGGGCCAGCGCGATCTCGTAGAACTTGTAATCCGCCAGTCCCACGCCAAAGGCGGGACTCCATTCCTGTTCACTTTCAACGACGATCAACTGTTCGCCGACCGAAATGTTCGGAATGCGATCTTCGATCACGCTCAGGTTCACATATTTTTGGACATTGACGCCCTCGGACCAGACGAGGTCCAGGTAAGGCTCTCCGGTGTCCTCGTCCGTCTTCCTCTCCACAACGGTGACGCGCAGTGTATTGGCGCCATCGCCATTGGACAGGTAATCGTACATTTCGTGCAGGGATGCGAGGTACGGCGCATCGACCGGTGTTTCCTCCCGCGACAGCATATCCGCGATCGTGTAGGTCGCGCGCTGCGAGATGTACTGTGTCTTGAAGGCGTCGAAGAAGACGAAGGTCGCCGTGATCGCCCAGGCGAGGATCGGTACGACCAGAACCGCTTCGATGGAGAGGCTGCCGTGTTCAGAACGAAGGAAACGGGATGTCAGTTTGCTCTTCATGATACTCTCCCCGCTCAGTTCGTGCTCGGATCAGTGGTGCCGTCGCCGTCGCCGGAGCTGTCGCCACTGCCATCATCGCTTCCGCCACCGCTGCCATCTGGCGGGTTGTACACCGCCATGGCACGGGTGCCCGGTTCGTTGACGAATGCAGTGCTGGCCACGATAGCGTAGTCGCCACCAAGCACGTCGCGACGAAGGCCAAGCCCAATACCCGTGGACGGGAAGTAGGGATGTACCGAGGCGCAGACCTGAACGAGCATCATCGTGTTTGCCTGACCGACATCATAGTCCGAAGCGTCGAACTGCGGGTCCGTCGAATACCGGTTCAGGCAGCGGAAATCGCCCGTTTTGGAAGCAACAGCGCCCGGCGTGATTTCGATCTCCTGCATGTAGATGTGGATCGAGTCCTTGCAGTTCGGAATGACCAGAACATCGTCGCAGATGTTCTCCTTGAGAGCTGCGAATTCCGGCACACGACCGTTGCCGAGCCGGATATCACGGACGGAGATATCGACCGCGCGTTCCAGCATCACGTTCCGGATCATGTAGAGGCCGGATTCGAACCCCATCAGGAACAGGAACATGAACATGGGGAATAGGATCACGAACTCGATGGTCGCGCTGCCGTCCTCACGGCGTCCAAACCGGACAGACTTTTTACGAAGAGAGAACATGCTGGTGGGCCTCATTGTGTCAGCCTCAGCTTGGTGATCTCGGATGCGATCACTTTGAACGCGTCGCTGATCTGCGTGCCCGCCACATCAAAGAATTTGCCAGGCTTGTTCTCGACGCAGTTCTGCAGGGCCGTCACACCACCTGCCGGTGCTTCAAAGGCAACTGCGAAGACGTCGATCTGACCACCACGTTGCGCTTCCTTACAGATACGCCAGAGGTTGGCATCGGCCGTACCATATCCGCCTGTGTCCATTTCCGCGTTGCGGTGTGCATCGCGCGCGTCCGTGTCGTTGCGGAAGAAGTAGTCGGCCACGTTCCGCACGCTGAAGCGGTTGTAGACGCGGTGATAGTCCCACTGCTCGACATCCGTCAGCAGGTCGAAAGCGCTTTGAGAAAGATAGCTGTCGTCACCCGTCGTGCTGGGCGAACGGGGGCGATACCAACGCTCGCTTTCGCTATTGCCCGGCATTTCGACAAGGAAGCCGTCGTTCTGTACGCCACTCGAGTCAAATTCCTGCGACAGCGTTTCGGACCACCAGATGCGTGTGGGGCCGGACTTGAACTCGTCTTTCAGGTCTTTGTGCTGCGTGTTGGCACCGTCGGTCATGACAACGATGTATTTGAAAACGTTGGGCGTTCCGAAGTCGACAGGGTGACCGGCGACCGTGTCCGGCACAAGCCATGCGTCACTCGGAGCCACATAGGGTGTGCCTTCGGAGTCCGCAAATGCCTGTGCGTCGGCCTTCTTTTGCTGCGTGTCGGCAAGCATGCCCTGCACTGCCGGACGGAACGACGGATCAAGAACGCCGGTTGCCCACTTCATGCCGTAGTCTATAGCGGTCATGCCGCGGGCCGTCAGCGACTGAATATGCGCATGCAGTTTGGTCTCGTCGTTCTGGTAAAGCATCATCTCGGGGTAGCCTTCGCCACACCAGAAGCCATTCGCGTTTGGAACGTCGTAGCTCCAGTTGCCCGGTGCAAACTTGGCCGAACGTTCCAGCCCGAGCGTAGAAGCCGCCAGCCTGCGTGTATCAAAGTCGGCATCGAGGAAGCGGGCGCAGCGCGCCGAACCGTTTGCCGGGAAGTATTCCGAGATCGCACCCGGATGTGCCGGGGCAGGTGTGACTTCCGTCCGCGGGTTGTTCCAGTCGATGCGAGCCATAAGGTCTTCGCTCATCTGAACCTGCATGTTGTATGGGATGATCGAAATCATCACCCGGTCCTTGCCGTTGTTATCAAGGACGAAGGTGACGAATTCCTTGGCCGCATCTTTCATGTTCTGAAGCTTGTCGCCCCAGCCCATGGAGCCGGAAATGTCGAGAACCAGCGCGATTTCGATCAGCTGCTGACCTTCGCGCGCGCCACCACCGACGGCACCCGGAAGGCTTTCGACGCCAACCATGTTCAGGAACATCGTATCAAGGTCGAAATCCACGACGGCTGACACCGTGCGCAACGTTTCTTCGTCGCCGCCAGCCGGAACTTCGATGTTCGGGAAGACGGAAACGATATCTTCGTCATAGCCGGCCTTAGTGAAGTAGTCCTTCACGAGCGCGCGAACCTCTTCATCGGTGTCGGCGTCCTGATTGAGGCGCGTGGCGGCGACAATGGCCGTATCGAGCGTGTTCTGAACGGCAACGCGTTCTTTTTCATAATTCATCATATCCACGGCCACACCGCAGATCATGAGGATCATGATAAATACGAAAACACCGAAAATTGTCAGTGAGCCGCGATCGTCGTCCCGAAAGGTCCTGAGCCCGGTTGAGGCCGCAAGTTCCATAACCCGTTCCGCCTTGTTCGACACCATTTTGGACCCTCACATGAATTGTTCCAAAAGCGGCCTGCTCGCGCGTGAACAGGCGTAATACTCGTCATTTGATACAAATCAATTATGGCGAAACTTCGGCGGCGCGACCTCTAATAGCCTTAATTTAAAGGGGTTTCGCGAACCAATACATTCGGTGGATGAAAATTGCACAAAGATCGGCGACAATCGCGTTATCACTTGATCAAGTCTTGGTTTTCCGAAGTTTTACTTTTGTTTGAAACAAGGCAAGCGCGGAACATGCTTTGGGAGGAGCTACAACATGGACGGCAACGCATTAAAGGAACCGAGCTTTCGGGAAAGCGTCGATTTGATGTTCAATCGCGCCGTGTCGCTGATGGAACTGCCGCCCGGTCTCGAGGACAAGATCAGGGTCTGCAACTCGACCTACACGGTCCGGTTTGGCGTGAAGCTCAGAGGGGAGATCAAGACATTTACCGGGTACCGTTCCGTGCATTCGGAGCACATGGAGCCCGTGAAGGGGGGCATTCGCTACGCTCTTGCCGTCAATCAGGATGAAGTCGAAGCGCTGGCGGCCCTGATGACCTACAAATGCGCGCTGGTGGAAACGCCATTTGGCGGCTCGAAAGGGGGGCTTTGCATTGATCCCCGCGAATGGGACGAGGACGAACTGGAGCGTATCACGCGGCGCTTTGCCTACGAATTGGCCAAGCGCGACCTGATCGATCCCGCGCAGAACGTCCCGGCGCCCGATATGGGCACGGGCGAGCGTGAAATGGCGTGGATGGCGGACCAATACGCCAGAATGAACACCACCGATATCAACGCGCGCGCCTGCGTCACCGGCAAACCACCGCACGCGGGTGGTATCCAGGGCCGGGTCGAAGCCACGGGCAGGGGGGTGCAATACGCGCTGCAGGAATTCTTCCGCCATCCCGAGGATGTCGCCAAGGCGGCCTTGACCGGATCGCTTGAAGGCAAGCGCGTCATCGTTCAGGGGCTAGGCAATGTGGGCTATCATGCGGCCAAGTTCCTAAGCGAAGAAGATGGCTGCAAAGTCATTGGCATCATCGAACGCGATGGCGCTTTGGTGGACGAGGCGGGGCTCGATGTCGAGAAAGTCAGCCAATGGATCCGAAGCCATGGCGGGGTGAAAGGATACAGCACCCATTATGGCGAAGACGGTGGGGCCGTCCTCGAACATGAATGCGATATCCTGATCCCTGCCGCGCTGGAAGGCGTGATCAACCTTGGCAATGCAGATCGGATCAAAGCACCGTTGATCATCGAGGCCGCCAACGGACCAGTGACGGCGGGTGCCGACGAAATCCTGAGAAACAAGGGTGTCGTGATTATCCCAGACATGTACGCAAATGCGGGCGGTGTGACGGTGTCCTATTTCGAGTGGGTCAAGAACCTCAGCCATATCCGTTTCGGTCGGATGCAGCGTCGGCAGGAAGAATCTCGCCACCAATTGGTCGTTGATGAATTGGAGCGTCTCTCGAAGGACAGTGGCATCGGCTGGACGCTGTCACCGGGTTTCAAGGAAAAGTACCTTCGCGGTGCTGGCGAGTTGGAGTTGGTGCGTTCCGGTCTCGACGACACGATGCGCGGCGCGTACCAGGCCATGCGCGAGGTCTGGCACGAGAGGGACGATGTATCCGACCTCCGCACGGCGGCCTACATCGTTGCGATCGATCGCGTCGCGGCAAGTTATAAGGCCAAGGGACTCTAGCTCGCGCCGGAGTCCTTGGCCACGCTGCCCGACCCCAATGTGTTGGGCAGCGTCGCGCGACAACAAACTTCTCAAAATGCTGCGGTGGAACGTTCTCTCGCCCTACGTTGGCCACGCAGCCCAAGTCCCAGACAAATCGCGATAGCCGCAAACAGTGTCCATTGCGGCATCTCGCTCAGGTTTCCGAGTTCCAGACTGCCAACAAGCAAGAAAATCGCGCTGAAGCTGAGGGTCAGGGCAAGTGTTGCCAGCAATAGCGGTGTGTTGGGATGCCGGGCAGCCCACCAAAGCGCGAGTGCGAGCACCAGAAACAACGCTGTCAAGGCGTGCCAAACTACGGCAGAGACCGCGCGTACAACAGGATCGAGCGTGCTCGCCTGAACAGGTGCATTGATCTCCGGTCCGCCAAGAAAAGCGTGGATGAGTGCCGTCGAGGCAAACAACAGAGCTGCCAGTCCAATGGGTCGGTTGAAGCAGGGATGGGCCATGGGGTTCTCCTGAAGTAATTCCATACGGTAGCGTATGTTTAAGCGCTTGCTGAAGACAATACGCCACCGTATGGTGTTGCGATGACAAATCGCCTCACCAAAGAAGACTGGATTATCGAAGGGTTTCGGGCGTTGTCCGAGCTTGGCTCCAAGGCGCTGAAGGCGGAGGTGCTGGCCCGCCGCATGAACTCGACAAAGGGTTCCTTCTACTGGCATTTCAAGGATGTACCGAGCTTTCATGCCGCTATGCTCGCCCATTGGCGTGAAAAGGCGGTGAGCGACATCATCGACGCGCTTTCCGTAATTCCCGAACTGCAAGCTCGGCTCCGTCGGCTGGCGACTATGGCCAGTGAGGCTGCCCCGGAGCGCTACGGTGGGTTTGCCGTTGAACCCGCGATCCGGGCGTGGTCGCTTCATGAACCGCTTGTTGCCGCTGGAGTTGTAGAGGTCGATCGGGCGCGCATGGCATATCTTGCCGAATTGTTGGTCTCCTGTGACCGACCGCCAGAACTCGCAGTGTTGGTCTATGGTGCCTATGTCGGGTTAGACGACCTCGCCAGCCGCGGCACCTCGGGAACGGTTGAGGCACTTTCCGATTTGGTTGAGCGCATCCTCGCCTGACACCGTCAGATTTCGTCGCGAGACGTCGCAAACCGGCATTGCGCAGATGCAGTTCGCCTGCAAATCTGCTTCCATGCGATACTCCGGTTTCAAGGTGTTCCTCGAAGGTCTGCGCGGCCAATCTGGCTGGAAGCCTGTCTGGCGTGATCCGGAGCCAAAGCAGGAATACGATGTCATCATCATAGGTGGCGGCGGTCACGGATTGTCGACGGCCTACTATCTGGCCCGCAACCACGGCATCACGAATGTTGCGGTGCTTGAAAAGGGATATCTTGGTGGCGGGAATGTCGGGCGCAACACGACGATCGTGCGCGCGAACTATTTCCTGCCCGGCAACTCGGAGTTCTACAGCCATTCCCTGAAGCTTTGGGAAGGGCTTGAGGCCGACCTCAACTACAACGTCATGCACTCGCAACGCGGGCTGATCAATCTGTTCCATTCCGATGGGCAGCGCGATGCGTTTGCCCGGCGCGGCAACGCGATGATCAACCAGGGCGATGATGCCATTCTGCTCGATCGTGAAGGTGTGCGCCGCCACTTGCCCTATCTCGATTTCGACAATGCGCGGTTCCCCGTCTATGGCGGGCTCTTTCACCCTCGCGGTGGCACGGCGCGCCACGACGCCGTCGCCTGGGGATATGCACGCGGCGCCGACCAGCGCGGTGTCGATTTGATCCAGCAATGCGAAGTGACCGGCATCGATATCGAGAACGGTCGGGTCACCGGCGTGCAGACCACGCGTGGCGCGATCCGGGCGAAAAAAGTGGCCATGGTCGTCGCGGGCCGATCCAGCGAGGTGGCCGCCATGGCGGGCATGCGCCTGCCGATTGAGAGCCATGTGCTTCAGGCCTTCGTCACCGAGGGACTGAAGCCCTGCATCGACCATGTCGTCAGCTTCGGCATGGGCCATTTCTATATCAGCCAGTCCGACAAGGGCGGGCTCGTCTTCGGCGGCGACATCGATTTCTACGCGAGCTATGCGCAACGCGGGAACCTGCCCATGAAAGAACATGTCATGGAGGCGGGCATGGCGCTGATGCCGATGATCGGGCAGGCACGGGTGCTGCGAAGCTGGGGCGGGATCATGGACATGTCGCCCGATGGCTCTCCGATCATAGACAAGACCCATATCGAGGGCCTGACCCTCAACTGCGGCTGGTGCTACGGCGGCTTCAAAGCGGTCCCGGCCTCCGGGTTTGCCACGGCGCATCTTGTGGCGACAGGAGAGTTGCACGAGACGGCCGCGGGCTTCCGGCTGGACCGGTTCGAAACGGGCCGGGGTCTCATGGACGAGGAGGGGACCGGTGCCCAGCACAACCTCCACTGACCGGGTTTTTGCGCCGCCTTTCGGCGTCGCTCCGGCGAGGGGGTTTCACCCCCTCGCGCTCCCCCAGGATATTTCGGGGCCGGCAATATTCAGGGAGGGCGTATGCGACTGACCTGTCCTCATTGCGGCGACCGTGACCTTCGCGAGTTCACTTACAAGGGCGATGCCCTTGCACTTTTGCGACCAGATGAAACGGCCAACCCGCAGGAATGGGTTGACTATGTGCACAATCGCGACAATCCGGCAGGAACAACCAGCGAGCTTTGGTATCACGGTCCCTGCGGGTCCTGGCTGGTGGCAGTACGGGATACAACGACCCATGTGACCCATCGCACCTTGAGCTTGGCGGAGGCCGGGAAATGAGGGTTGCCGGCAGAGGGCTGATCGATCGGGACCGACCGATACGCTTTTCGTTTGACGGCAAGCCCATCGAGGCGTTTGACGGCGACACCGTCGCTTCCGCGCTTCTGGCCAATGACGTTGCCTTGATGGGGCGATCCTTCAAGTACCATCGCCCGCGCGGCGTGGTGACTGCGGGTTCGGACGAACCGAACGCGTTGATTTCCGTCGGCCCCGGCATCGACATCGCCCCCAACACGCAGGCCACGATGCAGGAGGTTTACGACGGGCTGATTGCGCGCAGCCAGAACCGTTGGCCGTCTCTCAAGTTCGATGCGATGGCCATCAACGACCTTTTTTCGCCCTTCCTTGCCGCCGGGTTCTACTACAAGACCTTCATGTGGCCGCGTGCCTTCTGGGAAGCGCTTTACGAGCCCATCATTCGCCGCGCCGCGGGGCTCGGCGCGCTCTCGGGTGCGCCCGACCCGGACCGGTCGGAAAAGGCTTACGCCCATTGCGATGTTCTTGTTGTCGGGGCAGGTCCGTCGGGACTGATGGCAGCCGAAGCCGCAGCGGAGGCGGGTGCCGACGTGATCCTCGCGACGGAAGAAAACCGCGTTGGCGGGCGTCTGCTTTCCGAACGCGAGACGATCGATGGCGAAAGCGGTGACGTTTGGGCTGACGCAAGGGTTGCCAGGCTCGCGGCGAGAGGCAATGTCCGTGTCATGACCCGGACGACGGTCACCGGGGCATACGACAATGGTACATATGGCGCGCTTGAAAGGGTCGCACTTCATGTGACCCCGGGCGAAGGGCCGCCCCCCACCTGCTTCTGGCGCATCACGGCCGGTCGCGCGATCCTTGCGGCAGGCGCGCTCGAACGTTCAATCGCCTTTCCGATGAACGACCGGCCCGGGATCATGTCGGCCGCGGCCATCCGTACCTATCTTCACCGATACGGCGTCAGTCCGGGCCAAAGGATTGCCGTCTTTGGCAATAACGACGATGCACACCGAACCGCTGCGGATTTGACCGAGGCTGGCATCAAGGTTGCCGCATTGATCGACACGCGCGAGGACGCAACGACCTCCGGGGACTGGCCCTTCTATCCGGGCGCCGATGTTATCGAAACACAGGGGCGCTTGCGGTTGGAAGGGATCACCATTCGCAAGCCGGGTGGAGGAACGCTTCGCATCGGCGCCGACGCGCTTGCCGTGTCGGGTGGTTGGAACCCGGCGGTCCACCTGACGTGCCACATGAACGGGCGACCGGTTTGGAACGAGGACATCGCCGCCTTCGTACCACGCGAAAATGCGGTGCCCGGTCTCATCCCATGCGGCGCGGCAAACGGTGTGTTCTCGAGCCGGGCCTGCCTGGAGGACGGCATTCGGGCCGCCTCCGACGCACTGACGGCTCTGGGCCGGAAGTCTTCCTTCGTCGCCTTGCCCGAGGCGGATGACACTCCATATCGCCTGTCGCCCAAATGGGTGGTCGAGGCGCCGGGTCGGTCCTGGCTTGATCTTCAGAACGACGTCACCACCAAGGACGTCACGCTGGCCGCAAAGGAGAACTTCCGGTCGGTCGAGCACATGAAGCGCTACACCACCCAAGGTATGGCAACCGATCAGGGCAAAGGGTCGAACGTCACGGCCCTCGCGCTACTGGCAGATGCGACGGGACGCACCATTGCAGACACAGGCACCACGACTTTCCGCCCACCGTACACACCGGTGGCCATTTCTTCGATGGGGGCGGGGCATTCCGGCAAGGGCTTCGCGCCCGAGCGTTTCACCACCAGCCACGCGGCCAGCGTGAAAGCGGGAGCGCCTATGATCGAGGCAGGTCTCTGGTATCGCCCGTCCTATTTCCCGGAACCGGGAGAGGCGACGTGGCGGGAGGCCTGCGACCGCGAAGTCAGGATGGTACGGGAACGGGTTGGCGTCGCGGATGTCTCGACGCTCGGCAAGATCGACATTCAAGGACCGGATGCCGGAGCCTTCCTCGACTTCGTTTACACGAACACCTTTTCGACCTTGAAAGAGGGGCGTGTCCGCTACGGCCTCATGCTTCGCGAAGACGGTCACGTGATGGACGATGGCACCACGGCGCGGCTGGGTGCGAACCACTACCTGATGACAACCACGACCGCAGCCGCGGGGCCGGTGATGGCGCATCTCGAATTCGTTGCGCAGGGACTTCGCCCCGATCTGAACGTCCGGCTGGTGTCGGCAACCGAGCAATGGGCGCAATTCGCCGTGGCCGGCCCGAAGGCGCAAGCCGTGCTCGATACGCTTGTCGATGAAGATGTGACGGACGCTGACTGGCCTTTCATGTCATGCCGGGATGTCCATGTCTCAGGCGTGCCCGGCCGCCTTTTCCGCATCTCTTTCTCCGGTGAGCGTGGATATGAACTGGCCGTGCCTGCCCGCTATGGCGCATCGCTTTGGCGACTGCTTCTTGCTCAGGCCGAAAGCTTTGGCGGTGGCGCATATGGCATGGAAGCCTTGAACGTGCTGCGGATCGAGAAAGGCTTCATCACCCATGCTGAAATCCACGGGCGGACCACCGCGTTCGACATCGGCATGCAGGGCATGATGAGCCGCAAGAAAGAGTTCATCGGCAAGGCCCTGGCCGCGCGACAAGGGTTGCTGGACCCGAGCCGCGAACGGCTTGTCGGGCTTCGTCCGAAAGACCCGCAGAACGAGATGACGGCAGGCGGGTTCCTTTTCGAGCGTGGGGCCGCGCCGACACGCGCAAACGCTCAAGGCTACACAACCTCGGTTTGCTATTCGCCGACGCTGGAAACACCGCTTGCCCTCGGCTTCGTCAAGTCAGGACCGGACCGACTGGGCGAAGACATGCGGTTCGTCGATCACCTCCGCGGTCTCGATTTTGCCGTAGAACTCACCCACCCGGTGGCCTTCGACGAAGAGGGAGGGCGGATGCGTGGCTAAGCTTATCGCCAGACCCGCCACCGACGGCCTGCTTCCAATAGAAATCGGCAAGGCAATCCTTGAAGATGCTCAACCGCAGGCCATCACCTGGGTCGCCCCCTTCAATCGCAAGAAAAGTGCCGTCTCGAAAACGCTGGGCGGCTTTCCCGGGCCGGGCGAAGTGGTCGAGGTCAAGGCCGGTCGCGCTCTCTCCGTCGGTCCCGGACAGGCCATGATTCTCGGCGCTCCCCTCGACTGCGAGGGGGCCGCTGTCGCCGATCAGTCGGACGCCTGGACTGTTGTCGCGCTGGAAGGGGCCGCCGCCCGCGACGTGCTGGCGCGCGTGACGCCTCTCGACCTGCGTGACGCGGTCTTTCCGGAAGGCGGAACGGCAAGGACACTTGTTGGACACATGACAGCAAGCCTCACGAGGGTCGGGCCTTTTCGTTTTGAAATCATGGTCTTCCGATCCATGACGCAAACACTCATCCATGAGCTTGAACGTGCGATGAAACATGTCGATGCGCGAACAAAGCTCTGAAAAATTGATCTAAATCGGCCTTCTTCCTGGCAAAAATATCCCGGGGGAGGCACCGAAGGTGACGGGGGCAGCGCCCCCTTGCTCCCGACCGTCGCGGGCACGATACTCGCCGCATGAGTCTCCCGCCCGGCTTCCTCGATGAGTTGAAATCCCGCACCTCGCTTGCGCAGGTGGTCGGTCGAAAGGTCACGTGGGATCAGCGGAAATCGAACCCGGGCAAGGGCGATCTCTGGGCCCCATGCCCTTTCCACCAGGAAAAGACGGCCTCCTTCCATGTCGATGACCGGAAGGGCTTTTACTATTGCTTTGGTTGTCACGCGAAGGGCGACCTTTTCTCCTTTGTCCGTGAGACCGAAAATGTGGGTTTCATGGAAGCGGTGGAGATCTTGGCCAAGGAAGCGGGGATGCAAATGCCCGCCCGCGATCCCAAGGCGCAGGAGAAGGCAGACCGCCGCACCCAGCTTGTCGATGTCATGGAGCAGGCTGTTCAGTTCTTCCGCCTGCAACTGAAGACAGGAAGCGCCGGGGCGGCCCGTGATTACCTTGCCGGCCGCGGGTTGGATGACGCGACACTCGACCGCTGGGAAATCGGCTTCGCGCCGCCGGGGTGGCAAAACCTCTGGGATCATCTGACCGGCAAAGGCGTTGAAGCGGACCTGATCCTTGCCGCGGGTCTCGCGAAGCCTTCGAACCAGGGCAAGAAACCCTATGACACGTTTCGCGACCGGATCATGTTCCCGATCCGCGACGCCCGTGGTCGCGCCATTGCATTTGGTGGACGTGCGATGGACCCGACCGACAATGCCAAATACCTGAACTCACCAGAGACCGAACTCTTCGACAAGGGCCGCAGCCTCTACAATCTTGGTCCCGCGCGGGAGGCCGCCGGTGCCAGGCCGCTCATCGTGGCCGAAGGCTACATGGACGTGATCGCGCTCTCCGAAGCCGGGTTCAAATCGACCGTCGCGCCTCTCGGCACCGCGATCACCGAAGACCAGCTCCAGCTGCTCTGGCGGATGCACGACGAACCGATCATCGCACTCGACGGGGACAATGCCGGTCTCCGGGCAGCAATGCGTGTGATCGACCTTGCACTCCCGCTCCTCGAAGCCGGCAAAGCGCTTCGCTTTTGCCTGATGCCGGAAGGTCAGGACCCGGACGACCTCCTGAAGGCTCAAGGGGCAGGGGCCATGCAAAAACTGATCGATCAATCGATCCCGCTGGTTCAACTCCTCTGGCGCCGGGAAACGGAAGGCAAAACCTTTGATAGCCCAGAGCGCAAGGCCGCGCTCGACCGCGCGCTGCGGGAGGCAATTCTAAAGGTGCGCGACCGCTCGCTTCAGCGTCACTACGGCGAGGAGGTGAATCGCCTTCGCCGCTCGCTCTTTGATGGCGCTCGCCCACAGTCAAAGGGCAGTTGGCAACCAAGGGGCGCTCGGTTCCAGCCTGTGAAGCCCATGGTGGAAACCAAGGCCAGCAGTCTCGCCGCGACAAATGCGGCCTTCGAAGAGCAATTGAAGGAAGCCGTTATCCTCGCGACGCTTGTCACCCATCCTGAACTGGTGGACGAATTCGAAGCGGATCTTGAGCGTCTGGAGACCACAAAACCGGAGCACGAGCTTGTCCGACAGGCGCTCATCAGCGTTGATGGCAGCAATCGTGAAGAGATCGAAGCATTTTGTGGGGCCGACGCCCTTGAAAAGCTCTTCGCGCCCCGCCATGTCCGCATCTGCCCCGGAGTGCAGCCAAATGTCGACAAGGATATGGCCGCAATGTCCGTGGCGGAAGAATTGGCAAAGCTTTCGGCGAGACGTGGTGCGCGGTCAGAGATCGAGGATGCCGCACGCGACATCGAAGGTTTGGCGGACGAAGGGCTGACATGGCGCCTGCGCCAGGTGGCCGAGGGATTGACCACCGCCGGCAAGGCGGGACGCGAGGACAAAACGGAATATGACACCGGGTCGAATGGGGCGCGGTTGAGCAGGGACGAAAAGCGGGATTTCGATGCCCTCATCGAGCGAATCGATTACAGCAAGGGCGGTCGCAAGGACCGTCGCTGATTCGCTTCTGTGGTTAACCCGGATTCTGCTTAAGCGAGGGTGAGGGGATTCCCAGATCAGGCGTTACCTGATTTAGTATCCGTGAATATTAAACAACGGATAGGAATTCCCCTCATGAACACCTCTATCACTGCCTTGTTCTGTTGTATCGATG
>JAJDZT010000014.1 GCA_022824525.1 Silicimonas sp. | reverse complement strand
TCAGGTTCGAGAGATCCATTGCGGCCTCTGATTCGAGTTCAGTCAGAAAACGTCATAGACGGTTGACAGAAGAATGTCCAGCCGGTTCAGAAAACCCAATGTAAAAATAGACGATCATGCACAGAAAAAATTCGCCGTGGCCGCGACCGCAGCAAGGATGACGACAATGGCCGCGAAGACACCGGCCCAGACATCGTCAAGCATCACACCTTTCGCATCGTCCCGTGCGTCGGCCCGTCCCACCAGCCAAGGTTTCCAGATGTCGAAAAGGCGGAAAAAAAGGAATGCAACTACAATTCCGGGCCAAAGAGCCGTGACGGGAACGTCCGCACGCCAGGCACCAAAGGCGACAGGAAGAAGCGCAATCCATTGGCCCGCCACTTCATCGATGACGATCCAGCCCGGATCGTGTGCACCGGTCGCTTTCATTTCGGCATCGATCGCACGAATGCCCAAGATCATGACGGCGACTGTCGCTGCCAGAAACAGGAACGGGCCTCCGATCAGGTACACCCCCCAGCCAAGAGGAAGAGCGGCGAGGGAACCCCAAGTGCCGGGTGCCGGTTTCAGCCAGCCCGCGCCAAGCGCGCTCAGGAACAATTGCCTCATGTCGCGATCAGTGCGGCGGTGGCAAGTGCCGCAATGCCTTCCTTTCGCCCGGTGAACCCCAGCCGTTCGGAGGTGGTCGCCTTGATGCTGACGCGGCCGAGATCGATGTTCAGAATCGCAGCAATTGCCTTCCGCATGGCGTCCGAATGCGGGCCGATTTTAGGGACTTCGCAGATCAGCGTGCAGTCGACATTTGCGATGGAGAAGCCGCGGTCGCGAGCTGTCCGGGCAGCGTGCTCAAGAAAAATTCGACTATCTGCACCCTTCCACTGGGGGTCAGAAGGCGGAAAGTGCTGACCGATGTCGCCATCGGCCAAGGCGCCGTAAATCGCATCGGTAATCGCGTGCATCCCGACATCGGCGTCGGAATGGCCCGAGAGCCTTTTGTCGAAGGGGATTTCCACGCCGCAAATCATGACATGATCGCCTGTATCAAAGGCATGCACGTCGAACCCGTTGCCCAGTCGAATGTCCATGTTTTCGCCTCTTTGGACTTTTACCCACCTCTAGGCGGTGGCGGCACTGCTGACAATGGGGGCCAACAATGGTAATACTTGCTTAAAATTTGTGCATATGATGAATAGCAAGGCTAAAACACGCCATGCAGCATTGGGCTTGCCTCCAAGCCACTCTATTTTCCGGCGCGTGCACAAGGAATAGGCATGACGCTCTCGATCTCTGGGACTCAATTGAATTCGCCGGTTTTGCTGGCGCCGATGGCGGGCATCACGGATCTGCCTTTCCGGCAGGTCGTGTCCCGGTTCGGAGCCGGATTGGTTGTGAGCGAAATGGTCGCGAGCCAGGAAATGGTTCAGGCCAAACCGGGTGTGCGCGAACGCGCAGAGCTGGGCTTAGGTGAGGCGGCAACGGCGGTCCAGCTGGCAGGTCGTGATCCTCATTGGATGGCCGAAGCCGCACGACTGGTCGAAGCGCAGGGCGCGCGGATCATCGACATCAACATGGGGTGTCCTGCAAAGAAAGTGACCGGCGGCCTTTCGGGGTCCGCCTTGATGAAGACACCGGATCACGCGCTGACTCTTATCAAAGCCGTGATCGACGCCGTGTCGGTACCGGTCACCGTGAAAATGCGTCTCGGCTGGGATGACGATTGCCTGAACGCGCCCGACATCGCACGTGCGGCGGAGGAGGCCGGTGTTGCCATGGTGACCGTTCACGGCCGCACGCGGTGCCAGTTTTACAAGGGCAAAGCGAATTGGAAGGCCATCCGCGCCGTAAAGGATGCCGTCGGGATACCTGTCATTGCGAATGGTGACATCACGAGTGTCGAAGACGCGCGGGATGCATTGCGCCAGAGTGGGGCGGACGGCGTCATGATCGGGCGTGGGATCCAAGGCGCGCCTTGGCGGCTGGCCGAGATTTCGCACGGCCTCGGTTTCGGACTCAAGCCGACAGTGCCCGAAGGCGCGGATTTCGTTGAACTTGTCCGTGAACACTACGAGGCAACGTTGGCGTTCTATGGTGAGACACTTGGGGCGCGGGTGATCCGCAAGCATCTCGGGTGGTACATGGACCGGGTGGGAACGCCCGAAGGACACCGGAAGGCGATTTTGACGGGCGCACCGGACCTGGTTCGGACACTGCTGGCCGACGCTTTGACAGCGGAGGCGCTTGCGGCATGAACGCGGTCTCCGACGATCTCTGGATTTCTTTGCCGATGCCGGCATTCCTGATCGATCAGGACGACATGATCGTCGACATCAATCCGGCGGCCGAAAGTTTTCTCAACGCGTCCGCCAAGCAATTCAAGGGGATGCCGGTTTTCGACAAGCTCGCCATTGATGCGCCGGTCGACGAAAAGATGCGGCGCGCACGGGCCGACAAGGCATCCATGGTCATGAACGGTGTCGATGTCGGCTCCGGTTCGACGAAACCGGTGAGTTGCATCGTGCAATTGGCGCCCATGGTGCACATGACCGATCATGTCCTGATGCTGGTCGAACCTCGCGCGCTTGCAGATCGGCTCGGGCGGTCCATGTCTGCGAAATCAGCCGCGAAATCTGCCATCGGGATGGCGGAAATGCTGGCGCATGAGATTAAGAACCCGCTTGCCGGCATCACAGGTGCCGCCCAGTTGTTGTCCATGAACCTCAACAAGGATGATCTGGAACTGACCGATCTGATCGTGTCGGAAAGCCGCCGGATCGTGCAGCTTCTGGAGCAGGTCGAACAATTCGGAAATCTCCGGCCACCACTGCGCCAGGCCGTGAATATTCATGATTTGCTGGACCGTGCCCGCAAGTCCGCATCCGTGGGCTACGCGGGCCACATCAAGTTCATCGAAGAGTATGATCCGTCCCTGCCGCCGACTTTCGTTGATGCGGACCAGTTGCTTCAGGTGTTCCTGAACCTTCTCAAGAACGCGGCTGAAGCTGCAGGGGATGCGCCGGGCACGATCCGGATACGAACATTCTACGACATGTCCCTTCGGCTTCGTCGCAAGGACGGCCCTGCGAAGGTGCCTCTGACCGTTGAGATCATCGATGATGGCCCGGGACTGCCACCAGAGATCTCGACGGAAATCTTCGAACCGTTTGTTTCGGGTCGGGAGAACGGAACGGGGCTCGGGCTCGCGCTCGTTTCCAAGATCATTTCCGACCATGACGGCTGGGTGAGCGTCGACAGCGTACCCGGCAGAACTGTATTTCGCATATCGCTTCCCGTCGCGCCCAAAGACGCGTCGGACGACTAGAAAGGGACTTCATCCATGGATGGCACGATACTTGTTGCTGATGACGACCGAACGATCCGGACTGTGCTGACCCAGGCGCTCACGCGTGCGGGCTGCAAGGTGCACGCGACCTCGTCCCTTGTCACGCTGATGAGGTGGGTCGAGGAAGGGAAGGGCGATCTTGTGATCTCGGATGTGATCATGCCGGACGGCAACGGGCTGGAGCAGCTCCCCCAGATCAACGAGATGCGGCCCGGACTGCCGGTCATCGTGATCTCGGCGCAGAACACGATCATGACCGCCATTCAGGCAACGGAGGCGGAGGCCTATGACTATTTGCCGAAGCCGTTCGACTTGCCCGATCTGATGAAACGCGCGGGCCGTGCGCTGGAAGTGAAGCGCCGCGCACCGCAGCAACCGGCGCCCGCGGAAGGCGACATGGGCAACGAAGACCTGCCGCTCGTCGGGCGGACGCCCGCGATGCAGAACCTTTACCGTTTGATCGCGCGGATCATGAACGCGGAACTGCCGGTGCTGATCACAGGCGAAAGCGGTACAGGCAAGTCGCTGATTGCCCGCACCATTCATGACCTGTCCGACCGCCGCTCCTTGCCATTCGTGGTGGCGACCGGAGCCGACCTCGAACCCATGGAGGGGCCTGCCGCCCTGATCAGCAAGGTGCGGAACGGAACACTGCTTTTCGATGAAGTGGCCGATCTGCCGGAAGAAGCGCAGGCGCGGATCGTGCGCATGCTCGACAGTTTTGGAGACAACGGCCCCCGTGTGATGGCGACGAGCCAGGCGGACCTGGCGTCCCGCTTGGACAGCGGTCGTTTCCGGCAGGACCTGTTCTATCGTTTGTCCGGTGTGGCGCTGAACGTGCCCAGCCTGCGCGAACGTGTGGAAGACATCGCTCTTCTGACGGACCATTTTGCCGGTCGCGCGGAGCGGGACGGTTTGCCGGTCCGTGGATTTGACGATGGTGCGATTGAACTGATCCGGGCCTATTCCTGGCCGGGCAATGTGCGCCAGTTGGAAAATGTCGTACGGCGTCTCTCCCTTATTGGCGGGGAAGAGAACATCAGCCGAAGCGAGGTTGAGCTGGTTCTGGGCAACCAACCCGCAATCGAACCCCTGACGGGCGGCAGCGACGAAGACAAGCTTTCGGCATCGATCATGAAGCACCTGCGCCGGTACTTCGACCTGCATGGCGGCCAGCTTCCAGCCCCCGGTTTGTACCAGCGTATTCTGCGCGAGATGGAAATGCCGCTCATCGAGATTGCTCTGGATGCAACAGGTGGGAACCAGGCCAAATGCGCGGACCTGCTCGGCATCAATCGGAATACACTGCGAAAAAAGATTACCGAGCTTGATATAAGGGTGACACGCAGACGCAAATTGATGTAAAACCGCAACAATAGAGTGGCCAATCCGCGACTGTCGGAACTGGCCCCATAAAAAATAGCGGTCGCCGCGCATGCGGCACATCAATTAGGGCGGTATCGCGTGGCGGAGCGGGCGCGGACAGCAACGTGGGAAAAGTTCAGCCGTCTCAGACGGTTGCGGCGCTATCAGAACGCGGCGACCATTTCGCTCGTCGTATTGGCCCCGGTTCTCGCCCTCGCCACTTTCCTTGTTCTTGGACCTTTGGATCGACCTGCGTCTCCGCTTGCCTTGCGACTCGTTTTGCTGGCCGACCTTGTCTACGCGCTTGTTATTTCCGCGTTGGTTCTCATGCGGATTGCCTCGATGGTGGCTGCGCGGCGGGCGCGGTCGGCGGGGTCCCGCTTGCACCTGCGGCTGACAGGGGTATTCGCCCTGATCGCTCTTATCCCAACGGTGATCGTGGCCATCTTTGCCGGTCTTACAATCAATGTTGGCCTCGAAGGCTGGTTCTCGGACCGCGTGTCTTCTGTGGTGGGGGCTTCGCTTTCTGCGGCGGAGGCCTATCAGGAGGACCAGCGACGTGATCTGACGGAAGACGCCGAAGCCTTGGCGGACTTCCTGAATTCGACGAAGGAGAGACAGCGCTTTGTCTCCGACGGCGAGCTCCGTCAGGTGCTCGGACAGGGGCAAGGTCTGATACAGCGCGGGTTGCGCGAGGCGTTCGTCATCGATGGCACAGGGCAGATCAGGGCGCGTGGGGAGCGATCCTACCTGTTTGACTTCGAAGAACCAGATGCGGGCGCGCTTGAAGCTGCGGCGAACGGAACGACGTTCGTGATCGAGGACCTCGAAACGAACGAATTTCGCGCGCTAGTCCGGCTCGATGCCTTTACCGATCGGTTCCTCTATATTTCCCGTGACGTCGATGGCGATATCCTCGGTCTCTTGGATGATGCCGCCGAAACCGCGCAGCTCTATCGACAGCTCGAAGCGGAGCGAGGGCGCATCGTGTTCGACTTCGGTCTGCTGTACTTCGGCTTTGCCGTGATCCTGATATTGGCGGCCATCTGGCTTGGGCTGTGGTTCGCCGAGCGTCTGTCACGTCCTGTTGGACGGCTTGCCGGTGCCGCGCAGCGGGTTGGCGCGGGCGATCTGAATGTGCAGGTGCAGGAAGAACCCGGCGATGATGAAATCGCGATGCTCGGACGTCTGTTCAACCAGATGACCCGGCAGTTGAAGGGGCAGCGTGATGCACTCCTGACAACGAACGAGCAGATCGAGCAGCGTCGCCGTCTGTTCGACTCGGTGCTTTCGAGTGTCACGGCAGGTGTGATCGGTCTTGATGCGGAAGGGCGGATTACGTTCATCAACCGCTCGGCTGAGCGCATCCTGAGAATTGAAGAGGACGTGCAGGCACGGCCCCTGTACATCGCGGTGCCTGAGTTCGGAGCGCTCTATGAACGGCTCAACGACACCGGGCGTGGCACGGACCAAGACGAGATCCGGGTCACTCGCGGCGGTGTAGCCGAAACCCTGCTGGTGCGGATTGCCATGCGGCAGGGTGCAGACGGGCAGGACGAAGGATACGTGATTGCCTTCGACGACGTGACCGATCTTGTGACGGCTCAGCGGATGGCGGCCTGGGGCGACGTGGCCCGCCGGATTGCGCATGAAATCAAGAACCCCCTCACGCCCATCCAGCTGTCGGCCGGGCGGATCAATCGGAAGTTCCGCGGCAGGCTTGAGGGCGAGGAGGCGGAGCAGCTGGAGAACATGACGGACGTGATCGTGCGCCAAACCAACGATTTGCGCCGGATCGTCGATGAATTCTCGAAATTTGCCCGCATGCCCGAGCCGGAAACCTCGATGCAGGATCTGGTGCAGATTGTGCGCGATGCCGTGACCCTTCAAAAGGCCGAGGACAGCCGTGCGATCGAGGCCGTGTTGCCGGACGCGCCCGTGCTGGCGGATCTCGACGCCACGATGATTGGGCAGGCGTTGACCAACCTGATCAAGAACGCGGGCGAAGCGATCGAGACCCTTTATGCGAAGAAAGGTGTGCCGGATGGGCACGAACCGCTTGTGAAAGTCGAGATGGCGGTCCGTCCGAAAGCTGTTGAGGTGACGATATCCGACAACGGCATCGGGCTGCCGGAAGACCGGTCTCGTTTGTTTGAGCCATATGTGACGACGCGGGCGGAGGGCACGGGCCTCGGCCTGCCCATCGTCAAGAAAATCATCGAGGAACATGGCGGAACGCTGGTCCTGACGGACGCAGAGCCGCTTGATGGCTCCGGGCAAGTGGGCGCCCGGGCCGAAATAACGCTGCCGCTCAAAGCGGTGGACGACACGCAGGGCCTTGAGGCCGCGCAGTAAGGAGAGACCATTCCAATGGGCGATATTCTGATTGTTGATGACGAACGTGACATCCGGGAATTGATCTCGGACATCTTGAAGGACGAGGGGTTCACCACGCGACTGGCCGGCACCTCGGACGAAGCTATGGCGGAGATGAACAAGGAACCGCCCAGCCTGATGATCCTTGATATCTGGCTCAAGGACAGTCGGATGGACGGGATCGACATTCTGAAGACTGTCAAACGTGACAATCCGGACGTGCCGATCATCATTATCTCGGGGCACGGCAACATCGAAATTGCGGTCGCGGCGATCAAGCAGGGCGCGTACGACTTTATCGAGAAGCCCTTCAACATCGATCAATTGATGGTCGTGATCACGCGGGCCATGGAAACGTCGCGGCTGCGACGCGAGAATTCGGAACTGCGCCGGAAGGATGTCACCGCGGCCGACATGATCGGCTCGTCGCCAAGCTATCGGACGCTGAAAGGCCAACTCGACAAGGTGACCAAGTCGAACGGCCGCGTAATGCTCACCGGACCGTCGGGCTCGGGAAAGGAAATCGCGGCGCGGTATGTTCACGCGAATTCCGACCGTGCCGATGGTCCCTTCATCACTGTCAATTCAGCTTCTATCGAACCGGACCGCATGGAAGAGGTTCTTTTCGGGCGTGAAAGTGCGGGCAGGGGCATTGAACCCGGCCTTCTGGAACAAGCCCATGGTGGCGTGATCTTCTTCGACGAGATTGCGGATATGCCACTCGGCACCCAGTCGAAGATCCTGCGCGTTCTGACAGAACAACAGTTCCAGCGTGTGGGTGGCAGTGACAATGTGCGTGTGGATTTGCGGGTCATTTCATCGACCACCCGGAATCTTGAGGAAGCGGTCGAAAGCGGCTCGTTCCGGCAGGAGCTTTACCACCGCCTGAATGTTGTTCCGATCGAGGTTCCCAGCCTGTCGGAGCGTCGGGAAGACATTCCGGAACTGGCCCAGCATTTCATTGAAGGCTTCAACAAGGCACAAGGCCTGCCATTGCGGGCGGTGTCGGACGAGGCCGTGGCACTTCTGCAAACGATGAACTGGCCGGGCAATGTGCGGCAGTTGAAGAACGTGATCGAACGCGTGCTGATCCTTGGGGCCGAGAAAGGGGATATCACAGCCGCCGAGGTTCCGGGCGAGGCGCAAGCGGAAGCGCCCGACGAGGGTCGCGTTGTTCTCTCTGGCATGTTGGCGACTTTGCCCTTGCGTGAAGCGCGGGAATTGTTCGAACGTGAGTATCTGCTGACCCAGATCAACCGGTTCGGCGGCAATATCAGCCGGACCGCGGGTTTCGTCGGCATGGAGCGCTCGGCGCTGCACAGAAAGCTCAAATCGCTGAACGTGGTGACATCGAGCCGATCCGGCGCGCGCGTTGCGACAGTGGCGGACGAGGAGACAGAAGAGGACGCATGAGCCCCCTTGAGTGATCCGATGGCGCAGGTTTGGCCGTATCCAATACATGCGACAGATCATACTTGGAGCCATCATGGCGCTTCTCACCGCCTCCGGCAGCATGGCCGAAACGTATAAAGGCTACGAAATGCCACCCTTCGAGGTGGTCGAAAGAAGGGATGCTTATGAGCTTCGCGATTATGCCCCTCATCTTGTCGCAACTGTTCGAATGGAAGGTGGCGTGCAACGTTCTGCAAGTGCCGGTTTCCGTGCGTTGGCCGGGTACATTTTCGGTGGCAACGCCACAGGAGAGAAGATCGCAATGACCGTGCCGGTTGGCCAGGTGCCCGATCGCTCGGGGCACGTGATCAGCTTCATGATGCCGGCGCGGTTCGATCAAGACGACCTGCCGGTGCCTGACAACGCGGACATCACCTTTCGGGAAACAAGCCCGGAACGATTGGCCGTTGCCCAGTTTTCGGGTTGGGCCGGAGAGGCGGTGCTGAAGCGACAAGCCGCGCGGTTGCGCGACTTGCTGGAACGCGATGGGCACGAAATCGGTTCGGGCCCGCGATACGCCTATTACGACGATCCCTTCACATTGCCCTGGAAGCGGCGGAACGAGGTGGCATTCGTCGTCACGAAGTGAACCCGCCTTAAGGCGCGAGATAGTCCGCGTCGCTTACCGGTTCTTCCCAATCGACCCGTGAACCGTCGATGCTTTCTGCAATGGCAATATGTGTCATTGCCGTTGTGTCGGTGGCACCGTGCCAGTGACGCACACCGGGCGGAAACCACACAATGTCGCCCGGGCGAATTTCAACGCGTTCCTCACCTTCGATCCGCGCCCAGCCGACGCCGGTCGTCACGATTACGGTTTGTCCCAGCGGGTGCGTGTGCCAGTTCGTGCGCGCGCCGGGTTCGAAGGTGACCGTGACGCCGCCCACGCGAGCCGGGGCCTCGGTGCTGAACTCAATTTCCATGCGTACGGTACCGGTGAAATAGGTGTCGGGACCGGGCTTCGAGGGCTGATCGCCCATTCGGATGATTTTCAACAACTCTCTCCGTTTGCTGTTTCAACAAAGGTGGCGGCACATTGTTCGGAAGCCAAGAGGGGATTTCCGGGTTAGGTCGTCGCCAGAGGCCCGGTGCGCGTTCGCGGTGTCTCTTCAGTACAGATAGACGAACACTAAGGCGGCCATTTGCCTTGAAAATTGGACCGTTCCTGGTGGGAATAGAAGGGTAATCATGATCGTTTGTGAAGCACAGTCTCGATATTGATCGGATATTTATGAATTAAAAATAGTGTGTTACAGGGCAAGACGAATGTGGGACACATTTGTCCGAGCTCGACAAGCTCATGCTTGATCCCTGCGTCGCGCCGTGTCAGACAACCCGGACCGGAACGGCCAAGAGGCTTTTCATGAAGGTGATCATCTGCGGCGCGGGCCAGGTTGGATGGCAGATCGCGCGGCATCTCTCGGGAGAGAGAAACGACGTCACCGTCGTCGACCACAATCCCGATCTCGTGCGGCGCGCGACTGACGCGCTTGATGTGCAAGGCATTGCAGGCCATGCCAGCTATCCCGATGTGCTGGATAAGGCCGGCGCCCGCGATGCTGACATGATTATCGCGGCGACCCATTCCGATGAGGTCAACATGGTCACCTGTCAGGTGGCTCATTCCGTTTTCGAGGTGCCTCGCAAGATTGCTCGCCTGAGAGCGCAGAGCTATCTGAATGCGATCTACTCCGACCTGTATCGGCGCGACCACCTTCCGATTGATGTCGTGATCAGCCCGGAACGCGAAGTGGCTGAGGCCGCGCTCAGACGTTTGGCAGCGCCCGCCGCTTTCGATACCGAGCTTTTCCTTGGAGGGAAGGCGCAACTCCTCGGCATTCAGCTTGACGAGGACTGCCCCGTCCTGAACACCCCGCTGCGCCAGCTGACCGATCTTTTTTCCACCCTGCGCGCCATTGTTGTCGGTGTGCGCAGGAAAGAGCGGCTGTTTGCGCCCGACCCGGGCGATCAGCTTTATGCCGATGATCAGGTCTACGTCATGGCCCACTTCGAGGACATGACGCGGACTTTCGAGATCTTCGGGAAGACGGTCCATCGTCAGGAACGCGTGGTCATCGTTGGCGGCGGCAATATCGGATTGTCCGTGGCTCAAGCCCTTGAAGGCCGCGCCGAGCGGTTGCGCGCCCGGGTGATCGAGAAGAACCGCACATGTGCTGAGCGCGCCGCGGATTCCCTCGAGCGCACCATTGTACTCCACGGGAACGGCATGAACCGCGACCTGCTGTCGGAAGCCGGGATCGAGAAGGCAGACGCGATCCTCGCAGTGACCGACGACGACAACACGAACCTGCTGGCCAGCGTTCGTGCCAAGCAAGCGGGTTGCCGGATGGCGATCGCGCTTGTCAACGATCCGACGCTCTTGCCTTTGATGGAACCGCTCGAAATCGACGCCTACATCAACCCGAGAGCGACGACCGTAAGCTCCATCCTCCGGCACATTCGGCACGGGCGCGTTCGGGCGGTCTATTCGATTGGTGATGCAGAAGCGGAAGTGATCGAGGCGCAAATTCTCTCGCCATCCTCTTTGGCCGGCCGCCAGATCCGCGACATCGATTTCCCCGAAGGCGTGCTTGTCGGTGCGATCCAGAAAGGGGATGACGTGGTGAAGCCCGCAGGGGATGTCCGCATCGATGAGGGGGACATCATCGTCGTGTTCGCCTTGGCCGAGGATGTTCCGGCGGTCGAGCAACTCTTCCAGGCGTCGATCGATTTCTTCTGAGCGCATGATGAGCGCCCTCCGCTTCCCCTCAGGCCGCGTGGACCTCTCCAGATGATCGAGCGGTTTTACAATTTGCCTTTCATCGTCGTCCTGATGGGCGTGGCGGCGCTGTCGATGTTCGGACCGGCGACCTATGCCTATGTCGTGAGCGACTATGCCACCTCACGCGCTTTCCTGTATTCCGGGATCCTGTTCGTGATCTTCGTTCTCATGCTCGGGTTGGCCACGCAGAATATGCGCATCCGCCGACAGGGCCGGAGCCACCTGATTTCGATCCTCGCCTGTTTCACGATTCTGCCGGTCATGCTGGCCGTCCCCTTTGCAGAGGCTGTCCCGGATACCCGCTTTCACAATGCATTTTTCGAGATGGTGTCCAGCCTGACGACGACAGGCATGACGCTGTTCGCGCCCGAACGCCTGCCGGACGCCGTGCATTTGTGGCGGGCGCAGGTCGCATGGATGGGCGGGTTCTTTGTCTGGGTGACTGCCATTGCGGTGTTTGCGCCGCTCACACTCGGAGGATTTGAGATCTCCGCTCGCGGTCGGATCGGAGAAGGCGCGCGCCAAGCGGTGAACATCGCAGATCCGTCGACACGCCTCCGGCGATACGCCGTGCGGCTTCTGCCAATCTATGCAGGTCTGACGGGAACGCTCTGGCTCGCACTCTACGTAGCGGGCGACCGTCCGCTCGTGGCGCTCTGCCACGCGATGTCAGTTCTGTCCACATCGGGCATATCACCGGTGGCAGGCGTGGCGGGGACGTCGTCGGGAGGCCTCGGAGAAGTCATCATCTTTGTCTTCTTCATCTTCGCCTTGTCGCGACTGACATTCCTTGCCGACGAAAGACCGGAAGGTTGGCGCTCACTCTCATCGGACCCGGAATTTCGCACCGGGATCGGCTTGTGTCTGCTCCTTTCGCTGCTTTTGTTTCTGCGGCACTGGCTGGTCAGCTTCGAAGACCAGGAGATTTCGCTGTTCGAAGGACTGAAGGGGCTTTGGGGAGCTCTGTTCACCGTAACCTCCTTCCTGACAACGACCGGTTTCGAATCCGGGTCCTGGGATACCGCGCGGGCGTGGTCGGGCTTTGGTGCGCCGGGCGTGCTGCTTCTCGGGCTGGCGGTGTTTGGCGGCGGGGTCGCGACCACGGCCGGTGGTGTGAAGCTCCTGCGCTGCTACGCGTTGGCACAGCACGGCCTTCGGGAGATGGAGAAGCTGGTGCAACCCAATTCCATCGGGGCCGCCGGTCGGCTGGGTCGTGCATTTCGGCGTGAGGGGGCCTATGCAGCATGGGTCTTCTTCATGCTCTTCGCGCTTTCGGTGGCTTTCGTGACAGCGGCCATTTCGCTGGCAGGTGCCGTGGATTTCGAAGATGCCGTGATCCTGACGGTGGCTGCCCTTTCGACCACCGGTCCACTCGTCGAAAGTGCGGGCGCCGAGCCCATTCAACTGGTCGCTTTGAGCGACACGGCACGCTTGATCCTGTCTGCGGCCATGATCCTTGGACGCCTTGAGACGATCGCCATCATCGCGCTTCTCAACCCGGAATTCTGGCGCTGATTTTGGAGCCGCGGATCGGCTGACCCAGTGCCCTGAAACAAAGTTGTTTTGGGGGCTGGCCTTACGCGGGGTCGCACTTCATAGTGCGGGGGCGCAAACGAACCGGTCGCAAACGACCGCAAGAACAAAAGGCTTTAAAAATATGGCTTCCGACAGACAGAATCTGCAGGACGCATTTCTGAATCATGTCAGGAAAACCAAGGTTCCCGTAACCATCTTCCTGATCAATGGCGTCAAACTGCAAGGCGTAATCACCTGGTTTGACAACTTCTGCGTGCTGCTCCGCCGCGATGGCCAATCTCAACTTGTTTACAAACACGCTATTTCAACGATCATGCCTGCACAGCCTATTTCGCTGTATGAAGGTGAAGAGTAAGGGTGGAGACTGAAGAAGAGCGCGCCACACGCGCGCTCATTCTGCACCCGGATATCACCAGCAATCCCGATCGACGCGAGGCTTCCTTCGCGCTGGAAGAGGCCGTTTCGCTTGCCGCGGCGCTGCCCGGCCTTGAGGTGGTCGGGGCCGAGATCGTGCGGTTGCCCAAACCCTCACCCGGTCTTCTCTTCGGGAAAGGCAAGATCGAAGAGCTTGCGACCCGCATCAAGTCGGAAGACATCGAACTCGTTCTGATCGACGGTCCGGTGACGCCGGTTCAGCAACGGAACCTGGAGCGCGACTGGAAGGTCAAATTGCTTGATCGGACGAGCCTCATCCTCGAGATCTTCTCCGACCGGGCCGCGACACGCGAAGGCGTGTTGCAGGTCGAGATGGCGGCGCTCTCCTATCAGCGGACCCGGCTGGTCCGCGCCTGGACGCACCTTGAGCGTCAGCGTGGTGGACTGGGGTTCGTCGGTGGCCCCGGCGAGACACAGATAGAGGCCGACCGACGCGCCATCGACGATCAGCTCGTGCGGCTCAGGCGACAGCTCGACAAGGTGGTCAAGACCCGCACCTTGCATCGGGAGGCGCGGGCCAAGGTTCCATTTCCGATCGTGGCGCTGGTCGGCTACACCAACGCGGGAAAGTCGACGATCTTCAATCGCCTGACGGGGGCCGAAGTCCTCGCCAAGGACATGCTCTTCGCCACGCTGGATCCGACGATGCGGGCGGTGAAACTCGCCACCGGACGCGAGGTCATTCTGTCTGACACGGTGGGTTTCATTTCCGACCTGCCGACGCAACTCGTGGCGGCGTTCCGCGCGACACTGGAAGAGGTGCTGTCCGCCGATGTCATCGCCCATGTGCGCGATATCTCGCACCCGGAGACGGAGGAGCAGCGCACGGATGTCATGAGCATTCTCTCCGAACTGGGCGTCGGGGACGACCGGACGGTCATCGAGGTCTGGAACAAGATTGATCAGGTTGCGGATCCGGAACCGCTTCTGAATGCCGCCGCACGCAGGGAAGACACCGTCGTGACATCGGCGCTCTCCGATGCCGGGTTGCAGCCGCTGTTGGACGCCATCGAAGCTGCACTGTCTAAGGGTCTCAGAACCGCAACGCTCCAGGTCCAGCACGCGGAAGGAAAAAAGCGAGCCTGGCTTTTCGAGCAAGGCGTCGTGGACGACGAGCAGGTTACCGAGGACGGCTGGTCACTGACCGTGACCTGGTCGGAGGCCCAGGCGGCTCGGTTCGAACGACTGTGACGCTTCTGCGGCCGCGCCTTCCATGACGTCTTCTTCCTGGTCGAAATATCCCGGGGGAGGCGCCGCAGGCGTCGGGGGCAGAGCCCCCTTTACTCTTCCGGTATCAATCGCGTGATCCCGACCGCGCCTGCGCGCGCCAGTTCGGGGTCGAGTGTCATCGGGATGTACTCGCCCCGCCGCCAGAGCTCTCCCAAGTCGTCGTAGTGACGGGACAGTGGATGCCCGGATTGACCGGTTGCAATCACGTAAACGGAGCTGTCCGGGTCCGCGAAATCATAGACGCCCCGGTACCCGGCACCG
This sequence comes from Silicimonas sp., assembly GCA_022824525.1. Classification (GTDB taxonomy): domain Bacteria; phylum Pseudomonadota; class Alphaproteobacteria; order Rhodobacterales; family Rhodobacteraceae; genus JAJDOD01. The sequence goes on along the minus strand of JAJDZT010000014.1, from coordinate 46,115 downwards.
TGTACGTTCTGAAACGGCGATGGGTCCCTTCCGGACGTACGACCGCGCTGCAGCGTATTGTCACCTCCGGAGGTCGATTGCCGGATATTCACGACCCAAGACACCCAACCGAGCTCGCCAAGCACCGCGTGGTCATGGGTGGCTTCATGGGCGTCGCCCCAACGCAGCGCACCCAGTTCGAGGCCATATGTCTCCTGTATCCAGAGAAGGGCGTCATCCAGGGCAAGGCGCGCGATATCGCTGCAGCTTTCGACCTCGGCCGATTGGATCACGTCGCACCAGGCGCTTGCTCCGTCAACGTCACGGAACACGCGTTCCACGAAGACGGGTTCGAGATGCGGGAACTCGTCCGCAAGCGTACCCAACTCGTCGCGGATCAGCCGGTCCTGCAATTCGCGCATCCAGGCCATGTAGAGAAGCGGTTCCGGCAGATGCTCGTTCATCTCGCCATTCCAGCCCGCCAACAGATCCAGCGCATCGCGGCGCCGCCGTTCCGGCGTGCCCGCCTCGGCCGCTTCGCCGGTGAACCAAAGATCGCGCGCCACAAGCGGCAGGAGCGCGCGCGCCGTGATCGAGACCGTGTCCAATTGCGCTTCTATGAAGCTTTCGCGGGTGTGCACTTCGCGGGTCTGCATCAAACGTTGCCAGCGTTGTACGCGCTGCGTGTCGCTCCATTCATGGCTGACGTGGAACGGGAAGGGCTTGTCCGTCACCTTGTTGTTGGTGTTGCCAAGGATACCGCCTTCCGGATCAGTCACTTCCGGGTTCGCCTTGTACCCGAAATCTTCCTGCCAGCGGTTCTCGGCCAGCCAGCCGGGGCTCGGCATCCGACCTTTTGTCTGATGGCGGGCGGCGCGGCGCGGCAGTTTTCCGACGACCTTCATGGCAATGCGTTCTTCGTCCACCAGGGTCAGGTTCTGGGGAGGCGCCGTGAACGCTTCACCAGCCGCAAGCGCCTCGTCCACCGAGCCCGATCGCATCAGCCCGAGGAGAGCCGTCAGCGTCGTGTCATCGCTCCGCAACGCGGTCCAGTTGACCGATGCCACATGTCCGCGCGGTGTCACGCTGGCGAGGTTGTAGTGCGATCCCGGCAGTATCGGACCATTTTCGGACCACCGGAGCGTCACCGTCACCGGATCAGAATCGGCCACGCGAATGATGGATTGGCGTGACGCGAGACGCCGCCAACCGTTGGGGGTCAGCGCTTCTTCCGGATTGTCCGGGTTCAGACGCTCAATGTAGACGTCCTGGTCGTCGGCGCCGGTCGAGGTCAACGCCCATCCCAAGCGATCCGAGCGCCCGACCAAAACCACCGGAGCACCCGGTATCGTTCCACCGATCACGCCGCCGCTCGCAAGCTCAAGGCGAGCGAGGTACCAAATCGACGGTGCGTCGAATTCCAGATGCGGATCATTGGCGAGAAGTGTTCCGCCCGCTGCCGAGCGCGTCGGATCGGCCGCCCAAGCGTTCGAGGCCCCACCAAAGTTCCTGTGGCGCAAGGGGGAGAGCGGATCGGTACGCAAGTCCGTGGTATCTCCGGCCAAGCTTGCGAATGACAGAGGCGCGCCATCCGGCGGGGCAAAAAGGCTCGCGTAGTCGGGCAAGGCTACGGTGGCGGCACCCGGATCGTCGTAAAGCAGGTCCTGTAGCCTGTCGGCCCCGACCATTTGCGACGTGCGCGCCCGCAAGACTTCATTTTCGAGGTGGCTCGAAAGCCGGAGCGCCATGAGCTTGCCAATCGCGATGCTATCGGCCGGTTGCCAGGGCGCAATGGCAGGTTCGAACATCCAGAATTCCGGCGCACCCCGACCACGGGCTCCTTCGTTCACTTTCTCGAGCCAGGCGTTCACGCCAGCGGCATAAGCGCGAAGTGCGGCCTTCGTGTAATCGTCTTGCGCCGCGAAGGATTTCACCGAGAGCGCGTAGAAATCGAACCGGCGGAGCAATTCGTCAATCCGGACCGTGCGCGTGCCGAACAGCTCCGACAGTCGACCTTGAGCGGTGCGGCGCAGCATTGTCATCTGCCAAAGACGGTCCTGAGCGTGAGCGAGGCCAAGCCCGAAATACACATCTTCATCCGTTTCACCAAAAATATGCGGGACAATCGCGTTGTCGCGCACGATTTCGACCGGAGCCGTGAGGCCGCTGACGGTCAAGGCTTCGTTGTAGTCAGGGATGGAGCGGGAAAAGAACCAATAGAGCAGGAAACCAGACGCGATCCCCAGAACCAGTGCCCCGGTCACGATCCGGAGAAGCCAGCGAAATACACGCGCCATGCCTGCCCTTATTGACTGTGTGCTCGTTCTCGTTAGGTGTTGCCGGAACTTAAGCCGACAGGAAGGAGAACACCATGGCGAAATGCGCGTTTCTAGGACTAGGGGTCATGGGGTATCCAATGGCGGGGCACCTGAAGGCAGCAGGGCATGACGTAACGGTCTACAACCGCACCCATGCCAAGGCCGAAAAATGGTCTTCCGAGCACGGTGGCGGCAATGGTGCCACGCCACGCGCAGCGGCTGAAGGCGCAGAATTCGTCATGGCCTGCGTGGGCAATGATGACGATCTGCGGTCGGTTTGTCTTGGTGAGGACGGCGCGTTTGCCAGCATGGCGGAAGGGTCGGTCTTCGTCGATCACACGACCGTTTCCGCGGCTGTCACCCGCGAACTCTATGCGGCAGCGGCAGAGAAGGGCATTTCCTTCGTCGACGCTCCGATCTCCGGGGGGCAGGCCGGCGCCGAGAACGGCGCGCTTTCGATCATGTGTGGTGGTGATCAAGCCGTCTATGACCGTGCGGAACCAGTAATGGACGCATATGCCAAGATTTGCCGACGCATCGGCGAAAGCGGGGCAGGTCAGATCACCAAGATGTGCAACCAGATCGCCATTGCAGGCTTGGTTCAGGGATTGTCCGAGGCGCTGCATTTCGCGGAGAAAGCGGGGCTCGATGGTCGCGCAGTGGTCGAGGTGATCAGCCAAGGCGCCGCCGGTTCCTGGCAGATGGCGAACCGCTACGAGACAATGCTCGACGATCATTTCGATCATGGGTTCGCGGTGGACTGGATGCGCAAGGACCTTGGCATCTGCCTCAGCACGGCCAATGACACCGGTGCGAGCCTTCCTGTCACGGCGCTGGTCGATCAGTTCTACAAGGACGTCCAAAAGCTTGGCGGCGGTCGCTGGGACACATCGAGCCTGATCAAACGACTGCGCGCCCTTGGCTGATGGACCGGCCGGGGCGGACCCGCGTCGCTGGAGCATTCTCGCTCTTCTGTTCAGTGCGCGCACCGTCATGGCGATGCAGTATCAGGCCATCGGGGCGCTGTCCCCGGTTCTGACGGATCGGTTCGGTGTCGGGCTTGCCGAGATCGGTGTCCTGATCGGCCTCTACGTGGCGCCGGGGCTCGTCTTCGCATTGCCCGGATCTTCCATTGGTCAGCGATTTGGCGAACGACCGGTGGTGGCGACATCGCTTGGCCTGATGGGGCTCGGCGCTGTCCTGATGGCGCTGACGGATCGATGGGATGTTTTTCTGGCCGGGCACGTGATGGCGGGTGTCGGTGGCGTGGTCATCAATATCCTGCTGACCAAAATGGTCACCGACTGGTTTGCCGGCGCCGAGATCACGACTGCACTCGCGATCTTCATCAATTCCTGGCCCTTCGGCATCGCAGTCGCACTGGTGCTGTTTCCTCCGCTTGTCGGCATGTTCGGCCTTTCCGCCGCCTTCTGGCTTCTGGCCGCACTTTCCGTATCGGTCGCCCTGATCGTCGGACTGGCCTACCGCGCGCCCACGGAGGAGGTGTCGTCCAACGCGGCAAAGGCCTGGCCCAAAGGCGCCACGCTGCACGCCGTTCTCGCGGCGGGTCTTTGCTGGGGGACTTTCAACGGCGGCCTTGCCGTGATGTTCGGACTTGGTACCGCAATGATGGTCGGGCAGGGCGCGGACCCGGCTGGTGCCGCAAGGATCACCAGTCTCATTCTCTGGACGCTGGCGATAGCGGCCCCCATCGGAGGGATTATCGCCGACCGAACCGGGCGTGGCCGCGAAATGATAGGGTTTGGAGTTGTTGTGCTCGCTGTCCTCGCGCCGCTGTCACTTTCGCCGAGCTGGACCCTTGCGGCCTTTGTCGGTTTCGGCATTTTCAGTGGTATGGTCGCCGGACCGATCATGGGGATGCCCGCAAAGGTTCTGACGCCTGCCGAACGAACCGCGGGCATGGGCGTGTTTTTCACCGTGTATTACGTGATCTTCGTGTCGGCACCCGCGCTGGCCGGGTGGCTGGCCGATGCAACGCAGTCCATCGCTTCGGCCTTCTGGAGCGCGGCAGGCTTCGAACTCGCCGCGCTTCTCGCCTTGTTACTTTATGTCCGTGCGGCCCGCGCGATCAGGGAATGATCCGCGTATACTTGGTGCCTTCAACAGACGCGCCCGCCAATAGACCGGCCTGACCGAAAACGACGGCAATGACCGGCGCCAGAACGGTGGTCGTCTCCGCCGAAAGGTTTCCACCGCGATCGTTCACGGCGTACTCCATGTCCGCACCTGCGGCCCAGCCGGAAGACGTCCGGAACTGCGCCAGCGCTTCTTCCGTCATGAAGTAGAGGACATGCGCATATTGCTGCGCACCGGCCTGGAAGCCAAAGCTGGCCTGGCTGGCCGAATAGTAGTCGACCGAGATGTCATCGATCCGCAACGCGCCGCGTCCATAGGACCCTCCGAAACCAAAGCTGGCCTCGGTGACAAGCGGCATCACCAGCATGCCAACGGCCTTTTCCTTCAGATCGCGGGTGCCGGGATAGTTGCTGTCAAGAAAGGCGAGCGTTGCATCAACGCGGCCGTCCAGTTTTGCTGCGCCGTCGCTCCCGACACCATTGCCGCAAGCGGCCAATGCCAGAAGTGCAGCGGAACCGGTCAGCAAAGACCGGCGGGGAAAACGTGTCATGGGTCTGCCCTTTGTTGGAACCTCAAAAGTCGGCCTGTTTCGACCGTTATCCACCAAGTATAGGTCCTTGGTTCGGGAGAGTCACCCTCTGTTGTGGTTTGTGAGGGCGTTCCGCTCATCAAAATTGCGCGCGCTTGATGTTGCGGGCCCTTTCGGTGGCCATCTAATTCTCATCCGCTTTCGAACACCGATCCACGATCAACGCCCACATCGTGATGACGTATAAGAAAAAAGCTTCGAGAACGATCCAAAGCACGGAACGATCTGCTCTCTCGAGTTCGATAAACCAACCAATCAGCCAAAGAAGGGATGCAAATGTCCCTCCAACAAGAAGTCCTTTCCATTGCCGTCTCAGGTCATTGAGGCTTGGCGGTTTGATCAGGCGCCAGAAATACCTGAGCATTGCCTCATAATCTGGACTGCCGGACTTCACCGTGCCGCCCGGACCCAAGCAACCAGCGCGGCGCGTTCCGCGTCCGTCATGTAGGTGAGATTCGCTGGCGGCATCGCATGGCTATAGCCCGCCTGAAGGGCAATCGTTTCAGCGTGCCGGGCGATGTCGCCCGCCGTTTCCAGATGCACGCCCTTGGGCGCCCAGCGAATCCCGTCCCAAACCGGTTCTCGCGCATGGCACATCGAGCAACGAGACAGGACGATGCTCTCGACCTCCTCGAACTCGGCCACCTGTACGAAACGTGCTTCATTGGGCGTGAGTGGCCGTGCTTCGGCGTCCTCATAGCTGTCTGCCAGCGGCGCGAGCGACAGCCACGCAATCAACAGGAACAGGATCGCCGTGACGGCCCAGGTCCACCAGAGCATGCCGCCGCGCATATGCATCGTGTTGAAGAAATGCCGGATCGTCACGCCCATCAGGAAGACAAGGGACGCGATGAGCCAGTTCCACTCCGTCGCGAAGGCGAGCGGGTAGTGGTTCGACAGCATCAGGAACAGAACCGGCAACGTCAGGTAGTTGTTGTGCGTCGATCTTAGCTTGGCGATCTTGCCGTATTTCGGGTCAGGCTTTCGACCCGCCTTCAGATCCGCAACCACAATGCGCTGGTTCGGCATGATGATGAAGAAGACGTTGGCGCTCATGATCGTTGCCGTGAACGCTCCCAGATGGAGGAGGGCCGCCCGGCCGGTGAACACCTGCGTGTAGCCCCAGGCCATCGCGACCAGCAGTGCGAAGAGCAGAAGCATCAAAACCGTCGGCTTGTCCCCCAAAGGGGATTTGCAAAGGAAATCATAGACAAGCCAGCCGATGCTCAGGCTCAACGCCGAGATCAGGATGCCTTGCCAGAGCGCGAGGTCCGCCTTGTTCGGATCGAGCAGATAAAGCTCTCCGCCCACCCAGTAGACAATCATCAAAAGCGCGGCACCCGACAGCCAGGTCGAATAGGCCTCCCATTTGAACCATGTCAGGTGCTCCGGCATTTCGTCGGGGGCCACGAGGTACTTCTGGATGTGATAGAAACCGCCACCATGCACCTGCCATTCCTCGCCATCCGCCGGGCCGGGTATGTTCCGGTTCAAGCCAAGATCCAGCGCGATGAAATAGAAGGACGATCCGATCCAGGCGATGGCCGTAATCACATGCAGCCAGCGCACGCCAAATTCAGTCCATGACCAGAGAACGGCAAGATCGTACATGCGCGCATCTGAGGCGAGAGCTGGCGCGAAGACAAGAGCTAAAGGTCGGGATCAGCCTCACGAAAGGCACTGACCAGTCCCTCGATGAACTCTACCGCGGTTTGCCCATCCGGCAGGCCGGTATGCGCTCGGAGGTCGATCTGCCGATCCTCTCCAAGCTCTGCCAAGAACCGGTTGATCGCGGCGATTGCAGGCGGGGCAGGTGGGACCGTCAGCATCAGGGCATGTGCAAGCACCGTATGAGACGATTTGTCGACACGCCCGGGCCGAAACCGCATGGCCGTGCCTGCGAATTTCTTTCCCTGCCACTGCACGTTGTAGGCACCATCGCAGAACGCTCCCGGTTGCCATCCGCGCGCCGCACCGGCTCCGAGCGCCTGCTCAATCGGTGAGCAGAGGCGGTCATAGGCCGCCTCGATGTCGAAGGGCCCATGACTTTCCCACGTATAGACATGCGTCACGTTCAGAATGCCGGGACCTTGCGGCGTCGCATCGCCTCCGGTCGCGCGCACATGAACCGGCCAATCATCCTGCCCGAGCCTTTCCGAGACCTCCCGGAAGTTGGGCAAGGCCGCCAGCTTCTTTGGCGCAACCAGCGCCTGCGTCCCTTCCCAGACCTTCAGAAACCGCTTCTCCGGGTGACGCGAGACTTCCTCGAACAGCTTCAGCTCCCAATCGAGCGCGTCTCCCGTATCCAGTTGGTCCACGTCCACGCCGAACCGAGCCCTCAGCTTCCCCGATAGGTGGAATAGCCGTAGGGAGAGAGGAGCAGTGGCACGTGGTAATGCTTGTCCTCGCTCATCCCGAACCGGATCGGAACATTGTCGAGAAAGAGAGGATCCCCGCTCGCGAGCCCATGTGCGCGCAGGTAGTCGCCCGCGAAGAAGATCAATTCGTACGTGCCGGTCTTGAACTTCGCTTCCGGGAGAATCGGGGCATCGGTGCGCCCATCCGCATTGGTCACAGTCTCCGCGATCTTTCGGTGGCTGTTGCCGGAGACGCGAAAAAGCGCAATCGAGATGCCTGCAGCGGGGTAACCCCGCGCCGTATCCAGCACATGGGTGGTCAGATAGCCGCTCATCAACGCTCCTCCCGCGATTCTTGTGAAAAAGAATTGCAAATCCCTGCGAAGAATTCTGTTCTGGACGAATGAAGCCCGGAACGAGACAGATGACAAGATGAAAGCCCCGAGATACCCGCGCGACATGACCGGCTATGGCGCAACACCACCACATGCCAATTGGCCGAACGGTGCCCGGATCGCCGTCCAGATCGTCGTCAACTACGAAGAGGGTGGCGAAAACAACATCCTTCACGGTGATGCCGCATCCGAAGCTTTCCTTTCGGAGATCGTCGGCGCAGCCGCCTGGCCCGGCCAACGCCATTGGAACATGGAGACGATCTACGAGTACGGGAGCCGCGCCGGGTTCTGGCGTCTCCACAGAATGCTCCATCAGCTTCCGGTCACGGTATACGGCGTCGCAACAGCCTTGGCCCGGGCTCCCGAACAGGTGGCGGCCATGAAAAGCGCGGGCTGGGAAATCGCGAGCCACGGGCTGAAATGGATCGAATACAAGGACATGGACGCAAGCGAGGAACGCGCCCAGATGCAGGAGGCAATAGACCTCCACAAGCAGGTCACCGGCGCGCGCCCGCGTGGCTGGTATACGGGCCGGACCTCGATGAACACGGTCCGTCTTGCGGCGGAAGAGGGCGGCTTCGCCTATGTCGCCGACAGCTATGCCGATGATGTCCCGTACTGGCAGCGTTTCGGGGAAACGGATCAGCTTATCGTGCCCTATACGCTTGATGCCAACGACATGCGCTTTGCCACGCCTCAGGGTTTCAACGCCGGTGACCAGTTCGAGGCATACCTTCGCGACACGTTCGACACGCTCTACGCGGAAGGCGGCCGGATGATGTCGATCGGACTGCATTGCCGCCTCGTCGGACGACCGGGGCGCGCCGCCGCCCTGAAGCGCGTGATCGATCATATGGCCGGGCATCACGGTGTCTGGTTCGCCACCCGAGAGCAGATCGCGGATCACTGGGCCGCAACCCATCCTGCGCCGGACTTCGAGCGCCCGTCCGAGATGTCGCAAGACCGCTTTGTCGAGGCGTTCGGTGGCATTTTCGAACATTCACCCTGGATTGCCGAGCGCGCGTTCCAGCTTGAACTCGGCCCCACCCATGACACGGCCGCAGGCGTCCACAGTGCATTGGCCCGCATCTTCCGCTCAGCGTCGCAGGAAGAACGGCTCGGCGTTCTCACGGCGCATCCGGATCTGGCTGGCAAACTGGCCGCCGCCAAACGCCTCACGGCGGCCTCCACGGAAGAACAGGCAAGCGCCGGTCTCGACGCCTTGCACGATGACGAGCGCGCCGAATTCGAAGCATTGAACGCCCAGTACACCGAGAAATTCGGCTTTCCTTACATCATCGCGGTCCGAGATCACGACAAGGCTAACATCCTGAAGACGTTCAGAACCCGCGTTCAGAATGACCGGGAGACCGAATTCTCCGAGGCCTGTGCGCAGGTCGAACGTATCGCGGAGCTGCGCCTCAAGGACTTGATGGGATGAGCCGTGTGATCGCGGTCGAACCGCTGACCCGTGACGCCTTCGCCCCGTTCGGCGATGTGCTCGACGCGGCGGGACCTCCCGACAAGATGATCAACCAGGGCCTGTGCGGCCGCTACAACGACTTGGCGAGGCTCGACTTCGAAGACGGCCGCGCCGGGATCAGTCTTTTCAAAGCAGAACCGAGGGACCTGCCTTACAAACTCGACATGGTCGAACGGCACCCGAAAGGCAGCCAGGCGTTCCTGCCGATGAGCCACGAGCCGTTCCTGGTCATCGTCGCACCCGATCAAGACGGCAAACCGGGGCGTCCAGTTGCGTTTCTCACCAAGGCAGGGCAGGGCGTGAACTATCACAAGGGGGTCTGGCACGGGGTCCTCACCCCGCTCCGGGGCTCCGGACTATACGCCGTCGTGGATCGCATCGGAGACGGTGACAATCTCGAGGAACACTGGTTCGAGGCGCCATTCGAGATTATCGGCCTCTAAATATCCCGGGGGTGCGGGGGCAGAGCCCCCGCGGGTCGACACCGAAGGTGGCGAAATCAGATCGTGAGCGGCATCTGCCGGTTGACGTCCTTGTAGAGCAGGTACCGGAACCGCTCGGGTCCGCCTTCGTAACAGGCTTGCGGGCAGAAGGCGCGGAGCCACATGAAATCGCCCGCTTCCACCTCGATCCAGTGATCGTTCAGACGATAGACGGCCTTGCCTTCCAGCACGTAAAGCCCGTGCTCCATGACATGCGTTTCCGCGAAGGGAATTGTTCCGCCCGCTTCGAAGGTCACGATATTGACATGCATGTCGTGGCGAAGATCGTTCGGGTCCACGAAGCGGGTCGTTTTCCAGAGCCCTCTGCTTTCCGGCATGATTTCGGGCGTGATGTGCTGTTCGTTCGTCACGAGGGGCGGCGGTGTGCCGATCCCGTCGACGCGGTTGTAACGCTTCCGGATCCAGTGGAAGTAGACGGGTTCGGTCCCGAGGTTCCGAAGCGACCACGGCATGCCTGGTGGAAGATACACGTATCCGCCCGGCGGCAGGCGATGGCTTTCACCCGCAAAGCTGACGACCGCGCTGCCTTCCATGACAAAGATCACGGCTTCGGCGTTGGGGTCGTCTTCCGGCTGATCCGATCCTCCGCCCGGACCGACTTCCATCGCCACCTGGCTGAATGTCTCGGCAAACCCGGTCATCGGGCGGGCAAGCACCCAGCCGCGCGTCATTTCCCAATGCGGGAACAGGCTGGCCGTAATGTCTTTCGAGGCACGACGGGGAATGAAGGCATAGGCGGGCGTGAAGACCGACCGGTCGGTCACCAGCGTGGACGGGTCGGGGGAACCGCCTTTCAAAGCGAAATACTTCGCCGCAGCCTCGATCCGAGATTCATTGTTCATTTTTTTGTTCCCAACGGGATAGTGTCGTCAGCGGTTGCCCGACCTCGTGAACCGTCCCGCTTCTTCCGCCGCTTTTTTCAGCGCCTGGCTCTTGTTGACGGTTTCGACCCACTCGGCTTCAGGGTCGCTATCCCAAACGACCCCGCCACCCGCCTGAATATATAGCTTTTCGTCCTTAAGAACAGCGGTTCTGAGGGCAATACACATATCCATGTCGCCACCGGCACTGAAATACCCCACTCCACCGCCGTAAACGCCGCGTTTTTCGGGCTCAAGCTCATCAATGATCTCCATTGCCCGAACTTTAGGCGCTCCGGAGACTGTTCCGGCGGGTAATCCGGCCAGTAGGGCGGACAAAGCATCGTGCTCGTCGCTAAGCTCTCCCACCACGTTGGAGACGATGTGCATCACGTGAGAATAGTGCTCGATGATGAACTCTTCAGTCGGGCGCACGGTACCGATCTTGGCCACGCGGCCCACATCGTTCCGGCCCAGATCGAGCAGCATCAGGTGTTCTGCAAGCTCCTTCTGATCCGCCAGAAGGTCCGCTTCCAGTTCCTTGTCTTCGGCCGGTGTCGCCCCCCGCTTCCGGGTGCCCGCAATCGGTCGAATCGTCACTTCTCCATCGAACACGCGGACGAGGATCTCCGGGCTGGCCCCGATCACCTGAAATCCGCCGAAATCGAAATGGAACATGAACGGCGACGGGTTCGTGCGCCGGAGCGCCCGATACAGCGAAAACGGCGGTGCGGTGAATTCCTGCTGCCAGCGCTGCGACGGGACAACCTGAAAGATGTCGCCGGCCGCGATATACTCGCGCGCTTTTTCGACGGCCGCCTTGTAATCGTCCTTGGCGAAATTCGAAACCGGCTCGGACAAGGGCATGTCCTCTCCGAAATCGCGCCCGCCGTCGGGAAGGCCGCGCTCCAGATCGCGCACCGCGTCCATCACGCGTTCCGCCGCCTGCGCGTAAGCCGCTTTGGCCGACAGGCCGGATGACACCCACGCAGGCGAGCAAACGATCACTTCGCCCTTCACACCATCGAGGACTGCAATCACGGAAGGCCGGATCAGAACGGCATCTGGCAGGTTGATGGGATCGGGATTGATGTTCGGCAGGTTCTCGACCAGCCGGATCATGTCGTAGCCGAGATACCCAAACAACCCGGCCGCCGCCGCGGGAAGACCGCCCGGCAATTCGATCCGGCTTTCCTCGATCAACGCGCGCAATGATGAGAGAGGGTCGGCGGCTTCGACCTCGAAGCGGTCACGATCATAACGCGCCTGTCGGTTCAGCCGCGCTTCCGTTCCGTGGCATTCCCAGACCAGGTCCGGCTTCATCCCGATGATCGAATACCGGCCGCGCACTTCGCCGCCGGTCACACTTTCAAGGATGAAACTGTCCGCCTGCGCGCCGGTCAGCTTCAGTTTCAGGGAAACAGGGGTGTCCAGATCCGCCGCAAGTCGCGCAAAAACCAACTGGTTCTTACCCGCCTCGAAATTGCTCTCAAACGTGGCATACTCCGGTTCCAGTGCCATCACAAACCGCCGGATTGACCCGCACCAAGGAACGCTGCTGCGTTGACGGCGCTGATGGCGGTTGAATTGATGTCGGCACCAGCCTCATCCACAAGCGCCTGCGTGTAGGCGTTGATGATCGCGGCGGAGAAGGACTGCGCTGTTTCGGCGGCGAAGGCATCCTTGAGCGCTTGAGCGTCCTCGGTCGCGCTGTCCGCAGCGACAATCGTATCGAGGCGAACCAGCCAAGCGTCTCCATCCGCCGAGAGAACGGCAATGCCATCGGCTTCCAGATCGAAGACGGTCTGCGTGAATGCAGGCGGGGTGCCTTCGAGGAACCCGTTCCGCGTCACACCGCGATTGGTGTTCAGGTCCAGCTCAAGCCCGGCCATTTCGCGACCTTGGCGCAGCTCTTCGGCCAAAGCGTTGGCTTGCGCTTCAAGTGCCTTTTGCGTTTCAGCCCGTTCCCAAGCTGCGATGACCTCTTCCCGAACCTCGTCCAGAGGGATCAGAGCGGGCTCTCGCACCTCGTCAACGGCGAGCGTGACGATACCGCCATCCGACAGGGCGATGACCTCACCAAAATCCCCGGGGTTGGTTCGAGCGGCAGCCGCCCGGAACTCGTCATAGGCCGCAATGCCGTCAAAGACATCGACGTTCCAGTCGATCGTACCTTCTTCCAGTCCTGTCCGTTCAGCGATCAGGGCGGTGTCCGCACCACCGGCCAAAAGGTCTTCGATCTGGCTGACCATGTCATTGATCATGCGGCGCGCGCGGTCAGCAGCGGCCTGCGGCGCCAATTCATCGCGCGCGTCCTCGAAACTAATGTTTTCCGCGGCGAGAATACCATTCATCCGGAACAACGCCGGGCCCAGATCCGAGGGCAGGGGGCCGACGACGCCCGGAGCCTCGAGCGCAAATATTTCCTCGCCTGCACCGCCAAGGTCCTCCACGGCGACGTCACCCAGATCGACGGCCGCGAGCGTGAGCCCACGTTCCTCAACCAATCCATCAAAGGTGATTTCACCAGCATCGAGCCTTGCTTTAGCCGCGTCTGCCGAGCTTTGGTCGGAAAAGACGAGACGCTCGACGAGACGCCGTTCCGGGCTCACGAATTCGCTGATCCGGGCGTCGTAGAGCGCGCGCACCTGCTCGTCGCTGACTTCGACCTCAGGCGCCAGCATATCCGGCGTAAGCCACGCATAACGGATCGACTTGGTTTCCGGACGCGTGAAATCTTCGGCGTTTTCCTCGTGGAAAGTGGAGAGCTGTGTCTCGGTCGGGGTTGGCAACGGGCTTTCAAGATCCGCGGCGGTCAGACGTGCCCACGTCACATCGCGCGTTTCGCTGGCGTGGTTGTAAAGCGTGTCGACAAAAACGGTCGGCGTCGAAAGGCCGGCCCCCACGGCGCGCCGGAGAAGTTCCGAGGCAACGTCGCTCCGAATGGTTTCTTCGAACTCACGCGGGGTGGTGCCATTCTGGCGCAAGGCCAGTTCATAGGTCTGGCGATCGAATTCGCCGGAGAGGTTCCGGAATGCCTGAACCTCCCGGATCTGTTCACTCACCACCGCGTCACTGGCCGACAAACCGGCGCGACGCGCTTCGTTTTCGACTGCGGCCGCAGTGATCAACTGTCCAAGCGCCATGCGATCCAGCCCAAGCGCCTGAGCGGTCTGGAACGACACCGGCTGCCGTGTTTGCTGCTGGAATGCGTTCATCTGGTTTTGAACAGCGCGCGCATAATCGTTCGCCGAGATCTCTACATCGCCAACTTCGGCCACGCTTTGCACGGAGCTGCCGAACTGGGTCACACCGAAGCCACCAAGCGACAGGATCAGCAGGCCCATGATGACCCACATTCCCGCGCCCATTCCCTTTTTCTTCGCCATGCCTCAAAGCCCTGTCAGTTTCGGACCGGCAGGTGGTATCGCGGGCACGCGTGCAGGGCAAGAGCGCGCGCTTGTCACAGACGCATTCTTGAAGAGAATTCGGTCAGCTTCCGGGAATACGGTTCAGTCTGTGCCGCGATAGGGCTCGACGTATTGCAGCGCCATGTCCCACGGGAAGAAAATCCACGTGTCCTGACTGACGCCCGTGATGAACGTATCCACCTGCGGTTCACCCTTTGGCTTCGCGTAAACGGTCGCAAAATGCGCATTCGGATACAGCTCCCGCACAAGCTCCAGTGTCTTACCGCTGTCGACCAGATCGTCGACCACCAGAATGCCCGTGCCATCCCCCATCATGTCGGCATCTGGCGACTTGAGAACCTGCGCCTGACCCTGATCCTGATGGTGATAGGACTGGACGGAGATCGTATCGACCGTGCGCACGTCCAGTTCCCGCGCCACGATCATGGCAGGCGCCATGCCGCCGCGGGTGATCGCGACGATCGCACGCCAGCGTCCGTCATCCGGTCCCTTGCCATCCAGACGCCAAGCCAGCGCCCGGGCATCCCGGTGGATTTGGTCCCAGGACACGTGGAACCCTTTTTCATGCGGTAGACGGTCGGTCATGGCTGGCCCTTCATGTCAGCTTTGCGCGTTTGGAAAAGAAAAACGAGAGTGAGTGCAATAGCGAAAGCGCCCGCATAAGGTATCATGGCTTCCAGCACGTCTTCGAAAAGGTAACGTGTGACCGGATAGTCCATCAGGATAATCAGCGGCACGAAGAAGACGCAAAAGTGGACAACAAGCGCTAACACGGTCCCGAGAAGAACCTGCCTCCAGGTGCTCAGCGCCGCGAACCATGCTGCGGCAGCCGCCAACAGAACCGTAATGCACCCGAAGGTCCACTCATCGGCCAGCCAGTCAACAATGCGCCAACTGGAACTGGCGGCAACCCACATCAAACCTGTCAGAAGGCTCATACCCACCAGAAAGCAGCCTCCGAACCGGACCGAAAACTTCCGGGTCCAGTTCGGGATGCTTCGCTCAGTCACGATTTCAGCTTCTCGTCATGTCCGGCGCGTCCGGATTCTTCATGCCGATGATGTTGTAACCCGCATCCACATGGTGGATTTCGCCCGTCGTGCCGGAACCGAGATCCGAAAGCAGATAGAGCGCCGCACCGCCCACATCCTCGATGGTGACATTCCGCCGAAGTGGCGAGTTGTTCTCGTTCCACTTCAGGATGTAGCGGAAATCCCCGATGCCGCTCGCCGCGAGCGTCTTGATCGTGCCCGCACTGATCGCGTTGCAGCGGATCCCGTCTTTCCCGAGGTCTTCAGCGATATACTTAACGCTGGTTTCCAGCGCCGCCTTGCAGACCCCCATCACGTTGTAATGCGGCATGACGCGCTCCGCGCCGGAATAGGTCAGCGTCAGAAGCGAGCCACCGTCTGTCATCAGAGGCGCAGCACGACGGCAGACATCCGTGAAGGAGAAGACGGAGATATCCATCGACATCGCGAAATTACTGCGACTGGTGTCTACATACCGACCACGAAGTTCATTTTTGTCTGAAAAACCAATAGCATGAACGACGAAGTCAATCTTTCCCCAATGCTCCTCGATCGCTTTGAACAAGGCGTCGACACTCTCGCTGTCGCCCACGTCGCACGGCACGACGAAATCCGATCCAAGCTGTTCGGCCAGTGGCTGAACACGCTTCAGAAGGGCGTCGCCCTGATAGGAAAAACACAGCTCGGCCCCGTGATCCGCGACCGCCTTGGCAATGCCCCAGGCGATGGATTTGTCATTGGCCAACCCCATGATCAGGCCACGTTTGCCTGCCATAAGCCCTGCGGTCATTCTTCTTTCCCTCGACCCATTTACGGTTCTCCGGGTCTATGCGAAGAAACGCCATCCATCAAGCCTGCCCAGAGGGGTCTCATGACTGACCGAAGCGGAAAATTTGCTGGCGATGACCCGTTCGAAATCGCGCGGAACTGGTTGGCCGAGGCGGAAGCCAAGGAACCCAACGACCCGAATGCCATTGCATTGGCCACGGTCGATCCCGAGGGGCGACCGAATGTGCGCATGGTGCTCTTGAAAGAGATCGAGGCGGATGCCTTCGTTTTCTACACGAACTACGAAAGCAAGAAGGGCGAGGAACTGGCCGCCACGCCAGAGGCCGCGTTTGTCCTTCATTGGAAGTCGCTCCGCCGCCAAATCCGGGTCCGCGGGAGCGTAACTCGGGAAGACGGGCCGCAAGCGGACGCGTATTTCGACAGCCGGAGCCTCAAAAGCCGGATCGGCGCCATAGCGTCCGAACAATCGCGTCCGCTGGACAGTCGCGCCACCTTGATGGCTGCCGCAGCGAAGATCGGCCTGAAGGAAGGCATGCATCCGAAACGCCCTGCGCATTGGGGTGGGTTCCGCATCGTTCCTTATGAAATCGAGTTCTGGGCGGACGGCGATTTCCGCCTGCATGACCGTTTTCGCTGGAAACGGCCTGTGTCGCAGACTTCAACGAACGAGGACTGGACAATCCAACGTCTCTTTCCGTAATGAAAAACTGCACGAAAAATTCTCAACAACTTTTGGTTTGACGTTGCAATGCGTATGGCTGTCGGACCAAAATCAAAAAAAACCGGGAAAAATGAGCCCGAGGGATGATGCAAGAGATGACCGACGCCGAAAATGACGGGGCGCGCGTCACTGGGACTGTAAAATGGTTTGATCCGTCCAAGGGCTTCGGCTTTGTCGTTTCAGATCAGGGTGGGCCAGATATTCTGCTCCACGCCAACGTTTTACGTAACTTTGGCCAGTCCTCCGTCGCCGATGCCGCGGGGATCGTGGTGGTCGTACAGGAAACTGTGCGAGGAATTCAGGCTGTTGAAGTTCTGAGTATCGAACCGCCTGCCGCAGAAGGGGAAGAAATTCCTGTTGCGGGCGGAGAGATCGCAGAACCAGTAGACCTGTCACTGCCGCTTGAGCCTGCGCGCGTGAAGTGGTTCGACAAAGCCAAGGGGTTTGGCTTTGCGAATGTCTTCGGGCGTGGTGAGGACGTTTTCCTACATATAGAAGTCTTGCGGCGCTCCGGCCTTGCGGATTTGCAGCCTGGAGAAGCCGTTTCGCTCCGTGTTGTGGATGGCAAGCGGGGACGTATGGCGACCCAAGTGACCTCCTGGGAAGCCGCATTGCGCTCTGACGAAGAGTGATCTTCAAAGTTCTTTCTATTCTGGTCCTGATGGCGGGCGCAGCCCACGCCAGTTGCGATGCTGCGCGCGTCGATCTTCGCGGCGACTGGGGCCAGGCGCGCTTCAGCGTCGAAGTCGCCGACACTCCGGCGTCCCGGTCGCAAGGTCTCATGAACCGGGAAACACTGCCGAGAAGTGCAGGGATGCTTTTTGTCTACGAAAGGCCACAGCCCGTGTCGTTCTGGATGCGAAATACGCTGATCCCGCTCGACATGATATTCATGGATGAGACCGGCACTGTCCAGCGCATCCACGAAAACGCGATCCCGCTTGACGAAACAGGCATCCCGGGCGGCGAGAACATCCAGTTCGTGCTCGAGATAAATGGCGGTCTTGCAGGGCGTCTCGGCATCGAAGAAGGCAGCGTTCTCAGGCACCCGGCGATCGGCGATAATGCCGCATGGAGCTGTCAGTAGACAGAAACCCGATTTCTGGGGTTTTCGCCGACCCTCAAACTGGTCTATGACGCTGCCGAGTCGGGGCGTGGCGCAGTCTGGTAGCGCACCTGTTTTGGGTACAGGGGGTCGTGAGTTCGAATCTCGCCGCCCCGACCATCACCTAAATGTATTGTCCGGCAGGCAATGTGGGGGCACATTGTGTGCCCAATGCCACACATTTGAGGTGGATTGTTTCAAGATTTCAAACAGCAATACCCGAGCCATTTGCACCTTTGTCCACCGGTTTTCGCAAAAGTTTGGGAAGCCACCGCGGCAGGCAACTGAACGCTTGGCAAGGAAAATAAGTAATATGAACAGAAGATTAACGGTCGCGATGGGGTCTCTAGGTAATCGGGTCGTGTTCCATATCACTCGGCAAGGTGACCCGAAGGATAGACACCCTAACGGACCTTTCACAAAAGCTAGTAAAATAAAGGCAAACTCGCCTTAATCTGCTTTTTGAGAAGGCGGGATTGTGATATGACGAAAGCGTGAAGGGGTGCCATGGTGGTACCTTGGACAGCATGTGTTTGTACGTGCGTGAGTGAAATGGGTGAGTGTATGATAAAGACTCTACGCATTATCGCTGCAGCGGCGACGTTTGCAGTGATTGGTGCAGCAGCGAACGCTGCAACGGTCAGCTATGACCTCGATACCAAATCTACTGGATACAAGTCGTACATTTCTAAAACCGTTCATGGTTTGACAATGACGGTTACGGGATATGACCACAAATGGAACCACAAGAAGATTTATACTTCTTATGGCCATGGTCTTTCCGTTAACTATCATGCTCAGAACTATGGCGAGAAAGTACGTCTGAAGTTCAGTGAAGCGGTGTCGCTCAAGTCGTTTTCGGCGCGATATGCCAACAGCAAGGATACCTTCTACGTTCATGGCTGGAATGCAGCCACGAAGAAGTGGGATTACCTGAAAGGCGGCAACCTGTACGGAAACGGCACCAAGTATAGCGAAGCCACCGTTGGCGTTAGCAAGTTTGTCTCGCGTTACTTCCTGATTACAGCCAGGAAGGACTGGACGACATACTTCAAGCTGAGCAACATCAAGGTGCACAAGCCGGTCTCGGAAGTCCCGCTTCCAGCTGGTGCTGTGCTTCTGCTCAGCGGCTTGGCCTTTTTGGGCCTGCGTCGTCGCAAGGCCTGACTGACACCAAGTCTAAGATATGACCGCGCCCGGTGTGCTGGGCGCGGTTTTTTTGTGTCGAACACCTGAAAAACAGGCAGTGGCCGAACATCGACATGGGGCGCCTGAGCGTTTTGACCGTTCAATTTCTCCAGAACACAATTTGGCCATATGATGTGTTGCCTCAGCGATGCAGCATAAGATGTTGTGGTGACTATGTTTTCTTGTCAGGCCGTTTCTGGGAGGGAAACAAACCATCCCAGTCAACCAAAAAAAGTGACGAAATTGTGAAAAACGGCGTTGACGAATCCGCGCCACCTACGCCAAGTTGTGCGAGCCGTCCGGGAGACCCACAACATATAGTGGGTGGCGGCGAAGGGACGAAGACCTCATCTCTCTGACCCTCGTGTTAGGGTTTGGCGTTCGCGGTAGCGGCCCGCGGGGAGAGAGCTTTTGCCTGACGCAATCCGGACGGTGGCACAGTTAACAATGGCATCGTCAACAGGCGGGCCACCCAAAAAAAACGGGATTGCGGGGCATGAAAATCGAACGCACCTTTACCGAGGCAGGTAAAGACGCATACGCGAAAATTGAATTCACAACCACGTCGAGCGAGATCCGGAATCCGGACGGCACGATCGTATTCAAGCTCGATGATGTAGAAGTACCTGCATCGTGGAGCCAGGTGGCATCGGATGTCATCGCACAGAAGTACTTCCGGAAAGCTGGTGTCCCTGCGCGCCTTAAAAAGGTGCGTGAAAAGGGCGTGCCGTCCTTCCTCTGGCGCTCTGTCGCCGACGAGAAGGCACTCGCCGAGCTTCCCGAGGACGAGCGCTACGGCGGCGAGGTCAAGGCCGCTCAGGTATTCGATCGTCTGGCCGGTGCCTGGGCGTACTGGGGCTGGAAAGGCGGATACTTCTCGACCGAGGAAGATGCGCGGGCCTATTTCGACGAGATGCGCTACATGCTCGCCACGCAGCGCGCCGCTCCGAACTCCCCCCAATGGTTCAACACGGGCCTTCACTGGGCCTACGGCATCGACGGCCCCAGCCAGGGCCACCATTATGTCGACTACAAGACAGGCAAGCTGACGAAATCCGACAGCGCATACGAACACCCCCAACCACATGCCTGTTTCATCCAATCCTGTGCCGACGATCTGGTGAACGATGGCGGCATCATGGACCTCTGGGTTCGTGAGGCACGCCTGTTCAAGTACGGGTCCGGCACGGGCACCAACTTCAGCCACCTGCGCGGAGAGGGCGAGAGCCTCTCCGGCGGCGGCAAATCTTCCGGTCTGATGGGCTTCCTGAAGATCGGCGATCGCGCGGCCGGTGCGATCAAATCAGGCGGGACCACCCGTCGAGCAGCGAAGATGGTGATCGTCGACGCCGATCACCCTGACATCGAAGACTTCATTAATTGGAAAGTCATTGAAGAGCAGAAAGTCGCGTCGATCGTTGCCGGCTCGAAGATGCACGAGCGCGAGCTCAATGGCATCTTCGCAGCGATCAAGGCGTGGGACGGGGCGGAGGAAGATGCCTTCGATCCATCCAAGAACGACGCACTGAAATCCGCGATCCGTTCCGCCAAAAAGAGCGCTATTCCGGAAACTTACGTCAAGCGTGTTCTGGACTATGCACGGCAGGGCTACGCCTCGATCGAATTCCCGACCTACGACACGGATTGGGACAGCGAAGCCTACTCCAGCGTTTCGGGCCAGAACTCCAACAACTCCATCCGCGTTACCGACGCTTTCCTTGAAGCCGTCAAGAACGACGCCGACTGGGAGCTGACCAACCGCAAGGACGGATCGGTCGCCAAGACCGTGAAAGCCCGCGATCTCTGGGAACAGGTCGGCCACGCCGCATGGGCCTGCGCGGACCCCGGCATTCAGTACCACGACACCGTCAACGCCTGGCACACCTGCCCGGAAGACGGCGAGATCCGCGGTTCCAACCCGTGCTCGGAATACATGTTCCTTGACGACACGGCCTGTAACCTTGCGTCCATGAACCTGCTGACCTTCTACAAGGACGGCAAGTTCCAGGCGGAAGACTACATGCATGCCACGCGCCTCTGGACCGTGACGCTCGAAATCTCCGTCATGATGGCGCAGTTCCCGTCGAAGGAAATCGCACAGCTTTCCTACGACTTCCGGACGCTGGGTCTGGGCTATGCCAACATCGGCGGCCTCCTGATGAACATGGGCTACTCCTATGACAGTGATGAGGGCCGGGCCCTGACCGGCGCGCTCACAGCGATCATGACCGGCGTGGCCTACGCGACATCTGCCGAGATCGCTAAGGAACTCGGACCGTTCCCGAGCTACAAGCGCAATGCCGAGCACATGCTCCGCGTCATCCGCAACCACCGCCGCGCCGCCCATGGCGAGACCGAGGGTTACGAAGCGATGAACGTGAACCCGGTGGCGCTCGATCTCGTGAACTGTCCGGACAAGAAGCTCACCAAGCTGGCCGGCAAGGCGTGGGACGAAGCGCTCAAGTTGGGTGAAAAGCACGGCTACCGCAACGCGCAAGCCACGGTGATTGCACCGACTGGCACCATCGGCCTGGTCATGGACTGCGATACGACGGGCATCGAACCGGACTTTGCGCTGGTCAAGTTCAAGAAGCTGGCCGGTGGCGGTTACTTCAAGATCATCAACCGCTCGGTGCCTGCTGCTCTGGAAACCTTGGGCTACAGCAGCAGCCAGATCGAAGAGATCGTGTCCTACGCCGTAGGCCACGGCACGCTCGGCAACGCCCCCGGCATCAACCACACAACGCTCGTGGGCAATGGCTTCGGTCAGGCGGAGATCGACAAGATCGAAGCCGCCCTGCCAAGCGCGTTCGACATCCGCTTTGTCTTCAACCAATGGACGCTGGGTGAGGAGTTCTGCACCGGCACCCTCGGCATCCCCGCCGAGAAACTGGTGGACCCGAGCTTCGACCTGCTGAAGCATCTCGGCTTCTCCAAGGCGGACATCGATGCGGCCAACGACCACGTCTGCGGGACCATGACGCTCGAAGGCGCGCCCTTCCTGAAGGAAGAGCACTACGCCGTCTTCGATTGCGCCAACCCCTGCGGCAAGAAGGGCAGGCGGTTCCTTTCCGTCGAAAGCCACATCACCATGATGGCGGCGGCCCAGTCGTTCATCTCCGGCGCGATCTCGAAGACGATCAACATGCCGAACGATGCGACCATCGAGGATTGCAAGGAAGCCTATGAGCTTTCGTGGTCCCTCGGCGTCAAGGCCAACGCGCTCTACCGCGACGGCTCCAAACTCAGCCAGCCGCTCTCCGCGGCACTGGTCGAGGATGACGAGGAAGCGGAAGAAATTCTGGCAACGGGCAGCCCGCAGGAAAAGGCCACCGTCCTTGCCGAGAAGATCGTGGAAAAGATCGTTTACAAGGAAGTCGCCAAGAGCCAGCGCGAACGCATGCCCGAACGGCGTCGCGGTTACACCCAGAAAGCCATCGTCGGCGGTCACAAGGTGTATCTCCGGACCGGCGAATACCAGGACGGCTCGCTCGGCGAGATCTTCATCGACATGCACAAGGAAGGCGCTGGCTTCCGCGCGATGATGAACAACTTCGCCATCGCCGTCTCGGTCGGCCTGCAGTACGGCGTGCCGCTGGAGGAATTCGTCGACGCGTTCACCTTCACCCGGTTCGAACCGGCGGGCATGGTGCAGGGCAACGAGGCGATCAAGAACGCGACCTCGATCCTCGACTACATCTTCCGCGAACTGGCGGTCTCCTATCTCGACCGGAGCGATCTGGCCCATGTCAAACCTGACGGCCCGACCTTCGACGAGCTTGGCCGCGGCGAAGAGGAGGGGGTTTCCAACTTCTCCGAAATGCCGGGCACAGGTGGCTCTTCGCAGTTCGAAGTCCTGAAGAAGGTCGTCTCCGCTGGTTACACGCGCGGCCGCGTTCCGCAGGAACTCGTGGTCGTGGACGGCGGCATGGGGGCCACAGCCTTCGCCGGAGGGTCCGATCCGTCCGCCGCGCTTCAGACGCTGGTGCCCGAAATCTCGACCACAACCGTTGAGACCTCACTGACCACGGGCACGGTCCAGATGGACGAACGCGCGAAAGCCAAGATGCAGGGCTACGAAGGCGACCCCTGCGGCGATTGCGGCAACTACACGCTGGTGCGCAACGGCACCTGCATGAAGTGCAACACCTGCGGCGCAACGAGCGGCTGCAGCTGACGAATACCGCCGGAACTCGCCTGAGTTCCGACGTGGAGACGAGGGAGGGCGTTCGCGCCCGACTTCACGAGAGGGAGAGTGGAAACGCTGACCCACTCGAACGAGGGCAGGGAAATTCCCCTGGGGTTCACGCCTCATTCCCTGCCTTTTCGAGAGGCGCTGCCTTTCGATGTGGGATGGGTGCGCTCATCCTGAACGCGGGTCAGGCCGCAGGCAGAAACCGGGCGGTACACAAAGAGTGAGCCTGACAAGCGAAACTGGGCCTCCCTCTCGGGAGGCCCATTTTATTTACCGCGATCTTTGCGAAGCGAAAATTGCGGCGTTCGGTGTAGCGCGTTTCTGAAAGAAACGGGCGGGCCGAACCTGGTCTGGATGATTTAGCGGGCTCAGGCCTTCTCCGCGCGCCCAAAGCGCTTCTGTGCGAACCATTGCCCTGCCATCGTCAGGATCGACCAGCGATGAGAAAGCCGAAGCGAGGTCGCAGACGGCGAGGCTTCCAGCAACTCACGCAGATGCACCAGACCGTCCTTCTGGAAATCGTTGAGCCACATCATGACGCTCAGCCCCTTGGGATAACCGATCGTGCTGTCGGTCTCTGTCACCTGAACGCCAGTCTTCTTTGACTTGAACCGATGCTCGACCGTCGAGCTCTCTTCTTCCTCTCCCGACGGCGTCCGGAAGAACAGCCGGGTGCGCTGGAACCCGGGTTCGTCGATCTCGATTTTCGCCCAGAAACTCGGAGGGCCCTGCATCGCGTCTGACTTCGGGGCAGTAGCAGAAGCGGAACTCTGGGTCAGATCGACCCCTTCCTGGCCCAGCTTGGACATCACCTTGTCGAGCACAACATCCTCTGTCGGTACCGCGGCACCTGCCGTCTCAAGCGTCGACAACTCGTGCCAAACGGGAAATGCGCCTTTTTCATCAGCCGGTCCACATGTGAACTGTCCGCGAATGCTGTTCGGGCGCAGCGGGAAGAAGGCGCGCACCGCTTCCGGCTTTGCCTTGACCGTCACGCGCGCTGTCGTGTCGGGATCATGCGTTTCGGTCCGGCTGAGGAGCTCCATCAACAAACTCTGTCCCCATACCAGGGCCCAGGCCGCGAGGGCGAGGCACAGGACGAAACCGATCAGAATCGGAAAGATTGCCATGATGAGCCCAAACACGGTGAGGAGAAACGCGACGATCAACGTTTCTTCCGATGCATTCGGAAACAGAATCGCATGCGCCGCGATGATCATGAAGTGCACGACTGTCAGCGCCAGCAATCCCGCCACAGAATCGGTCAGCGTGTTCAGGCCCACAAGTCCCAGAAGCGCGAAGAACACGAAGGGCACCGCATTTGCGAATGCGATCAATCGACGAAGACGCCAGAGCCGGTACAAGACCTGCTCCCAATTCGGAAATTCAAATGGCATTGTTTCTGCCTTCCTTAAACCGGATACATCTGCACCACGCGAATGCGGCAAGATTGAGACGGGTTTCCGTGGGATTTCCGCGTATTCAGTTAGAAAGCAGTGTTTCTATAGCGTCGACAATGACGGGTGCCGTGGGTCGGGTGATCGAGCGCCACGTGTCCACAACTTCACCGTCCGGGCCGACAAGCACCTTGTCGAAGTTCCATGCAGGCGTGAACCCGATCGTGGCCTCTAGCTGCTGATAGAAGGGATGCGCATCCTCGCCCCGCACATCCGTGATCGTGGTCATCGGCAAGGTCAGACCGAACGTGATCTCGCAAAAGTCCTTTACTTCCTCGTCCGATGCCAGCTCCTGCCGGAAGTCGTTCGAAGGCACGGCGAGGACAACGAGGCCCACATCCTCGTAGCGGTTCTGCAGTTCCTGAAGCTCTTCATATTGCGGCGTAAATCCGCAAAGCGACGCCGTATTCACAACCAGAACCGGGCGCCCGCGCCATTCCTCGATGGAAAGCGTTCCGCCATCGATCGAGGCAAACGTACCGGTCAGGGCGGATGCGGACGCGGTTTCTGCGGATAGCACCAGAAGAAGGGACGTGAGAATGTGTTTCATGTGACTTCTACGCCGGAATGGACCAAGCGGATGAGCGAATGCCTCAATATGAGCGCGCATTCTTTTCCCAAAGCGCGTGAACTTCCGACCAGTCGGGGATCTCTTCCATCTCGGCACCATAGGTTTTGCCGGTTGCGATCTTTTGCAAATCCTTCATCGCAAGCCGATGGGCCTTGCCGCGCATGAAAACCAGCATGGCCTCGCGTGAGGTCCAGACGCTCAAGGTATGATGCACACCGTTGATGTGTCTGGCACTTGCCGACAGGCAGCCTTCGGCACTCTGTGCCGCCGCCATTGCCGGAATGGAAAGGCGCATGAAATGCGGATAATGCCAGATGGCCTTCAGCCTCAATCCTGTGATGGACACGTAGGTCATGTCACGCTCGCTTCCGTTCGTTTCCGGGAGACATAGGCGATCCGTGGCATAAACAAAATGACACCGCTCCCGACGACCATTGTGCCCATCACGGACGGCCATGCGCAAAAAACCGGAACCGACAGGCATGCCCACGGTCCCGGTCAATCTCATTTGCGTTTCGGGGACTAACCCTCGGTCGCGAGGCGCGCACGCACCGGCGGCGCAGCCAGCATGCCCGCCAGCATGGCAACGAGGAAAAGCAACCCACCGCCGCCGCCCCAGCTGAGCGAAGCCATCGCAGGTCCGGGGCACAATCCTGCCAATCCCCAACCCATTCCGAACAGGATCGAGCCCAACACAAGGTTGCGCCCAAGTCTGGGTTCCGGTGCCTCCGGAAAATCGCCACCGAGGGCAGGGGCCGCGCGGCCTGCCGCGATCCGCCAGGCGACAAACATGACGCCAACCGCGCCTCCAAGAACGAATGCCAGCGTCGGGTCCCAATCTCCGAAGATATCAAGCCAACCAATCACTTTCCGCGTGTCAGTCATGCCGGACACCCAAAGGCCGATCCCGAACAGGCCACCCGCACCAAATGCATAAAGGTTCCGCATCAGACGACCCCCCACAGATGTTTCGCCAAGACCACTGTCACACCGCCCGCAAGCAGATAGAACGCGGTTGCCACGAAACCCCGAAGCGAGAAGCGGGACAGGCCACAAACGCCGTGTCCCGAGGTGCATCCATTGGCAAGTCGCGTGCCCAGGCCCACGAGCAATCCGGCAAGGATCACGACGCCCCAGTTTCCGGTCAGATGCGTCTCCGCCCCTCCCGCCAACACGACGACCACACCGGGTCCGATCACCAGCCCGGCGAGGAAGGCGGCGCGTTCAGATTTGAACCCGCCTGATCCGTCCACCAGTCCCCCGACGATGCCGGATGCTCCCATGATCCGGCCATTCAAGAGAAGATACATTGCGGCGGCGAGACCGATCAGGCCACCGCCAAGGAGCCCCATAAGCCATTCTGTTGGCATTTCTTTACTTTCCTAGTTTGTTGACCGGGACCTTGAGATAGACATCACCGTCCGTATCAGGCTCCGGCATATGACCGGCGCGCATGTTCACCTGCAGGGACGGGATGATGAGCTTCGGCATGCCGAGCGTGGCATCGCGCGACTCGCGCATCTCGACGAAGTCTTCGCGGCTCTTCCCGCCACCGATATGGATGTTCGCGGCCTTCTGTTCGGCAACCGTGGTTTCCCAAGCGAACTGATCACGGCCTTTCGGCAGGTAATCATGCCCGACGAAAATCCGTGTCTCATCGGGCAACGCGAGGATCTTCTGCACACTGTCGTAGAGCATTTCGGCCGAACCACCCGGGAAGTCGCAGCGTGCCGTGCCAAAGTCAGGCATGAAAAGCGTGTCGCCCACGAACGCGGCATCACCGATGACGTATGTCAGGCAGGCGGGCGTATGGCCGGGCGTATGCAGAACGTCGCCCCGCATCTGGCCGATCTGGAATGCGTCCCCTTCCTTGAAAAGTCGGTCGAACTGGCTGCCGTCCCGCTGGAACTCGGTCCCTTCATTGAACACCTTTCCGAAGGTGTCCTGAACCGTGGTGATCTCCGCACCAATCCCGATTTTCCCGCCGAGATGCTCTTGCAGGTAGGGCGCGGCGCTCAGGTGATCGGCATGAACATGCGTTTCCAAAATCCAATCGATCCGAAGATCGTTTTCCCGCGTATACTCAATAACCCTGTCGGCAGAGGACGTATTTGTGGAACCGGACGCGTAGTCAAAATCCAGAACGCTGTCGACGATGGCGGCCGATTGGCCGTTGGGGTAGCGAACGACGTACGAAACCGTGTTGGTCGCGTCGTCGAAGAAAGCGGTGACATGAGGGGTCATGGTGGGACCTTTCGATTACCAGAAGAACATATGCAGTTTTTTGAATAAGAATCAAGATGTGCGAGTGAAGCATGGACGGAGAGCTGAAGCAGAACGAACCTGACCCGAGTTTTGATACAGTCGACGCCGCGCGCCTTTTGAAGGCGATCGGCAATCCGTGGCGGCTGCGCATTCTCAAGGAGCTTGTTCGTGAACCTCAACAGGTCAGCGACCTGGAACTGTCCCTTGGGCTGGGGCAGGCATATGTATCCCAGCAACTGGCGCGCCTTCGTCGGGAGGGCATTGTGACTGGCGACCGAACGGGGCGCGCGGTCACGTACAGGATCGTGGACGCACGGATCGTACCCGTGCTAGAGGTTCTTTACCGTTCTCGGAGTGCCGCTCAATCTGGCAGGGTGGACAAGATCTGATCAGCGGTCCGGGTTGCGGCGTGCCAGTTTGCGCGAATTGTCACATGACTGTGGGGAACTCGCGCCATGTTGCCCATATTGAACTCGCGCATTTTGGGAGGAATTCGATGGTTAAGCCCGCAGCCGTCTCGAACAACGAATTGAACAAGAGACTGCGTACTCAAAAACAGAAACTGCGTCTTGTCGAAAACGACCCGACGAAAATGAAACCGCAGACGAAAAACGCGGTCGAGCAGCAAAAGCCGGATATCGCCGACGATCTCGATGAGATGTGGGACAACGTGCCGGTTTAACGTTTTCAGTTTAACTTTACTTGAGTTCTCAGGCACCCATGGGGCATATGAGAAACCATGGGACGGGAAGAACAAGTTACGGTCGCAGACAAGGTCAAGTCAGAGCGCAGAGACGATGTGCTCGTTTTGACCATCGACAACCCGCCGACGGCTGCGCTGCAATCCGCGGTACGCATTGGCTTGTTGAGCCAACTTGATACCGCAGAGAACTCGGATGACATCAAGGGGGTGGTCATAACCGGAACGCCCGGCGCTTTTGCCGCTGGTGCCGGACTGGCCGAAGACGTCCCCCCGGGCACGCCGACGCTCGCGCAGCTTTGCGACCGCGTCGAAGCACTCAGCAAACCCGTGGTTGTGGCCATCGACGGACCGGCCCTTGGCGGCGGCCTCGAATTGGCCTTGGCCGCGCATCTGCGTGTTGCAACGCCGGCGGCGCGGCTAGGAGCGCCTGATATCACTCTGGGCCTCGTGCCAAATGCAGGCGGTACGCAACGCCTGCCGAAAGTCATTGGCGGTGTTGCGGCGCTGAAACTCCTGCTCAGCGGGCGTTCGGTTCCGGGGGCATCCGCTCAGAAGCTCGGGCTTGTCGACGTCCTGGTCGAAAACGCGCCGGTAGAGGCTGCCATCCGAAACGCGACTCAACTGGCGAGAAGCGAAGGCGATCTGCGCCGAAGCTCGACCCGACGGGATCGCTTGGGGGAGGGGACAGACTTCCTTGAGGCTGTTTCGAATTTCCGGAAGGCCGCCGACGCCGCCCCGCTCGATGCTCCGTCACGGCTGATCGAATGCGTCGAAGCCGCGCTGCTTCTGCCTTATGACATCGGACGAGGCTTGGAAGAGGCGGCTTATGACGACCTCGTCAATTCCGAACACTCGCAGTCACTGCGCTACATCTTTGCCGCCGAACGTCGGCTTCAGGCGGCCACGAAATGGGAAGGCCGCGTCGCATCACGCGCGATGACCGGTGTGACCGTCGTCGGAGCGAAAGGGCTTGGTGCCGAAGTCGCCGTCCAATGTCTCGATGCAGGATTTCAGGTCACCGTCGCCGAGGTCGATGAGATGGCCCTTGAGGATGGCGTAAGCCGCATTATCGGTCATTTCGACGCGCGGGTCGCTGCCGGGTCCATGACGGAAGACGCCGTTGAAGACGTGCTCGACCGCATGCACGCGGTCGCCGGGTATCACCGTGTCGCATCGGCCGACGTCGTCATTGATCCCATGCCGGTTCTCACGAAAGAGCGTGTCAAGGAATTGGACGCCGCCATGAAGGCCGGCGCGATCTATGTCGTGGGTGGCGAACGTGTGGATATTGGCTCCGTCGCCGCCATGACAGGACGTCCATCTGACGTGGTCGGCATGCGTTTCTTCCCCGGGGTCCGCAAGAACCGCGCCGTTGAAATGGCCGTAACCGATCAAACCGGTCCGCGCGCCGTCGCCACGGCCCGGGCCTTGGCGCGGAAACTGGATCGTCTGATCATCGACACCGCGCCGGGGCGAAACGCCATCGGTTCGACGATCATGGAAGCGCTCCACGCGGCGGCGGACCTTTGTCTCGAGGATGGCGCGCGCGTTACACAGATCGATGCGGCGCTCAAGGATTGGGGCCTGCCGTTCGGGTCCTTTGCGTGGCGCGATTTGATCGGGATCGACCGAGCGAGTGCGCCTCGCGGTATGGAAGGACAGCGGGGAGGCGGCATCGATTCCGTCATGATCTCGACCGGGCGACCGGGGCTAGCTACGGGTCGCGGATATTACATCTACAAGCAACGCGGCAAAGCAGGCATCCCCGACCCGGAAGTCGAGGCGATGATCGACGCCGATCGAACGGCAAAGCAAATCAAGGTGCGCGTCCTGACCGATGGCGAAATTCGCGCGCGCTGTGTCTCCGCAATGGCCGGGGCAGGGGCTCACCTCCTCGGTGAGGGCATCGCCAAACGTGCGGAAGACATCGACATGCTCGCGATCCACGGTCTCAGCTTTGCGCGGCGCACGGGTGGTGTGATGTTCGCAGCCGACCTGATGGGCCCCGAACACGTTCTGAAGCACATCACCGCCATGTCGCGGGAAAGTGCCGCCATCAAACCGCCCGCACCACTTTTGACCGAGATCGTTGAAAACGGCGGCTTTTTCACCATGCTGGATCAGGCTGAAACTAGCTGAGCAGGATCCCGACCACGACCATCATGAGACCGATGGCGGACAGAAGAAGCGCGCCAAGGTTCAAAGCCACGACCTTCTGGATTTCCGCTTTCAGGGCTTCATCGTCGAGTCCTTGTTTGCGGGCGCGCTGGACCTTCAGAATGCACCAGATCAGTCCGGCAAGACCAATCAGTGTCACCACCGCTCCAATCCAGATCAGGTTCTCCATCGCGCGCGCCTCTCGTTTTTGTGGCGTCATCCGGTAAACCGCCGACACGCTCAGATCAACCCTTGCGGCGCGATCACACCCCTTGTATCGAAACCGCTCTGATACAGAAGGAGGCCTTCATGGACGAACAAGTCACCGAACAGAGCTACCGCGTCACCGCCGACGAATTGCGGCAGTTCATCGAGAGATTTGAGCGTCTGGAAGCCGAAAAGCGCGACATCGCAGACCAGCAGAAAGAAGTCATGGCCGAAGCCAAGGGGCGCGGCTACGACACCAAGGTGATGCGCAAGGTCATCGCACTCAGAAAGCGCGACAAGGACGACATCGCCGAGGAAGAAGCAGTCCTCGACATGTACAAGGAAGCCTTGGGCATGTGAGGCACGTGCCTTCGATGCCGGTCCCTTGTCTCGGCGAACATTCTGTGGATTTCTGATGCCTCACGCCTTTGAGGAGTTCTCGGAATGATCGATCCCGCCGTCCTGTTCACATACGCTGTCATCGTTCTGGGCTTCGTCTTCATCCCGGGGCCTGCAACGCTGTTGACCGTCGCGCGGGCCACGACGTCCGGCACGAAAGTCGGGATCGCGACGGGCGCAGGCATCACCGCTGGCGATTTCCTTCATACGCTGATGGCCGTCGTCGGGATCTCCGCCATCATCGCGGCCTCCGCCACTTTGTTCACGATCGTCAAATATCTGGGAGCAGCCTATCTCGTGTATCTCGGGCTCCGGGCAATCTTCGAGAAAGCTTCGGTCGATCTGGGCCAGGGTCGCGTCCCGATCAGTGCCCCTCAAGCCTTTCGGCAAGCAATTCTGGCCGAGGTTCTGAACCCAAAAACCGCTTTGTTCTTTCTTGCTTTTCTTCCGCAGTTTGTGGTGCCGGAAAACGGTTTTGTGGTGTTGCAACTCACTGTCTTCGGCGTCGTCTTCGCCCTCATCGGGTTCTTCAGCACGATTGTCTATTCCCTTGCGGCAGGTGGCCTCGGCAACTTTCTCCGACGAAATCCGACAGTCCTGAAGTGGCAAGGCAAAGTGGTCGGCGGCATCTACTGCGCCTTGGGTCTCCGGCTGGCCTTGCAGGAGCGATAGGGGCCACGCGCACCGCCCCTTGGATCAGGTGATCGCCGCAACCGCCTTGGCCACGGCGGCTTTCGTCAACTCGAGGTCCTCGGAGGTCACCGCAAGCGACGGATAGAGCTTGCCGGGTGATTTGAAGACACCGTTTTCACGCAGAACCTCGTTGTACGTCGTGTTTCGGTTCGGATCATCGTGCTTCGCGCTTCGATAGTCCCGACACTCGTTCGCGGTGAAGTAGATGTCGAAGAGGGTTTCGTCTCCACAAATCTTGTGCGGGATCCCTGCTTCGGTCAGAGCTTCCGATTGCATGTCCTGCAATGACCGCCCGACCTTGCGCAGTGCGTCATAGGCGCCGGGGCGCCTCAGCACTTCCATCGTTTTCAGTCCAGCAACGGCCGCAACAGGGTTCCCGGAGAGGGTGCCCAACTGCATCAGCCATTTGTCGGAGCCTGCGATGGATTTGTCGAAATGCGCCATGATATCGGCGCTTGCACCAAGGGCGGCCAGCGGAAACCCTCCGCCGATGATTTTGCCAAGCGTGCAGATATCCGGCGTCACGCCATAGCGTTCCTGAGCCCCGCCATAGGCCAGCCGGAAGCCGGTCACGATCTCATCGAAAATCAGGAGCACGCCGAACCGATCGCAAAGCTCTCGCAAGCCCTGAAGATAACCCGGGTCAGCCGGAATGATGCGTTGAAGCGGCTCAACCATAATGGCCGCCACGTCAGAGTATTCGTTGAGAAGTGCTTCGACCGCCGCCAGATCGTTGAACGGCGCGATGAGCATCTGATCCGCCACAGCTTGCGGAATGCCGGCGCTGTCCGGCACCGCCTGCGGGAAGTTCACATGTTTCTCCGGCGCGAGGCTCATCTGGGCCTCTGCGCTCATCCCGTGGTAGCCACCTTCGAATTTCAGGATGCGATCCTTGCCGGTGAAGGCGCGGGCAAGCCGGATCGCGTACATGTCGGCCTCACCGCCAGAAGCGACAAAACGGACCTGATCACAACAGGGCACCGCGTTTATGATGGCTTCGGCCAGCTCTATCCCTCTGGCGTTATTTGCAAAAAAGGTCATGCCCTTGGGGAGTTGTTCAAGCACCGCATCCATCACCTCGGGATGCCCATGCCCCAAAAGCATCGGTCCGGACCCGATAAGATAATCCACGTATTCGCGTCCATCTTCGTCCCAGACGCGCGACCCTTCACCGCGCGCAATTATGATGCCGGGGTCAAAATTGCCGAATCCGCCTGCAGGCAAGACTTCCCTCGCGCGGGCGATCCAGTCGGATTGGCTTTGGACGATGTTCATCGTGAAACCTCTGGCTAACTGAGCGTCAAAACCGGCGTGCCGAGCGTAGACAGGTCGGGTGTCACACCAAGCCCCGGTCCTTCGGGTGGGGCGATCCGACCATCCTTTCGCGTCGGACAATCGGGCGCAATCCGTGGAGCGACATAGGCCGACAAATCGCATGTGTTCAGAAGGGCACCTTGCGGCGTCGACGCGGCGAAGTGAAGCGACGCTGCGGTAACGATATCAGAGCCCCACGTGCACTCCGCACAGATCTCGGCCCCCAGATGCACTGTCAAATCCCGCGCACGCCGCATGGCGGAAAGACCGCCGAACTTGGAGAGCTTCAGTGCCACGGCGTCAAGGCAGCCCAGTTCACTTGCGCGAAGAAGCGTTGGCAGATCATGCGCACATTCATCGATCTTCATGGGAAGTCCCGTCGCCTGACGCACGGTCGCGCATTCCTCCAACGTCTTGCACGGCTGTTCGAGCATGATGTCGAGGTGCCGCACGGCGCGCCCCGTCCGCGTGGCCTGCAGCTTAGTCGCACCGCAATTCCAATCGCCGTAAACAAGCGGGCCGGGACCCACGGCCTCCCGCACCTTGATCAGCCGTTCCGCATCCGCTTCCCAGTCTGCATCAGCGCCCAGTTTGGCCTGGAACTGGCGAATTCCCGTCGCATAAGCATCCTTGGCGATACGCGCCATTTCATCCGGATCAATGCAGGTGATCGAGTGGTAAACCGGCATGTCCCGCCGCGTTCGCCCACCGAGAAGCGCGTAAAGCGGCTGATCCACCGCCTTACCGAACAGGTCCCAGAGCGCCATGTCGACAATCGACTTCGCGGCCTCATGCCCGATCAGGAAACCGTCAAGCTTCCGCATCGGGGCATCAACGCCGAAAGGTGACATACCAAGGATCTCGGGTGCCATTTCGGTCAGCGCCGCCGGTATGCCTTTCGCGAACGCTGGCAAGTAATGCGGGATGGGGCAAACCTCACCCCATCCCTGAAGCCCCGTGTCCGTCTCGAGGCAGAGGACATGACTTTCGACCGTCGCGCAGGTCTTCCCCTCCGCCATGTAGTAGGTTTCGTGGCTCGTCAGATCGACTGACCAAAGCGTGAGTTTCGTAACTTTCATGAGTAAACCGCCACCGGATCGCCGAGAGCCTCTTCATCCGGATGAACGCCCAGTCCGGGAGCCTCCGGAAGATGCAGGTGCCCGTCAATGTTGCGCGCTCCGCGTCCACCAGCAATGTCGACCGTGATCATGTCCTGGCACGCCCAGACCGCGTGACAGTTTTCGTCCGGAATCGTTGCCGCAAGGTGGAGCGCTTCTGTATCCGCAAGCACCGTTCCCCCGGTCGCCATCACGAACATGTCGATGCCATGGGCAAGCGCCACGTCCCGCATCCGCGCGGCTTTCGTCAATCCCCCGACACGGTTGAGCTTGATCCCGAACACTTCCGCGATCCCGTCGCGCGCAATGCGCGTGGCATCCTGAAGCGTGACAAGGCTCTCATCCACCGAAACCGGCGTACTGTGGCGGGGCGCTATGGCGGCGATGTCATCCAGCGTTTCGCAGGGCTGCTCGACCATGACGTTCAACTCTTCAACGGCGCTCATCACCCTGAGAGCCTGCTGACGGGTCCAACCGCGGTTCACATCGTAAAGTATGATGTCACCGGGGTTCCGAAGACGCTCCACATCACGGATCCGGGCGATGTCCCGGTCAACGTCACCACCGATCTTTACCGAATGTGCGATATAGCCCCTCTGGCGATACCGGTCGATCACCTCGCGGGTTTCCTCGACTGTCTTTGCACCGACGGAGGACGCAATCGGCCGCGGGGTCCGGGAACCGCCCCCCATGAGATCGGCAATCGGGAGGCCCGCCGCCTGACCGGCGATATCCCAACACGCCATGTCGATCGGGCTCTTGGCATAGAGATGGCCGGGCAGGGACACATCCATCGCCCGTTCCACATCCAGCACGTGCCGCGGGTCGAGACCAATTAGGAAGGGCGCCATGGTCTTGATCCCCGCTCGGATGCCCGGCCCATGCGCAGGCACATATGTGTGTCCCCAGGGCGTTCCTTCACCCCATCCCGTAAGCCCCTCATCGGTTTCGATTTTCACGATCGTTGCGTCGAGCACTTCGAACTTCAGCCGTCCGCCCGACAGCCAATAGGGATGCTCCAACGGCAGATCGACCTGAAAGACGGAGATGCGCGTGATTTTCATGATGCGTAGTCCGCCACGGGATCGCCAAGGCTTTCGAAATCCGGCGCCACACCAAGGCCCGGACTGTCAGTGGCATAAAGCTTGCCACCTTTCGCAACCGGACCACCGATGCCCGTGGAGCGCGTGTTGTAGTTCATGAGGTCGGTCGTGTTTTGCAGGTAGTCCACGGGCGTCGACGCCGCGAAATGCGCCACAACCGATGTTGTAATCTCTCCGCCCCAGGTGTCCTCGCTGACGACCGATAACCGGTTCTCTACAAGAAAGTCGCGGACACGCCGCGCTTTCGACAACCCACCGAGATTAGAGATCTTGAGGCAACAAATCTCTGCACCGCGGTCCGCCACAATCTGCTGGGCGACATGCATGCCCGTGATGCACTCATCCAGCTTCAAGGGCTGCTCCGCGATCCGTCGAACCTGTTGGCATTCCTCGTAGGTTCGGCACGGTTGCTCAAGAATGTAGTCGAGATTGCTGGTCGCCCGCGCCACTCGAATGGCGTTGTCCACGCGCCAGCCCTGATTGGCATCGGCCATCGCCTTTTCGCCCGGATGCAACAAGTCCACCCCAGATGCGATGCGCTCGATGTCTTCTTGCCAATCCCCGCCGACCTTGATCTGGAACTGACGATACCCCTCGGCGCGATACCGTTCCATCTCGGCCAAGGTTTCTTCCGTAGTTTTCTGCGGGGCCACGCGATACATCGGCGCACCATTGGTGAGCTTCCCGCCGAGCAGCATCCAGACCGGTTGTTCGGTGGCCTTGCCCAACAGGTCCCAGCACGCGGCGTCGAACGGCGCCTTGGCATAGCCATGTCCTTGAACCGTATGATCCATGATCTGTTCGATGCGGGCGACCTGCCTCGGATCTTCGCCAAGAAGAACCGGCGCAACCAGCCGCGCCAACGCTTCAACCCCTTCCGAATGAGCAACCATGTAGTTCTCGCCACAGGGCGTGAACTCACCGCAGCCCTGCAGACCGGCATCGGTGTCGATCACCACAACCGACGCCACCGCGGTCTCAATCACATTGCCGGCACCCCAGACGTACGCGCCGCCGACATAAGGCAACGTCGTCTTGTAGATGCGGATGCGGGTGATCTTCATGATGCCACCATCGCGGGCAGCCCCTCCATCCCGGTACCGCGCCAAATTGCATAGGCCAGATACGGCTGGTCGAGCGTGACCATGAGATGCGGTTGAAAGCTGGTATGGGCGCGCGCTTGCCCGGGCCGGATCATCGCGTTCGGTGCGCCGCGCGCGCAGAAGACGGCCGATCCCGAGAGGGTGAAATAGAGCTCTTCCGCCTCATGGGCATGCCAGTCATAGGTCAGGCCCGGCCCCCAAAACCCGATATATCCCCGCAGCTTACGGGAACGGAAATGGCCCGACGGCCCGAACACTTCCACGTAGCCGTAGGTTTCCAGAAATTCGGTGCCCACTTCCGCTTCCGTGTAGGTTTGTCGCCACTCAAGGTCCGGCGTGGCAGCGCGCAGCGCCTGGATCACGCCGCGCGTGGCACGGGTGCCGGGGAGCTTGCGGTCCCCCAATGTCTGCGCCACCGGGCACGGGCGCGGGATCACCTGTTGGTCCGACAAATCGTCCGGCCACGGGGCATATGCCTGCAATTCAGGCGTGGCCTCATGCAGTTTGCGTACAGCGTCCAAGAGGCGCTGCACCCGACTCATTCCGCGGCCACCTTCTCGGCATCGGTGCGCGGCAGCAGGCTTTCCGGATCATAAGCAGGCTCGCCAAGGACAGTCGCCGCGCGCGGCTTCCCATGGATCACGACTTCGAGGGCAGTGCCAACGGCGGCAGCCTCCGGTTTGATATAGGCGAACGCAAGAACCTTGCCGACGGTGGGGCCATAGGCCACCGAGGCGGTCGAGCCGACCACGGCTCCGTTCAACAAGACCGCTTCGCCGCCGTGACCGTCCGCCACTCCGTCCGGCTCGATCTCCAGATAGGCGCATATCCACGGCAGGGCCTCGTTGAATGTCAGATCGCATCCAAGGAAAGTCTTGTCCTTGCGTGCAAATCTCAGGACATCAGCCTCCGCGAGCGTCACTTCATTGGTCAGTTCGCCGGCGCCCTTGAAGCCTTTCTCCATCCGCATCACGTTCATCGCGAAGCTTCCGTAATCTGCTATGCCATGCGCCTCACCGGCGGCCCAAAGCGCCTGATATACGTCCAGACAGGCCGCGCGCGGCATATGGAATTCCCACCCAAGCTCACCGGCAAAGGACATGCGGAACGCCCAGACCTTATGTCCCGCCAGCGTGATCTCCTGCGCAGACAACCAGCGGAAACCGGCATTCGACAGGTCCGCAGTGGTACAGGACGCCAGCACATCCCGCGCACGCGGGCCATTGAGGGTCAGGGCCGACCAGACCTCCGAGAGGGGCGTGATGGTGACATTGGCCTCGTCCCGGTGCAGCGCCAGATGGTCCAACAGCCGTTGTTCGAAGAAGGCGGCGCAGACGAGATAAAACCGATCTTCCGCCATGCGTACCAGTGTCGTCTCAAGCTCGATCCGGCCACGGCGGTTCAGCATATGGGTCAGCGTGATCGATCCCACCTTCTGGGGCATGCGATTGGCCGTCAGGCGATCCAGCAACGCGTAGGCATCCGGTCCGCTGACCTCGACCTTTGTAAAGGCGGTGACGTCCATGATGCCAACCCGCTCCCGCACCGCGCGGACTTCCTCGGCAACCATGTCATCGACGGGCGTGCGATTGAATGAATAGTGGTCCCGCTGCTCAATGCCCTTTGCGAAAAAGCGTGGGCGTTCAAAGCCATAAACTTCTTCGTGCACCGCACCCTTCGACGTCAGAAGCTCATGAAGCGGCGAGGGTTTGATCGGGCGTCCTGCAAGGCGATTGAAATGGGGGAAGGGAATCTCGTGACGCAGGCAGTAGTCCTCTTCTGCCTTCACCACCTGCCAATCCTTTGTGGCGTATGCCCCGAAACGGCGTGGATCGTATTCCCGCATCGAAATGTCAGCCGCACCATGCACCATCCAGCGCGCCAGTTCGCGGGTCAGTCCCGGTCCCCAGCCGATGCCTATTTGTGTTCCGCAGCAGCACCAGTAATTTCGCACACCCGGGGCAGGGCCGACAAGCGGGTTGCCGTCCGGCGGGTGAGAGATCGCTCCATGCACTTCGCGTTGAATGCCAAGCTCCGCGAAGATCGGCATCCGGTTCAGGCTCTCTTCGAGATAGGGCATCACCCGGTCGTAATCGGCATCGAACAGCCAGTTCTCGTAGTCCCATGGGCAATGGTCATGCCAGACCGAATTCGGGTTCTCCTTCTCGTAGATCCCGATCAACCCGCGCTTCTGCTCCATGCGGATGTAGCCCGAAACCTTCTTGTCATCGCGAATTACCGGCAGCTCGGTTTCAAGCGCTTCGAACTCCGGCACCGGTTCCGTCACGAAGTAATGATGCGTCATCGACGTCATCGGAAGTTGCAGACCTGACCATTCACCCATCTGCCGGGCATAGGTGCCACCCGCGTTGACCACATGCTCGCAAGTGATCGTGCCTTTCTCGGTCTCGACCACCCATTCGCCGTTCTCGGCCTGCGAGATATTGGTCGCGCGACACTGGCGGATGATCTGAACGCCCTTCTGTCGTGCGCCCGCCGCCATCGCCATGGTCACATTAGTCGGGTCGACATGTCCGTCGTCCGGCGTGTGCAGCGCGCCAAGGACGCCATCGAGATTGTAGAAAGGATGGAGTTTCACAATCTCGTCCGGTCCCACAAGTTCAATATTGAACCCAAGCGACCGGCCCACCGACAACGTGTGTCGAAGCCAATCCATCTCGTCCTCGGTATACGCGAGGCGGAACGAACCGCAGCCGTGCCACGTGACGGGCTGACCGGTCTCGGCTTCCAATCCTCCGGAATACAGACCGATGTTGTAATCGACGCATTTCCCCAGCCCAAAGCTCGACGTGGAATGCGTGATCTGACCCGCGGCGTGCCAGGTACTGCCACTGGTCAACTCCGCCTTTTCCAGCAGGACCGTATCGTCGCCCCAGCCTTCATGCCCAAGGTGATAGGCCAGCCCCACACCCATTACACCGCCGCCCACGATGACCACGCGCTTGTGGCTTGGAAAATCTGACACTGTGCCGCCTTCCCGAGTCGTTTTTCGCTCGACAGGCTAAGCGCACAAAAGTACCATCGTCAATCATGAATGGGACAAATGTATCACGTACGATTCTGGAGCGGCTCGCAGAAGAGCTTCCGGACCTGACGCCCGAGGCGCGGAAAGCCGCGACCTACGTGCTCGAAAACCCGCGCGACGTCGGCGTGTCGACCGTGCGCGAGATTGCGGAAGCGGCGAACGTCAAACCCAACACCGTTGTGCGCATGGCGCGTCAGGTCGGGTTCGAGGGGTACGAGGATTTCCGCGTTCCGTTCCGCGAGGCGATCCGGCGAGGGGCGGCGGATTTCCCCGACCGCGTCCGCTGGTTGCAAGACATCCGGAAGTCCGGCGATCTCGGCGGCCTCTACGCGGATATGGTGCAGGAAGCGCTGCGCAACGTGGAAGAGACCTTCGCGAGTGTAACCCCGGATCAGCTCGAAGCGGCCGCAACAGCGATCTGGAACTCGCGTAATGTCTATGTGCTGGGTGTGGGTATCCACAATTCCAACGCGCGCAACTTCACCTACCTTGCCTCTACCGGCATGGTGCAAATCCACGCCATTCCGCGCCCGGGCTCGACGCCCGTTGATGACCTCGCCTGGGCGGATGAGCGAGATGTTCTGATTGCCATCACCTGCAAACCTTTCCGCGCGGAAGTGGTGGAAGCCGTCACCATTGCGAAGGAGCAGAGGCTCACGATTGTAGGTCTCTCCGACAGCCCTGCGAGCCCAATTCTTCGGGATGCAGACCATGGTTTCACGGTGTCCGTCGACACGCCGCAATTCTTCCCGTCGTCCGTCAGCATCATCGCACTGCTCGAAACGCTTTTGTCTTTCGTCGTTGCCGTCGCCAGCGACGAGTTGCCCCAAAGGGTCGAGACCTTTCACAAGCGACGCCATCAGCTTGGCATCTACCATGAGGCAGAGTGATGGCTGAGCCGATCCGTTCACTTGACGCGCGGTACTACACAGACCCGCAGGTGTTCGAGGTGGAGAAGCAGGGCCTCCTCGCCACAACCTGGCAATTCGGCTGCCACGTGTCGGAACTGGCGGAAACCGGAGCTTACAAAACCTTTGAAATCGCAGGTGAAAGTCTTTTCGCCATCAAGGGGCGCGACGACAGAATCCGGGTCTTTTACAACGTGTGCCAGCATCGCGCGCATCAGTTGGTCGAAGGGGCGGGCACAACGCGGGTGGTCGTCTGCCCGTATCACGCATGGACCTACGAACTGACCGGCCAGTTGCGCGCCGGGCCGAACATCAATGCCGTCGAGGGGCTCGACAAATCCACGATCTGCCTCACCGAAGTGCGGTCGGAAGAATTCCTCGGTTTTCTCTTCGTCAACCTCGACCCCAACGCCAAGCCGATGGACGACTGGTTCCCGGGCGCACGTGCCGAACTCGAAGACT
This sequence comes from Silicimonas sp., assembly GCA_022824525.1. Lineage (GTDB taxonomy): Bacteria > Pseudomonadota > Alphaproteobacteria > Rhodobacterales > Rhodobacteraceae > JAJDOD01. The sequence goes on along the minus strand of JAJDZT010000014.1, from coordinate 5,568 downwards.
GGCTTCCGCATTGGGCCAACCTCAAACCCCTCGAATGGGTCAAGATCCCCGAGCGCTGCAATTGGAAAGTTTCGGTGGAAAACTACTCCGAGTGTTATCACTGCTCGCTCTGCCATCCGACCTTCGCCAGCGGCGTGGTGAAGCCTGAAACCTATGACATCCAGCCTCAGGGCATGTGCCTGCGACACACCACGGAGTGCCAGAACCTTGCGGACATGACCTATGACATCCATTCCGGGTTCCCGCATTTCGATGAATATTCCAGCTGGTTCCTCTGGCCGATGTTTTCCTTTCAGGTCTATCCGGGCAACGTGCTGAACACGTATCATTGGCGCGTTGTGGACGCGTCGCATGTCGTGGTCTGGCGCGGCTGGTACTCGGTTGACGGCCTCGACGACCCGAAAGTCCGAGCGCTTGCCGTTCAGGATCGGGAAACCACGGTCGAAGAAGACATCCACCTCGTCGAAAGCGTGCAACGTGGGCTCCGCTCGCGGGGTTACCGTCCGGGGCCGCTCGTCGTGGATCCGAAGGGCGGTGTGAATTCGGAACATCCCGTGATGCACCTCCAGCGCTGGATGCGGGAGGCGATTGATGGGTGAGACGATCAGCGGCCGGTGCCTCTGCGGAGCCGTTCGGTATCGCACCGAAAGCGCGCCCAAATGGACCGCGCTTTGCCATTGCGAAAGTTGTCGGCGGGCGTGCTCCGCTCCGATCGTCGCCTGGATGGGCTTTGCCGAGGCGGCGGTGACATGGACAGGGGCCCGCACGCGTTTCCAGTCTTCCGAAATTGCCACGCGCAGCTTTTTCCCCACCTGCGGCACGCAAATGAGCTTTGAAAGCACACGCTGGCCCGGCGAAATCCACCTCTACGCCGTTTCACAGGAAGAGCCGGACAACTACCGACCCGATCTGCACTGCCATTATTCCGAACGGTTGGATTGGCTGAACCTCTCTGACACACTCACCAAACACCCCGGTACAGCCGATATCCAATAGGAGCTTTCGCATGAGTCTTTTTGACGAAGATATGTTTCTGAAGGGCCTCGAGCAGCGCAAGGCGACGCTCGGCGCAAACTATGTCGAGAAGAACCTTGCAGCGGCAGACGACTTCACACGCCCATTTCAGGAAGCCATGACCGCCTGGTGTTGGGGTTTCGGCTGGGGCGACGACGTGATCGACGCCAAAACGCGCTCGATGATGAACCTTGCCATGATCGGGGCGCTCGGGCAGATGACGGAGTGGGAAATCCACTTGAAGGGCGCCATGAACAACGGTGTTTCCAAAGAAGAAATTCGCGCAATCATTCATGTGGTCGGCATTTACTGCGGCGTGCCCCAGGCTCTTGAATGCTTCCGTGTCGCAAAGGGCGTTTTGGCGGAAACCGCACCCGATTGAGCGTAACGGGGGTAACAAGCACGCCGAGCTTGCGTGAAATTCCCTGCGACAACTCATATTTACAGTTGAATGTGTCAACATAAGTTGTCAGAGTGGTGTTACCGATCGTGCCCGCCGGTTGGGGAGTCGCGTGTATGCCGCAGAACGGTGTGGTGTGTGCAACGCTCCTGATACGCAACCAATAAGGAGATCGGTACATGTCCGACGATCCTGATAAAGTCTGGCCAACCGGCCTGACGCTCCGCGAGGCGGAAGAGGTGCACAGCTATCTCATCGACGGCACGCGCGTCTTTGGCGCAATTGCCGTACTGGCCCACATTCTCGTCGCTGTGTCGACGCCGTGGCTCGGGTAAGGGAGGCATCTTATGAATAACGCAAAGATGTGGCTGGTCGTTAAGCCGACTGTTGGGGTTCCATTGTTCCTCACCGGTGTGGCTGTCGGCTCCTTCGCTGTCCATGTGGCTGTCCTGACCAATACTGGCTGGGTGGGTGACTTCCTCAAGGGGAACGAACTCGGCTCCAGCGAGATGGCCTCGGCAACGATCCTGGATGACGCGGATCCAAATGTCTCGAAGGCGTCCTACGTGCTTGATGCACCCGGTGCAAAGGAAGTGACGATTGTTTTGCCAGACGGCACGACAGCGCGCGCGATTTTGCAGCCTGACGTCCTCGCGGCGAACTAGAGAACGGGCGCAATCCTAAAGAGTCCACCGGACCCTTAAGGCAGTACGCCCCACGCGCTCGACCGTCCCGGTTTTCCGGGGCGGTCGGGGCATATTGATAGGGGAACCATGGCCTTCGACTACCGAGCATTCGCATTACGAAAGCTGGCGGCGGTCGGCCCGAAGTATCTCCCCTTTGCAGATGTCGCGACCGAAGACGTTCCGCTCTCGCGCCTCCTGCGCCTATCCCTCTTTCAAGTGACCGTCGGCGCGGCTCTCGTGCTGCTCGTAGGGACACTGAACCGCGTCATGATCGTGGAGCTTGCCGTGCCTGCCACGTTGGTTGCAGGCATGCTGGCGTTGCCGCTGCTCTTCGCACCGTTCAGAACGCTGATCGGTCACCGCTCGGATCAACACAAGTCTGCGCTCGGCCTCAGGCGCGTGCCCTACATCTGGAAAGGCACGATGTACCAGTTCGGCGGGTTCGCCATCATGCCATTCGCACTGCTCGTTCTGTCAGGCTACGGCGAAGCGGTAGACGCGCCGCGCTGGATCGGGCTTTCCTCGGCGGCACTGGCATTTCTTCTGGTCGGGGCAGGGCTCCACATCGTCCAGACGGCAGGCCTCGCGCTCGCCACGGACCTCGTGCGGGAGGACGACCAGCCGAAGGTCGTTGGTCTGATGTACGTCATGCTCCTCTTCGGAATGGTGCTGAGCGCGCTGATCTATGGCGCGCTTCTCGAAAACTACACGCCCGGTCGCCTGATCCAGGTGATTCAGGGCACTGCCGTCCTCACGATCGGGCTCAACCTGTTCGCACTCTGGAAGCAGGAAGCGCTTAACCGTGACCGCGCGCGCGAGATGGACAATCAACGCAGCGTGCCCTTTGCCGAGGCCTGGAACGCGCTGATTGCCCAACCCGGAATGGTCCGCCTGATGGTCCTGATCGCGCTTGGCACGTTCGGTTTCGGCATGGCGGATGTGCTGCTCGAACCTTACGGAGGGCAGGCCCTCGGCTTCTCGGTGGCCGAAACGACACGGCTCACCGCACTCTTCGCGACTGGCACGCTGATCGGATTTGCCATTGCATCCCGCGTCCTTTCGGGCCCGGCGGATGCTGTCTCCATCGGCCGGGTTGGTGCCCTGGTGGGCGTGCCGGGTTTCGCAGCCATCATCCTCGCGTCCTTCGGTGGCGGCGCTCTGGTCTTTTTGGCAGGCGTGCTGGCAACGGGTCTCGGCGCCGGCCTGTTCGGACATGCAACACTGACCGCAACGATCCGGGCTGCGCCTGAAAACCGCATCGGACTTGCGCTTGGCACCTGGGGAGCGGTTCAGGCCACCGCCGCAGGCATTGGTGTCGCACTTGCGGGCATTACCCGCGATATCATCGTTCAAATGCCGCTTTTGGGAGGACTTTCCACCGCCGCGCCCTACAATTATGTCTTCGCGATAGAAATCGCGTTCCTCATACTGGCCATTCTGCTGGCCATTCCAAAGGGCGGGCGGACCGTCCAAGAAACCTGAGAGAAGACATCGGCGGAGATATCATGATTACCGTTATCACCCGGCTTTACGAAAACGAGGCTTCTGCGCAAGGGATCGTCGGACGATTGTACCGCGCAGGCTTCCCGCGAAATGCGATCATGATGATCACGCCGAACGACAATGTCGCGCGGCGGATGGAACTGGCTCTGATCCCCGAGGATGCTGCTGGAAAACTGGCTACCCGGATCGAGGAGGGGAAAAGCCTTGTCGTGGTCCATGCCACCTACAAACCTCTGAACGCCGTCCGGATTGCCAACGAGACGTTCGAGACAAGCGGCGCCATATCGTCCGGTCTTGAGAACGAAAGCTTCCGGGTCAAGGCACCGCGCGATCATGCGCCGAGCGTGCTCAAGGATCACCCGCACTTCCTGACCATGGAAGGAAGCGTGAAAGCTGGTCCCACGATATCGGAAACGCTTGGCCTCCGGCTTCTGTCACCGCAAAAACGTCGCTCAAGCGCGATGAGCGGCGGCAAACTCTTTTTCGGGGATGGTGTCATCCGGGGCCGGACCCCCAAGGCGCGGTTGAAGACCGGAAGCTTCATGTCGAAGATGTTCTGGCCCATGCCGCTGCTTTCCAAGAAGAAGGAAAGCCGATCTGTGCTGCCGGGCGGCGGGCATCCGTTTTCGCGCCTTATGGGCTGGCCAACGATCAGTCAGGACTGACGGGCTTTTCTAAGGAGAGACGAACGTCACGTTCGGCATGGCCGAAATGCGCGCGACATCTTCTTCATAGACTTCGGTCAACGCCTCTACCGTTTCATCGGTCCAGCCGGGCAGGTCGATTTCCGCCTCGACCTCCTCGTGCAGAACATGTGCGTCGAGGAAGGCCGACACGGCCCGGCGTCGCTTGATCTGATCCGACACGCCGCGACTGTCGAGGAACTCCTGCAACCGCTCCAGACCGTCTCTCGACATGATGGTCTCCAACATGTCGAACTCGCCATCCAGCTCTGTGAACGGATCGTGCCCGGTCAGTTCGCGCATGATCTCAGACCAGATGAACGGCGTATCCTCATGGCACCAGACACAGATATCCGAGCCGGGATTGGCCGTCGTGATATCGGCGATCACATCCGACCAGAGAAGCGTATCCACCATGAGCTCGTCCGGCATCTCGGTTCCAAGGGGCAGGGCGCGGGCCACCTCGGGCAGGAAACTCGCCGGATTGCGGATCCCCATGGCGAAACCGACATCATGGTTCGGAAGGCAATTCGCCAACCAGGCCGATTTCTCTGCCTTCGGATATAGTCCCTCGTGCCCCAGCACTTTCTGCGGGCGGCACAGGAAATTCTCGCTGGAAAGAACCACGCGGTCAGCCGTTTCATCCTCCGCGATGGCCGCCATCAGCAGAGCTTCGGTCGCGGCATCCGCCGGTTCGCCCCGCAGCCGGGTGGAGATATCTCCAAAGAGTTCGCGGTAGCGAAGCGGGCCGGGGACCAGGATGCCTTCCTTCGCAAGCCGGGCACGGTTTTGCAGAATCGACCGGATCAGCAACCCGTCATCTGTAAAATGCGCGCCCAGGTGAAAAACGATCTGCATGCGGCCCCGTCCCACGTGTCTTGTCCAAGATCGACACTTGGCGCAGAGAGTACTTCTGACATCGCGGCGGGAAAAGTGCTTCAAACACAAAACAAGCGGCTTGTGTGACAAACGCGCGATTGCTAAGGAAGCGCCCGTGCCCCTATAGCTCAGCTGGTAGAGCAACTGATTTGTAATCAGTAGGTCCGCGGTTCGAGTCCGTGTGGGGGCACCATTCACCACGCGGCAGCAAACTTCGATTGGAACCATCCTGCACGGGTGAACCACGCGCAACCCGCAGCGCGGTCTAAGAGCCTGACCGAAAAGTTTTACGTTTCCTGGCAATGTCTTGCTAATCTGCGCGTTACGAGGCGGATGCTGGCGACGAGCGCCCAGGCCGCTGAGCTTTCCACGGTACGTTCCCAGTCTTTCGCCAACCTCCGAC
>JAJDZT010000018.1 GCA_022824525.1 Silicimonas sp. | reverse complement strand
GCGTAATCTGCGCGATGATCTTTATAAAGCCGAATGCCGCGCGCGCGAAACTCAGCCGTGTACTTCGGGGGTAACTTTTTCTTCTCCATAGGGCTCATCCTTCGAGAGTTTTACTCTCCGGTAAACCCGGGACGGTTCATTTGACGGGTGGCGGACGCAGGAACCCGTTCTTTGCTCCCGACGGATCGCCCATCGCTCCGCGTGAAGATCCTCCGCAATCAAGCGGTTGACTTGACTGCAAGGGGCGGACAAGGCTCCGCGCATGATTGACTTACGTCCTGTCGGTTATGTGATCGGCCTTCTCGTGGCCTTTCTGGGGCTTTCGATGCTTGTGCCCTTGGCCCTCGATCTTGGGTTGCGAAACGGGCACGCTGGCGTTTTCTTCGAAAGCGCCATCGTCACGGTTTTGACCGGCGTGTTTCTTGCGATCGCGTGCGCAAACTCGGTTGAAGGCGGCATCGGTACGCGCCAGACGTTTATCCTCACGTCGGGTGTTTGGGCGGTCCTTCCCTTGTTTGGTGCCCTGCCGTTTCTGAGAGGGGCGACGGATGCCAGCTTCACCGACGCTTACTTCGAGGCGATGTCGGGACTGACCACCACCGGTTCCACGGTTTTTGCCGGTCTTGACGATTTGCCCGCGGGCCTTCTGCTTTGGCGGTCCATGCTCCAGTGGTTCGGCGGTATCGGCATTATCGTTGTCGCAATGGTGTTTCTTCCGGAATTGCGCGTTGGCGGCATGCAGATTTTCCGCTCGGAGGCGTTCGAAACCGATGGAAAGGTTCTGCCGCGCGCTGCGGAAATCGCCTCTCGGATCTCGATCGTCTATGTCGGTTTGACGGTGGCTTGCGGGTTTTCCTACTACATGAGCGGGCTCACGTTTTTCGATGCGATCAATCATGCTCTAACAACAATCGCGACTGGAGGGTTCTCCACCCACGACGCCTCATTCGCGACCTTTCAGGGTGCACCCGAGTTCATTGCCGCGGTCTTCATGATCCTCGCGAGCCTACCGTTCGTGCGCTACGTGCAATTGCTGGCGGGCTCTAGTCGTCCTCTTTTTGTCGACAGCCAGGTGCGCGCTTTCGTGATCACGCTCGCGATTCTGATCCTGACGATCACTCTGTTCCGCGTCGCGGTCAGTGACGATCTTGTGCTGCCAGCCTTTCGAGAAGCCGTTTTCAACGTCACATCGATCATAACCGGCACGGGGTACGCGAGTGCGGACTACCAACTCTGGGGTGCGTTTCCCGTGACGATGTTCTTCTTCATTGGCTTGATTGGGGGGTGCGCTGGCTCAACCTGCTGTTCGGTCAAGGTCTTCCGATACCAGTTGCTGGTGGGCGCCGTGGCAAATCAGATCAGGCGGATCCACTCGCCAAACGGCATTTTCCAACTCAAGTATGAAGGTCGAACGGTGACAGATGACGTTATCTCGTCTGTCATGGCCTTTCTCACGATGTTCGTCGTGACGCTCGGTGTGGTTGCCGTCTTGTTGAGCGCCACAGGCCTCGACTTCGTGACGTCTGTAAGTGGGGCTGCGACCGCCATCGCAAATATTGGACCTGGGCTTGGACCGATCATCGGTCCGTCCGGAAATTTCCAGCCTTTGAACGACGTTGCGAAGTGGATCCTCGCGTTCGCAATGCTCGTCGGTCGACTGGAGTTGATGGTGGTCTTTGTGCTGTTCACAAGCCGGTTCTGGCGAACCTGAGAGATCGGTCAGGTCATCCCTTCCGCATCAGTTCCAGCAGTTTACGAGAACTGTCAGGTCGGCCGCGAGGAGCGTGAGGTCTTCGGGTGCAATAGCTGCACCGATGTCCGTTGCGGCGGGTGTGACACCATTGGCTGTCAGGAAGTCGACAAGAACCGGCGCGTCGGCGGCGAAGGCCACGTCGCCGGGAAGCTGACGGTTTCCGTCTTCGCTGCCATCCAGCAGCATGCCCACCACTGCGCCTGACCCCGAGAAGACAGGGCCACCGGCATCCCCCGGAGCGCTGGTAATCGCGAGACGCTGCACTTGCGTGTCTCCGTTCAACCCCTTGAGATCTGCCAGCGTTCCAAAGGTCAGCGTGGGAGAAGAAAGAAGTCCTCCAAAAGAATACCCGGAGACGGCCACTTCGGATTGCAATCTAGGTTCATTGACCGCGAGCCGCGCAATTGACAATGGGGCCAGCGATTGGCGGGGTTTCAGAAGTGCAACGCCAAGTGGTGTGTCTTCGGCCACCACGTCTGCTTCGACGTCCTCACCCAGCGTGATGCGGCGGCACTGACGGACGGCGTTGGAGGTTGTCAGGACGGTCCCGTTGCTGTCGATGTAGAACCCTGAGCGCGACTTTTCAGGCCGACGGATTTCCAGTCCCGAAAGCAGATCGATGTCTTGTACGCCGTTGCCCATGGTGTCCGGGAGGATGGCGTCAGTCGTGCGGAAGCTTGCCTTCATTGCCTCAAGCGCCATGGCAAAACGCTTCTCATCTCCGACCGGCCAGACCAGTGTGAAGCCCTTCACAGCGTCTCCAGCGCGACGAACGAAGGTATGGGATTGGATGCGATCATTTCGGCCTTCGATCGTGAAGCTTTCACGTCCAAGGTTGCGATCGCCCTCTGTCGGAATGACTTCGAGCATCTGCATGAGATCGTAATAGGCCGCCAGCGTGTTCGTGTCTCCCGAAAGGCTGATCAGGATCACTTGGACGTCGTCTTCGGTCGTTCCTTCGTAATGTGCAAAAGGAGCTTCGTAACGGTCGAAGCTGACCAGCGCGGTAGGCAACTCTATCTCGATGCCTGCCGCCTCATCGATGATGGGCCCGATGCCAAGTGACGCAATGACCGACTGGTATGTGTCGACAAGATCCCGACGCTGCAGCGTGGTCAAGATACCAGTTGGTTCAAATCCATTGGCTTCCTGCCATGCCGACATCGCACGTCTGGTTCCGGGTCCAAAAGCAGCGTCGATAACCGAATTGTAGAACCCTTCAAACTTCAGGGCTGTTTGGATCAAAGCCCGGTCTTCCCGCGACAGGTCCCGCTCCGACCTGCGCGCTTCCGCCGGCGTTTCTTCGCCTGCTTCAAGAACTGGTGCCGGGACAGCAGGTGCCGGCTCGGCGGCTGCAATGCCAGTGCCGAAGATTCTTTCGCGGAATGTGCGACCGTCAGAGACAAAACTGTCAGATGGGATAAGGCGTTGCGCCCGAAGTTCCAGAAGACGGCGACGCGCCTGATCTTCGTTTGCGAAGGGACCTATCGCAATAGCGTTCCAGTTGGAGCCGGTCCGGAAGGCATTCACGTCCGGCAGAATCTCTGCATACGCCTCGGCCCGAGCGAGTGCGCGTGCCGCACCCGGTTGCGCTTCAATTTGAACCCAGCTCTGGGCGACACCAGCGCCTGCCCAGACAAGAAAAAGGATAATGGCGGCAGCCTTCTGCAACATGCGATCAACCATCTGACTAACAGCCCCCCATGGGCACATTCGCATCGTATTAGCCCGGTCGAACGCCGGTGGCGAGTGCTTTCCGGGGCGAGTGATTGACCCCCCGTGACGTGTTGCTTATTGAGAACGCGATTTTCCCGAGGAGTCCCGGATGGCGGTCGAGAAACCGAAGAGTTTTCAGGAGATTCTCCTGGCGCTGCAAAGCTATTGGGCCTCGAAGGGCTGTGCCATCCTTCAGCCTTACGACATGGAGGTGGGCGCCGGGACGTTTCACCCCGCGACGACCTTGCGCGCGTTGGGAGCAAAGCCGTGGTCTGCCGCGTACATCCAGCCGTCGAGACGTCCGACTGACGGACGATACGGGGACAGCCCAAACCGGTGGCAGCACTACTATCAGTATCAAGTAATCATCAAACCATCACCGCCCGACCTTCAGGATATTTATCTGGGTTCGCTCGAGGCGATCGGAATAGACATGGGTCTCCATGACATCCGGTTTGTCGAAGACGACTGGGAAAGCCCGACGCTCGGGGCCTGGGGATTGGGGTGGGAAGTCTGGTGCGATGGCATGGAAGTGAGCCAGTTTACCTACTTTCAGCAAGTCGGCGGACATGACTGCCACCCTGTTTCCGGCGAGTTGACCTATGGCCTTGAGCGGCTTGCGATGTATGTGCTGGGCTATGACGATGGCAACGAGATGCCGTTCAACAGTCCGGATGCCCCCATTCCGCTGACATACGGTGACATCTTTCGCGAGGCAGAGGCGCAATATGCGCGCTGGAATTTCGATGTCGCGAACACAGAGATGTTGTTCCAGCACTTCATCGACGCGGAAAACGAATGCCGTGCGATCCTCGAGCAACCGGAAATCGACCCGAAAACCGGGCGCCGCATTGTCATGGCGTTGCCTGCCTATGACCAGTGCATAAAGGCGAGCCACATCTTCAACTTGCTCGATGCACGAGGAGTGATCTCCGTGACGGAACGCCAGGCGTATATCGGAAGAGTTCGTGCATTGGCGAAGGCCTGCGCCGACGCGTTTGTCATGACGGAGGCGGCGGGGGCGGCATGACGCTGAAATCGTCGATACCGGTCTTGCGTGTCTCGGATTATCCTCGGGCCAAGGCTTTCTGGACCGAAACGCTCGGTTTCACCGTTGCCGAAGAAGGTGGCGATCCGGCGCGATTTGGTATCTTCAAGAGTGCGGCGGCAACGGTCTTCGTCGATGCCTGGCACGGGGCGGACGAGGTGCCCAGCCCGGGCTGGCGGGCGTATTTTCATGTGGATGACGTCGACGCTTTTGCGGCCTCCCTTGATTGGGCGGAAACCGAAGGTCCTGAAAACAAGGTCTACGGCATGCGGGAGCTTCAGGTCATAGACCCGGACGGCAACCGGTTGTGTTTCGGGCAGGATATCGATTGATGGGAAAGTTCTTGGCTGGATTTCTGGTTCTGTCCGCCATTCTGGCCGGGGCAGGGATGTATTACCTTCAGGTGTACGCGTTTTACAAAACCGTACCCGCGAACAACGTGGACGATGTTCAGTTGACAACTTTGGCATCCGACCAGCCGGAGCCGATCCTGTATTCGGAGTTCGAAGCCATCGATGCGGACAGCTCACCCTTGCGCTACCGGGCCTGTTTCAAGACTGAGATGAGCGAGGCGCTGCTGACGGAAACCTACGTGCTTTACGACAACCCAGTGCCCAACAACGCGCCCGGCTGGTTCGACTGTTTTGATGCCCAGGCCATTGGCGGGGCTCTCGAAGCCGGGGAGACAACGGCTTATCTCGGTGTGGGTAACATTTTCTTCGGATTTGATCGCGTGGTTGCCATAGACAACGCAGGGAACGGCTATGCTTGGCACCAAATCAACGCTTGCGGAACCGCGGCCTTCGACGGAGACCCGCTCCCAGAGGGTTGTCCACCCGCTCCGGAGAGTACTGAATGAGACAAATTCCCGCCCGGAAATCACAGTGTCAAACGCGCCAGTTCTGCGTTGAGATGATGGACCAAGTGAATGGCTGACCTTCTGATCGAACTCTTTTCCGAGGAAATTCCAGCGCGCATGCAAAGGCGCGCAGCGGAGGATTTGAAACGCCTCGTGACCGATGGATTGGTTGAAGCGGGCCTCACCTATGCCAGCGCGGGCGCGTTTCACACGCCTCGACGGCTGGCGCTAACGATTGAGGGACTGCTCGCCGAGAGCCCCGCGATCCGCGAGGAACGCAAAGGGCCGCGCACCGACGCTCCCGAGCAAGCTTTGGCTGGGTTCCTGCGCTCCACGGGCCTTACCAAAGATCAACTCGAGGCACGCGCCGACAAGAAAGGAGAGGTCTGGTTCGCTGTGATCGACAAACCTGGTCGGCCTGCTGCCGAAATTGTCGGTGAGGTGCTTGAAGCGACCATTCGAAATTTCCCATGGCCGAAGTCCATGCGGTGGGGCACGGGCACGCTTCGCTGGGTGCGCCCGCTGCACTCCATACTCTGTGTGCTGAGTGACGAGGGGGGTGCATCTGTCATTCCGCTCGATGTTGACGGCATCGCATCCGGCGACACGACCGAAGGGCACCGCTTCATGGCGCCAGGTCGCTTTTCTGTCTCCGGCTTTGAGAGTTACGAAAGCAGTTTGAAACAGCGGTTCGTCATTCTCTCTGCCGAGGAGCGTGCCGAAAAGATTTGGCACGACGCGACCCAGATGGCCTTCGCTCAAGGTTTGGAGGTCGTTGAAGATAAGGGGCTATTGGCCGAGGTGGCGGGACTGGTGGAATGGCCCGTAGTCCTTATGGGGGATATCGGAGCGGATTTTCTCGACCTGCCTGCCGAAGTTCTGCAAAGCTCGATGAAGGAGCACCAGAAGTTCTTTAGCGTCCGCGACAAGGCTGGCCGGATCGTCAAATTCGTTACGGTCGCAAACCGTGAGACCTTAGACGATGGTGCGACCATTCTTGCAGGCAACCAGAAGGTTCTGTCGGCGCGTCTCGCGGATGCCAAGTTCTTCTGGGAGAATGACCTCCGCGTTGCCACCACGGACATCACGCAATGGACGGACAAGCTTGCGAATGTGACCTTCCACAACAAGTTGGGCAGCGTCGCGGAACGCATTGACCGGATTGCGGCATTGTCACGGAAGTTGGCGCCGGTTGTGGGGGCCGACCCGGATGAAGCAGAAACCGCGTCACGTATTGCAAAGGCTGATCTATCCTCCGAGATGATCTACGAATTCCCGGATCTTCAGGGTGTTATGGGCGAATACTACGCCCAGTCCGCCGAACTTTCGGATGAGATCGCAGCCGTGGCACGCGAGCACTATCAGCCACTTGGCCCGTCTGACGATGTTCCCACGGCACCTTTGTCCATCACCGTTGCTTTGGCCGACAAGATCGACACGCTGACAGGCTTCTGGGCGATTGACGAGAAGCCCACCGGATCGAAGGACCCGTTCGCCTTGAGGCGAGCCGCTTTGGGCGTGATCCGCTTGGTGTTGGAGAATGACGCACGATTGCACCTGGACCGATTCATCGACGCTCAGCTTCTCCGGCATGAGATCGACGTCTCCGATGGAGAAGAGCGCAAGTTGCTCCACGCCGTTTTGGGTGAAATCGCACGACACGGACCATTCAGCAGTGCCGTGCGTGCCATCGTCGACAAGATCGAAGGGGATGCTCCGGACTGGGTTGAAAAGGTCTTGAGCCATAGCCCGGACGTGAGCGACGACCTTCTTTCGTTCCTGCACGACCGCCTCAAAGTATTCCTTCGGGACAAGGGCATCCGTCATGATGTGATCGATGCGTCGCTGGCGATGCCAAACGCCGATGACCTGACACTCTTGGTCAAGCGGGCGGCGGCGTTGCAGGATTTCCTCGGCACGGAAGACGGTGAAAACCTGATCCAGGGGTTCAAACGCGCGCACAATATCCTGAAGCAGGCTGAAGAGAAGGACGGGGTCGAGTACTCCTTTGGTCCCGATCCGAAACTTGCCGAAACGGACGAGGAGCGCGCGCTTTTCACCGCTCTGGATGCGGCTGAAGCTGAAATCGCGCCAGCAATGGAAGCGGAAGACTTTGGGACAGCGATGCGCGGAATGGCGACGCTGCGGGCGCCGATCGATGCTTTCTTCGAGACGGTACAAGTCAATGCCGACAGCCAAATCCTCCGTCGAAACAGGTTGAATTTGCTGCACCGCATCAGTGCGACATGCCTGTCAGTCGCCGATTTGACCAAAGTCGAAGGTTGATGAAATTCAACCGCTAGATATTTCCAATTAAATATAGCAAAAACAGAAATATAACAGGGATAGTTAATTCATAACTGGTTGTGGTCACCGAGTTCTTGCACGAATTTGGCGACCCGAAGTGCCACGTTTTCGGCAAAACCTGTCCAGTTTCCCTGACAATGCTTGATCGTTAACGTTAACGGCGTATTCTGCCCGCGAAGGAATCGCCGCAGTGCAGAAACACGTTGATCTGGAACAATTCGTTGTCATCGACGAAACCGCACCACTGGCTGCCAACACCCATGGCGGCCGGGCGAAATGCCTGCAACGTCTGATCCGTTTGAACATGCCGGTTCCGTTGACGGTCGCGCTGCCGTTCACGACTGTACGTGCCATTGCGACAGGGATGCAGGTCGATACGGACGCAATTCTTAAGCATTTCGGTGCACGCCCGCTCGTCTCCGTGCGTCCGTCGTCCGAGGATCCGGACTGGGGCGGTCCCGGCGCTGTTCTGAACATCGGTATGAATGATGCGCGCCACGCCGAATACGCCAACTTGCTAGGTCATGTTGCTGCCGACGAACTGTATGCCCGTTTTGTTCAGACCTATTCGGTTGAGGTCGCTCATCTCGATCCGGACAGCTTCGAATTCGATGTGGCCGATGCAGACGCACTGAAGGCGATGCTCGCCGCTTACGAAGAAGAAGCGGATGAGCCGTTTCCGCAGGACCCGACGCGCCAGTTGCGCGACGTTCTGAAGTCTATGGCCCGTGCATGGGAAGGCACGTCCGCCCGCCTGTTGCGGCAAGCCCGCGGGGCGCCGGACAACGCCGGCCTTGGTCTTGTCGTACAGCGAATGGCGCCCGGATTGGGACCTCGGGAGAGCGGTTCGGGCGTTATCCAGTTTGTTTCGTCTGAAACGGGCAAGGCACAGATCACCGGCCGCTATCTGAGTCAGGCGCAGGGTCGTGACGCTCTCGAAGATGCAGGTGCGTTCTATCTGACGGTCGATCCGCGCGGGAAATCCTTGGAAGAAATCTATCCGGAAGGTTTCGACAAGCTTGTAGAATTCGGTGCGGTGTGTCGACAGCGACTGCGCGAAGAGATGCAGATCGAATTCACTCTGGACGGCGGTGAACTGAGTGTCCTTGACGCGGTGCGTGTTCAGCGCTCGGCGCAAGCCGGGCTGCGTATCGCCGTTGCACTTGCAGAGGACGGTGTCATTTCCCGTGAAGAAGCCGTTTTGCGTATCCCTCCTGGAGGGTTGATGGAACTGATGCACCGGCGCATCGACCCCTCGTCGCCGAGGGATGTCTTGGCGCGCGGTGTCGCGGCCAGCCCCGGTGCCGCAACGGGTTATCTGAAGTTTTCTTCTGCAGCAGCGCAAGCGGCGGCCGCCCAAGGGGAGCCCTCGATACTTGTAAGGCGTGAGACGTCGCCTGAGGACATCCGCGGTATGCACGCGGCTCAAGGCGTGCTTACCATGCGTGGCGGCATGACCAGTCACGCTGCCATGGTCGCGCGAGGGTTGGGTTTGCCCGGCATCGTCGGAGCGTCGACGATCCACTACAATCGCAAGAACAAGACAATCACCGCCCCGGATGGTCGGGTGTTTGGTGAAGGCGACCTGATAACGATCGACGGTACCTCGGGTAGTGTCCTTGCAGGCGAAGTGACGCTCCTTGAGCCGGCGCTCGACGACACGTTCCAAACCCTGCTCGGATGGGCCGACGAAATGCGCGACATCAAGGTGCGGGCAAATGCCGACACTGTCGAAGAGGCGCAGATGGCGCTGGCTTTTGCGGCAGAAGGCATCGGACTTTGCCGAACCGAACATATGTTCTTCGAAGAGAACCGGCTGACCGTGATGCGGGAGATGATCTTTTCCGAGACGACCGATGGTCGGGCGGCGGCGGTTGAACGCCTTGTGCCGATGCAGCTTTCCGATTTCAGGCGGCTTTTCAAACTTTTGGCTGGCAAGCCGGTCTGTATTCGATTGTTTGACCCGCCGCTGCACGAGTTTCTGCCGCAAACGCGTGAAGGTATGCGCGAACTGGCAGATGCGCTTGATGTGCCCTTGTCGAAGGTTGAGCGCAGGGTCGATGCGCTTGCAGAATTCAATCCGATGCTTGGTCTTCGTGGCGTGCGCCTCGGGGTGACGATGCCGGAGATTTACGACGCACAGGCGCGTGCTATCTTCATGGCAACAGTCGAGGCGCTCCAAGAAGACAACCCGGTCACACCCGAAATCATGATCCCTCTGGTGTCGGCACGGAGAGAAGTTGAATTGGTTCAAGGTCGTGTCGAAGCTGTCGCAGCCGAAGTTCGTGCGAAGACAGGTGTCGATTTTGAGTACAAGCTGGGTGTCATGGTCGAGACGCCGCGTGCTGCGCTGCGCGCTGGCGAAATCGCCGCCCATGCGACATTTCTGAGTTTCGGAACTAACGATCTGACCCAGATGACCTACGGCCTCAGCCGGGATGACGCCGGGCGCTTCATGTCCGACTACGTTCAGAAGGGTGTGTACCCGGAAGACCCTTTCCACAGGCTTGACCTTGAGGGCGTCGGCGAGCTTCTTCAACTCGGCGCAGACCGTGGCCGGGCGGTCAGGTCGAGCCTGACACTTTCCATCTGCGGTGAGCACGGTGGCGACCCGGATGCCATTGCATTCTGTCGTGATGCAGGTTTTGACTATGTGAGCTGTTCGCCATTCAGGGTCCCGGTCGCGCGGCTTGCGGCGGCACATTTGGCTATCCGTGACGGGCAAGCTCAGTCGAAATAGAACCAGGAATTGCTGATCTTCGGTAAGTTTCGGCGAAATACTGCCGATTTGGTCGCTTTCCTTGAACGATTTGTCACATTTGGAACTCTGGATTCTCCGCATAACGGCGGTTATCCGAAGGCTCAGGCCTTTTGGCGCGTGTTTGTTGTTCTGAATTCTGGTGACGGTTACTCCATGAAGGGGGCAAAGATGTTTAGACCTATCCGTAGGTCCATGCTGCACTTGTTCGCGATGTTGGCGATGGGATCGCTGGCACATGCGGATGTCACACTCAGCACTTCGACAAATCCGACCGCCGATTTCGGCAATCGGTTGAACTCGCTTTTGAGCGCGGAAAGCCGCACTGTTGGCGGCATTGATGCGCGTGCCATGAAACGGTTGATCGATGCGCCATCAGCAGGTCCAGTCCGCTACAGCCGCGAATGGCTGGACTCGATGAGACCCGTCAAAGGCGGGAAAAATTGGTCGTGCCTCACGGAAGCCCTTTATTTTGAGGCGCGCGGGGAGACTGCGCGCGGGATGTTCGCTGTTGCCGAAGTGATCCTCAACCGCGTTGATGACCCGCGCTATCCAGGGTCCGTTTGCGGAGTTGTTAACCAAGGCACCGGGAAGAAGTTCCGCTGCCAGTTCACGTACACATGCGATGGGCGCCCGGAGAATATGTCGGACAAGCGCGCTTATGAGCGCGTGGGCAAGGTCGCACGTATCATGCTTGACGGGGCGGATCGGAAGCTGACCTCTGGAGCCACCCACTACCATACCAAGGCAGTGAAGCCGAAATGGAGCCGGGTTTTCCCACGGACGGCGACAATCGGCTATCATCATTTCTACCGGCAACCCTCGCGTCTGGCGTCGAACTAGCAGTCGTTAAGTTAGTGATCTCGATCACGCGGACGGTGATGGATCGTCCGCGTTTGCCTTGGTATAAACCCGCAAAACAAAGTGGCGTTCGAGGCTGAGCATGGCGAGACGGTTTTTTGGTACAGATGGTATGCGGGGCAGGGCGAACACGCCGCCCATGACCGCGGAAATGGCGATGCGACTGGGAGCGGCCGCAGGACGCTTCTTTCGGCGTGATGGTTCCGCAGCTCATCGGGTTGTGATCGGCAAGGACACACGGCTTTCCGGGTACATGTTCGAAAACGCGCTTACGGCGGGATTCACCTCGACCGGTATGAATGTCTTGCTATTGGGGCCTGTCCCGACACCGGCGGTCGGCATGCTTGTCGGGTCCATGCGTGCGGATGTTGGCGTTATGATTTCCGCCAGCCACAACCCGCACGCCGATAATGGCATCAAGTTCTTCGGGCCGGATGGGTTCAAGTTGTCCGACGACGCAGAAGCTGAAATAGAGAATATCATGGAAGGCGATATCGCGCTTGCAGAAGCGGGCAATATCGGTCGCGCCAAACGGATTGACGACGGTCTCTACCGATATGTCGAACGTGTTAAGTCAACGCTTGGCACCTTGACTCTCGACGGCCTGAAGGTGGTGATCGATTGCGCAAACGGAGCCGCCTACAAGGCTGCGCCACAGGTTCTCTGGGAACTCGGCGCGGACGTGATCGAGATGGGCGTCTCGCCGAACGGCAAGAACATCAATCTTGATTGCGGTTCCACCTCGACGGGGCAAGCTGCAGATCTCGTTCGCCGTGAGGGGGCCGATGTCGGGATTTGTCTTGATGGCGATGCCGACCGTATCATGATCTTGGACGAAACGGGCGCAGTCGCCGATGGCGACCAAATCATGGGCCTCTTTGCTGCTCGTTGGTCCGAGGAAGCTCGCCTGAAAAACGACACTCTGGTCGCCACTGTCATGTCAAACCTCGGGCTCGAGCGTTTCTTGAAGACATGTGGCATATCTCTTCATCGCACTGCTGTGGGCGACCGCTATGTTGTTGAGGCCATGCGAGCTAATGGGTTCAACCTCGGCGGGGAGCAGTCCGGTCACATCGTAATGACGGATTATGCGACTACAGGAGATGGCCTGCTGGCTGGGCTCCAGTTTTTGGCTGAGATGAAACGTACGGGCCAACCTGCCAGCAAATTGCGCCAGGTCTTCGAACCGGTCCCACAGCTTCTGCAAAACGTCAGGTATGCAGCGGGAGAAGCGCCCTTGGAAACATTATCCGTCAAGGAAGCAATTCAGGATGCCGAAGCGCGTCTCGACGGCACGGGTCGTCTTCTGATCCGAAAGTCGGGGACAGAACCCCTGATCCGGGTCATGGCGGAATGTGAGGATGAGGGGCTGTTGTCCCAAGTCGTGGGGGATGTGGTGCGCGCGGTCGAGGCAGCCTGAGCAATGGCCAAGAAACCCGCGTGGGTGGTCGACAAGGAACGACAGGAAAACGCCAGCGTATGGTTGTTCGGGTTGCATGCGGTAAGGGATGCGCTCGCTAACCCGGCACGGCGAAAACTGCGTTTGATCGTTACCAAGAACGCGGCTGACAGGCTCGGGGATGCGATCCCGTCATCCGGTATGACACCTGAAGTCGCGGATCCACGAAAGTTCCCGGCGCCCCTCGACCCCGGCTCCGTCCATCAAGGCGCCGCACTGGAGGTACGCCCGCTTGACTGGGGAAGTCTGTCGGACGTTGTGCCGCCCGAGGGGCCAGCCTCCGTAATCTTGCTGGATCGCGTCACGGACCCCCATAACGTCGGCGCAATATTGCGCTCAGCCGAGGTCTTCGGAGCTTCTGCGGTAATTGCTCCCATGCGGCATTCGGCTCCTGAAACCGGGGCCCTTGCGAAAACCGCATCCGGGGCCCTCGAACGTCAGCCGTACTTTCGTGTCAAGAACCTTGCTTTAATCATGGAGAGCTTGAAAGACATGGGCTTTCAAGTGGTTGGGCTGGCCGGCGAAGCTGAGGAAACGCTTGAATCCACTCTCGAAACGGCAGGGGATCGGGTCGCTCTTGTCCTCGGTGCGGAAGGTCCCGGATTGCGTGATAAGACGCGCGCGACATGTGACCGTTTGGTACGCATTCCTTTTGCCGGAGAATTCGGGTCGCTGAACGTTTCAAATGCGGCGGCTGTCTCCCTATATGCTGTGAGACAGAAGGAGACACGATGACGCCGAAAATTGCGACTTGCTGCTACTGCGGAACGCGCGCTGCCCTCACGTTGCGGGGGAAGGAGCGCCATGAGTTGGCCTGTTCAAACTGCGGTGCGCCACTTCACGAGATGAAAATGCTGCGCTCGGATGCAATCGGCGACCGGGAATTGGTGCGGCCATCTCCGATCCGGAATGAGCCTCAATACGATCGTAAACGTCGCAAGAAGAAGAAAACGAAGAGTCTGTCACGCCGGTTCATGGAAGAAGTCTGGGACGTGGCCGAAGACATATTTGACGAGATCTTCGACTAGTTCTGGGGATTCAACGACATTGGTTCGTTGTTCAGGTTCTTCGATCGAGGATTCAGACTTTGTTCACGGTTTTGCGAAAACCTCTTCAAATACGGGGTTCGAGACCCCAAGTCGGCTCTATGGGTCGGGTTCGGAACACCCGACTTCAATCACTGTCCCTCGTTCCGAAACTTGACGCCCGTTCCTTTGGACGGGCGTTTTTTTGCCTCTCACGCCTTTGTCATTGCACCCATTTTCGATTACATCGCCGGAAAAACGGCGCTAACTTTGCGCAAATCGAGTGGTGAGGCGAGACGTGGTAACAAGACGAGCGGTACTGACAGGAATGGTTGCCCTTCCATTGGCGGCCTGTGGAACAGCACCTGAGAAACGTGCGATTGCCGCGCCCGACGAAGTCGCGCGCCTGCAAGCTCAAATCGCTGCCATGCGGGAAGACGTTGATCCTGATGAGGCCGTGCGTGCCGCCGAGATTGCGTTCCGGCATACCCGCGAACTCGCAATTCGGTATGAAATCACGGACCCACCGCTCATCCACAATACCAAAGTAAACATTGGTCTTAAGCCGCGTGGTCTTTGCTGGCACTGGGCCGAAGACATGGAAGCTCGGCTTGATGCCGAAGGCTTCGAAACGCTTGAGATGAACCGGGCGATTGCTGAGGGTCGTGGTGTCAGGATCGACCATTCCACCGCGATCATCAGTGCTAAGGGCGACGGATATGCCAAGGGAGTCGTTTTGGATCCTTGGCGAAACGGCGGGGCACTCTTTTTCGCTCCGGTTGTCGACGACACGCGTTATTTCTGGGAAGCACGCGAAGTGGTTCTGGGCCGCCGCGCCGATCTTGCGGCTGTGGCAGGCTAGCCAACACTTTTGAGAGCAAACCGAGTTTGAAATCTGTTTGCGCTTCGGCCCGGCGCCACGGCAGTTGATCGCATGGGGCTGGACAGTCGCGATTTGCTCTGCAACGCTTCATTCACCTAACCGGGCAGCGGGGTGTCTACCGGACCCGCCCGACGTCACGAAAGCCAAGGCTTTCGGCACGCGTGAAATCCCTGCGAAAACCGGCGCTTGACGCGTCATTTTCAAATGCCCGTTAGGGCAGAAAGGGGTCTTTCATGATGAAAGCTGGCGTTATTGGCTTGGGCGACATGGGCTCAGGTTTGGCAAGGAACCTTTTGAAGAACGGGTTCTCCGTAACCGGACGTGACATTGACCCGAAGCGGGTCGAGGCATTCCGAGAAATGGGCGGTGAGGTCGCAGAAAGTGCGGCCGAAGTCGGTCGCCAATCGGATGCGGTGTTCATCATGGTGATGAACGGAGACGAGGTGAACGAAGTGGTGTTCGGCGACGACGGCCTTGCGTCGACCATGTCCGCCGGCTGCGCGATCATCCTGTCAGCGACCATCAAGCCGCGAGAAGCGCGGATGCTGGGAGCGGCGCTTGAGGGGAGTGGATTGCATCTCGTCGATACGCCGGTGTCCGGCGGGTTTCCGGGGGCGCAAGGTGGTACGCTGACGATGATGGCCGCCGCACCTGCCGATGTGCTCGACCGCTTTGCTCCTGTTATGGAGGCGGTCTCCGCAAACATCCATCGCGTCGGCACACGCCCCGGTGACGGACAAACCGTCAAGGCCTGTCTGCAATCGCTGATCGGCGCTCAGTTCTCCGCAACCTTCGAAGCGGCGGCACTTGCCGCGAAAGCGGGTGTGCCGGGGCAAGTCATTCTGGATGTTTTCTCAACATCCTCAGCGGGTTGTGGTGTCGTCAATAACGCGCTCGAGAAGATCATTGATCGGCAGTTCGAAGGCACAGGCAGCCACATCAATACGATGCACAAGGATCTCACGATCTCCATGGGATTGGGCGAGGAGCTTGGTGTTCCGCTTCACACGGCGGCGGCCGCGATGCAGGTCTTCCATGCGGGGAAGACCAAGTATCCAAACGGCGACAACTGGGTCTGCACCCGAGTGATTGAAGAGATCATCGGAGCAGAGCTCCACCGGGATGCGGCAAAGTCCGACTGAGGGCGGTTGCTGACTTGTTTGTAATATGATGGGAGGGAACGCTGATGAAACTTGGCGTGATTTGCGACGGCATCAGCCGCGACCTTAAGCATGCGGTCGACGTTATGGATGAGTTCGGGCTTGAACATGCCGAGCTGCAATTTGTTGGCGAAAATGAAGTGGGCGATCATTCCAAGGCAGAGATTGCCGAGATTGACGCAATCCTCCGGGATCGTGGAAAGCCGGTATCCTGTCTGTCGCGGCACGTCTTCGCTGGTCTAACCACGGCCAACGTGCCCGGTGATTCTGCGCACACCGCACACATGGAAGCGCTCAAGCGGGTGATCGAAATGGCGCATATCGTCGGCTCGCCTCTGGTCAGGATCATGACCAACAAGAAGGAACAGATTCTGTGGGGACATGGCGGGGCGGAGAAGTGGAACGTTGCGCATGGCGCCTGGGACAAGACATTGCCACTCATTGCTCCCGCAGTTGAACTCGCCCGCACCGAAGGCGTGACGCTGGTGGTGGAAACCGGGAATGGCACCATGGTGAACTCGAACTACACTGCGCGGAAACTGATCGACGATCTGAACGCGAAGGATGTCCTCAAGGTGCTCTGGGACCCGGCCAACAATTGCTGGTGTCATGAGCGCGCGTTCCCGGACGGATATGACGAAGTGAAGGACGGGTATCTCGGACACGTCCACATCAAGGATGTGCGGGTGGATACGCCACGCGCGACGCTTACAGTGAAGAAGATGGGCGAGGGACAACTGGCTGATCAGTTCCGTCCGATGGCGGACGCGCTCAGGTCAGATGGGTATGAAGGCGTGATTTCCTTCGAGAGTGTCTACCACCCCGGCACTGGGGATTTCGAAGCGGGCTTCCGAGAGTGTATCGGACTGTTCAAGCAGATTTTCGGCAGCCCGGCGTCACAAAACTGAGACGCGAACACGCTATCCGGGGCGAAAGGAATGGGGGATGGAACATGACGGAAATCCAGTCTTTCCGCTTCGTAATGTCGGTGCTTTTTGGACGTCGGCAAAAAATCAAAACGCCAGATTGGCTAATCGTCTGACCGCATGAGCCGCGCCATCACCAGTGGCGTCAGATACATCGGAATCTGATAGCAACCGATGAACAACAAAAGCCGGTCGGTCAGTTCGGGCGGCAATGCCACGAGAAACAACGCGATGTTACGGTTGCCTGCGACGATCGCCGTTCCCGAATTGGGAACCGGGTCGAGCCGGTGAGCGATCAGTTGTAGTCCGAAATTCAAGGCACAGGCAAAGCCGAGCCAGGCGATAAGTGCGTGAGGGCGTTCAAATATCGCTGGACCGACGGCGGACATGAGCCCGATCACGACAACTGCCAGCAATATGGCCGCCACGCCGTCGATGGCATCGCGCGCGGGTGGCGCTAGTGGACGCTTCCCGCGCAAAAGGAAGGCGGCACCAACTGTCAAGGCGATGACGGCCAGCAGTCTCAATGCGCCAGTGAGAACATCGCCCATAGTCGGAATGGCGGGAAGAAAGGAAAGCACCGGTACCACGGTCAAAGGAAACACTGCCGTTCCGAGAAGAAGCAGGCGCATGGCACGGGTGGGATCACGCCCCATCATGATTGCGAAATTGGGGGCTCCAGTCACCGAAGGCGCGGCCAAGACCAACACGACGGCAATCCCTGCAGGTGTTGTGGCATAACCCGTTAGATGAAGGGCTCCTAACGCGAGCAGGGGAGCCGCGAGTTGGTACACAAGCACGCGTAGAAAGGACTGCTGCACATCCACCTGAGAGCCAAGCGTGGCCTGCGGTCCAATCCGATACGCGCTCACGAACAGAAGTGCGGCGATGAGATGCGGCAGCCATGGTTTCATCGTTGCCGCAAGCCCGGGCAGCGTCAGGCCAGCAAGAAGACCGACAACAAGGCTCCAGCGACCATGGCGCCCGACAAATCCGAGGGTTTGGATCACCCCGGTCGTTGCCTGATATTCTCCGGCAGCCAGGTGGCGAGTTCGGGGAAGAAAATCAGCACGAAGACCATCACCACCATGATCAGGAACATCGGGATCGCGGCTTTGGCGATGAAGGTCATCTCGTGATTGGTCATGCCTTGCAGCACGAAGAGGTTGAACCCGATGGGCGGCGTGATCTGCGCCATCTCGACCACCACGACAATGAAGATACCGAACCAGATGATGTCGATGCCCGCGTCGCGGATCATCGGCTCCACCACCGCCATGGTCAGCACCACTGAGGAAATGCCATCGAGGAACATGCCGAGGATGATGTAGAAGACCAGAAGGGCCATCAGCAGTTCGAAGCGGGACAGCTCAAAAGACGCAATAAGGTCTGCCAACCCGCGCGGAAGCCCCGTGAATCCCATGGACAACGACAGGAACGCAGCGCCCGCAAGGATCAACGCGATCATTGCGGAGGTGCGCACCGCGCCCATCAGGCTGTCGGTGAATGTGCCCCAGTTGAGCGAACCTTGGGTCGCGGCGAGGATCAGCGCGCCGATCACACCAAAGGCCGCGGCCTCCGTCGCGGTGGCGTAGCCTAGGTACATCGAGCCGATCACGACGAGGATCAGGCAGATCACGGGGATCAGAAAGCGCGAGTTTGCAACGCGCTGGCCGAAGGTCATTGGCGGCTCTGGCGTGGGATTGAAGCCTTTGGACACAAAGGACATGACCGCCACATAGGCCATGAACATCGACGCCAGAACGAGGCCCGGGAAGACACCGGCCATGAAGAGCTTCGTTATGCTCTCGTTGATGGTCACACCGTAAACGATGAGCGTCAACGAAGGCGGGATCATCAACCCCAGCGTTGCCGCGCCCGCCAATGTCCCGATCACCATGGTTTCGGGGTATTGGCGTTTCCGAAGCTCGGGGATCGACATCTTGCCGACCGTGGTCAGCGTTGCGGCGGATGACCCGGAGACGGCAGCGAAGACCGTGCAGCCCACGATATTCGTATGCACGAGGCCGCCGGGCAGGCGCGCCATCCAGGGGCTGAGCCCCCGGAACATGTCCTCGGATAATCGCGTTCGGTAGAGGATTTCACCCATCCATATGAACAAGGGCAGGGCGGTCAACGTCCAACTGGACGACGCGCCCCAGATGCGTGTGACCATCGCGTCGCCAGGTGGGCGCGACGTGAACATCTCCATGCCCACGTAAGCCACCCCCATCAATGCAAGCCCGACCCAGACACCCGAGCCGAGCAGGAAGAAGAGAACGAACAGGAAAACGGCAATCGGGATGAATTGTTCCATGGCCGTTACTCCGCGCTGCTTTGTTCAACGAGTTCGGCCTTGATACCGTGTGTTCCTCGGAAGATCAGTTGGACAAGGTGATCCCAGAACGCGATCGCCAGCAAAATGGCACCGATCGACATGGAAAGTTGCGGGATCCAGATCGGCGTCTTGTCGAGACCTTGGCTGATCTCATTCCAGCGCCATGAGATGTAGGTGCCTTTGACCGCGTACCAAGCGAAGTAGGTGGCGATCACAGTGCCGACCGCAAAGCAAAACGTCTCGCCCCAGCGGCGGGCACGGCCCATGGCGTTGAGGACGATGGAGACTCGGATATGCGCGCCGTGATTGAGGGCGTAGGCAAAAGCGAAGAACGAAGCCGCTGCCATGCAATAGCCGGCGTAATCCGTGGCTCCCGGAAAGACCTGTCCGGTCCAACGGGCCAGCATCTGAAGGACGATGATCGTCAGAATGGCGATGAGAAACAGCGAAGCGATGATGCCGCCTAGCAGATACAAGCCATCCAGAATGCGCCTCAGCGCGCGCGCTGCAGTCATTGACCCCGTCCCCTCATGTCGTGATTGGTCAGGCCGGGCGCAATGCTCGTCGGACGAGCACTGCGATCCGGCCAAACCGATTTCTTAGTTGCCAGCCATATAGGCGTCGACGATGGCCTTGCCGTCTTCGCCTGCCGTTGCCAGCCATTCTTCGGTCATCGTGGCACCGATGACTTTCAGTTCTTCAACCATCGTGTCGCTGGCCTTCTCAACGGTCATGCCGCCTTCCTTGAGACCATCCAGCGTGAACTGGGTGTAGTCCTTCGATCGTGCCAGACCTTCGGCCTTGGCGGCCGCGGCGCAGTCCGTCATCACGGTCTTGGTTTCATCCGAAAGGCCGTCCCAAGCGCCCTGGTTCACGAATACGGCGTTCCGCGGCAGCCACGCGTCCACTTCATAGAAGAAGCCGAGATGCTCCCAAACCTTCCGGTCGTATCCCGTGGCACCGGAGGAGATCATCGAGTCGGCAACACCGGTTGCAAAGGCCTGACTGATTTCCGCGGCTTCGATCTGTACCGGCAGCATGCCGGTGAGTTCGGCCAGACGCGCAGTGGCTGTCGAGTAAGAACGGAACTTCACGCCTTTCATGTCAGCCGTCGATTTCGTCTCGTTCCGGAAGTACAGGCCCTGCGGCGGCCATGGAACGGAATAAAGATAATGGAGGTTATCCTCCGCCAGTACCTCGGCAACCTTGGGGCCGGCAATTTCCCAAAGCGCTTCGTGCTCGTCGAAGGACGATACGAGGAATGGGATGGAGTCCACACCGTAAAGCGGGTTCTCGTTCTGGTGCGCAGACAGAAGACGTTCGCCGATATTGGCCTGACCGGTTTGCACGGCGCGTTTGATCTCGTTGCCCGGGAAGAGCGAGCCGGACGGGTGCGTCACGATTTCAAGATCGCCGCCGGTGCCCTCGGTCACGCAGGCTGCGAAGTTTGCACCCACTTCCGAATGGAAGTTGGTTGCGGCATAGGCCATGGGCATATCCCACGTCTCGGCCAGAGCCGGCGCGGCAATAGCCGTTGCTGCCACTGTTGTGGCCAGCAGTTTGGAAAGTTTGGTCATTTTGAACTCCCTGGTCTTCATAGTTCGTTTTTATGATTTGAACCGTGCGGGGGAATATGCCCCTAGGTCAAGGTTCGGTTGCTTGCCTGCAATCAGTTGAGACAGCAATCGCCCTGTTTTTGGGCCGGATGTCAGCCCGATATGGTGGTGTCCGAAGGCGGTGTAGGCACCTTTGAGACCAGGCACGGCACCGATTACAGGAATCGAATCGGCAGGTGCCGGACGATGGCCCATCCACTCGGTCTCGTCTTTCCATGTCAGTCCCGGCATCGCCGCCTTGGCGGCACGCCGCAACAACTCGAACGGGGCTCGGGAAGGCGGGGCGTCGAGGCCGCCCAGTTCCACGATCCCTGCCAAACGCAGGCGGCCGTCCATGGGCGTTGCCACGAACTTGCCGGAGGCGATCATCACGGGCGCGCGTGGCATCACCGAAGGTTCCCAAAGCTCCAAATGATAGCCGCGCTCGCTTTCCAGCGGCACTTTCAAGCCCAGGGCCTTGGCCAAAGGTCCGGACCATGCGCCGGTCGCCAGAACGACATCATCGCAAGGCAAGGTCTCGCCCCCGATGCGCACGCCCGTCACCTGATCGCCGTCGAAGACGAAACCGATGACGTCGCCGATGACCACGTCGCCGCCTTCGTCCTCCACATGACCTGCCAGCGCCTTTACATATTTTCCCGGGTCGGAGATGCGTCCGTGATCACCCATCTTCACGCCGAAATTCTGCTCCGGAGAGAAGATCCGGTCAAACGCTCGAAGTGCGGCTCCCTCAAGTTCTTCCCACGCGATGCCGTGGGACCGACGGATGTCCCAGGCCAGCGCATCACCCTCAAAGGCCTCTCGGTCCTTGTAGATGTAGAGGTAGTCAGACGGGACGATCCATTTCTCCGCAGCCGTCCCGTCGGCGAGGGCCCGATGTTCTTCCAGACTGTCGCCCACAACGCCCGCAATCGCACTGGCAATGCGTCTCGTGTCCGGTTCGTTCGCGACGGCAAGGTATTTTCTGAGCCATGGGAGCAGGCGCGGAAGATATCCCCATTTCAGAAACAAAGGCTGATCGGCATCCATCAACATTTTCGGGACCTTCTTCATGAGCCCCGGTCCGGTCACCGGGACCATCGCGCAACTCGCCAGCACGCCGCCGTTGCCGAAGCTCGCGCCTTCACCCGGTCCCAATCGATCGATCAATGTGACCTTGAAGCCTTCACGCTGCAGCCAGACCGCGGTTGAAACACCGACGATCCCGGCTCCGACAATGGCGATGTGGCGCATGAAGTTCCCCAGTCTGTCCCTGTGCCAGCCCGGATCGTAGCCCGGGCGCGACCGCTGCATCTTGGAAAGGGCGCAGGACTTCGTCAATATCCCGCTAACGGGAGAAAGATGGTTCATGAAAGCGACAGGCGGCAAGGCGATTTATGGCGCACGTTTGGGCATCTTGATGCTTGATGCGCAGTTTCCGCGAATTCCGGGCGATATGGGCAATGCGCTGAGCTGGCCTTTTCCGGTGCACTATAAAATCGTGCGAGGTGCCTCTCCCGATCTGGTGGTGCGCAAAGGTGCGCCCGGACTTCTGCCGAGTTTCATCGAAGCGGCGCGCGACCTCGTTGCCGACGGCGTCGACGGGATCACCACGAATTGCGGCTTTCTCTCGCTGATGCAGGCAGATTTGCAGGCTGCCGTACCGGTTCCCGTCGCGACATCGTCGCTCATGCAGGTCCGCATGGTGAATGCTCTGTTACCGCCCGGCAAACGCGCGGGCATCCTCACAATCAGCGGCAGCACCTTGACCGATGATCATCTCAAAGCAGCTCATGTGCCCGAAGGGACCCCGATAGGGTCTACCGAAGGTGGTCACGAGTTCACCCGTGCCATTCTGGGCAATGAACTGACACTCGATGTCGACCTCGCTCGCGAAGACAACGTCACCGCCGCCAAAGCCCTCGTCGCGGCAAATCCCGAGATAGGGGCTCTCGTGCTCGAATGCACCAACATGGTGCCCTATGCAGCCGACATCCGCGCCGCGACAGGTTTGCCCGTCTTTTCCATCGAAAGTTACATCACCTGGTTCCATTCCGGTCTCGTGCCCCGTCGCCACGCCAGCGCAGAGTGAGAGGGAAGGCATATGACATCACCCAGTCCAATCCTGCCGAAGGCGGTCGTCGTTCGGTCTCTGAAGGTCTCTGCTGTCGTGGGCACGGCACTCAACCTGATCAACCAGCCAGAAGCCATCTTCGGGGATGCATCGCTCGTGCTTTGGAAGGTCGGTCTGACCTACGCGGTGCCGTTCTGCGTGGCCACCTACGGGGCGATGACCTCGCTTGCCGCCCATAACCGGGAAGCGCACGGGCCGGACCTCAACTAGGCTGACGCTCCGCCCAGCCCGCGAACACTATCTCCAGCGCGACGACAACGTAGTACAGAACGATCCCGAGGAACGCCAAGGCGATCAGCACGGCAAACATCAGGGGATAATCCGAATTGGTCTTGCCGCTGTCGAACAGCGCGCCGAGGCCACGTCCGTGTGGTGATACGATCTCCATCAGGTTCGTTCCGATAAAAGCCAGCGTAACAGCCACTTTCAGCGCCCCGAAGAACTCGGGCAATGTCTTAGGTAATGCAATCTTCCAGAAGATCGTCGCTTGAGAAGCCCCAAGCGAACGCAGAATGTCGCGGTATTCCGGCTCCAAAGTCGACAGTCCAATCGAAACAGAGACGGCAATCGGGAAGAAACTGATCATGAAGGCAATCAGCACCGTGTTGAAATCATGCGCGCCCACGAACATCAGCGCCACGATGGGCACAACGGTGGCCTTGGGGATCGCGTTGAAACCGACGAGCAACGGATAAAGCGCATCGCGCATCGTCCGCGAAAACCCCATCACCATGCCAAGTGCGACGCCCACGATGATGGCAATCAGCAATCCCAGAACGGTGCGCCAAAGCGTCTGCCATCCCATCACGATAAACAGATCCCAGAAACGGATGTAGGAGGCCGGCAAGTCCGACGGGGAGGCCATCACGTAGTTCGGCCAGCCATTGGCCCAGACGAGTAATTCCCACAGGACGAGAAAGACGATGCAGGCAACAATCGGAACGGCAATCTTACGCAGCATCGGTGGTCTCCGGCACGGCGAATTTTTTCTGTGCATGATCGTCTATTTTTACATTGGGTTTTCTGAACAGGCTGGACATTCTTCTGTCAACCGTCTATGACGTTTTCTGACTGAAATCGAATCAGAGGCCGCAATGGATCTCTCGAACC
>JAJDZT010000012.1 GCA_022824525.1 Silicimonas sp. | reverse complement strand
GGTTCGAGAGATCCATTGCGGCCTCTGATTCGATTTCAGTCAGAAAACGTCATAGACGGTTGACAGAAGAATGTCCAGCCTGTTCAGAAAACCCAATGTAAAAATAGACGATCATGCACAGAAAAAATTCGCCGTGCGCGGCATGCTGACCGGTCTTGATGTCGCGCCGATCGTGGTCATCCTGATCATGATGGCCATCGTCTTCGTGATGGGCACATTCCTGGAATGGATCGCCATCGTATTCATCACGGTGCCGGTTTTCACACCCGTCGTGGCGTCCCTGGGTTACGATCCGGTCTGGTTCGGCATCCTGTTTGCGATGAACATCCAGATTTACATGCTGTCGCCGCCTTTCGGACCTGCCTGCTTCTATCTGAAGTCGGTCGCTCCGAAGGATGTGACCTTGCAGGAGATATTCCTTGCCGTCCTTCCGTTCATAGCACTTCAGATGATCGGGTTGGGACTGGTGATGGCCTTCCCACAAATCGCCCTTTGGCTGCCCGGACTCTAGGAGACTGCCTTGGATACCAATGACGACGACACTCACGAAGTTTACGAGTTTGGCTGGTGGCCTGAGATCTTTGGCGCGATCTGCGTCATCATCTTTGTCACGTGCCTGCTGCTCACTGCCCGAGGATCAATATGAAGAGCTACAAAATTGCCGCCATTCCGGCCGATGGTATCGGAACCGAGGTCATCAACGCTGGCATCCAAGCCCTTGAGGCGCTTGCCAGGCGAGATGGCGGGTTCGAGATGTCGTTCACGCATTTCGACTGGGGGTCCGAGCGTTACAAACGTGAAGGCGCGTTGATGCCCGAAGACGGAACAGAGATGCTAAAGGCATTTGACGCCATTTTCTTCGGGGCCGTGGGCGCGCCGGACGTCCCGGATCACGTGACCCTTTGGGGGCTGCGCCTGCCGATTTGCCAAGGCTTTGACCAATACGCAAATGTCCGGCCAACACGCATTCTGCCAGGGATCTCTGCGCCGCTTGCGGACGTCGGGCCGGGCGATCTGGACTGGGTAATCATCCGAGAGAACTCTGAAGGCGAATATGCCGGTATGGGAGGGCGGGCGCACCGCGGCTTGCCGGAAGAAGTGGGCACCGAGGTTGCTGTCTTCACACGTGTCGGTGTCACGCGGATCATGCGCTATGCGTTCGAATTGGCGCAGTCCCGGCCGCGCAAGCTGTTGACCGTTGTCACCAAATCGAATGCGCAACGCCACGGCATGGTCATGTGGGACGAGATCGCGGAAGAAGTTAGTCGCGATTTCCCGGATGTCACATGGGACAAGATGCTGGTTGATGCGATGACCGTGCGCATGGTGAAGAACCCGCAAAGCCTTGATACGATTGTCGCAACCAATCTCCACGCGGACATACTCTCCGATCTGGCCGGAGCGCTCGCCGGTTCACTTGGTGTCGCGCCAACGGCGAATATTGATCCGGAACGCCGTTACCCGTCGATGTTCGAGCCGATCCATGGGTCGGCCTTTGACATAACGGGCAAGGGGATCGCCAACCCGGTGGCGACCTTCTGGACGGCAGCACAAATGCTGGAGCATCTGGGGGAGGCTTCGGCGGCAACGCGGTTGATGCGTGCCGTTGAAACCGTTTGTGCGGCGGGCACAATGACGCCCGATGTCGGAGGTTCGGCGAACACGCAAGAAGTCACAGACGCTGTTTGCGAGGCCATTCGCGCAGACAATATCTGAGTCGGGGAGCGGTGCCAGCATAGGGCACGTGGGGCGGAAGCTTTTCGCTACTCGGACTTGCGTCCCAGACGGATGACGGTCGGTGTTTCCGGTCGGGGCGTGCCGGCCTGTCGTCGTGCAGCGGCGGCCTGAACTGGATCTATCGTAGAATCGCAGCCATTTCGGCGGAACCGAGGGACTGGGCACAGCACTCGCTGCGCTGTTTGCCAGTCGTGGTCATTGTTGCAGCAGCCGCGCAAGAAAAACCGAAACTGTCGGGATGACATCACCGGTGGGACGAAACACGAATTCAAGCTTTTGGGATTGGTGTGGCAGCCCATAGGGGACTCCAAGAAACCACGAAAACCCTAATGAAATAGCGATTAGAGTGTACCACGTTTGGTAGAAGTCTGTTGAACGGTGTCAATGGTTTGCTAGGGAGGTGTCCCACGGTTGAGCGCAGCGCTACTGGGCTGCAATGCTTTTTTTTGCGCAAAATCACGTTACCCGTTTCGTCATCTATTCCCAAACGAGCAACTCTTTGAAACTCCATAAGGTTAAAGAGTCTGCACACTTTCTGATGGAAGCTTGTTGATGAACTGTAGCGCTTGTTGGCTTGCTCGTGCTTCGTAAAAGCAAAAGTCTTGTGTCGGATCGAGGCTAAGTCTTGAGATCGTCATCCTTTGCAAGATGGGCCGGTATGTCGAGGCCATCAGCGAGCAGTTCCTTTTCATCCCAGTACGCGATGTAAATTCCGGGCGGTTCCTTGGCATCCGTCATTTTTTCAATGATGTCTGGCGTGCGTGTAATTCGGGTGTGGTGCTGTCTGGCCCAAGCAAAATGGAGGGCTTTCAGGCGTTCAATCTGATCGCCGAACGCCGGATCGTCACCATGGTCGTGGAGCTCGTCGGGATCGGCTTCCAGATCGAAAAGCATGGGCCTCATCTTCTCGGCGTGAATGTACTTCCAGCGGCCGTCAAAGACCATGACGATCCGTGCGTCGCTCTGATCGACATTGATCGCGCGCCGCGCATCGCGGGTCGCATAATCGTATTCCGAGATGCAGTGATCGCGCCAGTCGGTGGTTTGACCGTGGAGCAGCGGTGACAGCGAGCGGCCTTCGAGGATGTGCGGTTTGGCGGGACCACCAAGAAACTCGAGAAAGGTGGGGGCGAGGTCGATCCCTTCGATCAGGTGATCGCTGGTCGTGCCGCGCGTGGCATCCGCATCGGATCGCGGATCGTAGATGATCAGCGGAATGCGCGCCGAGCTATCGTAGAACAGGTCTTTCTCACCCAGCCAGTGGTCGCCCATATTGTCACCATGGTCTGAGCAGAAGACGATCATCGTGTCGTCCATGCGCCCGCTCTTCTCGAGATAGTCGAAGAGCCGACCCATGTTGTCGTCGAGTTCCTTGATCAGCCCCATATAGACCGGGCCCACGATGTCGCGGACGTTGTTGCGGGAGAAACTTTTGCAAATGCGCGTCTCGGCCCAGGTCTGCATCAGCGGATGGGAATGCTCGCCATCGCGCCGGTTCACGGGCGGCAGATCGGCGGCGGAGTACATATCGTTATACGGTGCGGGGGCGAGATAGGGCCAGTGCGGCTTGATATAGCTCAGGTGACAGAGCCATGGGGCGTCGCCCTGCGCTTCCATGAATTCGATGCCGCGCGTGGTGAGCCAAGCCGTCTCGGAGTGCTCCTTTGGGACGCGGGCGGGCAGGGGGGCGGTTTCCAGAAGCCAGCCTGACTTTTTCTTGCCATCGGGCCCAATGGCGGTGTTGGCCCATTCTTCCCAAGGCGTTTCGCCGCCCATGCCATGGTCGCGCAGATACTGCTCATAGTCCTCCGCATGGCGATTCTTGTCGTTAGCAGCGTTGGTTCCGTCGTCGCGGACGAACACTTCAAACCCGCATTCGCTGACAAGCGCGCCGATGGTGCTTTCCGGTTCAATGCCGAGGCGCTTCATGCCTTCTTCGTCTGCGCGCATATGGGTTTTACCGACCAGGGTGCTGGTGACACCGATCTCGCGTAGGTGGTCTCCGAGCGTGGGCTCGCCCACGCGCAATGGAAAGCCGTTCCACGTCGCACCGTGGCTGCGCACATAGCGCCCGGTGTAAAAACTCATCCGGCTTGGTCCGCAGATCGGGGACTGCACGTAGGTGCGATTGAAACGAACGCCCTTTGAAGCAAGACGGTCGAGGTTTGGCGTGTCGATATGTTCAGCGCCGTAGCAGCTGAGGTAATCCCACCTGAGCTGGTCTGCCATGATCCAAAGAACGTTCATGTTCGTTGTCCCTCAGCGCGGCGCAATGAAGAGACCTTCCGCCTCGAGCACCTTGATGTTCTCAGTCTCCCGCGCCATCGCGCGTTGGACTGCTGGGCGTTCATTCGACAACTCGTGATGGCGCCGAATATTAGGGAAGTCCTCGCCGGGGAATCCGACGCCCGTGATGCGGCCCCACGCCCAGTAGAGATACCCGTCCACCGCCGACCACGTGTCGCCGTACCACCAAGGGCCGTCCTCCAGCCGCTTGTTGATCATCGACATGATCGGCATCATTGCTTCAGTGCCTTTGGGTCGTACAATTTCGAACGATAGTGCCTTGTCTTCAATGAATTTTATCGGCATCGCGATCCGGGTGATCGTGGGATGCACGGTGCCCGCGAAGAAGGCCAGATCGGCCGTCTGTTTGACGGTGTCGAGTGGGGTGTTCGTTTCGGGGAGCAGATTGGCATCGGGAAAGGTCGTGTTCAGCCAGGTTAGGATGGCCACGTTCTCCGTCAGCGGATCGCCATCAATCAGCAGCGTTGGCACTTTGCCTTTGGGATTCACCTTCAGAAACTCCGGCGAATTCTGCTGATTGGCCGCCGTCCGCACCAGTTCGGTTTCAAATGGCACGCCGATTTCTTCCAGCGCGATGGTTGGCACGCGGGCGCATGTGTTCGGCGCCACGAAGAGTTTCAGATTTGGCATATTCCCCCCAAATTCTCGAGAAACCCACGATGTGGGCCAAAAAATCCATTTTTTTCGAGTCAATAAGTGACAGGCCCTATCGATCCATGCAAGTCTCAGAACCACAAAAGAAGAACATCTATGTCTAGGGAGGAAAATAGATGTCGAAGAAACTGCTCGCCGCTGTCGTGGCGTCCTTGTGTGTCGGAGCGACGGCACATGCTCAGAGCATTCTTTCTGCGGAAACTGCAGCACCGAATACCACGCCGGGGATTTCCATTATCGCGCTGTCTGAAGCGGCCGCCAAGGAAGGCGTGGCGGATATCCAGGTCGCAGCGGGTCAAACGCTGACCAACTCGGTACAGAACGTGGCGGAAGGCAAGACGGACATCGCGGCGGCACCGTTCATTCTGCCGTTCCTGCTGTCGCGCGGCGTTGGTCCCTATGCCAGCCTTGGGGCCGAAGACGGGGCCGCGCTCGCTCAGAACATTGCAGCGCTCTACACCTACCGGGTCTCGGTGCAGGGGCTTTAGAGCCTGACCTAGAATGTGGATGGTCTCATCTGATATGGTATTTCCCTACTGAATTTAACCACAGACAGGGAAGACCACATGGCTTGGAACGAGACCACCCGCGCGAAGTATAAGCGTAGTTCGGACCGAT
This sequence comes from Silicimonas sp., assembly GCA_022824525.1. Classification (GTDB taxonomy): domain Bacteria; phylum Pseudomonadota; class Alphaproteobacteria; order Rhodobacterales; family Rhodobacteraceae; genus JAJDOD01. The sequence goes on along the minus strand of JAJDZT010000012.1, from coordinate 5 downwards.
ATGAA
>JAJDZT010000036.1 GCA_022824525.1 Silicimonas sp. | reverse complement strand
ATCATCATCGCGACCGGCCTCATTCCGGGATAGCGGAGAGGAATGCTCTTCGGAGTGGAGACGGGGTATTGATTTTATTTCGATGTTTCTCATAAAGTTGTTGAAAGGGTTGAATCGGGACTTGGCCCCTGTTGTGCGCGGTAAATCTATGTATCGCGCATATAGTCCTACGCACCCTTCAGAACAACGGGAGAAACACCTACTGAAAGAACCCTTGGCATCCACACAGGGGCCGTCGGGTTTTCCTACGAGCCCGACCTGCAGGCACTCTCGGCGCCCGCCTCCGGGGTGAAAGCAGTACTGACCAAGGAAGGAATCATCACAGCTGTACGGAACACCGTAAAATACCGCCGCCAATTCCCGGTTCATCCCCGATGCTGGCACAGTCTCCCCCTTGCCCCGGATTTGCGCCGGCAATCCGTGCTGACTGATAGTCCTCCAGACCAGAATCAGCAGACTGACGGCGAAGACCCCGCTCACTACCATCACCATGGATGATCCCGGAAACCCGGTGAACCGCAACGTCCCGGTTTGATCGATTATCCCGAAGGAAGCTTCCCGTTGCGTGCGGCGATGACCTGCGCCATGATGGAAACCGCGATCTCGGCCGATGTACGGCTGCCGATATCGAGGCCGATGGGACCATGCAGGCGATCGAGCTGCGCTTCCCCCAGACCCAGGAACCGAAGGCGCTTGCGTCGGCTTTCGCTGTTGCGCCTGGACCCGAGTGCGCCGACAAAGAAGACCTCGCGCTCCAGTGCCTCCATCAGGGCAAGGTCATCGAGGTTCGGATCATGGGTCAGGGCCAGAACCGCGATCGTAGGGTCGACGGCAAGTTCCCTCACCACATCGTCCGGGGAGTGAGAATCAAGCGTTGTGCCTGGCACGCTCCAGACGCTGGCAAAATCCTCTCTCGGTTCACAAACGGTTACCTGGAAATCCAGGGCTGCAGCCAGTTCTGCAACATACCGCGACAACTGTCCGGCGCCGATCACGAGTAATTCCTGCCTCGGCCCGAACACCTTGGTCAATGTTTTTCCATCGAAGCTGAATCTCTCATCCCGGTTTGCCGGTCTGATGTCGGTTTTTCCCGACTCGAGGTCCACTGTCCGACTGACTGGTCTACGGTCTTCGAGTGCCTGCAATATGCTGCGCAGCGGCATGGCATCCTCGAGATGCTCCATGACCAGTTTCAGCGACCCGCCACAGGGCAAACCGTAATGTACTGCCAGATCGTGACTGATATCGTGTTGCACGACAGAAGTCCGCCCGTCGCGCCGTAATTTTATGGTGAGCTGCTTTTCTATACAGCCGCCGGATATTGATCCAACCAGCTTTCCATCGCTGCGCACCGCGGCAAGAGAGCCAACCGGTCGGGGCGACGATCCCCAGGTTTCCACCAGCGTAACGAGTTCTACCGTATGCCCACCTTCCAGCCAGCCAGCGGCGGCCTGCAGGACTTCGGTATCACTGTTCTTCATATGGATTCGGGGCTGCTTGCCTTAAGATGAACAGGCTGCAGCCCAAGATCCTGTACCGTATCTATGTCATTCAGAATGGAATTCGAGTACACGGGTACTTCCAGCACCTGTCTGCCGAGCTCGCGGATCAGATGGCGGCCGCCAGCATCCCCCTCGACCGAACCCAGGTCTTTGAAATACCGTCTTGGCCACAACACTGGATTTCCCCTCCTGCCAGAGAAAACAGGGATGCAGACCCGGTTCCCCGAAGCCGAATGGGCGTGAACCAGCCTATTCGGCACATCTGCGGTGATATGGGGCATGTCGGCAAGAAACACGATCACCGCACCGGCCGAATCCGGCAACGAGGCGATTCCGGCGCCCAGCGATGTACCCATTCCGTGGAAAAAACACGGGTTGTGGACGATTTCGACCGGATACCGTGCGATGGACTCCTCTATCTGATCCGACTGGAATCCGGTGACCACAATGACCTGCTGCAGGCCGGCGCCGTGGACCGCATCAAGCGTGCGGTGCAGCATGGGCTTTCCCCCGATATCCATGAGCAGCTTGTTTCCGGGCTCCATGCGGGTGGAGCGGCCGGCCGCGAGCACGATGGCGGCAACGGATGGTCCAGCATCCATCATGCCGGTATTTTCATTACCGGTCCTGGCACCGGGACAATGCGGCCCGCATGTCCTGGCCTACCGGGCAACCGCCTCAAGCGAAGCGCACTCCATTCCCGGTCATGGGCAACCTCGTGACCCGGGGTCCTTCTACGGCAATGGCATTGGCCAGCGCAGGCCCTGCAGGGGGCACGCCCGGCTCGCCGATTCCGGTCGGGGACTCCCTGGAGTCGACGATCTGAACATCAATCGCGCCGATATCCGAAATTCGCAGCGGTTCGTAGTCGGGAAAATTCGACTGCGAGACTTCGCCGTCCTTGAAAGTGATCGCGTTGCGCATGACGTGGCCCATGCCATAACCGATCCCGCCTTCAATCTGTGCCTTGACAACGTCGGGATTCACCGCGACACCGCAATCAACGGCGCAGGTCATCCTCTCGACCTTAACGGAACCCACATCGTCCCGGGAAATCTCGACAACCTGGGCGACATACGTGCCAAAGGATTTGTGCGCCGCGACCCCGCGGGCCCGGCCCGGCCCCACAGGACGGTCCCAGCCGGATCGTTCTGCCGCCACACGCAGGACCCCGGCCAATCTCTGTTGGTCCTTCGAGTCTCCCGCAAGATGGTCCAGCCGCCAGGCAACCGGGTCGCGTCCTGCCGCCTTCGCTGCCATATCCATCATAGACTCCATGACAAAGGCGGTATGGCTGTGACCGACCGAGCGCCACCAGTTCACCGTGATGGGGGATTCGAAATCCGTGAGGCCGACGTACTGGCCCGGAATCCCGTAGAGCGTATCCGACACGCCTTCCACCGACGAATGGTCGACGCCATTCCTCACGAACGCCTGTTCGAACGGCGTTCCCTTGAAAATGGGCTTGCCAGCAATGCGATGGTCCCACGCAACCATGCGCCCGTCCGCATCAAGGCCGACACGTACCCTGTGCGCGAACGCCGGCCGGTAAGCGCCACCCTTGAGATCGTCCTCGCGGGACCAGACGAGCTTCACTGGTCGCGACCGGCCGCTCATCGCAAAGGCCAAGGCGGCTTCGACGATATAGTCCGCGGTCATGGTGGCGCGGCGTCCGAACGATCCCCCGGCATACAGCGTGTTAATCTCGATCTTCTCGAACGGCAGATCAAGTACGGCCGAAAGCGCCTGGTGTGCACCTGTTGTGAACTGGCAACCATCGTGGAGCCTGACCCCATTGGCAGTCGGCTCGATCGTGCAGGTCAGGGGCTCCATAGGCGAATGAGAAAGCCACGGCAGAAAGAATTCGGCCTCCACCGCCTGTGCTGCATGATCGATTAGCCGTGTGGTTTCTTCCAGCCCGGGGCCCTCTTTGGCCACGAAACCGGGAGGGGTGTTCACCGCCGCGAGAAGCGCGGATTCGATCTCATCCGAGTTGCGGCTCTCCGCCGCAGCGAGGTCCCACTCCACCGCAAGGGCTTTGCGCGCCTGCAGTGCCGCCCAGGTGTTATGAGCATAAACAAACACGCCATTCCTGCCCGGCAGGGTAACCGCGTCGACGAACCCCGGCACCTTCATGGCTGCTGAGGAATCCACGGAAGCCACCGTTCCGCCGAAGCGGGGGCTACGCTTGATGACGACTACCAACTGGTCCGACAGTTGAACGTCCATTGCGAACCGTGCGGTCCCATTTATCTTGGGTTCGTTGTCCCGGC
>JAJDZT010000022.1 GCA_022824525.1 Silicimonas sp. | reverse complement strand
AGCTGGCGGAAACTGCGTGGCTTTGCTCATCTCGCCGACGTCATCCAAGGCGTCGACTTCGTCAACGGCATCAAGCCATCAAACCACGATCAAGCCGCCGCATGAGGATCGCTTGGACACCAGATTTGACAATAGCTCGATTTGGCTGGGCTGCTTCAGCGCCACTCACTACGGCGACATTGGTGAGGTGTATCGATGCGATAAAGCCAGAGCGGGAACCCCGCCCTGGCGCTACGGTCACTCGGTCACCGGGTCTTCATCGCGGCGAGGGAAGGCGACCATTTCGACATCGGGGAACATGCTGTGTTTGACGTTGATCGACGTGATGTTGCCGCTGTCGTCGGTGTTGACGAAGAGGACGCCGCAGCGATCCCAGAAGTTCTTGCCGTCTTTTTCGCCGGATTTGACGTTCAGTTTCAGAGTTTGAGTAGCCATTTCTTGATCCTCACTTTGAGTGTTTCGATGAACATGATCAAAGCTGGCACCAAGGGGCTGTCAGCGAGAAACTTGTCTCGCGAGGAATGCGCTGGCGCAGGGGAATTTTCTTGTTGAAGCGGGGCTTGCACCGCGTCCGGCACGGCTGCCCGCTTATGTTCAGCAGTCGGAAATACGGCACTGAGGATCTGGTTTGGCACGACAATCTGACCTGATTTCGTTTGATCCAGAATAGACGCGTTTTCGCACGAGGCAGGCGCAACCAGCTTTAGTTCAGCAGGTGCAACCTAGCCGTCAGCGCGCCGTCGATCGAAGAAAGCAACGCCTCCGGGAAACCTTCCGGAAGCTGATTGAACGTAGCCTCAACGATCGCGTGCGAAGTCTCCTGCAGCTCTTCGAACAGGCCCTGCACGACCGCGCGGGACAAGCCGGATTGAACTCCGGTCTCCACGATGTAGCGGCCCACGATATTCGCCACTTTGTAGTGGTTCGACTTGCCGAAATTCATAGCGAGCTTGAAGTATTTCCGCTCGATCTGGCGGGCGTCGACGGTCGGCTGCACCGTCAGCACGTCGTAAAGCGGTGTCATGCGGAAACGGCCGCCGGGCAAAAGGCTGACGCTGAAGTTCTTACCATGTCCGTCTGTCGCACCCAGCAACCAGAACAGGACGTTGGCTTTGAAAAAATCGTACCTGTCTTTGTTGGGATCATCACTTCCCAACAAAAGATCCATGATATCCGGGATCCCTGGACCTCCCTCGTTCTGGTACTTTTGCGTGGGCACAATGGAAAGCGCTTGGCAGCAATCCTCCTGCGGCAAACGGATTAAACGGCCTTCAGACGTCCAGCGCCGATCAAAACGCTCAACCACCAAGGCTTTCTTATCGCCAAACTGAGCCATTTCGACATTCGCAGCCCTAAGCCCAAACGCTTCCATCAGCTTGAGGCACAGGTATTCGTTTTCAACGCTGTCGGACAGGTCCATGCCGTTGGGCAGTCTGCCAATTTGCGGTTTGATGATGTGCGTGGTTGGCGTCGTGCCGGTTGGCTCAATCCACTGGCCATCTTTACGAAGCAGCGCGGTTTTTTCCTGTGCACCAGCGACAGAAATGCGGAAATCATTCTCTCGGCGGATACCCAGTGGTGCTAGATTGAGGTCGCCCAAAATGACCCCGATCTGCGCTTCGTCGACTGGTTCTCCAGTCAACACAGACATTGGCTGGGGCTCTTGCCCATCAGGAAGAAACTGCAGCGCACCGATGCAGTCCCGCCCAATTTGTGACAGCAAACTGAAGGCATCGACGCCTTCGGCCCCGACACGTTCCGCGACCCTTCGGCGGATGACATCGCTATCGGGCAACAGGTTGTCAAAGACGGCCATCACAGGTGCGCCGCTGTACCGGTTCTCCTGCAACGGCAACGACAACGAGACCGGCATCCGGTGCTCCCATTCGAGCCAGTCACGTGCATAGGCGAAACTGATGCCGCCCGAGGGCTCACGCACCAATTGACCCACGAGCCGCGCGTTCAGGAAAACGTTCAGCGGTATGTAGCTGCGCTTGCGGCCCATGTCAGAAGATGCCCTCTAGCCCGTCTGATGTGCCTTTGCTGCGCTCGGTCAGCGTAATTTCGAGGTCCAAGGCCGCGATCAAATCGAATACCGTTTCTAGCTTGGTTCCGCCGCTGCCGTTCTCGATCTTGGAAATTGTCTCTTGCCAGACACCGCTCATAGCTGCGAGTTCCTTCTGGGTAAGGTTCTTGGCTTTTCGAGCTTGGCGAATTGCGTGGCCCAAGTTTCTTGATGTACGAACGAGGTGCTTCATGGCGGTTCTCCTGCCACTCCATATGACCCCTGGATCATAAATTGTCAATATGACCCTCAAATCATAAACGCACAATATGACCTGAGCACCATAAGGATCGGCAGCATTGACAGCTGCATCCCCAGACTTAGCGAATGCACTCACGCCTGCAGCCCCGCAGCGCGCACCTACTCGGGCGTCACCAGCTTTGACGCGATCAAGTCCTCGATCTGGCGGTTCGTAATGTGGCGGCACAGGGGATGGCGCTCGTGGATCCATTCGGCGAGGCTCGCACGGCCTTTGGCTTCGGCCTCTCGCGCCTTCTCGCGGTCCGCCAGTATCTGGGCCAGTCCCTTCTCCCACCGGCGCATCTTGAACCAGTTGTCCGAGAAACAGACCTTGCTACGCGTGTAGCCTTCGCTTTCCTTGGCATAGGCTTTGATCGCTTGCTTCAGGTCATCGGGCTCCACACCGGCTTTCACAGCCGCTGCAATCAGGCGCAGACTGGTCCGCCGGTCTCGGATCCTGTCTTCGGGATAGGTCGCCAAGATCTTCTCAGATTCAAGATCTTCAACCTCCTCCGCCGCCTCGCGCTTGCGCGTAGGTGGTTTATGGATGGTTTTAGGATGGTTTGAGCTATTGTCACATCTGGTGTCCAAGCGATCCTCATGCGGCGGCTTGATCGTGGTTTGATGGCTTGATGCCGTTGACGAAGTCGACGCCTTGGATGACGTCGGCGAGATGAGCAAAGCCACGCAGTTTCCGCCAGCTCTTTTCGGCGCATTGGCCGAGCTTGATCATCATGTGCAGCATACCGTCACGGCTCATGCAGCCTTTGGTGCGTTTAGTTCTGTGCCGGATCGTAGCAAAGGCGCTTTCGATGGGATTTGACGTTCGGATGCTCTGCCAGTGTTGGGCCGGGAAGTCGTAGAAGGTGA
>JAJDZT010000075.1 GCA_022824525.1 Silicimonas sp. | reverse complement strand
CTGGCACCCGCTGGTCGAAGAGAGGTGCCAACGCGATGCTCGCGCTCAAGAACTGCGTCATGAACCGCCGGGTGCCCGACTTCCTGGACTGGAAGGTCAGGCAAGCCGTCGCAGCGAGTCACTAACTTGGGCTACACCCATGCGGGGCATACCGCCGAAGCATTTGCCTTCGGCATTGTCTTCTTCCGAACAGCCGGAATCGAAACGGTTGATCGGCTCAAACCGGTCGTGAAAGTCGTTCGTGTGCAGGATTGTGATGCTGTACTCGGCCAGCGCCATTGGTGCGGATATGGCCAAAGCCGCTCCGCTCATAAGCAGTTTCTTGATCATCTTCGTGATCCCCCTGTCGGATTCTCTGTGATGAGATTGCCGTTATCGGGGGGAGGTGTCAAAAGGGGACCGAACCACTCGGACGCAACGTTATGGCTCTCATCTACAAGATCTTTCGCGCAACGGAGTATGCCGAATTCCTGAGCAAGGGTGAAACGCTTGGTGCGCCGATTGACCTGGCCGATGGGTATGTCCATTTTTCAACCTCGGAGCAGGTGGTCGAAACCGCTGAGAAACACTTCCAAGGCGAAAACGGGCTTGTGCTTCTGGGTGTCGATACAAAGGGTCTGGGAAATGACTTGAGGTGGGAACCGTCTCGCGGTGGCGCACTGTTTCCTCATCTCTACAGAGAGCTGCGGTCTGGCGACGTCATTTGGGCGCGCGATCTTCCTCTGAAAGACGGCAAGCATGATTTTGGAGAGCTTTCGGCGTGATCGAACGGCTTGCTCTGACGATTCTGAACAACATTGACCCGGAACGGGCGCACGGCCTTGCTCTGCGGGCCTTGCCTTTTGCGCCCTTGCCCGGACCGGTCTCCTCTCCGCGCCTCGCGACGGAAATAGCAGGACTTCAGATGCCGAACCCGGTCGGTCTTGCGGCCGGGTTCGACAAGAACGCGACGGCGCTTGGCCACTTGATGCAGGCGGGTTTCGGGTTTGTTGAAGTTGGGGCCGCAACCCCACTGCCCCAACCCGGAAACCCCCGCCCCCGACTTTTCCGCCTTAAGCGAGACAAGGCTGCCATCAATCGTTTCGGATTCAACAACGACGGTATCGAAGCCATCGCGGATCGTCTAGCCAACCGTCCAGAGGGAATTCCCGTCGGTCTCAACATCGGGGCGAACAAGGACAGCGCGGATCGTGCCGGAGACTTCGCAGAGGTCATGAAGGTCGCCAGAACCTTGGTTGATTTCGCGACCGTCAACGTCTCGTCGCCCAACACTGAGAAGCTCCGTGATCTTCAAGGGGCGGAAGCGCTTCGAGCTCTCTTGGGCGGTGTCATGGCCGAGCGGGGCAAAGTACCGGTGTTCCTGAAGATCGCACCCGACCTGAGCCACGCCGAAATCTCGGAGATTGCAGGCGTCGCCAGCGAAACCGGCGTTGATGGCATCATCGCGACCAACACAACCCTTTCACGGGAGGGTTTGGTCGGTCGCCGAAAGGGCGAAAAAGGCGGATTGTCCGGGCGACCATTGTTCGTGCCCTCAACACGTGTCCTGGCTCGGCTCTTCAAAGAGACGGAAGGCACAATGCCTTTGATCGGTGTGGGCGGTGTCGCTTCCGCAGCGGATGCCTACGCAAAAATCAAGGCGGGTGCGACGGCTGTGCAACTCTATACGGGCATGGTTTTCCACGGACTGTCCCTGGCGCATAGAATCGCGCGTGGACTGGACGAAATGCTGGCACATGACGGGTTTGACACTGTATCGGACGCTGTCGGCACAGGAGTGGAGGATTGGTTGTGAGCGTTGTTATCTGGCACAACCCGCGGTGTTCGAAATCACGGTCAACACTGTCCTTGCTCGAAGAGCGGGGGATCGAGCCAGAAGTTCGGCGCTATCTCGAAGATGCACCGTCGAAGGACGAATTGAAGGAAGTACTGGCGCTCTTGGGAATTGACGCAATCGACCTCGTGCGGACGGGTGAAGCTGATTTCAAAGAAACCGGTCTTGCACGGGATAGCGACGCAATGGACTTGATCACGGCAATGTCGGAGCGGCCGAAACTGATCGAGCGTCCGATCGTCATTGCAAATGGAAAAGCCCGGATCGGCCGCCCACCGGAAGCTGTGCTGGACATCCTATGAAGTGCCCTCAGCCATCGCGGCACGTTCAAGGGCCGGATACCTGATCGCCAAGGTCACGCCGCGCGCCGTATTCAAAACCATCAAGGCCGCCCAGAGGCCGTGATTTCCAAAGGCAGGCACCAAGACGGCAAGACTGGCAGCATAGATCGCGGCGGACACAGCCACAGAGTTCCGCATGGCCCGCGTCTGGGTGGCTCCGATGAAAATTCCGTCCAGCATCCAACTTGCAATACCGATGACCGGGGCAAGTGCGACCCAGAACAGGAACTCTCGCGCCTCGATCCGAACGTCGGGGGCCTTGGCCATCAAATCGATCACCCAAGGCCCGACAATCCAGAAAAGCCCACCTAACAAAACCGCCCCTGCAACCCCCCATTGGCTGGACAGGATCCCGGCGCGTCGCAATCTCTTGATTTTCCCGGCGCCAAAGGCCTGACCAACGAGCGCCTCGGCAGAAAAGGCAAATCCGTCGAGCGCAAAGGCCGTGATGTGAAGAAACTGCAATAGCACCTGGTTTGCGGCGAGGGTCACATCCCCGAACCGCGCGCCCAGGAACAGGAAGCTGGTAAACGCAATCTCGAGGATAACGGATCGCAACATGATGTCTCGGTTGACCGTCACCATGCGCCTTATGCGGGAGGCGTTGAACACTCGCGGCCAATCCTGCCATTGCCGCCCGGCAAAGGCCGCGCGGCAAAGCCAGAGGCCAAGCATCACGCCTGACCACTCCGCGATCAAGGTTGCGATAGCGACGCCTTCGATGCCCCAGTCCAACCCAAGGACGAACCAAAGGTCGAGCACGATGTTCAACCCATTCATCCAGACCTGCAGCAGAAGAACGCCGCGCGCCCGCTCCAGCGCGATAAGCCAACCGGTAAGCGCGAAGATTGCGATCGCGGCAGGCGCTCCCCAGATGCGGATCGTAAGATAATCGCGTGCCAGACTTTCGACTTCTTCGGAAGCAGGGGCGATCGCAAATGCACCCCAAAACAGCGGGATCTGGAGGAGAATAAGCGTCAGCCCGGCGCCAGCGGCAAAGATCAGAGAACGTGTAAGAAGAGCACCTGTTTCAGCGGTGTCGCCCGCACCGTGTGCTTGGGCAACCATGCCCGACGTGCCCATGCGCAGGAATCCGAAGAACCAGTAGAGAAGGGAGATGATGACAGCGCCAATGCCCACCGCACCGATGGGAGCGGCTTCGCCCAACTGTCCGACGACGCCGGTATCCACGGCGCCAAGGATCGGGATCGTAGCGTTCGAGAGGGCGATTGGAATGGCGATGGACAGGACGCGGCGGTGCGTCAGTTCCTTCTCAGCCATTCTGCAACGGCATCAGAAAATGCCCGGTTCCCTGTGCAAAGGGCCTGCTTCGATTGTCTTGCCACGCCTCAACATGAACCGACGCATATCGACGTCCTGACCGGTTCACGCGTGCGCGCGCATATGCATCACGCGGAAGCCCTGTGCGCAGGTAGTCGATCGTGAAATCAATTGTCTTTGGCATACGCGGCATCGTTGCCGCCGTGAGATCGCTGGCGTCAACCCGACCGCTCTCGACCTCTTCCCAAAGAAGTTGCCATCCAAGCTCGATCAAGGCGGCAGTTTCCAGAAATGCAGCGGTGACCCCACCATGAAGCGCGGGCAGTGCGGGATTTCCGATCAATGCCTCGTGATACTGCAGTACCGAGGTCAGTTCGTCCCCATGGCGTTCAAAGCTGATGTTGAGAAATTGTACGTACGGAATTCCCTCGACCAGAGCGCGCAGCGCCGCGTCACGCCGGTGCTTTACCACCTGAACGGGTTCGGGCGGGCGGCGGCTCACCTTTTGACTCCTTGGACCGTGAACGACCCGGACGCGCTGGCCACCGGATCAGTTTCGTCACCGTCATGGGCGATGGCGCGGACAAAGGCCACATTGCGCGTTATGTGATGGCATACGGCTTTTGCCGTCACGGTCTGCCCGGGTTTGGCGGCACGCATGTACTCGATCCGTAGATCAAGGGTTGCGGTCACGGACGGACCTGCCGGATGCGCCATAACCGCAGTCCCGCCGCACGTATCCATCAGGGCCGAGACCGCACCACCATGAATGACGCCACTGACAGGATCCCCGATCAGTTTTTCATCATAAGGCATGGACATGATCGCTTCACCGTCGCCGATATCGTCGAGCGTCATGGATAACGCTTGGCAATGCGGCAGCGCTTCAATGAATTTTCGCGCGAGATCGCGGCGGGTGGTCGTTGCGTCGGTCACGCCTGTGTTATGTCCAGAGGCGGGAAGGACACGCAAGGAGATTGATCCTTTCGGGCGCAGTCATTAGTCTTTTCATTGGGAGGTCGGCATGCCGGAAGAGCGTCTGACGTTTAAGAGCCTGAATCATAATTAGTTAAAATATTGTAATAATTACGTTATTGCCCGCGCCACCCGTCGCATCAGAAACCGGCACGCGGCCAATTGGACCCAGGCCAGAGAACTGGCCAAGGTACGCTCCACGTCCTTTGCCAA
>JAJDZT010000156.1 GCA_022824525.1 Silicimonas sp. | reverse complement strand
CTGGCACCCGCTGGTCGAAGAGAGGTGCCAACGCGATGCTCGCGCTCAAGAACTGCGTCATGAACCGCCGGGTGCCCGACTTCCTGGACTGGAAGGTCAGGCAAGCCGTCGCAGCGAGTCACTAACTTGGGCTACACCCATTGAGTTATGCCGCTGAGCGGAAGCAGTTCGGACAGCCTATCGGAAAGTTCCAGGGTGTCGGTTTCCAGATTGCAGACATGATTACCGAGATTGATGCCGCCGATTGGCTGACACTTTCAGCCGCTTGGCGGCTTGACCAAGGCCTGCCGTCAAACCGCGAGATCGCAAGTGCAAAGCTCTATGCCTCCGAAATGCTGGCGCGGGTGACAGACGCAACTTTGCAGATCTTTGGCGGTATGGGGCTGATGGATGATTTCCCCGTGGAACGGTTCTGGCGGGACGCACGTGTGGAGCGTATCTGGGACGGAACATCTGAAATTCAGAGACATATCATCAGTCGCGACCTGCTGCGTCCGTTGGGGGCTTGATGCAGAGCGGTACCAGACCCGGACTCGAGCGGCTTTTGCGCCCGGAAACGATTGCTGTCATCGGTGGAGGCATTTGGTGCTCCAACTTGATTGAACAATGCCGGAAGATCGGGTTCTCGGGGGAGATTTGGCCTGTTCATCCGACGCGAGAAAGCGTGGGTGGAGTGGCGGCATTTCGGGAAATCGCGCATCTACCGTCGCCGCCCGATGCCGCGTTCGTCGGTATCAACAGCCATGATACGGTTGAGGCAGTGCACCTGCTGTCCCAACTCGGGGCTGGCGGCGCGGTGTGCTTCGCTTCAGGTTTCCGGGAGGCGCAGGCCGAAGAAGTCGAAGGTGCGGCAAGGCAGGCAGCCTTGCTTAAGGCAGCTGCAGGCATGAAAATCCTCGGACCGAACTGCTACGGTTTCTTGAACTACCTCGATGGTGCAGCGCTTTGGCCGGATCAACACGGTGGTGTTCGTGTTGAGACTGGCGTCGCCGTAGTCACTCAGTCGTCCAACATCGCCATAAACCTTACGATGCAAGATCGAGGTCTGCCTCTGGCTTATGTTGTCACCGTGGGCAATCAGGCGCAGACCGGCTTATCGGAGGTCGCATCTTCGCTTCTGAAGGACCCGCGCGTTACAGCTCTCGGTTTGCACATAGAAGGCATCGACGATCTGCGCGCCTTTGAAGCGATGGCACGGATCGCACAGTCGCTGGGGAAACCAATCGTCGCATTGAAGATTGGCAAGTCCGACCAGGCGCGCGTGGCCACGATCTCACATACTGCTTCGCTCGCAGGCAGTGATGCCGGGGCGCGGGCACTGCTAAAGCGACTGGGCATCGGGCAGGTGCCGTCTTTGGGGGTTTTCCTGGAGACCTTGAAACTGCTTCATGTTGCCGGGCCTCTCGGCTCTAACCGTATCGCGTCCCTGTCCTGCTCGGGCGGGGAAGCCAGTTTGATGGCGGATATGGCGCACGATAGCGTACTTGAGTTTCCGGCTTTGGAGGCTCCGCAGAGACATGGCCTGCGGAACGCGCTGGGTCCGCGCGTCGCGTTGGCCAATCCTCTAGATTATCACACCTACATCTGGGGCGATGAGGATGCGCTCACGAGCACCTTTACGGCAATGATGCGCGGTGATCTGGCCATTGGCTGTGTGGTGCTTGATTTCCCGCGGGATGATCGATGCGACCCGTCTGCCTGGGAACCGGTCATAGCGGCTGTCGCGAGAGCGAAGGCGCTTTCCGGTAAGCCGATGGCCATACTGGCATCGTTGGAAGAGACGTTGCCAGAAGCAACTGCAGTCAGACTTGTTGACATGGGGATTGTTCCGTTCGCGGGTATGGAAAGCGCCATTGCGGCTATGGAAGTCGCAGCTTTTCTTGGAGAAGATCGGACGCCGGCCGCGAACGTACTTTTGCCTCAAGCATACCGCTCAAGCCGTACATTGGGAGAGGCCGAGGCAAAAACTACCTTGTCGGCGGAAGGAGTATGTGTTCCCCGGTCGGCTCACGCACGAAGCACGGAAGTCCTGGCCGATTTGGCCGCCGAGATAGGATTTCCCGTCGCTCTGAAAGGCGAGGGGATAGTGCACAAAACTGAAGAAGGCGCCGTCGCACTAAACCTCACTTGTGCGATCGCAGTTTCAAAAGCTGCAGCAAAGATGCCAACTGAGAGCTTCTTAATAGAGGAGATGGTCGCCGACACTGTCGCTGAACTTCTGATCGGTGTTGTCTCAGACACCGCCCATGGCTACGTCCTGACTATGGCGGCAGGTGGCATTCTGACCGAACTCTTTGACGATAATGCTTCCCTCCTTATTCCCGCGAGCCGTGACGAAGTGCGCGAGGCGTTGGCTGGTCTCCGCATTGGCCGTGTGCTGGAAGGATATCGCGGAAAGTTGGGCGCCGACATCGAGGCAATTCTTGATGCCATCATGTCCGTCCAGTCCTACGTTGAGCGTGAGCGTCCATTGGAAGTTGAGATTAACCCGCTGCTGTGCGGTGCTGGCAAAGCCGTCGCCGTCGACGCCCTTATTCGCATAGGAGACTAGCATGACCGATACCCCTATCAGGGCTGAGCGCAAAGGCTACGTCTTCGAGGTCACGCTCGACCGACCCAAGGCAAATGCCATCGACCTCGCCACCAGTCGGATCATGGGCGATGTCTTCACCGAGTTCCGTGATGACCCCGAACTTCGGGTGGCCATTATCACAGCCGCGGGTGAGAAGTTCTTTTGTCCCGGTTGGGACTTGAAGGCGGCGGCTGACGGTGACGCAGTGGATGGGGATTACGGGGTTGGAGGGTTTGGCGGACTTCAGGAGTTGCGCGGTCTCAACAAACCGGTGATCGCGGCGGTAAATGGTATTTGCTGTGGCGGCGGGCTTGAATTGGCGCTTTCGGCTGACATCATTTTGGCTGCCGAGCATGCAACGTTCGCCTTGCCTGAAATCCGGTCTGGCACTGTGGCCGATGCCGCAAGCGTCAAACTGCCGAAGCGCATCCCATATCACATCGCGATGGAAATGCTGTTTACCGGTCGTTGGCTGGATGCCGATGAGGCCGCACGATGGGGGCTTATCAATTGCGTCTGCCCCGCCGCGGAATTGATGGATTCAGCCCGTAAGATGGCCGAGTTGATCGCCTCTGGTCCGCCGCTGGTGAATGCCGCCATCAAGGAAATCGTCCGGGAGGCTGAGGACATGAAGTTTCAGGACGCGATGAACCGGATCACCAAAAGCCAGTTCGCGACGGTCGAAACGCTGTACCGATCAGAAGACCAATTGGAAGGCGCGCGCGCCTTTGCGGAAAAACGCGACCCTGTCTGGAAAGGGAAGTAGAAGATGCCTTTGTCGATGAACCGGAACGTTTTCATTACATGTGCCGTCACGGGGTCGGGGGGCACTCAGGATCGTTCCCCGCACGTGCCGCGAAGCCCGGAAGAGATTGCAAACTCGGCAATTGATGCCGCGAAAGCTGGCGCCGCAATTGTGCACTGCCATGTACGCGATCCGGAAACAGGTGCACCGTCCCGACGTCTTGATCTTTATCGGGAAGTCACAGATCGCATTCGTGCGGCGGATGTGGACGTGGTGCTCAACCTCACCGCTGGCATGGGCGGCGACATGGTCTTTGGCTCGACTGAGGCGCCGCTTCCATTAAACGAGGTCGCGACCGACATGATCGGCGCGACTGAACGCGTCGCGCACGTGGCCGAATGCTTGCCTGAGATTTGTACGCTCGATTGCGGCACCATGAACTTCGCCGAGGCAGACTACGTCATGACCAATACGCCAGGCATGCTTCGTGCAATGGGGGCTATGATGACCGATCTGGGCGTTAAGCCCGAGATTGAAGCGTTCGATACCGGCCATCTCTGGTTCGCCAAACAATTGGTCGAGGAGGGGACGCTGGCTGCAAATGCACTCGTACAGCTTTGCATGGGCGTGCCATGGGGTGCTCCCAATGACCTCAACACACTGATGGCTATGGTCAACAACGTGCCTGAGGACTGGACTTGGTCGGCCTTCTCTCTGGGCCGGGATCAAATGCCATACGTGGCCGCTGCAGTGCTGGCGGGCGGGAACGTGCGGGTCGGGCTCGAAGACAACCTGTTCCTGGACAAGGGTGTGCTTGCGACGAATGCTCAACTCGTTGACCGCGCGGTAACGGTGATCGAAAATTTGGGGGCCAAGGTGTTAGGACCAAGCGAGGTTCGTGAGCTTCTGAGCCTGACCAAACGGGCACCGGTGACGCGTTGAGTGATCAGCAATCCGATGAAGCCTGGGGTTTTGAACCCAAATACGCCCGTGGGAACACAACCAAAAGTGTTCATACGTCGTGCCGCATGCGCCAGTTGCCTCCAATTGAACGGAGTGGCTAGCCCGCTCTAACTGCCTGCCAAAACCGTGTTGATTGTTGAGATCAAGTCTCGTGGTTCGACTGGTTTCTGCAAGATTGGTCCGTGTAATTCCTGCTTCTTTTGCTCGGAACTGTCGGCATACCCGGTGACATAGATGAACTTCATTTCTGGGCTTCTTCGAGCCACTTCATCTGCAAGCTCGAATCCGTTCATGCCCGGCATCCTGATGTCTGTTAGCACGAGATCCGGGACGAAGCCTGACGATAGGATTTCGAGGGCTCGCGATCCATCTTGTGCCAACTCAACGAAGAAACCCTCGGTCTCAAGTACTTCTTTGGTCAATGCCGCCAGAAGAGCTGCGTCCTCCACAAGCAAAATGCGTGCCGTGCGGACCGAGTGACTGGCCTGCTCGATGCTGGAAGAGCTTGCCGTTGTGGCGCGTGTTCCGGTTGGCAAGAGCAGTGCCGCTTCCGTACCCACTCCGGGTGTCGAATGGAGTAACAGTTCTCCGCCACTATCGTTTGCAAGACTTTGGACCATGGCCAAGCCAAGCCCGGTGCCGTTCCGGTCCGTCTTCGTTGTGAAGAAGGGATCCGCGCACTTGCTCAGGATCTCTTCTTCCATTCCGATGCCGTCGTCTTTGACAACAATTCGGACCTTGTTGTCTTCGCGAGCCACTAAGACTTTGATGGTGCCAATTTCGCCCTTGGCCGCAATCGCGTCATCTGCATTCAAAACCAGGTTGAGAAGTGCGTTGAGCAACTGGCCCGGATCGCAAACAACGGAAACATCCGGGTCAGGAATATCGACGTCGAGCATGACCTGTCCGGAGACGGAAGCCGAAGGCAGCGCACGAAGATCGGCGAATGTGTCATTCAGGTTAACGTCTCTTGCAAGCAAATCACCTTGCCGGGACAGAGCAATCATCCGTGTCGCGAGACTTGCGCTTTCGTCAACGATCTTTAGTGCGGCGTGTATTTGCTCTTTCGATCTTTCGGTAACTGCGGCGCTTTTAAGAAGTTCGATGCAGTATCGCAGCGCGCCAAGTTGATTGTTGAAATCATGTGCAATACCCGCAGCGAGTTGGCCTATGGCGTCCAATCGATTTGAGCGCTCCATCGCGTCCCGCTTGGACTTCAGTTCGCGATCCAGCGACGCGCGATGGATGACTCTTCTTACGGCAGTCCAAAGTGCTTTTCCTGTCAAGTCGCGCTTCGGAAGGTAGTATGCGGCGCCCGCCACGAAAGCGTCTGTCGCAGCTTGTTCGCTTCCCTGTCCGGTAAACACGATAACAGGTAGATTGGGGCGCACTTCCTGGAGCTGCGCCAAAACCTCCAAGCCATCTTCACCGTCCAGACGCAGGTCGAGCAATACGCAATCCAATGCTTGCTGTCGCGCCCTTCCAACGCCGTCACGACCATCCTTGCACGCCAGAACGGTCACGTCCGGTTCGGCCTCCTTCAGCATGGAGGAGAAAAGCTCCCGATCTTCTGGGCTGTCGTCTATGATCAGAATTGAACTCATTCCGGACGCGGAAGAACGACGATCTTGAACCAGTAATCGTGGAGTCGAGCCACCGCAGCGAGGAACCCGTCAAGGTTAACAGGTTTGACCACGTAGCTATTTGCACCTGCATCGTAACAGCGGTTGATATCTGCCTTGTCATTCGAGCTTGTCATGACGACGATCGGCAATCGCTTGGTGGTTGGATCGTTCTTGAGCATGGCCAGAACATCTCGGCCATCCAAGCCCGGTAGGTTGAGATCGAGCATTATCATGCCCGGCAACTCATGGTCTGCGTCGGCAAACTCACCTTCCTTGCGCAGGTAGTTCAGTGCCTCCTCACCCGTCTCGCACCAGACAATCGGGTTGGCCATGTTGCTTTCTTCGGTCAGCGCAGCAACGCAAGCCTCATAATCTTCAGGGCTATCCTCGATGATCAAAATACTGGTGCCGGAGTTCATAATGGTCTCCTCAATCTACGATTGCATGTCTAGTCTCGGTTTTCCGCCAATGGAAGAGTGACATAAAAAGTCGATCCCTCACCTGGACTGGAATTGAAGTCGATTGCCCCGCCATGCTCCTCCACGATCTTGCGAACAAAGGCGAGACCGGAGCCTGTTCCCGGACTGCTGTCGTAGTCTTCTTGTTTGTTAAGACGACTGAAAATCCGGAAGATCTTGTCGCGATACTCTTCGCCGATGCCGATCCCGTTATCCTTGACGTAGATCGCATTTTCCATCGTCCGACCGTTTACTTCCACTTTTGGGGCAAAGCCTACCTCGACGCGTTTTTCTTGCGCGTCATTGTACTTGATCCCGTTCACAATCAGATTTTGCAGTACGGTTTTCACTTTGACGCGCTCCGCCAAGAGCGATGGTATCGAACCAATCTCTGTGATCTGACCGCCTCTCTCAGACAGCCATTCCGACAGGTCGGAGCGGATTGCGTCGAGAATGTCATGTGGCCTGACGACCACACGGGCCGCGTCGCTTCGACCGAGGCGAGAGAAAAACAACAAATCCGAAATGAGTTGTTCGAGACGGACCACAAGCTCGTTCATACGCGAAACCCGGTGCCGAACGGGCTCGGTCAATTCTTCCCGTAATAGAAAATTGGCGTTTATGCCGATCCCGCGCAGCGGTTCTTTCAAGTCGTGGCTTGCGATATACGCGAATTCATCGAGTTCGCGATTTGAGCGCTCGAGCTCTGACACCAACTTGCCCAGCTTTTCGGAGTAGGCCTGTTCGCGAGCGAGTTCGGCCTGTTGGCGTTCGTATCGCCGGCGCGCCTGCTCTTGCTTTCGGCGTAGCCAAAGGAAGTAACTGAAAAGCGCTACGAGGATTGCAACGACGGCACCAGTCACAGCGTAAATGCGCTGGGGCGTCCAGAACTCTGGCTCCCCAAAGTACTTTTGTCGGAGCGACGCATACTCCGTTGAAAGAAGATAACCCGGGATTACCGCGTTCAAACGTTCTCGCACTTGGCCAAGACCCGGGCGCAAGACGATCCCGTTATCGATTACTTCTGCCGGCAACTCGACCACTTTCAGAATGCCTTGCGCGCGCAGGTTATTAATCGCTTCACGAGCGATCCTTGTGGGCACAATTCCAACATCGATTTCACCTGCAATCTGTGCGGCAATCGTAGCCTCGTTGTCTGCAAACCCAATTACTTCGAATGTGCCGATGCGCTTCGCGCGGTTTTCAAAGACCGAACCGCTGACAACACCCACTTTCAAGTCAGCCAGGTCTGCGAGTGTCTGGTACGGACGGTCATCGTCAGCACTAACTGCCAGCGCGATCTGGCGCTCGATCACAGGGAACGTGAAATCCATTCTTTCCAGCCGTTCCGGCGTGGCGACCAGGAAAGTTGTGAGGTCGGTCCCCACATCGATTGGCCCCTTGACCCAATCCGCGACGGAAAGGACTTTGTATTCAATTTGTAGTCCGGCCCGTTCGGCGAGAGCGTTCGTGACCTCAATTGCAAAGCCTGAAAGCGAGCCGTCTTCGCCAACAACACCCAATGGCGGAACATGTGCAATGGCGACTGTTAAAACCTCTGGAGGCGGATCAGGCAAAACGATGCTGTAGCGTTGTCGGAGTTCTTCGAGGCGTCCGTCTTCCTCCAACCGAGCAATTGCGTCGTTGATTGGCCCCAGAAGATCTGCGCGGCTCTCATGCAAGGCAACGTGGCGGGTGCTTTCTCTCAATGACTCACCCGTGAAGACGATGCGTCCATCCACTCTGGCTTCTCGCGCCAGCCAATACACGATTGTGGGCGGTACTAAGGTTGCATCTACCTTGCCTGCCAGCAGGTCCATCACGGCTGCCTGCGGGCTTTCGTATTCAACCGGAATATTCTGACTAAGGACCGGTTCATCTGAGCCAAGCGCTGGCGGGACGATTGCGATCCGGTTTCCGCTAAGAATGCCACTTTCTATCAAGTCGTCATTTTCTGCCAGTACGGCCGGTAGCAATACGTCAGTGGCGACGACCTCGGAAAACACATTGGAGCCTTCCAAAGGTGGAAGCTGCAAAACACCCGGTATCAACTGCGACCGACCACTGGCCTGTGCCTCGACCCACTCGCGGGCGTTGGCCACATCGAGGTACTCGATTGGAACACCGATTTCCTGGCCGATAAGTTCGGCAAGATCTCGCATGAAGCCAGTGCGTTCTCCATCCTTGTCGATAAAAAGAAAGGGCGGAAACTGAGCAAAGGGAACCACCAGAGCTTTGGACTGATCATCCTGGGATTGTAATGGCAACGCCAAAAAACAGGCGAACAAGGCAGTTCGAAAAAGGCGCACAAATCGGCTTTCAATAATAGGGCGGCATGTACGTGTTAGGCTAAGCGGCGCACAAAGTAAAACGATGTCGGCGATGCAGCCTGTCGTTGCTCACTCAACTTCATGCAATTCTTGCTTGAACCATTGGCGGCAACTGCACTGGTAAAGCGTGTTGTCTTGTGTGCTTGATCGCTGCGGCAAATGCCTGTTTACATTGTCATTTCAAACAACTTGCGCACATTGGTTTCGGTCAATTCAACCGGGTTTCCGCCCACGCTCGGATCTCGCAGCGCTGCGGTCGTGAGTGCATCGATATCAGGGTCGACCACACCAAGTTCTTTCAATGTGCGTGGAATATCGAAGGACGCATTGAACTCATCGACAAAGGCACAGAAACCGTCGAAGCCGCCTTTAATTCCGAGATACGCGGCGGCCATGTCGAAACGGTCTCGGATCGCCTCTGCGTTGAGCTGCAAGACAGCAGGCATGAATACAGCGTTTGTCGTTCCGTGATGTGTGTGGTGCACTGCACCGATTGGATGGCTCAAAGCATGGATCGCCCCCAAGCCCTTCTGAAAGGCGGTGGCCCCCATGGCAGCAGCGCTCATCATATGGCCCCTTGCCTCGATGTCTGAGGCGTTCTGGTAGGCGCGGGGCAAGTACTCTTTCACCAGTCGCATGCCTTCCAGCGCGATGCCTTGGCTCATCGGATGGTAATGCGGGCTGGAGTAGGCTTCGACACAATGGGCAAAGGCATCCAGCCCGGTGCCTGCAGTGATGAATTTTGGCATCCCGACCGTCAATTCAGGATCCGCGATGACCTGAGCCGGAAGCATCTTGGGATGGAAGATGATCTTTTTCTCATGGGTGTCCGAATTGGTGATGACACTGGCGCGCCCGACCTCGGACCCGGTTCCGGCGGTGGTTGGAACAGCAACTACGGGTGCAATGCCGTCCGGGTCTGCGCGGGTCCACCAATCCCCAATATCCTCAAAATCCCAGATAGGTCGGGTCTGGCCGGACATGAAGGCCACGGTTTTTGCCAGATCGAGGCCAGAACCGCCGCCAAACGCGATCACCCCGTCAAACTCTCCGTCGCGATAAACGGTGACACCGGCTTCGGCATTCTTGTCCGTCGGGTTAGGGTCCACCTCGGCGAACAGCCCGGCCTCCAGCCCGGCATCACGCAGCAAACCCAGCGTCCGTGTGGTGATCGGGTTCTCTGCCAGCCCCTTGTCGGTGACGAGAAGCGGCTTGGCGATGCCAGCGGCGCTGCAGGCATCAGCAATCTCGGAAATGCGGCCTGCACCAAAACGGATAGGGTTGGGATAGCTCCAATTGGCAGTAAGGGTCATGGCATTACTTCTTCAGATGATAGGATTTTGGGCGTGTGACAGCGTGGAAGCCCAACACCGAAAGTCCCGCTCCACGCCCGGTGTCCTTGCAGCCGGTCCAGCAGAGCGCCGGGTCTAGATAGTCGCAGCGATTCATGAATACGGTGCCGGTTTCGAGCCGTCTTCCAATTACTTCGGCCGCATCGGTGTCCTTGGTCCAGATTGCGCAGGTGAGGCCGAATTGGCAGTCATTCATCAATGCGATGGCTTCGTCATCGTCCTTGACCGGCATGATGCCGACCGCAGGCCCAAAGGTTTCGTCCCGCATGATCCGCATGTCATGGGTCACATTGGTCAGGATTTGTGGGGTGACGTAGGTGCCACCGTCATCGGCAGGCATGGTGTCGATATGGGGTGTGGCACCCATGGCGACGGCCTCCGCAATCTGGGCGCGCACCTCTTCGGCAAAACGTACATGCGCCATGGGGCCTAGCGTTGTGGCTTCGTCCAAAGGATTGCCAAGGACATAACTGTTGACCAGCGCCACGGCCTTTTCGACGAACGCGTCAAAAAGGCTTTCATGCACATATATGCGTTCGATCCCGCAGCAGCACTGACCGGAATTGAACATCGCGCCGTCGATCAAGGTCTCGACCGCCGCATCAAGATCGGCATCCGCCCGAACGTAGCCCGGATCCTTGCCGCCCAACTCGGTCGCGACGGCAGTGAACGTGCCCGCTGCCGCGTGCTCCATCGCGCGCCCGCCGCCGACGGAACCAGTGAAATTCACCAATCCGAAATGTCCGTCGCCGATAAGCTCGGACGTCGTGCCGTGATCCAGCACGATATTGGTAAATACGCCGTCTGGCAGGCCTGCTGCAGCGAAGGCATCGGCCAGATGCTCGCCCACCAGAATGGTCTGGGCGGCATGTTTCAGCACCACGCTGTTACCGGCGATCAGCGCCGGAGCGACTGTGTTGATCGCCGTCATGTAAGGGTAGTTCCACGGTGCCACGACCAAAACGACGCCTTGTGGTTCGCGTTCTATCTTGCGGAGGAATGCGTCGCTGTCTTCGATGATCAGGGGCGCGAGCGCGTCTTCCGCGATTGACGCCATGTAGTCTGCCCGTTCTTTAAACCCGCCGAACTCGCCGCCATACCGGACCGGTCGTCCCATCTGGTGGGCAAGCTCGGCTACCATTCGATCCTGTGTGTCGCCAACATAGGCGACAGCCTTTTCGACATAGGCGATGCGTTCGGAAAGCGGCAGCGCGGCCCAACCGGCTTGAGCCCGTCGGGCGGCGACAACAGCCTCGCGCGCGTCTTTGCGGGTCAAGGGCGCGCGTTCGGCGTACACTGACCCGTCAATGGGTGAGGTGCAGGTGATCATCGTGTTCATGTTTCAGGCCTTCTCGAACCCGCGCGCGATTTCCCAATCGGTGACGACGCGGTCAAACTCTTCCTGCTCCCATTCGGCAGCACGGGTGTAGTGGTCGATGACCTCATCGCCCATCGCCGCGCGGAGCATGGTGGAAGCGCGCAAGGTTTCTGTCGCGGCACGCAGCGTGTTGGGAATTTCGGGCACGCTGTCATTGTCGTACATGTCGCCCGCGGCAGCGGGAGCAAGCTCCAGCTTCTCCTCAATCCCCTTCAGACCAGCCGCAAGCAAGGCCGCCTGCGTGAGATAGGGATTGATGTCCGAACCGGGAATGCGGCATTCGACCCGCACCGCCTTGGTGTCCGCTCCGCAGAGCCGGAACCCGGCGGTGCGGTTGTCCACCGACCACGCGCTCTTTGTGGGTGCAAAAGTGCCTTTTACGAAGCGCTTGTACGAGTTGATGTAAGGCGCGAAGAAATAGGTGCAGTCGGAGGCATAGGCTATCAGACCGGCCACAAAGTGACGCATGGTCTCCGACATGCCGTGGTCGCCATCTCCCTGAAAAGCATTGGTTCCACCCGTCCAAAGCGACATGTGCATATGGTTCGCGCTGCCCACCCGATCATGATGCCACTTCGGCAGGAAGCTAGCGGAATGGCCTTGTTGCCATGCAATTTCCTTGGTCGCGTGCTTGGCGATCGTGTGGTGATCGGCGCATAGCAGTGCGTCCGCGTACTTGATGTTCAATTCTTCCTGCCCGACCTCGGCTTCCCCCTTGGTGTTCTCCACCGGCACGCCCGCCGAGTAGAGGTGGTTCCGAAGGGGGCGCATGACGTGCTCTTCCTTCGTGGTCTGCAGGATGTGGTAATCTTCGTTGTAAGGCCCGAGCGTCGTCAGATCGCGGTAACCTTCGGCGCGCATTTCATCGAGTGGCTTCTTGAACAGGAAGAACTCGAGCTCGGTTGCCATCTTGGCCGTGAACCCCAATGCGTCCGCCCGGGCGATCTGTTCCTTCAATACCTGCCGAGGGGAGTGCGGCACTGGCGCATGCGTGTGGTGATCGAGGATGTCGCACAGCACCATCGCGGTGCCCTCAAGCCAGGGCATGGGACGCAGCGTGGTTAGGTCCGGCTTCATCACGTAATCGCCATAGCCTTGCTCCCAACTAGTGGAGGCATAGCCATCCGGCGTGGCCATTTCGAGGTCGGTGGCCAGCAGATAGTTGCAGCAATGGGTTTCTTCGTAGCCGGACTCGATGAAGTTCGAGACGTGAAACCGTTTGCCCATGAGCCGCCCCTGCATGTCGACAAGGCAGACTAGAACGGTGTCAATCTCGCCCGATGCCGCCAACTTCTTGAGCTCATCAAATGTCATGATCCGATCTTCCTTCTGGATTGCAGGGTGGGGGCTAGCCCCACCCTACGCTGGCATTAGCCGTAACGGTACGGGCGTCCGGCCTTTTGCATATCGGCGTTATACTTGCGGAAGATGTCGACGATTTTCGCCTTGGTCGGGCTTTCAGCCGCGATTTCGTCCCAGAACTGAACGGCTGCCGTTTCGACCTGCGCCCATTCTTCATCCGGGATCGAAGTGAGCTGCATCTTTGTGCCGTTTACGCGAAGGTCGGCCTCGCCGCCCCAGTACCACCACTGACGATAATAGTGGCTTTGCTCCATACAGACCGTGAGCAGCGTCTGCATGTCTTCTGGCAACTCGTTCCAACGCTCCATGTTGGCGAAGAAGTGGCCGATCCACGCGCCCGAGATGTTGTTTGTCAGGAAGTAGTTGGTCACGTCAGCCCAGCCAACTGTGTAGTCCTCGGTGATGCCAGACCACGCGATGCCGTCCAATTCGCCCGTCTGTACGGCGACTTCAATGTCTTCCCATGGAAGGGTCACGGGAACCACGCCAAATTGGCTCAGGAAGCGGCCCGCAGTCGGGAAGGTAAAGACGCGCTTGCCTTTCAGGTCCTCTAGGCTGTTGATCGGGTCCTTGGTCGCGAAGTGGCATGGATCCCACGCCCCTGCGGAGATGTGCTTCACGCCGACCTTCGAATACTCCTCGTCCCAGATTTCGTTCAGGCCGTATTGGTTGAACAGCACGGGCACGTCGAGCGAATAGCGCGATCCGAAGGGGAAGTAGCCGCCGAACACAGTCACTTCAGTGGGCGATGCCATCGAGTCGTCATCGGACTGAACCGCGTCGATCGTGCCCCGCTGCATCGCCTGGAACAGCTCGCCCGTTGGCACAAGCTGGTCGGCAAAGAACAGTTCGATCTGCATCTTGTCGCCGGCAATCTTGTTGAACATCTCGATGGCCGGAACGACAACGTGTTCCGCCAGCGCAGCACCCGCATAGGTTTGCATCCGCCATTTGATGGTCGATTGTGCGAGCGCAGGGGTGGCAAGTGCGGCCGCCGGAGCCGCCATTGCGGCGCCTTTGATAAACTTACGTCTTGTGGTCATTAGAACCTCCATGGTTGCAGCAGTTTCAAGGGGCGCTCTTCTTGGCGCTTAATTTCCGTAGACATATTGGGGCAGCCAAAGCGCGATCTGCGGGAAGACCATGATCGTGGTCAGCGCAAGCACCATGACGGCAACGAAGGGGATGATAGAGCGATAGATGTCGCTCAGTGTGATCTCAGGTGGCGACATCGCGCGCATCAGGAACAGGTTGTATCCGAAGGGGGGTGTCATATACGCGATCTGCGTGGTGATGGTGTAAAGCACGCCGTACCAGATCAGGTCAAAGCCGAGCGTTCCTACAAGTGGGATGTAAAGAGGGGCGACGATGACCAGCATCGCGGTGTCATCCAGAAACGTGCCCATCAGGATGAAGCTCAGCTGCATTAGTATCAGGATCATCCACGGGCCTAGGCCAAGCCGTTCAGTGAAAAGGCTTTCGATGGCTTTCACTGCACCCAGCCCATCGAAGACCGCGCCGAAAGCAAGTGCGGCAAGGATAATCCACATGAACATGCAAGTGATGCCGAGTGTATTGCGGACTGATGTTTCGAACACTGTCCAGGTCATTCGGCCTTTGAGAACAGCGGCCAGGAACGCTGTGATCGCTCCAATTGCCGAACTCTCTACAAGTGAGGTCCAGCCGTTCACGAAGGGGATCATCATCGCAAAGAAGATGGCAAATGGTAGAAGCCCAGCCAGGAGTAAGCGATACTTCTCGCGCTTTGGCATAGCGCGGTCTTCCTCCGAAAGCACTGGGCCAAGCGAAGGGTTCAAACGGCAACGGATGGAGATGTAGATGACGAACATCGCGGCCATCATCAGCCCTGGCAGGACACCTGCTAGCCAAAGCTGGCCAACCGGTTGGCGAGCGATCATCGCATAAAGCACCAGAACAACTGACGGTGGCACGAGGATGCCGAGGCTAGACCCTGCCTGCACAACACCAGTTACCATTCGCTTGTCATAGCCGCGGCGTAGCAACTCTGGCAGGGCGATGGTCGCGCCGATGGCCATGCCCGCAACAGACAAACCGTTCATGGCAGAGATCAGAACCATCAGCCCAATGGTTCCAATGGCCAACCCGCCTTTCAGCCCGCCCATCCAGACGTGGAACATCTTGTACAGGTCATCTGCGATCCGGCTTTCGCTTAGGATGTAGCCCATAAACACGAACATCGGCACCGTCAGCAAAGGGTACCAACGCATCAGCTTGATCGACTGTGAGAACGCGATGTCGAAGCCGCCGCGGTCTCCCCAAAGCGCCAGCGCCGCGATCACGGCGACGAAACCGATGGCTCCGAACACGCGCTGACCGCTGAACAGGAGCACCATCATCGAAGCGAACATGGTGAGGGCGATGGCTTCGTAACTCATGCCACTTCCTCGCCCTTGAGGCGCAGGATGTCCTTCGCCAGTTCCGACAGAGCCTGTAGCAACATCAGGAGGATGCCGAGACACATGATCGTCTTGATGGGCCAGAGATAAGGGCGCCAGATCGTCCGGCTTCTTTCCAAGGTGCCCAGTTCCTTTTCACCTGTCGCAAGATCGACGAAGAAGCCAATCGGGTCCGAGCCGAAATGTCCGAGTGAATAGGCCGTAGAACTCAATCCACCCCACAGCAAAACACCTAGGTAAGTGATAAGACACAGCACCATGATCGCGTCGGTCGCTGCCTTCCGGCGTACCGACCAGTTGTCGTAAAACAAGTCCATTCGGACATGCGCGCCCATCTGTATCGCGTAGGGGCCACCTAGGAAGAAGTAAGTAATCATCGCGAATTGCGCGACTTCCAATGTCCACAGCGAGGGTTGGTCGGAAAACTTGCTGATCGTTGACCAAAGCAAGACGGCCATCATTGCGAAAATACCGTACATGACCAGCCGTCCTACGCCGTAGTTGAGCCGATCGGCCAAGCTTATGTACGCCCGAAGCAACTTCATAGCTGCGCTTCTTTCAATTTCTGCGCACGGATCAGCGCGGTCTCCAGCCAATCTGCGAGCGTGTCCGCCATCTTGGCGCAGGCTTCTGGTGTGCCGATCAGATCGTTGCGAATTTCGATCATGACGTTGAGCATGTCCCGGGTCAGGGCGTGGCGCTTCAACGTGTGGGTGACACCGTCGTTCGGGCCGTATGGTTCGTTTCTGGCGATGCGGAAACCTTGTGCAACGTCGAGAATGGCGTCTGCCAGTCGCGTATCGCGATCGTGCAAAATACCAACTTCTACAGAGCGCTGAACGCCTAGATAGACCGGTGTGAAAGAATGGATCGTAACGAGTGCACGGGCTTCCGGTCGGGCGTCTAGAGTACTGGATAGGAGGCTTTCGAACGGGTGATAAAACTGGTCGATCCGTGATTGGCGATCGGCGTCCGTCAAGTCGAGATTGCCTGGGATGCACGGCGAATTTTTTCTGTGCATGATCGTCTATTTTTACATTGGGTTTTCTGAACCGGCTGGACATTCTTCTGTCAACCGTCTATGACGTTTTCTGACTGAACTCGAATCAGAGGCCGCAATGGATCTCTCGAACCTGAC
>JAJDZT010000013.1 GCA_022824525.1 Silicimonas sp. | reverse complement strand
CTGGCACCCGCTGGTCGAAGAGAGGTGCCAACGCGATGCTCGCGCTCAAGAACTGCGTCATGAACCGCCGGGTGCCCGACTTCCTGGACTGGAAGGTCAGGCAAGCCGTCGCAGCGAGTCACTAACTTGGGCTACACCCGTTGTCAGCTTGCTTCTGGACAAGGGCGCCGATCCGAAAATCGGGCTTGGAAGCGCATATAACGTCCTTTACGGGCTGGGATTTGGCCGTATTGACCCAAATGATGTGAATGAACTGGCGTCGATCATCCGGCGATGCATCGACCTGGGAGCCGATGTCGAGCAGCGGTCCGACAACTTGCAGTGGACACCTTTGATTACCGCCGCCTCGGAATGGAATGCCGAAGCGCTTGAAGCACTGATACTCGCTGGAGCAGACACAACGGCGCGAGCCGGCGAGGTCGATGGCGTCTGCTTTTCCGGAGAGACCGCAAGAGCCTTCGCTGACGGTCACCCTGAATCGCTGGCGGTACTCGAGCGCTATTCCAAACCCACAAAAGACGCAGATTGCAAGGCCAACTCATGTCTTCCGCGCCAGTCGACCAAATTGCTTCACATCACAGCACGCAGTTCGGCCATGCCTTGCGGAAGTGGTCGTAGGCTTCGAGGTGGAGGTGAAGGTAGGCGTCCTTCTCGCTCGGCTTGATGGCGTCGTAGCGGCGGGTGCGGAAGCCGGGGGGCCAGTCGAGGCGGACAACGGCGGCGAGATGGGTTTTGCCGTCGTCGCGTCTGAGTTGGCCAAATTGCGTGATACTGAATACGCCGTCGCATCCCGGGCTCAGGGTACCGTTCAAATCGGCGGCAAGGCGGTCGGCCCATTCCTCATTGCTCGCCGCAGCGACGGGCAAGGGAGTGGCCGCAAGGCTTGCACCAGCGACCAATAATTTGGTGGCATCTCGACGGGTCCAGGACATGGCGCGCAGCTTGCCTGAGCGCGTTACTGGCGGCAAGCGCCTCAGGCCGCCTCGGGCGCCATGACGCCGACCAGTGCCTCGACCAACGCGTCGTCCCTGAGGCGCAGAGGCGCGTTCAGCGCATCTGCCATTGCCATGCGCAGGATCAGCCCCAGCAACGCTGTGTGGATCGCGGCGGCCGCGCGGCGGGCGTCGATCAACCTCGGATAGCGCCCACCCTCAACGAGGCGTTCCGCAAGCTTGTCGTACATTTCGTTCGTTGCGGGATGGATACGGCCGAGCGTCGTCAGCATCTGGCCATTCCGCCCGGGTCGCTGTCCGATCTGAGGGGTTACATACATCAAGCGGAACCGGTCGAGGTCGGAGGTGTGGAACACGGCAAGCGCGCCGATATAGGCGCGGATCGCCTCTGACGGGTTGGCCTTGCGGGTTATGGCACCCTGCCCCGCCGCGCTTTCCGCTTCGAGGGCCGGTCGCACCAGAGCTTCGATCAGGCGGGCTTTGTTCGGATACCAGTAGAGAACGGCTTGTTTCGACACCCCCACGCGCGCCGCCACCGCATCGAATGTCAGGGAATCGGGCCCGCTGGCCTTCACGATCTCGCGCGCCGCAGTCATGATGCGAGCCGCGGTTTCTCCCCTCTTGGGCATACTGGTCACCTTCACTTACCAGAGGCAAGATTAGGACAGATTAAGGCACATTGGGAGAGCTTGTCCGGGAAACCGAGCGTTTCTCAAGCGGGGATAGTCACCCGCAACGACAAACAGCGCACCCGGGGCGCGCTGTTCGACCTCAAATTCGGGTATGTGCTCTCGTCAGCGTGGCAAGAGCGTCGGCAGTCCGAACAGCCGGGAAAGCAGGAACTGCTTCGGAACACCATCCCGGTTTCTCTCCGAACTGCGCACAACGAGTGGCAAGATGAAATTCGCCATCCGCGCGTGCTTCGAAAAGATCGAGCCCGTGAATGGTTTGCGCTTGCTGATCAAGCCGATCGGGAAGTTCGCCATCCGGGAATGCCGCTCGAAGGCAAAGCTGTCATAGGGTTTCCGTTTGCTGAGCAATGGGATCGGGAAGTTCGCCATCCGCGGCGCACCGGGCATGAGGGCATTGGTGCCCGTCTTGCTGTTCATCAGGTGCGGGAACGGCCAGTTGGCCATTCGGGCGTGGCGATCAATGATCGAGCCCGTGTAGGGCTTCCGTTTGCTGAGCAGCGGCAGAATGAAATTCGCCATGCGGGCATGGCGCGGGAATGCGAACGCATCCATCGGCTTTCGCTTGCTGATATGACCAAACGGCCAGTTCGCCATATACGCGTGTTCGTCGAACAGCTTCCACGTATAGGGTTTGGTCCGAACGACCAGCGGCCAGAATACATCCGCCATGCGGACATGCGGCTGGAAGATCGAATGCGTGAAGGGCTTTCTCCGGCTGATGAGCGGAATGGGCCAGTTCGCCATGTAGTAATTGGTGTCACCAGGCTGACGCGGTCGGGACATCATCAGAGGATGGTCATCCAGAATGCTCGGCGCGAATTGCGGGTCGTCGCGGACGGTAACCTCTTCAACGAGGTCCCCCATGTCGATCGCACCGCTCTGCGCAGCCACATCGCGCGTGATTTGAGCGACGCCCAGAGGCTTGTAGCCGGCCCTGACCAGCACTACGGCACCGCCGGTTTCGAGGCGCTGCCGATAGGCGTCGGCCGTCGTTGGATCGACGCTGAACTTTGCGAGGCTTCCCACGATGTCGTCTGCGCCTTCGAAGACGTGGATGATATTGGGCGACACCCGCTCTACAAAGATCAGGTCTTTTTCCGCTGCACGGGCCTTGGCGGTGCTGTCAAAATATCGGGTGATTATTTTCGTCATCTTTTGTTCTCCAAACGGGTCGCGACCGCTCCACCCTCCTCAAGGGAAGCTGTTACGACCATCTTCGGGCAACAAAGATAGGACTACATTGTCAATTTTGGCTGACTTATTCAAGTGTCAATATCTATTGGCGCGTGGTGCCTGATCGGCTTAGCCCCGCTGCGCAAATCGAAGACGGACAGGGCTGTCTATGCGAAAAGTCAAAGACGGCCTTGCGGACGAAGTGAAGTTTACCAGATTGCGCGCCTTCCGGCGCACGCGATCCTTTGTTTGAGAGGCTCTGCCCCGCCTCCCTGCGACAGGCGCCCCGGTATATTGGAACGAGGAAGAAAGCCTCTTCATCTCTTTTCAAATACGCACTTGAACGCGGCTGCCGGAGGCAGACGCACATCATCGTGTGCGCCGGAAGGCGCGCAATCTGGTAAGGATGGGCTCATAGCTGCCATTCAGGGGTGGATTGTTTCACCGCGGCATTGAACGCCCCACTTGACCGCCTTCCACAAAAAAGCCCCGCGCGAGGCGGGGCTTTTCGGTGTTCTTTGAGGGCGCTCAGTCGTCTTTGTTGAGCGCTGCACCAAGGATATCGCCGAGAGACGCACCGGAATCCGAGGAACCGTACTGTTCGACGGCTTCCTTTTCTTCCGCGATCTCGCGTGTCTTGATCGAGAGACCGAGGCGGCGCGACTTGGCGTCGACATTGGTGACGCGCACGTCAACCTTGTCGCCGACCGAGAAGCGGTCAGGGCGCTGTTCCGCGCGATCCCGCGACAGGTCGGAGCGACGGATGAAGGACTTGGCGCCTTCGTACTCGACCTCGATGCCGCCATCCTCGATCGAGGTGACCACAACGGTGATGATCGAGCCGCGCTTCACGCCGTCAACGACTTCGGTGAAGCTGTCATCGAGGGCCTTGATCGAAAGCGAAATACGCTCCTTCTCAACGTCCACTTCGGTGACAACGGCCTTGACCTCGTCGCCCTTGCGATAGTCCTGGATGGCGTCTTCGCCGCGCTGGTCCCAGGAGATATCGGAGAGGTGAACCATGCCGTCGATGTCGTTTTCGAGGCCGACGAACAGACCGAATTCGGTGATGTTCTTGACTTCGCCTTCGACGTGGGTGCCGACCGGGAACTGCTCTGCAAAGACTTCCCAAGGGTTACGCTGTGTCTGCTTGAGACCAAGCGAAACGCGACGCTTGGAGCTGTCGATTTCGAGGACCATGACGTCGACTTCCTGAGAAGTGGACACGATCTTGCCCGGGTGGACGTTTTTCTTGGTCCAGGACATCTCGGAGACGTGCACGAGGCCTTCGACACCGGCTTCCAGTTCCACGAACGCACCGTAATCGGTGATGTTCGTGACGCGGCCCTGATGGACCGACCCCAGCGGGAACTTGGCTTCGACGGAATCCCAAGGATCGTCCTGAAGCTGCTTCATGCCGAGCGAGATGCGGTGCGTTTCCTTGTTGATCTTGACGATCTGGACCTTCACGGTTTCGCCGATGCTGACGATTTCCGACGGGTGGTTGACGCGACGCCATGCCATGTCGGTCACGTGCAGCAGGCCGTCAACGCCGCCGAGATCAACGAACGCACCGTATTCGGTGATGTTCTTGACCACGCCGTCAACTGCGTCGCCTTCCGCGATGTTCGAGATGACCTCGGCGCGCTGTTCGGCGCGGCTTTCTTCGAGGATCGCGCGGCGGGAGACAACGATGTTGCCCCGGCGACGGTCCATCTTGAGGATCTGGAACGGCTGCTTCATGCCCATGAGCGGGCCAGCGTCGCGCACGGGGCGCACATCGACCTGAGAGCCGGGCAGGAAGGCCACGGCACCGCCAAGATCGACGGTAAAGCCGCCTTTGACCCGACCGAAGATTGCGCCTTCGACGCGGGCATCGTCGGCATAGGCTTTTTCGAGCTTGTCCCATGCAGCTTCACGGCGGGCTTTGTCACGGCTGATAACCGCTTCGCCGCGCGCGTTCTCGACACGGTCGAGATAAACTTCCACTTCATCGCCAACAGCGATTTCAGGAGCTTCACCGGGATTTGCGAATTCTTTGAGTTCGACACGGCCTTCCATCTTGTAGCCGACGTCGATGATGGCTTGTCCCGCTTCGATTGCGATGACTTTGCCTTTGACAACACTGCCTTCATCCGGCGTGTCGATATCGAGGCTTTCGTTCAGGAGGGCCTCGAACTCCTCCATGGTTGCGTTTTGCGCCATGTGGCTTTCGTATCCTATCAATTTCGTTTCACTGGCCGAGCGGTTGTCTCCGCCGGTCTTCAGGTTGGTGGTCTGGCAGGCACTTGGTGAAACGCAAATAAGAAGGGTCGGTGGTTTACCGACCCTGCTCAGTCTCGCGCTCACGGCTGTATCCGCCGCTTCGACGGGGCGGGGTATAGTCGGGAAGTATCCGTTTGGCAACCATTCGTGACAACACGAGCCCGGCGCTTCTCTCGTTGGCCCCTGTCCGTTAAGCTGAAGCAGTGAGGGCGCAAGAGATAAAGGGGCGGCAAAGCCGAACCCGATGAGCAGTAAAGACGTCGTTTCAGAGCCGGACATTGCCTCCGCGCGAAGCCATTGGGTATGGCCCGTGATCCTGGCATTCCTGGTATTTGCGGTATTTGCGACGGCACAGCTTTCTGTCGGCGCGCTTTATGTCGTCGAGTATAGCGCCGACAACGCCTACGTGATGGACCTGGCAGCCCGGATCAAGCTGGGTCAGGTGCCGCATGTGGACTTCGGCCTGCATCTCGGCGCTTTGCCGTTTTATCTGATTTCCCTCTCCGATGCGTTTTTGCCGGGGCAGGCATTCATGGTTGCGCAATCCGTGTTTGTGGCTATTTGCTTGGTACTCGCAGTATGGGTGGTGCGGACGCGGCTGCGCGCTGTCTCGGGCATCGTTCTGATGCTGGCCATCGTTTTTCACGGCATGGCCATTACGGGGCCGGCAACGCCCGAAGTGTCGATGGTTGTGTTTTACAATCGTTGGGCCTGGATTGTCGCTTATCTGTTCTTGGCAGCCGTCCTGATCGACCCCGTCGATGCCGAAAATCGATGGCTGGAGGGGTGCTTGATTGGCGTCTTGGCGTTGGTCCTCTTCACCACCAAGATCACGTTTTTTGCGGCACTCGTCCCTGTCGGCTTGTTGAGATACGTCGCTTTGGGGCGATGGCCCGAGATCAAGGCTGCGCTGATAGCCTTCCTCGTTCTTGTTGCCGGTGGCCTGTTGATCGATCCGATGATCTGGGTGGGCTATATCCGCGACCTGATCTGGGTGGCCGAGAACCCGCTAAGGCAGGCTCCAGGCCTCGCCTTCTTCGAGATGCTTGCCGCCCCAGATTTCGCGCTTCATTCACTCGCGTTTGTCGCATTCATTGCACTCATTGCGTTGAGCATCGACGCGCGCATGGCGGTCTGGTTGTTGGTCGCGGGCGGTGCTCTGGCGTTCGTGCAACATCAGAACCACGGCAATATGCCGTTCTGGATCCTGTTTTTCGCCGTCTTCGCTTGGGCCGTGCCGACCCGTTTCGACCTATCGCGACCAATGCAAATCGTGTGGGTCGTCGTGGCGCTTTCGATGACGGGACTGGGCGTGCGCCTCCTCTATCCCATGGCGCTTGGGACGATTGTGAACCGGTTTGCGGCGAACACGGATAACTATCAGCCATTTCTCGATGGGACGGTTGCGATGGACGGCGTTTTCTTCACCAATGCCAACTTCGCAGCCGAAACGGTGACCATCGTATCTGGAGAGACACCTATTCCGCCGTTTGCAGAAGAAACCGAGTGCGACGTCGGGGCATTCTGGGTCGGACACTACCTCGCGCAGGCGCGGCTGATGGCCGAGTTGCCCGGACAAACGTTTGTTACCGATGCAATGACGCCGCAATGGCTGGCGGCGAACCTACCGCCACTGCAAGGCGCTGCGCCTTGGAACTATGGCTCCCTTCGTGGGCTTGAAAGTGCCGACTTCGTGCTTGTTCCCACTTGCGCCGTCAAAATGAACTACAAGCGCGAGATCCTGCGAACTCTTGTGCGCGAAGAGGTTCCTCTCGAGCTTTATCGCCAAACCGAAGATGCCGCCATTTATCGCCTTTTGCGTGACCTTTAGGCCGCAAAAGTCGACACCAGAAACACGACGTATAGTCCGCCGAAAATCCAGGGAATGACGGCCTCCGCCGACGACAAGTCACGGCGACCGGCACGACGATAGACCTCTTCCTCTTTCTGGAAGACCGCAACTGGCAGATGCTTTTCCATCTCGTTCAGAACAGTGAACTTCGCCGCGTTCAGCTTGCGGTAATTCGCAAGAATTGATGACCAGGCGAGGCAGACGATGATGCCTGCAACCGGAATGGCCCAACTCCAAACTTCCACGAGAGCTTCGCCCCCGACCTCTTTCCCTTTCGAGATAAACCCGTAAAGGCCCACGATCGCGCTGTTGATACTGAGCAGCCACTGGTTTGCCGTGCCCCGCCGATCCGTCACCTTTTCCGCCGTGGCAAGGTACGTCTTGAAGAGGTCCATATCGACCTTGGCCGCATCGTCCGTGGCGTCGTTGGGGTTTTCAGGCGTGTCCAATCTATTCACCCGGAACCGTTTCGCCGGGCTTCAAGGTCGACACAACGGCCACGTCGAATTCGTAGCTCCCGTCAGGGTGCACAGCGTATTCAATGACCAATGGATACAGCCAGTCGTTGCTGGAAACGCTCAGGAAAGGCTCCCATTTCAGGCTTGGCGTGTCGCCGCTGCAGATGCGCCAGAGCTCTTCAATCAGAACAGTTGTCCAAGGGCGTGTTTCGGCCAAGGGTATGCCGACTTCATCGCGACGCCGTTCCCAACTCTTCCGCATTTGGGCAAGTGTCGGCGCATCCAGATGCTTTGCCAGTGCGAAGTGCGAGCCGACCTGTTCGCTGGGCTCGATGACTTTTGCGCAATCGGCGATTTCGCCCATCAACTTCTTCGTCGGCAGCTTTTCCGACTTTTCAAGCTTCTTCACAGCCTTCGCATCAAGGTTCAGAAAGAACCTGTCGCAACGCCGCCAACGTTTGGTCTCAGCGCGAACATGGGTTTTCAGCTTCGCAAACAAGGCATCGGCCTTGGTATCGATCCATTTCTGGGCCCGGTCAGTCAGAGGTCC
The DNA here is from genome assembly GCA_022824525.1 of Silicimonas sp. Classification (GTDB taxonomy): domain Bacteria; phylum Pseudomonadota; class Alphaproteobacteria; order Rhodobacterales; family Rhodobacteraceae; genus JAJDOD01. The sequence goes on along the minus strand of JAJDZT010000013.1, from coordinate 48,141 downwards.
GTCCAGCCCGGGGAAAAACCCGGGGGTCGTGCATAGCTGTTTGACGAACGCGCGAATTGAATCGTTGTCGTCCAAACGGACGACGAGCTGACCTTCCAGGACCTTGGGCACCGCACCCGTCAGGCTGAGCGGTACAATGCGGGTCTTGTCGGGCTTCCGCGGATCTGTCGCGACACCTGTCTCCCACATCACCCATGACCAATCTTCGTCAACATGCGTGTAGAGGATCAGAACCAGTTCGGTTTTGTCCAAGACCCGAGCGATATCTTCTTTCAAGGAAGAACTGCCGAATTCTGCATTTCGATGGTCACAATTACCGGCGATGTAGAGCTCAATCTTCGCGGAAAGATCGGAAAGTGCGTTCCCAATATCCTTTGCGATCTCGCCATCTTCCATCCGGTGACTGATGAAGATTGTCGATTTGTTGTCCGGATCGGGCTCGAGCGCTCCCCCGTCGATCTTGGCAAGTTTAGCCACAGCTTCCCCCCAAAAATACCTATACGCGGCAGAGCCACGCCAAAAAGTTGGTCTGAAATAGATTAACCGCGGTGAAGTCTGCGCAGGTGGGGGGCACCTGTCAATCTTGAGTTGTCCCGTGCCGGATCAGCAATACCGCTCGGGGCCCTCCCACTGGGCGGCGTTGTACCGATCCCCGTGGGCCCAACCAACTGGAAGGGCAATCTCAATGCGAAGCAGATCGTCTTCGCTCAGGTCGATCTCGGTGCCGCGTATCAATTCGGCAAGGTGGTCCGTGTTTTTGGTCCCGGGGATAGGGATGACGTGATCGCCCTGAGCTATTGTCCATGCGATCGCAAGCGCCGCAGCCGGCTCGCCCATCTCGGACGCAAGTTCCCGGAAACGGTCGGTTGCCGCGATATTGGCCGCGTAGTTGGGCGCCATGAAACGCGGGTTACCCTTTGTGAAAGCCATCGACTCTCCGCGTTCGAACGAAAAGGGCGCATCGGTCAGGAACGCGCGCCCAACAGGCGAAAAGGCCACGAGTGCTGCGCCCAGTTCGGCGCAGGCCTGGATCATGCCTAGCTCGGGCGCGCGGGTGGAAAGCGAGTACTCGGACTGGACGGCGGCAACGGGACACTCCGTTGACACTCGGCGGAGCGTGCTCGGCGCGACCTCGGAAAGGCCGACCGCGCGCGTCTTCCCGCTTTCGATAAGACGTTTCAGCGTTCCCCCAAGCTCTTCCGGCTCATGTGACCGGTCGTACCGGTGAATGTAGAACAGATCGACGTAATCAGTCCCCAAGCGAGCAAGGCTCTTGTCGAGTTCTGCTTCAAGATAGTCAGGGTCGTTGTTGAAGCGGCGGTCGGATTGGCCGGTGATGCCCGCTTTCGTTGCCAGAACCATTTCTTGGCGTGCACCAGACCTCTTTGCAAACCAGGCACCCGTAATCTCTTCCGAGCGACCGTTCCCGTAGACGTTAGCCGTATCGATATGAGTCACCCCGGCTTCGCGGCACGCATCGAGCACGGCGTGACTTTCCGCTTCGGTCGCATCGCCGTAAATGCCGGCAAATGACATCGCTCCCAGTCCGAATTGCGAGACGGCTGGCCCGTCCTTGCCCAGAGTTGTCATTTTCATTTTTCTTGCTCCAATCTGGCCGCGACAATCGCGTTGGCGCGTTCAAGCGCAACTTCGATGCTGAGATCAGACGTGTCGAACGTTTCCGCATCCTCCGCAGGACGAAGAGGTGCCGCTTCTCGTTCGCTGTCGCGCTTATCGCGTGCCATCACATCCGCGAGGACACTCTCTTCCGTCACGTCGTGCCCAGCGTTGGTCAGTTCCAGCCATCGGCGATGAGCGCGCACTTCCGCGCTTGCCGTAACAAAGAGCTTCACCTGCGCTTCGGGGAAGATCACCGTTCCGATATCACGACCATCAAGGACGGCCCCGCCGTCACGCGTCGCAAAATCCCTTTGAAACGCGACGAGGGCTGCGCGGACTTCCGGGTTCGCGGCGACTTTGCTTGCCGCCTCCGAGACAGACGGCGTGCGCAGGTCCGTGCGGGAGATGTCACGCAGCCGCAGTGTCGCGGCGGCAATGGCCGCTGGGGTGCCGTCGATCGTCCGCCGTGCAACCGCGCGGTACAAAAGACCGGTATCGAGATGTGCGAAACCGAAACGCTCAGCGAGGCCGCGCGCAATTGTTCCTTTGCCCGCTGCAGCAGGTCCGTCAATGGCGACTGTGAATTGCAAGGTCATCCCCTTTCAGGGGCGACTTTATTCAGTGTTGGCAGGAGATTGAAGGCATCGACATTACATTTGCGCCATGCTGCCCAATTCGTCACGCCCCCTTGCCGTCAAACCGCCGATTTCAGAGCTTCGACAAGATCTGTCCGCTCCCAAGAAAACCCGCCATCTGTGTCTGGGGCGCGCCCAAAATGGCCGTAGGCCGCTGTTCGCTGATAAATCGGACGATTCATCTGAAGTTGTTCTCGAATGCCCCGCGGCGACAAATCCATCGCCGTATTGATGGCGCGTTCGATTTCGGGTTCTGAAACTTCTCCGGAGCCAAACGTGTCGACATAGATCGAAAGCGGCTTTGACACACCGATCGCGTAGGAAAGCTGGATCAGGCAACGTTCCGCCATCCCGGCTGCCACCACGTTTTTGGCAAGATACCGCGCCGCGTAAGCCGCGGATCGGTCGACCTTTGTCGGATCCTTGCCGGAAAAGGCACCGCCACCGTGAGGTGCCGCACCGCCGTATGTATCCACGATGATCTTTCGACCGGTAAGACCCGCATCCCCATCCGGCCCACCAATGACGAAAGTGCCGGTTGGATTGACCCACCATTCGGTTTCATCCGTAATCCAACCGTCCGGCAGTTCTTCGCGGATGTAAGGTTCGACGATGGCACGAATGTCTTCGCTCGTCTGGCTTTCAAATGCGTGTTGTGTCGACAGTACGATCGAGGTGACACCAACTGGCTTGCCGTCTTCATATCGTACGGAAAGCTGGGACTTTGCGTCCGGACGAAGCGTCGGCTCGGCGCCGGACTTCCGCGCCTCTGCAAGCCGCTGCAGTATCGCGTGCGCGTAGAGAATTGGGGCCGGCATTAGCGCGTCTGTTTCGCTTGTGGCGTATCCGAACATGATGCCTTGGTCGCCGGCACCCTCGTCTTTGTTGCCTGACGCGTCGACACCTTGGGCGATGTGGGCGGATTGCGCATGAAGATAGGTATCCACCGCCATATTGGCCCAGTGAAACCCTTTCTGTTCGTAGCCGATGTCGCGCACACAATCCCGGGCAATCTCTTCAACGCGCTTCATGACCGAACCGGGACCACGCACTTCGCCGCCAATCACGACACGTTCCGTGGTCGCGAAGGTTTCGCAGGCCACACGGGCTTCCGGGTCTTCCGCCAAAAACGCATCCAGGACAGCGTCAGAAATGCGGTCACAGACTTTGTCGGGATGCCCTTCGGAGACACTCTCCGAGGTAAAAACGTAGTTCCGGCGGTTCATGAGATGCTCCATTAGACAATCACCCGCCGCGCCAGGTAGCCGTTGCGGCGGTCAGACGCGGTTACGACGCCCGGGTTCCATTTGCAATGCTGTTGCGTCTTTTGCCGAGGAAAAGCGCGCCCAGAATTAACAGAATGATAATGAGCACCGGCCAATCGCCGGTCCGCGAATACAGGGTTGGCACTGGAGAAGTGGTCAACCGGGCATCAATATGCCCCGACTTTCCAAGATCGATATCCGAAAAACGGTCGACCCTTCCATGATGGCTGATCACCGTCGAGATGCCAGTATTCGCGACACGAACCACGGGGAGGCGATGCTCAACAGCGCGAAAGCGGGCTTGGTCGAGGTGCTGGTATGGGCCGGAGAAGGTGCCGAACCAGGCATCGTTGGTGATCAGCAAGATGTAGTCAGGCCGCTCCTCTGCGCGGAACAAATGACCCGGAAATATGCCTTCATAGCAGATCAGCGGCAACGCGCGACCAAGCGCAGTGTCGATAAGCCGAACCTCTTCGCCTGCAGTAAAACCGAAACCACTGCTCGCGGCCATTGCGCGCAGAAACTCTATCCGGAAAGGAATGTATTCGCCAAACGGGACAAGATGTACTTTGTCATATGCCTCCCGCACTAAACCGTCGGGCCCCACGGTTACGAGAGAGTTGTACCAGTTTCCCTGCTCATCGCGCCGGTTCAGCCCGGTGATGACCTCGGCCCCCTCACCGGCCCCCAGACTGGCAGCGCGCGCGGCTTGCGCAAGGATTGGACCCGCCTGGTCAAGCGGGTAAACCACGGCCGCTTCCGGCCAGACGACAAGATCGACTTTGCGACCCTCCCGCGCAGGCTCCGCAGTCAAGGACAACATTCTGTCCAGATGCTCGGGCACCTTGTCGCGCTGCCATTTCTCATGTTGAGGAACGTTGGGTTGGACCAGCCGGACATAGCCGAGGTCCTCTCGTTCGAAGAGCCTTCCGTCCAGTTGGCGCTCTCCAAGTTTGTAGAGACCACCAAAGGCCAATACAGCGACAACGAGGCCCGGCAGAATTCGTCTGTGAACGCTTGGGAGCGCCGCAAGAACCAGTGTCAGAAGCGTGAGACCGTAAGAGCCTGTCAGCGAGACCATGCCGAGAAGCGGCGTATCCGCCCAGATATATGCCGGAAGCGCCCACGGAAATCCTGTGAAGACGTGACCACGCAAAAGCTCGGCACCGGCAAGTATGACAGCAAAAGCAAGCGCGCGCATGGCGCGGCCCTTGGCGAGGCGGACCGAGAGAACTGCGGCCGCGGCCCAAAAAAGTGCCAATCCACCCGCCAGAAAAATCAGAGCAAAAGGTGCCATCCAACCATGGGTGGCAGCATCGACAAGGAAAGGCTCGACGATCCAATGCATCGCCACACCAAAATAGCCAACTCCGCCAAACCAGGCGATCCAGCCCGGGCGGCGACGCGGTGTCGGCAGAGCATCCGCCATCAGCTCGACGTGGTGATGCGGCATACCTCTCGGCAACTGTTGCGCGGGCGCACGACCTACCGCAACGACCCAGATCAGGACAGCAAACGCAGGAAATGCTGCCCACCAATATCCGAAGGGCGCGTGTCCGAGTGCCGCCGCGCCGCCGGCCAGCATCGCAAGAAAGGCGCTGTCACGGAAGGTCAACGGGCCGTCCGGTCACGTCATTCTGCAGCTTGTGGACGGCGACTTGCACCCATGCGCACCCGAAGCCTCTTGATCCGACGGGGGTCCGCGTCGACAACTTCAAAATCGATGCCACCCGGATGCTTCACGACTTCGCCGCGCGCCGGAACGCGACCAGCGAGCATGAAAACGAGACCGCCAAGCGTGTCGATTTCTTCGATGTCCTCTTCTTCCACAAGACGCTGGTTGATCAGTGCTTCGAACTCACTCACTGACGCGCGGGCCAGAGCGAGGTAACACCCCGGCGCTTCCTCGACCCATGGCTGATCTTCGGCCACATCGTGTTCGTCCTCGATTTCGCCGATCACCTGCTCAATCAGGTCTTCGATCGTGACAAGTCCGTCGACGCCGCCATACTCGTCGATGACAAGGGCCATGTGGATGCGGTCGGTCTGCATTTTTTGGAGGAGAACCCCAATCGGCATGGATGGCGGCGCAAACAGAAGCGGACGCATCATACCTTCGAGCTCGAACTCTGCCGTTTGCCCGCCATTGAACCCGTATCGCAAGGCAAAGTCCTTGAGGTGCACAAGACCAAGCGGAGTGTCCAGCGTTTCCTTGTAGATCGGAAGTCGGGTCAGACCACTTTGACGGAATACTTCCAAAAGATCGTCGCGGCCTGTGTCGGCAGGCGCGGAGACTATTTCTACTCTGGGGATCATCACGTCTTCGACCCGAAGACGCGTCAGGTTGGCAAGGCCACGAATGGCAGCCGGTCCATGCACCAAGGGTGCAGTGCCGACATCCTCGCCGTTTCCATTTCCAAGGGCGCGCCACCAGCGCGACAATAACCCCTCGGAGCTTTCGTCTTCCATCCGCGCGCCCTGCGCTGCGCTAGAAGACCCGTCGGTTTCGCCCATCAATCCTTTCCATCGTTACCGGACACGATCTGTCCGCAGCAAATATGGGTTACATATAGGGGTTGGGCACCCCAAGTTCAGCAAGTATTGCGATTTCATGCGATTCCATCAAGTCGCCGTCTGCATCCCGGATATGATCGTATCCCAAAAGATGCAGCACTCCATGCACGATAAGATGAAGAAAGTGTTGCTCTGGTGGCTTTTCCTGCTCGGCAGCTTCCCGCTGACAGGTCTCAAAAGCGAGGGCCAGGTCGCCTAATTCAGGGTCTCCAGAAGGAGCGTCAGGGGTTGCTCCCGCTGTTTCCGCACCACGTTCGGCCGAAGGCCAGGAGAGCACGTTCGTCGCCTGAGGTTTGCCGCGAAAATCGGCGTTCAATCCAGCGATGCGCGTATCGTCCGCTCCCAACACCGTGACATCCCAATCGGTCGGATCGAGGCCCAGATGCGCGAGCGTTGCGCTGACTGCGCGCTCAGCCAAACCGGGAAGCCCGGCATCCTGCCACCTTTGATCCTCAATAACGACGTCCACGCTCATTCTCGGGGTCTACACCGGACGCGGAAAAGAGACTAGGATGCAGTGCATGAATTCGAATGCGGCATTCAGAACCACGATTGATGACATCTGCTCGGAGTTGCCCGGCGCCGAAAAGTCCGACCCATGGGGCGGCGGACATGATGCGTGGAAGATTGGCGGCAAGATGTTTGCCTGTATCGGATCAATGACGCCGGGCATTGCGGTGAAGACGCCAGATATCGAAACGGCGGAGATGCTGATCGAGGCGGGTGTAGGCGTGAAGGCCCCGTACTTTCACAAGAGTTGGGTGCTGTTGCCGGAGGACTGCGCCGAGGACGAATTGCGCCATCGGCTGGGCGTCTCGTATGACATCGTGAGAAACGGATTGACCAAGAAAGTGCAGGCCGCCCTACCACCACGCACCTGAACGGTCCCTTCATCTTGTCGCAAGTACACATTTCCCTGCGCCTGAACCCTTGATTCCGAGGCCGTTTCAGGATTGATCGGTAGCGTGAGCGGACAAGCAACATTTGCCGATTGGATTGCCGTCGATTGGGGCACATCGAACCTGCGCGCATGGGCGATGCGGGGCACCGCACCCGTGGCAGATGCCGGGTCGGACAAAGGCATGGGGAGTCTTGAGCCCGATGACTTTGAACCTGCACTCCTCAAACTGATCGAGCCGTGGCTGGGGATGGCACGCATGCCGGTGATCGCTTGCGGCATGGTTGGTGCACGGCAAGGATGGATCGAAGCACCCTATGCAGAAGTGCCCTGCCCGCCCGTTGGCGCATCACCTATCAAACCGGTAGTGACCGATAGCCGGATAGACGTGACGATCCTGCCAGGCCTCTCTCAGACTTCGCCCGCGGACGTAATGCGCGGCGAAGAAACCCAAATTGCCGGCTATCTCGCTGTCGTTCCCGATTTTGACGGCATTCTGTGTTTGCCGGGAACCCATACGAAGTGGGTTCAAATCTCGGCGGGTGAGGTCGTGAGTTTCCGCACCTACATGACCGGAGAGTTGTTCGCGCTGATGTCCGAGCAATCCGTTTTGCGTCATTCGATGGACGATGCTTGGGACGAAGACGCGTTTCTGTCAGCAATCCGCAAGGGCATGGCAGACCCACAGGCTCTGGCGGGACGCTTCTTTGCCCTGCGTGCCGAAGGTCTTGTCTCGACAACGTCGCCCGGAGCGGCGAAAGCGCGGCTTTCCGGACTTCTGATCGGGTCGGAATTGGCAGCCGCAAAGCCCTATTGGCTTGGACAGCGCGTGGCACTTCTGGGCGCCGGAAGGCTTGCATCACTTTACGCGAAGGCGCTGGAAGCCGAAGGGGCACTTCCCGAGACGGCTGACGTGACCCGCGCCACACTCGCCGGTTTGACGGCGGCCTATCAAAAGTTGAAGGATACGATATGAGCCTGCCTTTGATTGCCATTCTGCGCGGCATCGACCCCGACGAAGCCGTGCCTGTTGCGGAAGCGCTGGTCTCCGCAGGCATGACCCGCATCGAAGTGCCGCTGAACTCACCGTCGCCCTTTGTGTCCATCGAGCGCATGGCAAAAGCCGTCGGATCGAGCGCCTTGATCGGTGCAGGCACGGTGCTGACGACGGACGATGTGCAATCGGTCAAGGATGCGGGCGGAGACCTCGTCGTTTCGCCAAACTGCGACGTGGATGTCATTCAACACACCAAGGCTTTGGATATGCAAAGCTTCCCGGGAGTTCTCACGCCGACCGAGTGTTTCGCCGCACTCAAAGCGGGGGCGGATGGACTGAAAGTTTTCCCTGCTTTCCAGATGGGACTTGAGGGATTGAAGGCCGTACGTGCTGTCCTGCCTGTCACCACCGGCGTTTACATGGTTGGCGGCGTCGGTCCGGAGAATTTTGCGGAATGGCGAAAGGCCGGTTCAAGCGGATTTGGTCTGGGAAGCTGGCTGTACAAGCCTGGCGACGATGTCGGCGGAATAGCAAGCCGAGCTGCCGAAGCTGTTGCCGCATGGGAGGCAAGCGAGACATGAGTGAAGTCTATGATCCGACACCTTGCGTGCTTGGTGAAGGCCCGCTTTGGCACCCCGAACGCGAGCAATTTTTCTGGTTCGACATCAATCGCTTTCAACTTCTCACACAGGAGAACGGCAAGACGCGCGTGGTTCAATTCGGCGAACATGTCTCAGCCGCAGGCTGGGTTGACGACAGTTCGCTGCTGATTGCCTCCGAGACGCGACTGTTCCTTTTCAACCTGGAGAATGAGAAGTCCGAAGATGTCGAGGGACTGGAACCTGACGACGTCTCCACGCGGTCAAACGACGGGCGCGCCGACCCGTGGGGCGGGTTCTGGATTGGAATGATGTCCAAGGACCATGTGCACAAGGCAGGTACAATCTATCGCTATTACAAGGGCGAACTGCGAGCGCTTTACCCCGGCATCTCCATCCCGAACGCGATGTGCTTTTCACCGGACCGCAAGCACGCTTATTTTGCAGACACGGTCGATCATCGAATTATGCGGCAGCCGCTTGAAGCCGATCGCGGATGGCCGGACGGTGATCCCGAAGTGTTCGTTGACCTTTCGGAGCCGGCCCTGCACCCGGACGGTGCAGTCGTGGATGCCGCTGGCAATGTCTGGTGTGCGATGTTCGACGCTGGCAAAGTCATCGCCTTCGCACCGGACGGAACACGTCTGCAGGAGGTTGCCTTTGCGGCGCCCCAGACCACATGCCCTGCTTTTGGCGGCCCAGGTCTGACGACGCTTTTCTGTACAAGTGCAGCGCGCGACATGCCGGATGATGGCAGGCCACACGGTGCCACATTCGCGGCACCCGAAACCGGTCACGGACAAGCCGAGCATCGAGTGCGGCTTTAAGCCGAAGGAAGCTTCACCGACCAGAAGAACGGGTTTGAGGGATCGCGCTCGGCGATCTCGTCAGGAATGACCTGCGGCCCGACGAGGTGAACGTTCGCTCCGAAGTTTGTTGCCATGCGCGACAACCGTTCCATGCGGGGCGACGTGATTTCCTCGAAGATATCCAGGTACTCGGGGTCAGATTTCAACTCGGCGATCCGCATCTTGTGCCATGCGACCGAATGGGCATGTGCCTCGGCCACGCCCGGCAATGCCAACAGGGCTTTCTTTTCTCGCGACACAAGAGACGCAACCTTCTGAATTGAATGGTCTTCTTCCGCGTTGTGGTTCATGCGAAACCAGTAGGCCAGACCCTGTTCTCGCTTGGTTCGGTTTACTTTCCCGCGATCCCGTTTGATGAGAAAGCTCTCGGCACTGCGGACGGCGTAGTGGTTCACGGTCGCATGGGTGTAGCCCCATTGCGCCTTGCTCATCCGCCACGCCTTGTCCCAGATAACCGGCGGCAGCGGCGTTCCATTGGCGTCCATCCAAACGAGGGTTTCGCGGACTTCCTTCACAAGACCCTTGGGCCGGTGCACGCCGAGACGCCGAAAGAGACCCGCGTTCCTATAGAGTGTTTTGAAGGCCCAGGCTTGCAGCGGGCGCGGCGCGTATTCGGGCGCACATCGCGTAAAGCGTTCGCTAACCGGGGCATCCTGAAACATGTGGTGGTCGGCATTGCCAAACATGCGCCACGGTATCGAGACCAAGTGCGCCTCCGGCATGGCCGCGAAGAGATCGTCTAGCCTGCCTTCCCCCGCGTGGATGTTCAGGTATTCGTCGACATCGAGCGTAAGAAGCCAGTCGGCGTCCTGAACAATCGTTTCGTTTTCAGCAGCTCGAAAGGCCGCGTATTGCGGGACCTTGCCGGTCTCGCGATATGGATTGTCACGACGCGTGACGCCTGCATCGCGGAGCCCGTCCAACAACTCGGCCGTCCCGTCGTCACAATCATTCGTGTAGACGAGGATATGATCTACACCGATCGCACGGTTGTGCGCGACCCAGTCCAAGATGAAGGGCCCCTCGTTCTTCATCGCAGTCACGACAGTGAGCCGCGCGGTGGAAGGTCGCGGCTCGATGAATGCAGGAGAAGGGAGGCGTATAGGTTCGGCCTCAAAGGCCTGTTTCATCAGGTCGAGGAGTACCTTTTGTTCCCGCAGGTCTCCTTTGCGCACGAGCTTGTTGACGGGAACGCCGGGGTATCTCACGCCCATGGCTCGCACGAAGGGGACGGGATCAACGGGAGCCGCGTCTATCCCTATCGGCTGGACCGGACGCCAGAACGAGCGCGGGCCTTCAGCCCCAAGAGCGAGCGCCCAGCTTATCAAGCGGCGACGCTCGGTTCTGCGGCTGGAGATGTGGTCCGAATGCGGGGCCGGCTGACCCTGCCGTAAGCGCCACGGATAGATTTCCACGCCCCTCATGGGCACGGCTTGTCCAGGTGTTTCCATGGCCGCTTCGAAAACCGTCTTGCCGCTCGACTGGGATGTGACCAGATCGGCTATTTGCAGGAACGCCACCACACGCGCGTTGAGAAGAAAACGGAACCTCAACAGGTCCGCGACACCATGCTCCACGATTGGCCCATGCCACGCATCGGCGGGCACCGTCATTCGCTTGGGATGGGCGGGTGCGGAGTTTGGATGTCTTTGGTCCGGACCGTCTGGACGGCCCAGCGGATAATCGGCTGTCACGACAAGAACGGGCGCATCGCTTTGAAGTCCGTCGGCGAAACCTCTTTCATCCGGGGCAGAGCGATCGAAGATCAACGCGGCATCCGCGCCCTCGCGCTCCATATGGTACTGAAGCCAATCGGCCACAGCTTCTTTCGCTTCACCGTCTCGAAAAGCGAAAAGAACATTTTTTCCCGAGAACAGATCGAGCTCAGGCGGGTGCGCCTCAATCTTAACTGATTTGTCCAACGAGACGCGCAACGTGTTTCGATGACCATCAATTTTCTGCAATGACGAGCCAAAAGCGGCGCGAGCGTCGTCAGGCTTTTGGGCTGCCGAGAGGTGGGCGACGATGCGATCTTCCAGCCTTACCGCGCCAAGGCAGGAAATACCCTTGAAGGTCACCGATTTGATATGTCGTGTCAGAACCGGCATCGTGTTTTGGCGTGCTTCACGAAATCACCTCGACCTTCGGCAAAGACGCGATCTTTTCGATATCTTCGTCAAAGCGTTGCTGCAGAAGTACGCTGGTTACGCGGTCAATTCCCAATCGCTCCTGCACTTCCGAGGTCGAAGGGAGGAGGGCAAACGACTGATAGAGGTCGGCAAGCGTGGCTGGTTCCGGCGCGCCACGGGCGAGCATACGGTCCAACACCGCGTGACCGGTTTCCGAAATCAGATTTCGCAACAAGGTGTGTGGCTTGGGTATGTCCTTGGCAGCGTCGCCAAGAATTCGATCTACCAACCCGGAAGGATTTCGGCCCACGCCCTTCCCGCTCAAGACCAGGAAATCCGCGTCGGGCAACACCTCCACGATTTCGCGGACAAGATCGAACCAGCTGACCTCGTACAAAACCTCCCAAGGGGTTTGGAGCACTCGTTCCTCCAGAGCCGTGTTTTCAGCAGCGAGAAAGAACGCCGGGAGCGGATCGATCGCCAGCACGACGCGCGCACCATTCGCAACCTTTGCAAGTCCGGAGAGTTTCACCTCGGCGTCCGGGAACAGCTCATTTCGCATCATCCCGGCATGTGGCGGGCCAAACATGTTGATTGCCGACAGAATGGCCGGGCGTGGTTTGGTACCCTCGTCCAACTCGGCCAGTCTTTCGGCCTCTGGCCGATCATCTATCGCACGACGCAGCATCGGGGATGCACGACGACTTGGCACAACCGTCACACCCCTGGAAGCAAGGTGTTGCCGGTTCTCTCGGATGAGGGCGTTTAGAGCCAGCGCGACCCGTGTTTGCGGCCCGAGTATGAAAGTGAGTTGTGGTAAGCTTGCCATCAGCCGCGAAACACGCTGTCGAACTCGGACCGTGCGGCCTCAAGATCGTCCAGGCGGCCAATGTCACGCCAGTAATCACGCAGAGGATAAACGCCCACGTTCTTGCCGTCGTTGGACAAGGCACTCAACAGGTCGGGCATATCCAGCGGATCGCCCGGCGTCACGTGATCGAGTGCCTCCGGGGACAAGACGTAGATGCCTGCATTCACGAAGTACCGCTCGACCGGCTTTTCCTCGATCCCCGTCATCAGCCCGTCTTTCGAACGCACGACACCGAAAGGCACCTGCTGCTCATACTCCCTGACCACCAGAGTTCCGGAGGCAGCCTTCTCGCGGTGATAGGCTAAAAGTTCGGAAAACTGGAGGGCGACAAGAACATCGCCGTTCATGACCACGAATGGCTCGTCTGGCTTTTCAGGCAACAACGACAAAGCCCCTGCAGTGCCCATGCGCTGGTCTTCTTCGATGTAATCGATCTCGACGCCGAGGCCCTCGCCGCTGCCGAAATGCTCGCGCACCATTTCGCGCCGATAGTTGACGGAAATCGAGATGCGCCAGAAACCCTGATCGGCAAATAGCCCGATGATTTGTTCAAGGATCGGCTTTCCCCCAACAGGCAGCATCGGTTTGGGAACGTTCTCGGTGAGCGGGCGGAGCCGTGTTCCAAGGCCGCCCGCCATCAGAACGACGCGTGTGTTGTTTGGAGTTACACCAAAGAGGTCGGCGACCGTGGCCAAATCCACGAGATGCCCGGACTGATCCAGAACAGGTACGTGCTGAAGTTTCCTGTCTCGAATGAGCCGCCGGGTTTCGGCGTCCGGCGCGCCTTCCGTGACCGTGGTCGGCGACAGGTGCATGACTTGATCTACGGGGCCGTCGATGTCGACGCCTCTCAGGATGCCGCGCCGCACGTCGCCGTCGGTCACTGTCGCCACAAGCTTGCCAGCGCCATCGACGACAAGTGCGATTTGCCGTCCGGATCGGTCGATGGCTTCAATCGCTTCGCGAAGGCTGGCCTCTGGCGAGACCGTCAGTGCTTTCAACTCGTCCGTTTTCATGGGCCGTATCCTGTCGCGAAACCTCCGTCCGGTCCAGATCGCGGGGCGCGTCCGGTTTCGATCAGACGATTTCCACCAGTTCGATCTTGAAGGTCAAATCCTTGCCGGCCAACGGATGGTTTGCGTCGAGAATGACCTCCTCGTCTGTCACTTCCGCCACGGTTACCATGATTGGCTGACCCTGGGGCCCCGAGAGTTGAAGCCGTGTACCAATATCGAGGGGGATGTTTTCGGGAACCTTGTCTCGCGGAAAACTCTGCCGTCCGTCAGGGTTGACCGGCCCGTAAGCGTCGTCCGAGGGGATCTCAACCGTTTGGCTGTCGCCCACGTCCATGCCCGTGACGGCCTTGTCAAATCCCGGGATCACTTGCCCCGCACCGAGCTTGAACTCCAAGGGGTCGCGACCTTCAGAACTGTCGAAGGTCGATCCATCGGCCAAAGTGCCGGTGTAATGTATGCGCACGGTATCTCCGGCTTTGGCTGACATGTTTGTTGCTTTCTCTGCTCGTTCTCACGGCGGCACCCGAACATGTTCGAACGCCCTTGTAAACCGAACGAGCGATGCGCCCTTTCCCTTGGCGACAAGCCGTGTAATCTCGCCCACAAGAAGAGGAGCTGTCACAGATGCCGATCAAAGCCTGCGTCTTCGATGCCTATGGGACCCTCTTTGATGTCGCAGCGGCGGCCCGGGTACTTGCCGAACAACCCGGTCAGACGGAACTTGCGGCGGTCTGGCCAAAACTGGCGGCCGATTGGCGCGCGAAACAACTTCAATACACATGGCTTCGCGCGGTAACCGGCGACCATATACCGTTCTGGGATGTGACCAAGGACGGCTTGGACTGGGCAATGGAAGCCTCTGGCCTCGATGACCCTGAACTGCGCGAAACCCTGCTGGCCCTTTACTGGGAACTTCCGGCCTATCGCGAAGTGCCCGAGATGCTTGCAACGTTGAAAGCCCGCGGCCTGATCACGGCGATCCTGTCGAATGGATCGCCTGATATGCTTGAGGGTGCGGTCGATTTCGCCGGGGTAGGCGGTTGGCTCGACGCCGTTCTGTCGGTGGAAGATGTAGGTGTCTTCAAACCTGCACGCGTCGTTTATGACATGGTCGGCAAGCGGTTTGAGACGGAACCCGGAGACGTGCTGTTCGTCTCTTCGAATGGATGGGATGCTGCATTCGCAGCTTCTTACGGGTTCCACACTGTCTGGGTGAACCGTGCGGGTGAGCCCATGGACCGGTTGCCTGCCGAACCTGCCCATGTTCTGGACGATCTGACCGGTATTCCCGACCTGGCGAGATCGCTCTGATGCCCGAATTCAACGCGGCTGACGGAACGCGTTTGCACTTTATCGACCAAGGTGATGGCGTGCCCGTTTTGGCCTTGTCCGGTCTCACACGTAATGGCACTGATTTCGATTACGCCGCGCCGCATCTTGCGGACACAAGGCTTATTCGGCTGGACTATCGGGGACGCGGCAAATCCGCTTGGTCTGGGCCGGAAACCTATACGATTCCCACCGAAGCGGGCGATGTCATTAGCCTGCTGGATTACCTGCAACTTGATGAAGTGGCCATTCTCGGTACGTCGCGAGGTGGGTTGATCGCGATGCTTTTGGCAATGATCGCCAAGGATCGGCTGGCGGGTGTCTGTCTTGTCGATATCGGTCCGGAACTTGATACAACAGGCCTCGACGTCATCAGGAATTACATAGGTCGCAACCCGGTACAGAAGACTTACGACGAAGCGACAGCCATGCGCGCCAGTCTCATGCCGGGTTTTGACAACGTACCGGAAAGCCGGTGGGCCGAAGAGGTTCGCAAGCACTACGAAGAAACACCGGAAGGGCTTGTCATCAATTACGATCCAGCCCTTCGGGACGCGGTCATTGCCGCTGGCACGCAACCGGTGCCGGACCTATGGCCCATGTTCGATGCGTTGAAAGACCTGCCTCTTGCACTGGTCCGGGGCGCCAACTCCAACCTTTTGAGCACGACTACGACCATGGAAATGCGGCGAAGGCGACCCGACATGATCTTTGCCGACGTGCCAGATCGCGGGCACGTGCCGTTTCTCGATGAACCCGATGCCGTGATGGCACTCCGAGATTGGATCAAGGCGTTGGAGAATCCCAAATGATCCTGTCCCAGATTGAAGCTGCCGCAGAGCGTATAGCGGGCCATGCTGTGCGTACACCGCTTCTCAATGCACCGCTTCTGGATCGCATCGCGGGGCGGCGCGTTTTCGTGAAGGCCGAATGCCTTCAGAAGACCGGTTCCTTCAAATATCGCGGCGCGCGGTCCGCCGTATCCGCTCTTGAACCTGAACTTCGCAAAAAGGGTGTCATCGCCTTCTCATCGGGCAATCACGCGCAAGGCGTGGCCTGCGCGTCTGCGGAAATGGGCGCTCCTGCCGTCATCGTGATGCCTTCGGACGCCCCACGCCTGAAAATCGACAATACCAAAGCATACGGGGCAGAAGTCATCCTCTATGATCGCGAAACCGAAGATCGCGATGCTATTGGCGCGGAACTCGCTGAGACGCGCGGGCTGTCGCTGATCAAACCTTTCGACAACGAAATGGTCATTGCCGGACAAGGCACGACAGGGCTTGAGATTGCGCAACAGGCTGCGGAAGCCGACGTCGAAGCGAGCAGCGTGCTTGTCTGCTGCGGTGGCGGCGGGCTGACATCTGGCATCGCGCTGGCACTTGCCGGAGTGGCACCCAACCTGAAAGTTCGCCCGGTGGAACCGCAGGGGTTTGACGATGTCACAAGGTCACTCGCTGTCGGTGCGCCCCAAACCAATAATCGTATGGGTGGCTCCATTTGCGACGCCATACTGACTCCGTCCCCTGGGAAACTGACGTTTCCGATCCTAAAAGCACATTGCGGACCCGGGTTGATCGTCAGTGATGATGAAGCACTTCGCGCGATGGCTCTTGCGCTTCGGTATTTGAAAATTGTTCTGGAACCTGGCGGCGCAGTCGCGCTTGCCTCGGCACTGTTCCATGACCACGGGACGGACGACATTATCGCTGTCGCAACCGGCGGTAATGCGGATGCCGCGATGATCGAAAAAGCGCTGGCATCCATGGACGAAACATCATGATAGTTCATCTCGCCAACGGCCCGCATTGCGGCGCCAAATACGGTGCAGTTCACTTAATCAGATTTGGCAGACCGATATGAAGATTGCCGACTTACAGGACATTGCAATTCACTATTCCGACGAGGGGCCAAAAGATGGACCGGCAGTCGTTTTCGTAAACTCGCTCGGGACGGATTTTCGCCTTTGGGACAAGATTTTACCTTCTCTGCCAGAGACACTTCGAGTGATCCGGTATGACAAGCGCGGACACGGCCTTTCAGCCTGTCCCCCACCGCCCTATGGCATGGGCGCGTTGGTCACGGATTTGGAACGACTGCTCGACCACCTCGAGGTCCGAGACGCCGTTGTAGTTGGATGCTCCATCGGCGGGATGATCGCCCAGGGCATTGCGGTGAAGCGCCTTGATCAGGTCCGCGCGATGGTTTTGTCCAATACCGGGGCAAAGATTGGGACCAGTGAAATGTGGACAGAGCGAATAGACACCGTGAAGACAGGCGGCATCGCAGCGCTCTCGGACACCATCCTCGAGCGGTGGTTCTCCAAACCCTTCCACGCCACGGCAGAATTCAAAGCATGGGAAGCCATGCTCGTTCGGACGCCAGTAGACGGCTACGTAGGGTGTTCGGCAGCAATTGCGGGAACTGACTTCTATTCCACAACCGCCTCCCTCACATTGCCGACCCTTGCGATAGCCGGCAGCGAAGATGGCTCCACGCCGCCTGATCTGGTTCGGGAAACTGCCGCGTTGGTCAAGGGCTCTCGCTTTGAACTGATCCGCGGTGCGGGTCATCTGCCAATGGTGGAAAAGCCAGAGGAGTTCAGCGAAGTCCTGAACGGGTTCCTTGCCGAAATCGGCCACAAGTGACTGCACCAAGCCCACTTTGCAAACGTATGCAAAACCGCTAAGGCTGGCGGTGAAATGGCACGTTTTCTGCTTATACACGGGGCGTCACACGGCGCGTGGTGCTGGGAAAAAGTAACCCCCTTGCTGGAAGCCAAGGGGCATCTGGTGCGTGCAATCGATCTTCCCGGGCACGGAAATGACAAAACGCCACGAAACACTGTCACGCTGGCAGACTACACTGAAGCCGTTCTCGATGCACTGGAGCCGGACACCATTCTTGTCGGACATTCGTTCGGAGGATTCCCGATCACTCTGGCTGCGGCCGAGGCCGCGACCAAGCCGCGCGCGCTGGTCTATCTTTGTGCACTGATCCCGCGCCCGGGCCTTGCATTCTCGGCGTTTCGTCCCGACGCCATCAGCAAGGAGCTTTCCGAGGCTCTGACGCTGGACCGAGCAGCAGGTGTCAGCACTGCGATACCCGAAAAAGCAGGGCCGGTCTTCTATTCGGATTGCACCACGGAAGATCGAGAGGCGGCGCTGGCCCAACTCACACCCCAACCGATTGGCGTAATGACCGAACCAACGGATTTCGCAGAACCAAATCTGCCTCGGCACTATATACGCTGCAGGGAGGACAGGGTTGTTTACCCAGAGTATCAGCGCGCTGTCTCGGCCGATTGGTCCAGCACCTTCGATATGTCGGCAGGTCACTCGCCCTTCTTCTCGGATCCGGACGGACTCGCCGCGATCTTCGAGAAGATTGCGACGATGTGAACGCTTAGCAAACCTTTTGCTAGCCAATATGCGTCTGCCCCCGTAAGCGGGTTTCATGCGTTTGACGCTTGGGTTCATACTTACGACGGTTGTCATCGACTCCATGGGGATCGGTCTGATCCTGCCCGTCATGCCCGCGCTTTTGAGAGAGATCGGGGACATCCCGTTGTCCCAAGCCGCGATCTGGGGCGGCGCGCTCACCACGATTTTCGCCGTCATGCAGTTCTTCTTCAGCCCCGTGGTGGGGGCGGTATCTGACAGGTTCGGGCGGCGCCCGGTACTGCTCCTGTCACTTTTCATTCTGTCACTCGATTACCTTGTGATGGCCGTGGCGCAGACTTTCTGGGTGCTTTTTGCAGCAAGGACGATTGCGGGCATGGCAGCTGCGACGCAATCGACAGCGTATGCCGCAATCGCCGACCTTTCCAAACCCGACGAGAAAGCCGCCCGTTTCGGGCTGATAGGCGCGGCTTTTGGCATAGGGTTTGTGCTTGGGCCGATGATTGGCGGCTTCTTGGGAGAGTACGGCACCCGCGCGCCATTTTATGCAGCGGCAGCGTTGGCCGCGATCAACATGATCTTCGGATATTTCGTCATGCCGGAGACAGTCACTGACGAGACCCGCCGCCCGATGACGCTCTCCCGCACCAACCCATTCGGCGCTTTCGCACATGTGGCGGCCAATCCGGCGCTGACGCGGCCACTCCTCCTGTTCTTCATCTACCAAGTGGCGTTCTTTGTGTATCCGGCCATCTGGGCATTTTTCACAACGGCGCGCTTTGGATGGAGCGAAGCGATGATCGGAGCGTCTCTTGCATCTTTTGGTGTCGCGATGGCCATCGTCCAAGGCGGTTTGATCCGAGTGATCCTGCGCGTTCTGGGTGACCGAGGCACCGTGATCTACGGCCTGATCTTCAATACATTTGCATTCATTGTGCTGGCCTTTGTGACCGACGGCACCACCGCACTTCTGTTTACACCCTTCACTGCACTCGGCGCTGTCGTTACGCCGGCAGTTCTTTCGATCATGTCGCGGCAAACAGCAGATGACAGCCAAGGCGAATTGCAGGGCGTTCTTGCATCCGCAGGGGCCTTGGCAACCATCGTGTCGCCCCTTCTGATGACCAGCGTCTTCTGGTACTTCACGGAAGACAGCGCGCCCTTCTTCCTGCCTGGCGCGCCGTTCCTGGTTTCGATGGCACTCATGCTGGTTTGCATGTTCGTGTTCCTTGCACCTACGCGGCGTAAGGCAGCGTAAACGCGCCCTTCCGCGTCGTTTTCCGGCAAGTTTGCGCACCTGCTCACAGGAAAGATGAAGCGAAGCGTAAGGAGAACCCCGCATGCCGAGAATACGAGCCGCCGTGGCCCATACCTTCGGGGAACCTTTCCGCATCGAGACAGTCGAATTGGCCGCACCCGGCGAACGACAGGTCGAGGTGTCTCTGGAAGCCTGCGCGATCTGCCATTCGGACATCACCTATGCCAGCGGGGCTTGGGGCGGTGCTTTGCCCGCAATCTATGGACACGAAGCGGCCGGAAAGATCACTGGGCTCGGCGATGGTGTAGCGGGGTATGCGCTTGGGGACCGGGTACTTGTCACGTTGATCCGGTCCTGCGGCACGTGCCCTACCTGTGTCGATGCCCGCCCAACGATTTGCATGGAAGCCGAGAAAAGCGCTCCTCTGTCCACAAGTGAAGGCAAGCCGATCTTTCAGGCCATGGATTGCGGAGCCTTCGCCGAAAAGGTCGTTGTCGACCAAAGCCAGCTTGCCCATGTCCCGGACGCCATGCCGTTGGACGTGGCATCATTGCTGTCCTGTGGCGTGATCACGGGCGTCGGTGCAGTCATCAACGCGGGCAAGGTCAAACCGGGTGAAGACGTGGTGGTCATCGGGGCCGGCGGGGTTGGTCTGAACTCGATCCAGGGCGCGAAACTGGCGGGAGCACGCAGGATCACAGCCGTCGATATGGTTCCCTCCAAACTGGAAGATGCCGCCGCCTTCGGTGCGACGGATGGGATCCTCGCGAGTGAGGCAAAGCCTTGGAAGGTGCTGCAAGAAAAGACCGGCAAGCTCGCCGACGCCGTCTTCGTCACGGTTGGCGCAGCAGCGATCTATGATACGGCACCGCGTTACCTCTCACCCGGCGGGCGCCTTGTTATGGTTGGAATGCCGCCTTCGGGCGACGTGTCGACCTATGCGCCGGACATCCTTGCCAGCCTCGGCCAAAGCCTGATCGGCACGAAAATGGGCGATACCGTTCTGTCGCGCGACATTCCCTGGCTTGCCGATCTGTATCTGCAAGGTCGCTTGAAGCTCGACGAACTTATCTCCGCTCGCTGGTCTTTGGATCAGATCAACGATGCGATGGAAGACACGAAATCGGGCGGCGCACGGCGCAACGTCATCGTGTTCGACACCTAGTCGAGGGGCCAGTCATAGACAGCAACGCCCTCAAGCACGGTACCTTCCAACGCATCGTAAAGACCGCGCGCCTCTGCATTATCGCCCTCTGTCGCCAGCCACAGGCTTTCGCACCCTCGATCCCGTGCCTCCGCCTCAATCCGGCGAAGGAGCTTCTTACCGATCCCCTGCTTGCGATAGTCCGGGTGAACGCTGATCTCGTCGACGTAGAACGCCGTCGGTTTATCGACCCTGAGCATCGTGGTCCCATAGGCATACCCGATCACATCCGCCCCATCGAGCGCCACGGCCAGAACGTTCACGCGGGTCGCAAGGAAGGACCATGCGCGCGAAGGGTCAATTGGATTATCGAAAACGCCTTCCTTCACACGATCAAGAACGAAGGCATCCTCTGGACCGAGTACGCGAATGGTGATTGGATTTCCCGACATACGAAACAGCGACTTTGGACCCACGCGCCATGAAACTCGCCGATCTTGAAGTCATTGTCACGTCCCCACCAGCACCCGGATGGGGGGGGCGGTATTGGATACTTGTAAAAGTGACGACAGACACCGGTGTTGTCGGCTGGGGCGAATGCTATGCGTCTTCGGTCGGACCGGACGCCATGAAGGCTGTCATCGCGGACGTCTTTGAACGTCACATGGCGGACGAAAACCCGGAGAACATCGAACTGATGTACCGCCGGGTCTATTCCAGCGGTTTCACCCAGCGCCCCGACCTGACCGTGATGGGTGCATTCTCCGGCTTGGAGATCGCATGTTGGGATATTCTCGGCAAAGACCGTGATCGGCCGGTATGGGCGCTTCTCGGCGGCCTCATGAATGAGCGTGTGCGTGCCTATTCCTATCTGTATCCCCAGCCGCACCATCCTTTGCCGGAGTTCTGGGGCAATGCGGACATGGCCGCCGAAGCCGCTCTCGGCCTGATAGACCGCGGCTACACCGCCGTGAAGTTCGACCCGGCCGGTCCCTATACGATGCGCGGGGGGCACCAACCGTCACGCTTCGACATTGAGACCTCCGCTCGGTTCTGCGCGACGATACGCGATGCGGTGGGGCCCCGAGCCGATCTTCTCTTTGGCACGCATGGGCAGTTCACGCCATCCGGCGCGATACGAATGGCATCTGCAATTGCGGCCTACGATCCGCTCTGGTTCGAAGAGCCCGTACCACCAGACGACATCGAGGGGCTTGGCAAGGTCGCGCGAGCAACGTCCATCCCGGTTGCCACCGGCGAGCGGCTTACGACGACTTCGGAGTTCGCGTCCGCACTGGCCCACGGAGCTGCGATCCTGCAACCCGCACTGGGGCGAGCCGGGGGACTCTGGCAGGCCCGCAAGATCTCCATGCTGGCAGAATCCGCTGGCGCGCAAATGGCACCGCATCTCTACGCCGGTCCGGTCGAATGGGCGGCGAACATTCACCTCTCAGCCTCTATCCCAAACCTTCTGATTGCGGAGACAATCGAAACGGATTTTCACGACCAGCTTATCCACCAAGCGATCAGGGTGGATCAGGGATATGTCACGGTGCCTGACGCCCCCGGCCTAGGCATCGAGGTGAACGAAGACCTCGCTCGCGCTCATCCTTACGACGGCACTGGTTTGCACCTCGAAATGCAAGCCGACCCCCCGAGGTATGACGCTCCACATCTTTTCGAAGGCGGCGCGCCCGTAAAGGATGGCTGAGTTTCGACCAAAAAAAGCGCACGCGGCACCGGGTCCGTCACGCGGTCCCGACATCAGGTCGAAGCGAAGCTCGCCTGATGGGCTTCGATCGCGGAGTGGATGTCATCGAACCAGGCCGCCCGCCCGGCTTCGATCACCACTCCTGCATCGCAAACACGACGCAGAAAACCGAGCGAATGAGATACGATCACGGCCCCTCGGCTATTCAAACGCGTCGCCAATGCCGTCTCGCAGGTCTCGCGAAATGCGGCGTCCCCGACAGCGGTCACTTCATCGACAAGATAGGTGTCAAAGGCAATCCCCATCGAAAGAGCAAAGCCCAAGCGCGCGCGCATCCCCTGAGAATATGTTCGGAACGGCAGATTGAAGGCATCTCCCAATCCGGAGAATTCATGCACGAAATCTTCCAGTTGATCCGTATCCACGCCATAGATGCGAGCCACAAAGCGCGCGTTCTGCAAACCCGTCAAATCCGCGTGAAAGCTTCCAGCAAACCCGACAGGCCAGGACACCGTACCCTCGACGTCGATATGCCCTCGCGTCGGCCGCATCGTACCCGAGATCATCTTGAGAAGACTCGACTTTCCAGCGCCGTTCCGACCAAGAAGTGCGACCACGGCACCCGATGGGAACGTCATGTTGATCTTGTCCGCAACGACCGTTTCCACACCTTGCGTATGGAACTTCTTCGAGACATCGACAAAGCGGATCATCTTCGGTCGCGCACGCTGTAGAAAACCAACACGGCAATCGCCCAGAGCGACGTCAGGAAAAACGCAACTAGTCCGAGCAGAACCTCTTTCCTCGGAAACTCGGAAGCTTGTGCAAGCGTGGGCTTGATGTAAGCGGCCAGATACCGGCTTTTGCGCCGCGCTTCCGCCAAGGCCTGATCGTAGGCCGCCAAAGCGGCGGTATAGGCCTGTTCCGCAAACTCGCGGTCCACCGCGAGGCGCTCGTACTCGGCCAGGCGAGTGGCATAATCCTCCCCTTCCCCATCCCGCCCGAGTTTTCTGCGTTCGTCTGCGATCCGCGCCTCGATCACCTGGACACGCAACTCGGCCTGCGTGATGCGCGGATCATCTGTGCGTGTACTCTCTCGCAACAGGTCCGCGCTGATCAACGCCTCCGCAAGCTGCTGTTCGAGCGTTGAAAGCAGCCCCATCTGGCCTTGCAGATCGGCCGAAGGGTCAACGATCTGGGTGCGCGAGCGAAACCCCGTCATGGCTTCCCGCGCGCCCTTGAGTCGCTCGATTGCCCGTTCAACCTCGGCTTCCGCAAACGCAATGGCATCATCCTGGGCAATGGCCGACAACTCTTCTACGAGACGCACGCTTTCTTCGAATATGCCGGTCGTGATGAGGCGCGCATCCTCCGGGGCGAAGGCGAGTGCGCGAACTTCAATCAGTTCGGTGGCGCTGTCGTAAGTCACCCGAACCATGAACCCCCAATAATCGAGAAGGTCCTCGATCGTGCCACTGGGATCGTAGGCGAACACCGGATCATTCATCGCCCGCGCAAAAAGCCCTGAGAGTCCAATCCGTCGGTCAAGGGCTTCGACCATCTCCTGGCTTCGGATAAATTCATAGAGGATGTCACTGTCGGAACTGCCGCTGGTGGCCACATCGGCGATACCACCGAACATCTCGATCGGTGAGGCGACTTCTTCCTTGCGGACGGAAAAGGCGACAGTCGACGCGTATTGGTCCGCAGCAATCGTGTAGAGATACCAGCCGGCCGCTGAAACGGGTGCAATCACGACCAACAGGAAGGACAGAAGAATCCACGAATGACGGCGTCTTCTCGGGCGTTTGGGCGCAGTTGGAAGTGGCGTGATCCTGCTCGTCGGTTCTCTCGCATCAGGCAGTGCCATGGGGCCCCCGTTCACGTGTTGGCAAGAACTTGTCCGTATCACGCACGGGCAAAATCGCGGGGTTGAACCGATCGAACTCGTCACTGAAGACCAGGCACTTGCGCCCCGGAAACCGGCTGCGTTCCGATCCGTAACAGCTTTGGTTTTGCGTGAGATGGCAACGACATACGGCAGGTCGCCGGGCGGTTACCTCTGGGCGGCACTTGAACCTGTGGCCGCCATCGCGCTTCTGTCCTTCGCCTTTTCGTTGGCG
This sequence comes from Silicimonas sp., assembly GCA_022824525.1. Taxonomy (GTDB): domain Bacteria; phylum Pseudomonadota; class Alphaproteobacteria; order Rhodobacterales; family Rhodobacteraceae; genus JAJDOD01. The sequence continues at coordinate 23,702 of JAJDZT010000013.1, read as the reverse complement.
TTTCAAGCACCATCGCTCGGCACCAGTTTCCCGCTGTTTTACGCCACTGCCTATCTGCCCTACATGCTGTTTCACGATGTTTCCGCCAAAACTGCGCAAGCGATCCGGTTTTCGCGCCCCCTGCTCAACTTCAATGCAGTGTCCTGGTTTGACGTGGTTCTCGCGCGGTTCGCGCTGAACATGTTCACACACCTTGTTGTCGGAACGCTTGTGATTGGCACCATGCTGTTGGCATTCGAAACTCGCGCTGACCCGGACATGGCCGTTGTCTTCGCGGCACTGGCCATGGTTTCGAGCCTTGCACTCGCCGTAGGCACCTTGAACGCCTTCCTGTTCCTCGCTTTTCCCGCTTGGGAACGGCTTTGGACAATCGTCACGCGACCCCTATTCATCATTTCCGGTGTCTTTTTCCTGTTCGAAGACGTCCCGCCAGACGTCAGGGATTTCCTTTGGTTCAACCCGTTGTTTCATGTGACCGGCTTCATGCGCTCCGGATTCTATGCGGGCTACGAAGCAAGCTATGTTTCCGAGGTCTACGTGTTGGCCATTAGCGCCACGCTTCTTGGTTTCGGTCTCCTTCTTCTCGCGCGACACAGCGGTGGTTTGCTTCAGAAATGAACCGGAACATTAAGGAATTCGTTAACCACAATGCTGATTTGCGATCATCCCGCGATGTTTATGGACCCGAGCACGTCGTCATTCTGCTCGCCCACTACAATGGAGGCGCCTATCTGGCCGAGCAGCTTGCAAGCATTGCCGCCCAAACACACCGTGATTGGTCCGTAATCATATCCGACGACGGAAGTTCTGAAGACTGGCTCGATGCCGTGGTCGAATTCGCGCGCCCAAGCTCGGACCATCGCGTTTGGCTGGTCAATGGGCCAGGACAGGGTTTTGCGCGCAACTTTCTTGGCCTGATTACGATAGCGGGGCCCACCGTTCCCTACGCGGCGTTTTGTGACCAGGATGATGTCTGGTTGCCTGGCAAGCTCTCCCGCGCGATCAAGGCCTTGAAAGACGTTCCCGAGGATCTCCCTGCCCTCTACTGCGGTCGAACAATCATTTGTGATGCCTCGCTTGGTCGCCTGCATCCGTCTCCCTTGTTTTCCGCGTCGCCAGGTTTTCGCAACGCACTGGTGCAGAACATTGGAGGAGGCAACACGATGGTCCTGAACCGCGCAGCACTCGACTTGTTGCAAGATACGGCGCGCCACGCTGAAGGGATCGTTTCGCACGACTGGTGGGCGTATCAATTGATATCCGGAGCAGGCGGTCGCGTGATCTATGACCATGAACCTTGCCTGCTCTATCGGCAACATGGCGGCAATCGGATCGGCGCGAACACCAGTTTTCACGCGCGCTTGCGACGAACCGGACGGCTGCTGCAAGGCCAGTTCAGCGCTTGGAACAAGGCGCAATCGGAAGCTCTGTCGAAGGCCCGGCATTGGCTGACCCCTGAAGCACGGACCATACTCGACCAATTCGAAACTGTTCGGAACGCACCCCTTCACCGACGTCTGATTGCGCTGAAAAAATCCGGCATTTATCGCCAAACCTTGAAGGGTCAGATCTCCCTCTGGATCGCGGCTGCGATCAAAAGGCTCTGACTTCAAGCCGCCAGAGGCATCTTTTCCCCAACCTGCTCTTTGGTCCTCGCGAACGGCGCTGCTTTGCGTTGGGACATCGGCAATGGCTTGGGCATCAGACGAGAAAATGTGCGCCACAGGATCAAAAGGTCTAACGCGAAACCGCACTTCTTCGCATAGAGCATATCAAGGCGCAGTTTCAAAGGGAGGCAGTAGAGTCGATAGACGCTCTCCGCCTCTTCCGCCGAGCGGCAGCGCGACAACAACCGCTCCTCGCGACCATGAACCATCACCGTCGAAAGACCCGTTATTCCTGGCCGCGTTGCGGCAAATATCTGACGATACCGGCGTGGGCAGGCAAGGACGTGATCGCGCAACGGAGGACGTGGCCCGATGAACGCCATTTCACCCTTCAGAACATTGAAGATCTGCGGCAGTTCATCCAGCCGTGTCCTGCGAAGGAAACGACCCACTTGCGTCACGCGGAGGCGGTTCGGCCCCCCCAACACAGTCTCCCGCCCGCTTTCGTCCGGCCGCATCGTTCTGATCTTGTAGAGCCGAAAAGAGGTTTCTGCGTCTCGCATCCGTTCGGAAGAATAGAGAAACGGTCGCCCCTGCAGCGCAACGACCAAGACGTACAGGATACCCAGCATCGGCAGAATAAGCGGCAGCAGAAACGCTGCAGCGATTTGACTTCGGATCGTTGCCCATTTCGTCATATCGTTACCTTTCGACCAACCAACCACGCGACAATCTGGCAAGCTCTTGTGAGGATTTTCTTACTGTCTGGGTAATTCAACGGTCTTGGTAAAGGCGGCGTTAAAGGGTCGACACCTAGTGTTTGAGAATGGCATCGATCCGAATCAGAACACTACCGAGGCGTGCGAACCGCACCCTCAACAGACTGATAAAAAATAATATTTCAGACAAATCCAAGTCCAAGCAAACCTCCTGGACCGCGCTCGTGGCGACCTTCTCCGCGGTGCACGCGGTTTGGTGCGCGCGCCGAGACGTCCTGACATTCTTGCGAACCGGCGACCAGGAAGTTGCCTACAAATTGCGGCGTCAACTGGGACTTTCTCCAACTGGCGACATCACACATCCCGTCCCGCAAGGCCTGTTCAATTGCGCGGCAGAACCGCGGACGACACCAAGTGCCACGATCATCATTCCAGTGTTCAACGCCGTTGATCATGTTGCGCGTCTGCTCGCCAGGCTGCCCGAGACAGTGGCGCCCGATCAAGCTGTCTTGGTCATTAACGACGGTTCAGATGATCCCGGGATAGAGAGAATTCTGAAAGCGTTCCAAACTCGGATGCCGAACGCGAAGGTGCAAGAGCATACCGAAAACCTCGGGTTCGTCGCGGCAGCGAATACGGGGCTTACCCAGCTGCCAGCAGACCATCATGCAATCCTATTGAACTCCGACACGCTGCCGCCTGACGACTGGGTGCCACGGCTGTTGGCGCCGATTGAGAAAGATCGGAATGTCGCGAGCGTATGTCCCTTGTCAAATTCCGCGGAGATCTTGTCGATCCCTCGCCCTGGCATCGAAAGCGAGCTTGACAGCGTGCTCGTCGATAATCTTGATCGCATTGCGCGAAATCTTGTCTCGCGCCACGTCGAGCTTCCGACGGGTATCGGTTTCTGTTTGGCTCTGAACAGGCATTTCATTGACAAGATCGGCTTCTTTGACCCGGCGTTCGGCCGCGGATACGGGGAAGAAGTTGACTGGTGTCTGCGCGCAAAGGCGGCAGGCGGTCGGAATGTGGTCGCCACCAACCTATTTGTTGGCCACGCGGGGAGTGCAAGTTTTGGCGACGATGCGCGCCAGCGGGGGATCGACAGCGCCACCCGCAAAATCTCGAAAAAATATCCATCTTTTGCGCATGATGCGCTGGCTTGGGAAAGCGAGGATCCGATTGGACCCGAACGCCTTGCGCTTGCACTTGGTTGGGCTGCAACAACCTCCAAGGCACCGACCAAAATCTTCATCGCGCATTCGTTGGGCGGCGGTGCCGAAACGGCACTCATGCAAGAGATGGCATCGCATTTTCGCAGTTGCACAGAGCCTTTCGTTATCCTTCGCGCAGGCGGCCCGCTTTTGTGGCGTGTTGAGGTGCATGGTGCACGTTTCGCCGTGAAGGGTGATGTTTCTGAGCTTCGGTTGCTCCACCATCTCCTTGGGCCACTTGACCGACGCAAAGTTATCTACTCTTGCGCTGTGGGCTCGGCGGATCCAGCAAACGTGCCCGATACAATACAGGAATTGGCGCATGGCCACGAACTCGAAATCAGATTGCATGACTTTTTCCCGATAAGCCCCTCCTGGAACTTGATTGGAAGCGACGAACGGTATTTGGGTGTGCCGGATATCGACAGTTCGGATCCCGCCCACGGAATTGCCCGCCGAGACGGACAGCCAACGCTTTCTCACCGTATGTGGCGCGAGAAATGGCGATCCGTGATTGAGGCGGCGGATGAAATCACCGCGTTTGCAAAGTCTGGTGCCCAGTTGATTGAGGCCGCTTATCCATCAGCGCGAGGCAAAGTGCGCGTGGAGCCGCACGCCATTCGACCTGTGGTGAAACGTGTTTCCGCGGGCGGCAAAACAATCGGTGTTCTCGGCGGCATCAATCTCCCCAAAGGTGGAAAGGTGCTGGAAAACGTCGCTCGGCGCGCAAATCGACGCATTGCCTTAATCGGTGAGTTGGATGGCCGTTTTCACCTACCCTCTCCGCATGTCGTGCACGGGCGCTATGACCAGGCGGACATCTCAAAGTTGGCTGCACACTACGGCGTCGGACTATGGCTCATTCCGTCGATCTGTCCGGAGACGTTTTCTTTTGCGACCCACGAAGCCCTTGCAACCGGGTTACCGGTGCTGGCGTTCGATCTTGGAGCTCAGGGAGAGGCAGTGCGGAAGGCGCCGAATGGATATGCGCTTGCAACCTCGCCGGAAGACACGCAAGCGATCATCTCGAAGATCGAAACACTGTTCGAGAATCGACCTAGCCGCTAGCGCTCCAGCCCACACCGCCCGTTTGATCTCTATTCTATTCGGCCGCGGTTTCTTGCGGTTGAGGCAATTCTCCATAGCCAAAGAACCGGGCGTAGCCTGATGTGATCAGTCGGTCGCGCAACTGTGCCGCTGCTTCAGACGAAAATGCGGCGTTTACGTCGCCGGCGAACGGCTTGGATGCGCTAACATTGTCCGTCAGCAACGTACCGGGGTTTTTTATGCCCAAGGCCGACATTGCCTGACCGAAACCATTTGTGAGGTCTTCGTAGCGCAAGATAGCGAAATCGGCACGAGGCTGCCGTGCGATCCAAATGTCGCCGACTTGCTCAAAATCATCGAGGCAAATCCCGAAACAGGGCCGAAAGTGCTCCTCGAACCAGGTCAGCGGCCTCAGCGCCAGAAAGAAAAGGCGACGTACGATCAAGTCTGCGCCGTGACCGACCGGTGCGAGCATTGCCTTGCCGCCAACATCGTGAAATTCATCCACAACAGGTACGATGCCGCCCTTGGTGTCGATAATTTCCCCGATGCGGCGCAGCGCCTCGATCAAGCCAAACTGGAGAAGCCCTTCTTCGTCACCACTTTCGCAGCCCGCCTTCTTCGCAAAATCCATCAGGTCTGGCCGATAGCCCACGATGTCTTGCAGAATGCCGGAACGCAGCCAATCAAGGGGTTCGCGGCTCAGCGAAATCACTTTCAGTTTTGCGGCGCCTTCCCCTGCGAGCACTTGGTTCATTCTGTAGGTCAAGTCCACGTTGGAGAGTAATTGACCCCGCAAATGTTCGTGAAAGTAAACGTTGGTCGATCTGTCGACCGCGATTGGCACAATCCGCTGCAACGCGTGTTCGCCGAGGAAGTGGCTTTGATGCACATCGAGCGTCGGATCGGCGCTTAGTGTGTTCACAAGCGATGTGCTTGCGACCTTTCCGAACTGATAGACAATTGTCAGCGTGCGATCACGTTCCGTCATGCCGCCTCCGGCATCAGATCAGTCTCGGCAACCAGCCACCCAAAGAACCCATCTTCGACGCTGCGTGGACGCGGGAACGCGGCCCTCAAGTCCTTTCTCTCTCGGTAAAGTCGTCGCACCTCGGGCGGGATAAGTGTTCCGTCGTCGAAGGTCTTGTAGTGCCAGTAGCCTTCCGGAACGCGATCGTCGGTCGCTTCGGCTACGGCTTGCCTGTACCAAGCCCAAAGTTCGTACACCTCAGTGTTACCGCGCGCATAGCGCTGCGTCATCGTATCTCCGACCGGACCAAGTTTCGTGAAATGGTAAAACCGCAAAGGCACACCATTTACCTGGATTTCGCCCCTTTCGTCGACTGCAAGGCTTCGGTGACTCAAGTTCCAACTGGCAACATTGCACCCGGGATCGCGGTGGATGAAAACACTGTCGAAGAAACAAGGGATCAGATCGCACCATTTCTGATCGACAAAGAGCCCGATGTCCCGGCGGTCATGACACCAGTCCCGCAGACGGTCAGACCACCACTCCGCGCAACGGCGCCCTTCTGCGCGGTTTGCAAAGGCGACGAAACCCAGGTTGTAGGCGCCGTGCGAAAGGGACGTGATCTCATTGTCGCGTATCGCCTGTCGGGCATTGCTTGGCTCAGGTGAAATCTGGTGCGGGGTGAGTAGGATGTCGTGATGATCAAGAAGACCTGACAGCTCGTCCAAGGGGTTAAAGATCGCGATGTCCGGATCAAAGTAGAAAAGCTTCTCGCAAACGGGCTCGTCCATGATCCGACAGGCTGCGGCCCCTTTGACGGCCGTACAGGCCTCGACGATATCATGGCCGAACAGCCAGCCCTCGGTTCTCTCACCGAAGAGGTCCTCGGCTGTCAGGACGCGGTCGTATGCTTCTCGGCTCCAATCATGAACCATCCCTTCCGGCGTCTTATCCGTCAGCACGGCCCAGAGAACCCAGTCGGGATGAAGACGCTTGAGCCCTTCTGCGAGAACCCGTGCACGATTCAAGTAGCTGTAGGAAAAACTTGAGAACGCATGTACGGTCACGCCACCTCCTCCACATGCGTTGCTGTCAGGATGTCGTGTGTCATTCCGCTAAAGCACACCGTCAAACGTTCGGAACGCCTGAGGTCGCGTGCGCGCTTGGCGAGTTCTTTTAGGTTCCCTGTGCTTGCAAAATCATAGAGCGCGTTTGCATCCTCAAGCACAACGCCGCGGTCGAATTGACGGACGGTCGCAGCCACATTTCCGGAGCCCGCATTCGTAACCACAAAGGCACCTCCACCCAGGGCCTCATAAGTCGAGAAGGAAAAAGTCTCCGGCCACGATGCCCAGTGAAGAACCAGGTCAATGCTGTTTTCGGCAACAGCGGCAAGTGTGCTTGCCGGATCGGACGCGCGCACATGGGTCGGATAATGCAAAATGCCATCGGAAACAGGATCATCGCTTCCGAAGAACCAGAACTCGTACTCGTCAGTGGCTTTCAGCCGCCGCGCAAGTTCTTCGAAAATTGGCCATCCTTTGTGCGCGGCAGGTGTTCCAATGAAGGCGATCCGGATTGGTCCGTCAGCACAGCGATCAGGTGCGTCAACCGGCTTGGCGGACAGTTCGACATGCGGGTGTACCGTCGTGCTTGCAGGTGCAAGCGCTGTCCTGTCCGACCAAAGATCAAGGGCGACTTTGGAAGGAGAGATCACGTGAATGTCGATCGCCTCGAACAGGGTTTCGATGCGGACACTCTGAGCCCGCCTCTCCCCCCCAAAAAGGCAGATATGGCAGGCGTTCGAGGATTGGGACGGAACGTTGCAAGGGGTAATGTTGTTTCTCTGCAGGGCGTAACTTGTACAAAGCGTGAAGTAATCGTGGAGCCAAAGATGCGCTCGCTCGACATTCAGTGCGTCGGCGATCTCTGCAACGCGCTCGGGAGCGTGGCCGGCAAGGTGGTGGATCACGATGTGCGCCGCTTGCGCCGCAACATTCAGGCGTCCCAATGCTGTGGTCACGTTGGACACGGACGCAACGCCGATCATTGAACCGTTGAGGACCAAGGAAAGCGCGTAATCCTCGTCAGCGTCGGCCAGTTTCGGCAGTGGTTGCCAAGGATGCAGGTTGAGATAGTCGGCGCCGTACGCCTCGGCGTTCTGCGCCTCGATTTCCACGCATAGCTGCACCCCGCCCGGCGTCGCGCGATAGTCATCATGCCCGAGTGAAACCATCAATCCGGGTGCGCGTCGTCGATCGACCAATCGTTTGACCAACTCACCCGCGCTCAGATGGTCGGGTGGATCATCCTGCTTTTTCCAATCCTCGCAGTACGCATCGAAAGACGTCTGGCGGGAAAGAACACCATGACGCCACCCCCCCGGATGAACCGGCAAGCGTCCTTCCTCGCGCCCTGCGATCAGATAGTGCCAGAACGGGTTGACGCCGCTATCGCGGACATCGGGGTTGGACAGAAGGTAATAGCTGGTCGAAAACCCTGGTGTCGGATCGTTTCCTTCCCGCCAGCCAACGCGACAATAGTGTTCGGCTGAACTCTGACCTGACTTCGGATTATCAGGATATGTGGCAGCGTAGAACTTTTCATCGATGTTCTCGGCAACAAGCGCGACCTCCGCGTCGAGTTGTTCGTTTTCCTCCGGCGAGTGACCGAGATCGGACACGTCGCTTTGCTGAACGAAATGCAACAAGGGGTTCGTTCCGGACAAGGCGACTTTGGGATGCGCCGCGAGATATCCTTTCGTTGAGAAACTGGGCGACGGGTCGCGCCCCTCTCGCCAACCGTATTTTGCATAGTGGTAACACGGATCGATTTCTGCGGCCGCCACGTCGCTATTGTTTTCAAGATAAAATTTCGTGTCGAGAAACGGCGCAATCAAGCGCGCCTCCCGTCGGGTCGTCTTATCCAGGAACGCGCTCATTGCCTTGGGAAAACGGCGTGGGAGAGAGCCGTACTCGTTAAGTGCCATTCAGTGTTCTCCTGCCTTCTGCAGATTCCGCGCTGGTTTGCGGCTATGCGAAAAAGTCGAAATCTCCCGCGTCGAGGTCGGTGGCCGTCACATCGACGAGCGTAATCTGGTCTCCACCTCCTGCGGCCAGCGTCAGGATGGTGTTTGAGCCGGATTGCGTCAGCACCAAGTCGGCGAGACTGTTGATGCCGACATGCGTGTCGAAGTTCAGTATGTCCGTTCCGTCCGAGTAGTCGCGCACGACATCACTGCCGAAACCCACCTCGAAAACAAAGTCGTCGGCATCCCCGCCTCCCAGCAAGAAGTCGTTCCCTGCACCGCCTGCCAGCGTGTCATTGCCGGCGGATCCGATCAGGGCATCATCGCCTGCAGCCCCTTCGATAAGGTCGGCGCCCGTTCCACCGTAGAAAGTGTCATTACCGGTGCCTCCGGTCAGGGTGTCCAGCCCATCGCGCCCATCGATTGTCCAGTCCTCACTGCTCCCGGTGGCGTCGATCGCGTCATTTCCGGTGAAGCCATTGATCCTTTCAACGCTGACCCAGCTGCCAACACTGATCGAAAGACCACCTGCGTCATTGATAACGGCCCTGTCCTGTCCATTCCCGCCGTCGGTGACAACGTCACCCGTTTCTCCAACATAGAAAACGTCGTTGCCGTCGCCGCCACTGAACGTGTCGTCTCCCGATCCGCCCAACATCTGATCGTTGCCATCACCGCCGGCAAGGCTGTCATTTCCCCCACCGCCAAGCAAAGTGTCATCGCCGCCGCCTCCAATAAGATCGTCAGCGCCATTGTCGCCAGACAGCACGTATGCGGCGGAGGAGCCGGACGCGTCCAAAGTGTCAGCACCAGAAAAGCCGTTAACCCGTTCGACTCCGCTCCAAGCTGAAAGGGACAGCGATACTCCGGCTGCATCATTGACCTGTGCGACGTCGTACCCGGAGATTCCGGTGTCCGTCACAGTGTCCGCATTATCAACCGTGAAGCTGTCTGAACCCTCGCCACCGTCGAACGTATCTGCTCCTGCATTGCCGATGAGAACGTCGGGGCTGTCACCGCCATCAAGAAGATCGTCGCCTGCACCACCGACAAGTGTGTCCGACCCCCCATCGCCAAAAATCTGATCATCGTCGTCGTTGCCGGTCAGTTCATCGTTTCCGCCGCCACCACGAATTGTATCACTTCCCCAGCCGCCGCTGACAGTATCGTTGCCTCCCGCGCTCGTGATGCTGTCGTTGCCAGAATCCCCGAAAATAGAGTCGATGCCATCGCCGGTGACAAGTGTGTTGGCCAGCGTATTGCCCGTCACGGTCGCGTCGAATGCGCCGATGAGCGTGTAGTTTTCGATCCCCTGAAGCGTGTCGACTCCGCTTCCGCCAGCATCGAGATAATGCGTTCCAAGGGTTAAGTCAGTCGTGACCGAATAAGAACCGGCGGTTTCCGCAGTGAGATCTTCGATTAGCGTATCAGAGCCGTTCCCACCATCGAGACTGTCGGAACCATCGTTCGCTCCGCTGGCAAGCCAGAATGTGTCGTGCCCGTTTTCGCCGTTGACGGTGTCGTTCCCGGCCCCATCGAAAATGACATCATCCCCGATCCCGCCATTGACCAAATCATTGCCGATACCAGCAAAAATGGTGTCGTTCCCGGCACCTCCATTGATGGTGTCGTTACTCATCGAGTCTGCCCCAAAGCGTTGCTCTGCTGGAGCCCGCTTCTGTCAGATCTGGGTTAAGAGGCGGTTACCGCATCCGCGATCATCGCCTTTTGCGCTGCCAGGCAATCTGTGAGCGCGTATCGATCCAGGACAGTCTGTCGCGCCGCTGCGCGCAAATGTTCAAGGTGATGTCGTTGTTCCAACGCGTCTGCCACCCGTTCGGCGATTGCGTTGGTGTCGAAGAAATCGACCAGCCAGCCGTTTCGACCTTCGTCAATCACTTCTTCCACCGGAGGGGTCGCAGACCCGATGACGAATGCCCCGCTCGCCATTGCTTCCAACATCGACCAGCTCAGAACGAACGGATAGGTGAGATAGAGATGAACAGACGACACGGAGAGCAGTGAGAGGTAGTCCTGATACGGGATACGTCCTGTAAATGTCACACGGTCGGGGAGTGGTCCGACTTCCGTCAAAAGTTTCTCTCGCCAGGTGCCACCATCTTTTGGTCGCCCACCGTAACTTACGCCATCTCCCCCCACGATCACAACACGCGCGTCCGGACGCCGCTTCAATATCTCGGGAAGTGCGCGCATGAAGACATGGAAACCGCGATAAGGCTCCAGATTGCGGGAGACGTAGGTCAACACTTCGTCCTGCGCGGTTAAGGCTGTTCCGTCGGGCAAGTTGAAGCGTGCCGCATCGTTCGGCTTGATCATGTCGGTATCAATTCCGTCATGAATAACGCGGATCTTCTCATGATAAGCCGTAGGGAACTGCGTCTTTTGCCACTCCGTCGGACTGTAGGCCACGTCGGCTGCCTCTACCGCAAGCAAATGCTGTGCGGAACGCGCGCGGGCACGTAGGATGGCATCGGGACCGGTATCAAACTCGGGATCAAACCCCACGTCAGACCCGCGCCCATTATAGTAGAATTCGCAAAGTGAGATCAGCGGCGTCTCGGGCCAGACATCTTTGAGAAACAGGGTCTCGCCCCAGCCAGGGTTTCCGATCATCACATCGGGAACGAAGCCTTGAGAGCGTAGCTTGAACCCAAGGCGCGCAACCGCCTGACCATTCAGGACCGCAGCCTCGGTGCCAACGAGATAGGGGTGTATCTTGGGCGTCACCGTACGATGAGGTTCATACTCCAGCCGTTTGACCCCAGGCGGCGTGCGTTTGTCCTTCTGCCCGACAAACACCACCTCGTGCCCGTCAGCGGCAAGGGCCGGAGCAAGATGCTTGAATTGGCCAGGGCAATTCTGGTGAACGAATAAGGCTTTCACTGCTCGTTTCTCGCGTTTCGGACGCGCGCCTCGCCATAATCCCTGACAATCCTTAACGCGCACCTTCCGCCATATCGCGGCTTTTCTTGTCTCGTCAAACAGGGTTATGTTTGGTGAACACTCGTTCTTGGAAAAGTGATGCCTGTTACACAAGTCGCGCGAACCAACACCAAACAAGAACTGCGCTCGCACGCGCAGCGGCTATTCGCGAAGCATGGCTACGACGGTGTATCGATGCGGGATATCGCCGGTTCCGTAGGAATTCGGCAAAGCGCGATCTACAATCATTTCCAGTCAAAGCAGCACTTGCTGGTCGATCTTATGGTCAACCACATGCATGTGATGCTGGATGCGATGCGCGTCGCGATAGACTTCACGGCAACCCCAAAGGCCCAGTTGGAGAGCTTCGCCCGCTTTCATGTGAATTTTCAGATTGATTATTCCGATGCAGTTTTCATCGCCTATATGGAACTGCGCAGTTTGGAGGACGAGGGGCATGCATCGGTCGTGGTACTGCGCGATCAGTATGAACAAACGCTTCGAGGCATCCTTGACGCCGGTATTGAAGCGGGTGACTTCGTGGTCAACAACTCATCAGTTGTGGCACGCGGCTTGTTGGCGATGATGACCGGGGTAACGGTCTGGTACCGCCCAGACGGCGACCTCACCCGCGACGAGGTTACAGAAAGTTACATTGCCACCGTTCTCAGGGCTGTCGGCTCAAAATAGTTCGACGGCTCAGCCCCCCCTCAAGCGCGCAAGCCAGCCTTTCTTCTCTTCGCTTACTTCGACTTCTTCGGCGTCCGTTCCTTCGACGACCGCCTGAAAGCGCTCGAAGAATTGATCGGCCATTTTCTTGGCAAAGCTGTCGATGATCCGGCTGCCAAGCTGCGCGAGCTTCCCGCCGACGTTGGCGGTTACATCATAAGCAATCTTGGTGCCTTCCCCTTCGGCAGCCAACGAAACATCCGCGCCCCCTTTGGCGAAGCCAGCGGCACCGCCTTTCCCTTCCCCGGTCAACGTCAGGCTGTTCGGTTCGTCCATAGCGGACAGTGTAACGGCTCCCTTAAACGTCGCTTTCACAGGCCCGACCTTTTGCACGACGGTCGCTTCAAAGCCGTCTTCGGGAGAGCCGGTCATTTCCTGACACCCGGGTACACAGGCCTTCAGCACCTCAGGGTCCAGAAGGGCGGCCCAAACCACACTTGGCTCTGCCGCAATCACGCGTTCATCGCTCATCTTCATACCGGCATCCCCTCTCGTCCTCTGTCGACGACAATCCATCCAATTTGACTGTTCCCGATCAGCACCGGAAAACTGGCGATCCCGCGAGGACTCGAACCCCGAACCTGCTGATTAGAAGTCAGCTGCTCTATCCAGTTGAGCTACGGGACCGCTTGGGCCGTGTTATGATCCCACCACGCACGACTTGGCAAGCACGATGCGCCTTGCTATTGATTGAACGGCGTTCAAGAATTGAGGTAGCCAGTGGCCCGCGATACCGAGAAACGGCGTGCAGAACTGCGTGAGCGGCTTATTGATATCGCCGAAGCGCAAATTCAAGAACATGGCAGTGCATCACTTCGCGCGCGTGCCCTGGCAGAAGAAGCCGGGTGCGCGGTTGGCGCCATTTACAATGTCTTTACCGACATGCCTGGGCTGCAACTGGCGGTGAATGGCCGAACCTTCGCACGGCTTGGCGCACGTGTGACTGACGCGGTAGCAGAGCGTGCCGACGCTCCACCAGTGGAACGGTTGATCCTCATGGCGAAAGGCTACCTTGCTTTTGCGGTCGAAAACCCAAAACTCTGGCGCGCCCTCTTTGAAGTCGAAATGACCTCCGACAGCGAAGTGCCCGAATGGTACATGCGCGATCTGAGCCAGCTCTTCGCGATCATCGCCGGACCTCTCTCGGAACTCGACCCGAATGCAACTGAAGACGAGATTGAATTGCGCACGCGGGCCCTCTTCTCTTCTGTCCATGGCATCGTACTGCTTGGACTTGAGCGTCGGATATCCGGCGTCCCGATTCCCCGCATGGAGTCCATGATCGACTATCTGCTCAGAAGCTTCGCGTCCGGAAACTAAGCCGCGCGTTCTGCCATCAAGCCGTAACTTTCGTGCGGTTCGCCACGATTTCTTGGGTGTTGTCTTCAATCCAATCGGCAAGAATACGAACGCGGGTCGCGACTTCAGTGCCTAAAGGCGTCAGGCTGTATTCAACATGCGGCGGCACAACTTCATAGGCTTTCCGATGAACAAACCCATCCGCTTCCAGCGTTTGAAGCGTCTGGGTCAGCATTCGATCGCTGACGCCACCAATCATGCGCCGCAGCGCCGCGAACCGGATTGTCCGGTCCTGCAACGCGATCAATGTCAGAACTGCCCACCGGCTTGTGACGTGCTTCAGGATTGTCCGAGAGGGGCATTCCCGCGCCAGAAGGTTTCCCTCCAGTTTCCCCGAACGGACCGCTTCACTCAACTTTGGCATGCTGGCTCCATGAAAATCTTATACTAACATTTATGTATGTACTTACTTTTTACAAGTGCAAAAAATAAGTGTTCTCCACAACGATAGGAGACATGAAAAATGACACTTGCTGTAACAGGCGCGACCGGCCAACTCGGTCGCCTCGTCATAAAAGAACTCGCCAATTTCCCATCATCCAAGGAAGTCATCGCCTTGACCAGAAGCCCGGAAAAGGGCGCGGACCTCGGAGCCGAGCTTCGGCGGTTTGACTACGATGAACCCGACAGCCTCGCGCCAGCTCTGGCGGGTGTCGATACATTGCTGCTGATATCCGGCAGTGATATCGGCCGAAGGGTCCCTCAGCATGAAGCCGTCATAGACGCTGCCAAATCTGCCGAGGTCGGTCACATCGTCTACACAAGCGTCCTTCATGCTGACACCAGCACGCTTGGATTGGCGCCAGAACACGTTGCGACAGAAGCGGCGCTCAAAGCGTCCGGTATCTCGCACACCATCCTCCGCAACGGGGGGTATACCGAGAACTACACCATGGGCCTGCCCGCCGCGATCGAACACAAGGCACTCATCGGTGCCGCCGGGGCCGGCAGAGTCTCTTCGGCCACCCGTGAGGACTACGCCCTGGCAGCGGCAACCGTTCTGACAAACAAGGAACTCCAAGGCAAAACCTACGAGCTTGCGGGCGACGAAAGCTACACTTTGACCGAGTTGGCTGCAGCCTTGTCCAAGCAGATTGGCGAAAGCGTTCCTTACATCAACATGTCTCAAGCGGATTATGCCGCTGCCCTCACGAAAGCCGAGCTCCCTGAAGACCTCGCGGGATTTCTGGCGCATTGCGATGATGAGGCATCGAGAGATGTTCTTTTCGATGACAGCAAACAACTGTCGAAACTGATCGGTCGATCCACAACTGCATTGGAAACCGCAATTGCCAACACGCTGAGCTGACCACGCCGTCCAGTTTTCTCATTTGGAAACCAACTTTTTTGAACGACGTTCAAAATATTTCTTGAACGTCGTTCAATTTGTGGTATCTCTACTTCATGAACATCGTTCAAGGAGTAGAGAATGTTCTCGACGTTGAAGACACTGATGGACGGCGCAAGTGCCCGGGCCGAGGATCGGCTCAAGGACACCTACGCCGTCGAGTTGATCGAGCAGCGAATCCGCGAAGCCGAAACCAACCTTTCGGCAGCAAAGGTGACGCTCGCAAGCCTGATCCAACGAAAACGCTCGGAAGTGCGTTTGGCCAAGACGCTCGACACGCGCATCGCCGACCTGACAGCGCGTGCGGAGAAAGCCTTGGAAGCTGATAGAGAGGACCTCGCAAAAGACGCGGCCGGTGCCATTGCCGAAATGGAGAACGAGCGGCGGGCTCGGGAAGACAGCATCGCTTCGCTGGAAAGCCGAGTTGCTAGACTGCAAGTCTCCGTCGAAGCCGCGCATCGTCGGATCGTGGACCTCAAGCAGGGCGCCATCACGGCACGCGCAGTCCGGCATGAACACAAAAGCCAGGCGCGGCTCAACCGCACCTTCGCGAAAACCTCCGCTTCCGATGAAGCAGAGGCTCTTATCAAACGTGTCGTCGATCAGGACGATCCGTTCGAACAGTCCGAAATCCTGAAGGATATCGAGCGCGGGCTCGATGGACGCTCCATCGCCGGTCAACTCGAGGACGCGGGCTTCGGCGACCCAACCCGCAGCACTGCCGCCTCCGTTCTGGAACGGCTGAAATCCCAAAACTGAAACTGACTTTTGAAAAGGACCAATCCAATGCAATTCCAAAAACCTGACAATGCAATGATCGTGAACTTCAACCTGCTGGGCGTCATCGCCGCCTACACGTTGCTCGCCATGTCGATTTGGATCACGGACATTCCCCTCTCCGCCAAAGGCTACTGGGGTATGGGCGTCCTTCTTCTGACGCTGAGCCTCGTGAACTTCGTGAAGTACCGCTTCGACGACCGCCTCCGCGAAGACCGCCTGCAGCGACTGGAAGACGCGAAGAACGAGAAGAACGAGAAGCTTCTTGAAGACTACGTGAGCGACAAGGACTGATCACTTCAGAAACAACCAAGCGCCGGGAGGTTCCCACCTGCCGGCGCTTTCGGTTTTTTGCAGCGTGCGCGAAGGTCAGCTTTGAGCCCTTAGCGGAAGCGGTTTAATAACCTTGATAGGAATGACTTCTGAGTATCATCCACCGGGATTTCTTCGCTTCGCCCTGCCTTCCAGACCTCGCGACCGGAAACAAATGTATCAGGGCTTGGATGGGGCGAGGAGGTTGCAAGGCTCCGAGCCTGGAGCACTCTCTGAGCTTTTGCTCTGATCTCGTTCCAAAACTCGGAGTTTTCCAAGGCTTCATCCGTCCAATACTGCAAAATCCCCGATTTGCTTGCGATTAGTGCATCTAAGTCTTCAAGATCGACGTGCTTAGTATGATGAGCTTTCTTGTACTTCGAATACGCCTCATCAAAATCCAAGACTAACTCATCGGCTACAACCGCGAAACTTGGGTACAGCTCACGCTGAGCTTCCGATTCCTGGGCAAGCGCCCGAAGAGACCAAATTACGTTGTAGTCGAGTTTCTCTTCCATGGCTTCTGGATAGCGCCCCAAGCCTGCTGGGCAAAGTCCGCTTTGTCCGCAAACTCGCCTTCCCAACCCTCCCTAAAAACAAAAGAGGGAGCGCGAAGGCCCCCTCCTCGACGTTTCTCTTCAGATCCGCTCAGGCGGTCTGGTCGTCCACCTTCGCACCCGGTGCGTTCTTTGCGACCGATGCGATACCGTTGTCGCGCGACTTCGCGGACTCGTAGGTTTCCGATGTGCCGATCACCTGGCCATTGCGCGCACGCAGGTTGAACATCCACTTCTTGGATTTCGTTTCCTTGCGCTCGAAGCGGTCGTCGGACTGCGAGTTCTTGCGAACGGATTCGATGCCGTTCATGCAGCTTGCTTTCCGCTTGTAGCCTTCGCTCGCCAGAATGATCTGTCCGTTGCCCGACTTCAGACGGAAGCGTGTCTCGCCCTTCTTGTCTTTGTAAACTTCAAACTTCCCAGCCATGTCGTCCTCTCTGCTAGATAGGCTATCGTTGGCATACTAGACGCACGCCGCCATAACGCCAAGAAATTGCAACGGACGCATGCTCGGACACAACGGGTTACGGTTTTGCAACAGTCCGCCTCTACCCGGCCCCTTCAATAAAAACGGAAAACGTTGAGCGCACGCGCGACAGGATTGCCGCTGATCGCGCGGTAACAAGGTAGCCGCCCGACGTTATCGACGGACGGTACGGGCGCCCGTCGAGCAACCCAACGGCACCACCCGCCTCGGCCACGGCCAGCGCGCCGGCTGCATGATCCCACGGCTTCAACGCATTGGACACGGTATAATCCGCGTCACCGCTCGCCATCGTCCGGTACTCGTGACATGAGCAGCGGACCGACCAGATGCGACGAAAGCCGGGGATGTCGCCCGCAAGCCGAAGCCGGATAGACGTGGGAAAATTGAAAAGCGGGACAAAGCCAGTCAACTCGTCAGTCGCGTCACCTGAAAAGAGAAGCTGCCGCCGCACCCCATCCGCAGTCACGTACCAGGTCCCGCCACCTCGTCGTGTTTCGATCCAGTCGTCCATGACCGGATCGTAGAGCAGTCCGAACACCGTCTCCCCTCTGACCGCGACGGCAAGAATGACACCAAAAGTCGTCAACCCCTTGGCGAAGTTCCAAGTTCCATCGACCGGGTCCACGATGACTGAGAGCGGCGCCACCCCGATCTGGTCAAGCAACGATGCATTTGCTTCCACCGCTTCCTCGCCGATGATTGCAGCCTCCGGCAAGAGGGTCCGAACCCCGGCGGCAATCGCCGTTTCGGCATTCAAATCGGCTTCCGTCACCAGATCATCCGGCGCTGTCTTCGACGAAACGGCGTCTTCGGTCAGTCGCCGAAACCGCGGCATTATCTCGCTTCGGGCTGCGCCGCGCACGATCTGAACGAGCGCCTGTTCGATATCAGACGACAAAACCATGTCGCTCATCCTTGTTTTGCGCCTCTCCTCCTGGGCCGGAAAGACAAGATTAACAAAATCAGCGTATCGCTTCCGCGACAAGACGTGGGACGCAGATGGCCTTTATCGACATCAAACAACGGTTCCGATCCAACCGGCTTCCTGGCGAGGCCGCACTTGCGGGTGACAGTCTTCACATTGCGGAGCTTCGCCAGATTTTTGATCCGTTAAGCGTTTCAAGCGAACTCCAACTGAACCGGCCGTTGGTTCTTCTTGCGTTCAGCAATCGAAGTGGATCGACGCATCTTGGGCAGCTCTTGGCAAGCGCCGGCGATCTCTACGGGTTTCGGGAAGACCTCAATCACCAGACAGTCAGGCGGCGTGTGACTGAAGAAAATTTGCCGGACCTCAGCGCATACATCGCGCATGTCGCAAACCTCGGCAGCAAACCCGATGCCAGCTTCGGGCTCAAGGCATCGGCGCAGCAACTCCGCCTTGTTCGGATGGCCGGCATCGATCAGGCCTTTACCGAAACTCGGGTCATTCGCATCCGGCGCAGGGATCGCATCGCTCAGGCCGTCTCGTTCTGGATGGCCAGCGAAACACAGCAGTGGACATCCCGACAGACAGACAGCGGCGTCGCGCTGGAGTATGATGCGCGTGCCATCAGGCAATATCTGAAAGCCATTCAGACAGCTGAAAGCGCACTCGATCTCGTCCTCGCGCTTTTGCCTTATCAGGTACTGAACGTCGAATATGAATCGCTTTGTGAATACCCGGAATTCATCATTCAACGCGTCAGACACGGGCTTGATCTGCCGCCGATGACAACCGAGCCAAGCGGCTGGCCAGAGCGTCAGACGTCAGAACAGAAGACCGAGTTCGTGGCAAGGTTCCGTGCGGAGCTTATGCACGAGTGGACTTTGTCTTAAGCGCCCACCGATGTTCTAAATCAAAGACCGGGTCATGAAGATTGAGTTTGGATCCTCTTCATATCCCTCGAAAGGCGGGCAAACCGCGAAACCGTGACGGGTATAAAAAGCGCGCGCCGGAATGAAAGCGTCCTGGCTTCCCGTCTCCAGACTTACCCGCGACAGACCTGCCGCCAACGCCTCTTCGAACAGGCGTTCGAGGATCGCATCCGCATAACCGCTCCCCCTATGATCGGAAAGAACATGCATCGATTTCAGCTCTCCGTGGGCACCGGACAGACGTTTCAGGGCACCCATCGCAACAGCTTCACCATTCTCGAAGGCGGCAACGAAACGCACACCTGCTTCCATCATCGACGCCGCATCCATCGCGTGAACGCTACACGCGGGTGACGACGCATACATCAATTCAAGATGGCGCGCGATAAGCGGGGCCAGCAGCGGCTCCGTCGGCTCAACGCGTCGAATGTCGATCAATGGGTCCAGGCGCCCCGCCGATCGGTCGCGAAATTCTCACCATAGCCACGAGCCCGGATATTGGGCTTGCGCGTCTTCGGTTCCGTGACCACGGCGTCGATACCCTTCTCTTTCGCATACTCGACTGCCGCTTCCTTTGTCGGGAAGCGCAGTTTCACCTGAGCTTGCGTATCGGAAGAAGACGTCCACCCCATAAGCGGATCAACGTCCCGCCCCGTTTCGTTGGGAAACTCCAGAACCCAGTCACGGGTCTTTGCCGTGCCGGACGACATGGCAGATTTTGCGGGGCGATAGATACGCGCAGTCATTGGGCAACCTCTTTCGATCACGTCAAATATCGGCAAACACGGCTCGGGATCAAGTGGATTGGAGGGAGTTGGTGAAGAGGCCGACCGGGCAACGTGGAGCGAGGGGTGGGTGGGTCGCGATGCCCGGTCGGCACCCGTTCTGCTGCTTAGGAGTTAACCCTCTCACGGTTAACGAATCGGGGCAAGAAGTTTTTCTCCTTTAGGTTGTTACAGCCGTTAACCGCAAATTAACCTTTTGAGCAATCTCAACCTGTCAGGAGCATGCGTTCACAAGGTGTTTCGCCCTTGAACCCACACCGTTGCAGGGCCAACTCTTGGGTAGCTCCAAGGAATCGCCCCCAATGTCCGTCACTGAACCTATTTTGAACTCACCTGCGCCTGACGTCCGCGAGCGCGATAAGCTCGAAGGCGGCCACGCCTTCGTCATGCACACAGAGTTTCAACCCGCGGGTGACCAACCCACTGCCATTGCAGAACTTTCCCAAGGCGTCCGGGACGGCGAGCAAAACCAGGTGCTGCTGGGCGCCACCGGTACCGGCAAGACCTATACGATGGCAAAGGTGATCGAGGAAACCCAGCGCCCCGCCATCATTCTCGCGCCCAACAAGACACTCGCGGCACAGCTTTACGGGGAGTTCAAAGGGTTCTTCCCGGAAAACGCCGTCGAGTATTTCGTGTCGTATTATGACTACTACCAGCCCGAGGCCTACGTACCGCGCTCTGATACGTATATCGAAAAAGAAGCACAGATTAACGAACAGATCGACCGGATGCGTCACTCGGCGACGCGCGCGCTCCTTGAACGGGACGACGTGATTATCGTCGCGTCGGTTTCCTGCATTTACGGTATCGGTTCAGTCGAAACCTATGGCGCGATGACGCAGGACCTCCACGTCGGCAAACCGCATGACCCGCGAAAGGTCATCGCGGATCTCATCGCACAGCAGTATCGCCGCAATGACCAGGCTTTCCAGCGCGGCACATTCCGAGTGCGCGGTGACGTGATCGAGCTTTGGCCCGCTCACTTGGAAGACCGCGCATGGCGGCTCGATTTCTTTGGCGATGATCTCGAAACCATCACCGAATTCGACCCGCTCACGGGGAAAAAGACAGAGAGTTTCGACCGTGTCCGCGTCTACGCCAACTCGCACTACGTGACACCCAAGCCGACGCTTCAACAGGCAATCCGCGCAATCAAGGTGGAACTCAAGGCCCGGCTCGCTCAGCTTGTTGACGAAGGCAAGTTGCTCGAGGCCCAACGCCTTGAACAGCGAACAAATTTCGACCTTGAAATGATGGAAGCAACGGGCTCCTGCAACGGCATCGAGAACTACTCCCGATACCTCACCGGACGCGCGCCGGGCGAGCCGCCTCCAACCTTGTTCGAGTTCATCCCGGATCACGCCATCGTCTTTGCGGACGAAAGCCATGTCTCCGTCCCACAGATCGGTGGCATGTACCGAGGGGACTACCGCCGCAAGTTCACGCTTTCGGAACATGGGTTCCGCCTACCGAGCTGTACGGACAACCGACCGCTCAAATTCGAAGAATGGGATGCCATGCGCCCGCAATCGGTCTTCGTATCGGCGACACCGCAGGCGTGGGAACTGGAGCAGACAGGAGGCGTGTTCACGGAGCAAGTCATCCGCCCGACCGGGCTATTAGACCCGGTCGTCGAAATTCGCCCTGTTGCCACCCAGGTGGACGACGTCATGGACGAAATCCGGAAAGTCTCTGCACAGGGTTACCGAACACTCGTAACCACGCTCACAAAACGGATGGCGGAGGACCTGACCGAGTACCTCCACGAACAGGGGATCAAGGTGCGCTACATGCACAGCGACATCGATACACTCGAGCGGATCGAGATACTGCGCGATCTTCGTCTCGGAGCGTTCGATGTTCTGGTCGGAATCAACCTACTTCGCGAAGGCCTCGACATCCCGGAATGCGGACTTGTCGCGATCTTGGACGCCGACAAGGAAGGGTTCCTTCGTTCGGAAACCTCTCTCATCCAAACGATCGGGCGGGCCGCTCGGAACGCGGACGGTCGCGTTATCATGTATGCCGACAAGATCACCGGCTCGATGGAGCGTGCGCTCGCTGAAACGGACCGCCGTCGCGCGAAACAGATTGCGTATAACGAGGAACACAACATCACACCCGAAACCGTCAAAAAGAACGTCGAGGACGTTCTTGCGGGCCTTTACAAGGGTGACACCGATCAGGCTCGCGTCACGACGAAGATCGACAAACCGATGGTCGGCGCAAACCTGCAAGCGCACCTAGACGGACTGCGAGGCGAAATGCGGAAGGCGGCAGAGAACCTGGAATTCGAGGAGGCAGCTCGCCTGCGGGACGAGATCAAGCGTCTCGAAACAGTCGAACTGACCGTTGCGGACGACCCGCTGGCCCGCCAATCGGCCGTCGATGACGCGGTCGAGAGTGCCCAGAAGGCCAGTGGACGATCGACAGCAGGACGTGCCGGTCAGAGAGGCGGAAACGTTCGACGTAAACGCCTCTAGTATTCAACCAAGAAGCATGGCGGCTTGAAGAGGCCTTTTCGCCAAATCGGGTGCGGTCGCACAGAAAGATTTTGTCGAAGTTCACGGCCTCTCAATTCGACAAGAAAGCCTGCCAACCTAAGTCCCGATCATGCGCTGCGTTCTCCCTTTTGTTCTCTTTGCCACACCTTCCTTTGCATGGGAGGCGTCTCGTGATGGCCCCGTTTGTCTCCTTGCCCACGAAACAGATGAGGCGGAGATCGTCGTCTCTCACGACATCACAAAAACGGTACCTTATGCCATTCAACTGACCCGCAAGAACGGGTGGCAACCAGGGCCGGTTTTCGCGATCCGGTTCGATGGCCTTGGCCCGCGCACGATCACCACGGATCGTCACACGCTCACGGACGACACGCTGAGCGTGACAGACACCGGTTTTGGAAACGTCCTCGACGGCATCTCACAGAATTTTGTGGCGCTGGCCATGACGGGAGAGACTGCCCTCGTTATCCCGTTAGAGGGCGCTGCGCCGGAAGTGGAAAAGTTCAAGGCCTGCGCCGCAAACCTCGGTGTCTAACAGATCGCCTCCGTGCTATTCTCCGCACTAAGGAGGCGACAGTATGCTGACAGGTTCATGCCATTGCGGTGCCGTCGCTTGGCAGTTTGACCGCGAACCAAAGTCCGTCACCGCATGTAACTGCACGATGTGCGCCAAAGCGGGTGTACTCTGGATCTATGGTGTCGAAGACGAAGATGTGCGGGTCACTGGAACGACCAAGTCCTACGTGCGGAAAGACGGCGGAGCGCTGGAGTTCCATCACTGCCCGACCTGCGGCAATACGGTTTCTTGGCGGTTGGCTGAACCGGATCCCAAGGGCAGGACGCAATGTGCTGTCAACTTACGCCTTTCCGATAACCCGAACGCCATCATGCACTACCCGATCCGTCATTTTGACGGGCGAAACACGTTTACCGAACAGCCTCGTGACAAGTGCACCGTGAAGGAGATGTGGTACTGATGCCTGAGTTTTACCTCTTTTCGGACGGACCTCGCCCGGTCGCTCCGTTTTCCCACGCGGTTGAAGCGGACGGCTGGGTCATTCTGACGGGCCAGATGCCAACGGATCCTGCCGAGCCTGATGCTCCTTTGCCGGAAGGCATTGAAGCTCAAACCCGTCGGGTCATGGAGAACCTCTCGCTGATCCTCGGAAAACTCGACCTGGATTTTTCCCATGTCGTGCAATGCCGCTGTTTTCTTACGGAGTTTGACCGGGACTATGCGGCGTTCAATGCGACATATGAAACGTACTTTTGTCAATCGGCATTGAATAATGACCCCCCATCGGCGTCCAAATTTGACCCCCCTACGAGACCATGAGGAACATTGGAGAGTCACGTTACGGTTGTGTCAGGAAGGGACAGGCCAGCAGATCAAACCGGAAGGAAAGCGTAGCTCGACTGGAGGTTTGATCTGCTGGCCTGTTTCGAAAAAATTTTACCT
>JAJDZT010000028.1 GCA_022824525.1 Silicimonas sp. | reverse complement strand
AATCAGCACGCTCTTCGCCTGACAACCGAACCACAAACTTCGCAACACGACCACGCTTGCCCATAACAAATCCTCCCTGATTTGCCGAAGAGTGATTCAGAGAAAATCCAAACTGTCAAATCAGGTGACGCGAGGGACTAGTGTCTGCGCTCGCTCTGACGCCATGGTTTGTTCGGCCACAGCGATGATCTTGTTCCGCACATCCTGCGGTGTGTCTTTGTGCACAAACAGTCCGTTCCAAAGCGAGATGTTCAGATCCGGCACGATTGAAGCCAGCGTCGGCGCGTCTGGGACAACCGAAATCGGTTCCTCGGTGATGGTCGCAAGGATCGTCACTTGGTCAAGGCAGGGCAGCACAAGCTGGATGGTCGTGTTGATCACGTCAAAGTCGCCGGACGCCAGTGAGTTACAATCAAGCGCGCCAGAGGACGCATCGCCGCCCCACTCAAAGCCAAGGCTCTTGGCTGCGGCAAAGGTGGCCTGAGTCGGCAGCAGGAAGGACCCGAAATGGCCCAGAAGCTGCGGGTTTTCAGAACTGTGCTCGGCGAGTTCTTCGAGCGAGCTATAGGGCGCATCGGCGCTGGTCGCGATGACGAACGGATAGGTCAGAAAGATGCCCAGCGGATCGAATGGATCAGGGTTCAGGGCGGGGATGCCGACGTTGGGGCCGACAACCGGGACGCCAACGACGAATGAACCGATCGTATAGCCGTCGGCTGGCGCCATTGCGACTTCAGCTGCGCCCGGGAACGGACCGCCATCGGACGGCCGATTTACCACGGCGGCTGCAACGCCATATTCATTTTGAAAATCTTCTGCGATCATCCGTGTCAGAACATCCTCCAGATCCCCGGGTGGGAACGGGATGACAAAGCTGACGGGTTTGTCCGGGTATTCTGCGACAGCTGCTGTCCCTAGGGATGCAAGCAGGGCTGCGGTTGCAAGGTTCAAAGTTTTCATGATGGATCCTCCCTTACATGTTGAGTTCCCCGCGCCCGATCCTGGACGCGAGAGAACGGTTTTGGCGCTGATACTTTGCGCGTCGATCACTCAGCGATCATCGCGTTTATGGCGTCCGAGACAGCGATGTCGGAGGCGATCCGGGCCGTGGAAGCGTCGGCATCCTGCCAGTAGATGATCGCGCCGGTCTGCTCGGCCAATTCCCTGGCGCGGTCAGAGGCCATTGTCTGCTGGGCCACGGCGACGATCTTTTCGCGGACATCGGCAGGCGTGTCCTTGTGGACAAAGAGTCCGTTCCAAAGCGAGATGTCGAGGCTGGGCGCGATGGAGGCCAGCGAGGGGGCATCCGGCACGACCGAAATTGGCGCTTCTGTGATGGTGGCGAGTATGTTCACACTGTCGAGGCAGGGCAGAAGTTGCTGGATCGTCGTGTTGATCACATCAAAGTCGCCTGAGGCCAGCGAGTTGCAGTCCAAAGCGCCGGCAGAGGCTTCGCCACCCCATTCAAAGCCCAGTTCCTTTGCTGCGGCAAAGGTGGCTTGGGTCGGCAGAAGGAACGATCCGAAATGGCCGAGAATCTGCGGGTTGTCGGCGGATTGGGCGGCCAGTTCTTCCATGGTTGCGTAAGGCTTGTCAGCGCTGGCGGCGATCACGAAGGGATAGGTCAGGAAAATGCCCAGCGGCTCGAACGGGTCGGGGTTAAGGCCCGGAACGCCGACATGTGGGCCAACGACGGGCACGTCCACCACGAAGGAACCGATCGTGTAGCCATCAGCCGGGGCGTTGGCGACCGAGGCCGCGCCGGGGAACGGGCCACCGTCAGACGGACGGTTCACCACGGCAGCCGCGACGCCGTATTCGGCCTCAAAGTCTTCGGCGATCATGCGCGTCAGCACGTCCTCAAGATCGCCCGGAGGGAAGGGTACCACAAAGCTGACGGGTTTTTCCGGGTACTCGGCGAAGGCTGGCGCTGCAACCGCTGCAAGCAGTGCGCCGGCGAGGATGGCTTTCGTTTTGGTCATTGACGACTTCCCTATCGGTGTTATATTATCAACACTGGTGATATTAACGTAATGGACTGTTTTCTGTCAACGATCCAGTATCGAGGCGGGTGCGCCGCCGCAGTCTAAAGGAGAACACATGTCTTCCACTGTCGTGAAAGCCCTGATGCTGCTGGAGCATTTTTCCGAGGATGAGCCGGAATTGGGCCTGTCCGAGCTTGCGCGCAGGTCCGGTGTGGACAAGGCAGCCGTTCATCGGATGCTGGGGGCAATGGCGGAAACGGGGCTGGTCGAACAGCAGGCTGATTCTCGGCTCTATCGTCTGGGGGCAGGAGTCTTGCGTTTGGCCCGCGTGCGAGAGACCGCCTTTCCTATTAGCTCTATCGTGCAGCCAATTCTGGATACCCTATCTGCGGAGACTGGCGAGACGGCGCATGCCTCGCTCATCTCGGGTCGTGCGCTGGCCAACATTGCCACATGTGAAAGCAAGAAGGGCAGTCGGGTCTCGCTGATCGCGGGAGAGGTCTTGCCGTATCACAGTACCGCGTCGGGTCTTGCGGTCCTGGCCTTCGGCGGCGACGCGCTGCTCCAGCGCGTTCTGTCCACTTCGCTGGAGGCCAAGACGCGGTTCACGGTCACCGAAGCATCGGAGTTGGGCGCACGGGTGGATGTAACGCGGGAAAAGGGCTTCTCAGAATCGGACCAGACAAATGAAGAGGACGTGCATGGCATCGCTGCGCCGGTATTTGACCGGACCGGCATGGCCTGTGGTGCTGTTTCGGTCTCCACGCCCTCCCATAGGATGACTGAAGTGCAGCGAGATTTGACCATTGGCGCAGTGCTGCGGGCTGGCTCGGCGATTACGGACGGGCTGGGCGGTCAGCGGCCCCGGTCCTATGCCGACTTGATCGCGCCTTTGATGACCGGCAGCTAAGCCCACATTCTTCAACCTGCTTTGTATGTTTTAGCCCCAAGCGTCAGCTCTCCGACTTCTGGGAGGGGATGTGTTGCACCAGTTCGAGATTGACAACAGCGCTGCAGTCTGGAACGTTATATGAAACAGTGGTGAGATAAATGAACCGATGTTAGATAGAGCGTTGCTTCAGAACTTGTCCTCGGCACCTGTGCCTCCCGCATCTCAACTGATCGATGGAGAAGCGCGCGCGGCAAGTAATGGCGCGGTGATGGATATCATTTCACCATTGGATGGCGCGGTGCTCACAACGATGCCGCGCGGCACGCAGGACGATGCAGAGGTTGCGATCTCCGCTGCCCGCCGCGCCTTTGATGATGGTCGTTGGGCGGGTCTGGCGCCGGGGGCGCGCAAGAAGGTCCTGTTGAAGTGGGCCGATCTGATCGAGGCGAATGCGGCAGGGCTCGCCGTTCTAGGGGTGCGCAACAACGGTACGGAAATATCTATGGCGCTGAAGGCAGAGCCGATGTCCGCCGCCGGAACCATTCGCTATTTCGCCGAGGCCATCGACAAGATCTATGGCGAGATCGCGCCAACAGCACCGGGTACGCTTGGTCTGATTCACAAAGAACCAGTGGGTGTGGTCGGGGCCATTGTGCCTTGGAATTTCCCGCTGATGATCGGCGCATGGAAGCTGGGGCCCGCGCTTGCCGCGGGGTGCAGTGTGGTTCTGAAACCTGCCGAGACCGCGTCCCTGACGCTTCTCAAGATTGCCGAACTGGCGCTTGAGGCAGGGCTGCCTGCGGGCGTTTTGAATGTCGTTACCGGTGAGGGGGCTGTGGTCGGCGCGGTCATCGCCGAAAGCATGGATGTGGATGTGCTGGTCTTCACCGGCTCCGGTGGGACGGGACGGCGGCTGCTGGAGGCCTCCGCGCGGTCGAATTTCAAACGTGTCTATCTCGAACTAGGCGGCAAGTCCCCCAATGTCGTCTTTGCCAATGCGCCCGATCTTGATGAGGCGGCCAAGGTGTCGGCCCAGGGCATCTTCCGCAATTCGGGGCAGGTCTGCGTGGCGGGCTCGCGCCTTTTGGTCGAGCGCAGAATCCACGAGGCCTTCGTCGAAAAGCTGAAAGCGCATGCCGAGGCGATGAAGGTCGGCGATCCACTGGATCCCGAAACTTCGGCGGGGGCAATCAATTCTGAGCGTCAGTTGGAACAGAACCTGCGCTTCGTCGCAGAGGCCCGCGCGGCCGGTCGGCAGATCGTGACGGGCGGTGCGCGTATCCTTGAGGAGACCGGCGGCTTCTACATGGCGCCAACGATCGTGGCCGGGGTTGAGCCCGGCGATGCCGTTGCCCAGCACGAGGTATTCGGCCCTGTTCTGGCGGTGATCCCCTTCGACACCGAGGAAGAGGCCGTGCGTATTGCCAATGACACAGACTTCGGCCTCGCTGCAGCAGTCTGGACGGCGGACCTGAGTCGCGCGCATCGGATGGTGCGAGCGATCAAAGCGGGTGTGGTCCATGTGAACACCTATGGCGGTGCCGATGTCACCGTGCCCTTGGGCGGCGTCAAGCAATCGGGCAATGGGCACGACAAGTCGCTGCATGCCTTCGACAAGTTCTTTGACCTAAAAACCGCTTGGATCAAGCTATGACCAAGGCCCTTGTTCTGGATTTCGGCGGCGTGATCTCGAAAACCTTGTTCGAGACCCATGCGCTGTCCGAGGAGGCCCTTGGCCTTGCACCGGGCACGCTCACATGGCGCGGGCCGTTTGATCCCGAAACCGATGCGGCTTGGCGGGCGATGCAAGCCGGTGAGATGACCGAACGTGATTACTGGACCTTGCGCATGTCCGAGACCGGGGCGCTTGTGGGCGAGACATGGACGGAATTTCCGCAATTCATCGCGCGCGTGCGCGGGGCGGACCCTGCTGCCGTGATCCGGCCCGAGGCACTGGCTGCCATCGCGCAGGCCAAGGCAGAGGGCCACCGCCTTGCGATCCTGTCCAATGAGCTTGACCTGTTCTACGGCGAAGATTTCCGCGACAAACTTCCGTTTCTGACCCATTTCGACCTGATCGTGGACGCGACCTATACCGGCATCCTGAAACCCGACACGCGGGCCTTTGACTTTGTCACTGACGGCCTTGGGATGCCCGCGTCGAACTGCGTCTTTGTCGATGACCAGAAAAAGAACCTCAAGGGCGCCAAAACGGTCGGCATGCCCTTTGTCCATTTTGATGTGACGCGCCCGGGCGAAAGCTATGCCGAGGCGCTTGAGAAGCTTCAAAGCGAAAAGGTGCTCCCATGAAGGATATGAATTTCCTCAAGGAAAACAACGCCCGCCACCTGTGGCACCCCATGGCGCATCCTGCCGACAGTCTGGCCAATCCGCCCGATATTATCACCGAGGGCGAAGGGGTCGAGATCATCGACGTGGACGGACACCGGACGGTGGATGCCGTGGGCGGGCTCTGGAACGTGAACCTCGGCTACTCCTGTGATCCGGTCAAACAGGCGATCTCGGCGCAGTTGAGCAAGCTGCCCTATTACTCGATCTTTCGCGGCACCTCGAACGATGCGGTGATCGAGCTGAGCTGGATGCTGCAAGAGTTCTTCGCACCCGATGGGCTAAGCCGCGCTTTCTTTACCTCGGGCGGGTCTGACTCGGTCGAGGTCGCGCTGCGGCTGGCGCGTCAGTATCACAAGGTGCGGGGCGAGGCCGGTAGGGTGAAGTTCCTTAGCCTCAAGAAGGGCTATCACGGCACCCACACGCTCGGCGCGTCGGTAAACGGCAACGCCAATTTCCGCACCCAGTATGAGCCGCTCATGGCGGGCTGCTACCACATTCCCGCACCCTATACCTATCGCAACCCCTTCAATGAGGCCGACCCGGAGCGGCTGGCGCAGCTGTGCCTTGCGGCGCTGGAAGATGAGATCAAGTTCCAGGGCGCTGACACCATCGCCGCTTTCATCATGGAGCCGATCCTCGGGGCTGGCGGGGTGATCCCACCGCATTCCAGCTTTATGCCCGGTGTGCGCGAGATCTGCGACCGCTATGGTATCCTCTTGATTGCCGATGAGGTCATCACCGCCTTTGGCCGGTCAGGAAGTTGGAGCGGGTCGCACCATTGGGGCGTTCAGCCAGATCTGATGTGCACAGCGAAGGCGATCACCAACGGGTATTTCCCCTTTGGCGCGGTCATGATCTCGGACGCCGTCGCGGAGGTCTTCGAAGGTGACACCAGCGGTACGGGCACCATTGGCTCGGGCTATACCTATTCCGGGCACCCCGTCGGGGCGGCAGCCGCCATCGCCTGCCTGCAGGAAACCGAGCGCCTGTCGGTCAAGGACAACGCAGCCGCGCGGGGCACGCAGCTTCATGAAGGGCTTTTGGCGCTTCAGAAAAAGCACTCCGTCATTGGTGATGTGCGGGGCGGGCACGGTCTGATGTGCGCGCTTGAGCTTGTCTCTGATCCGGCCGCCAAGACCCCGATCGACAAGAAGACAATCGGCGCAGTCCACCGCACGACCTATGAGAATGGCGCGATGGTTCGAGTGTCTGGCAACAACATCATCCTGTCACCGCCACTGGTCCTGACGGAGGCCGATGTCACCACCATTCTGAGCGCGCTCGCCGCAGGCTTTGCCGCCGCGGGTTAAAACAGAACGAGAGAAAGGAACCACCATGGCCAAGGCCTTCGCGTCCCAAGGGGACATGACCGAGAAAAGGACGTCTTTCACCGAGGTGGGTGAAGGTCTTTATGCGTTTACGGCCGAGGGCGATCCCAATTCTGGTGTGATCATCGGGGATGACTCTGTGATGATTGTCGAGGCGCAGGCGACGCCGCGTCTTGCGCAGAAGGTGATCGACTGCGTGCGCGAGGTGACGGACAAGCCGATTTCTCATGTGGTGCTGACCCATTACCATGCGGTGCGTGTGCTGGGGGCTTCTGCTTTCAACGCTGATCAGATCATCATGTCGGATGCTGCGCGATCGATGGTGGTTGAGCGGGGGCAAGAGGATTGGGACAGCGAGTTCCAACGCTTCCCGCGTCTGTTCGAAGGGCATGAAAGCATCCCCGGCCTGACCTGGCCGACGACGACCTTCAAGGACGAGATGACGGTTTATCTGGGCCAGCGGAAGGTTGTGATCAAGCAGATTGGCCGTGCCCATACCGCAGGTGACAGTGTGATCTGGGTGCCGGATGCCGCGACGATGTTCACCGGCGATATCGTTGAATACAACTCTGCGTGTTACTGCGGTGATGGGCATTACGAGGAATGGGGCCAAACCCTCGACAACGTCAAAGCCTATGATCCCGAGTTCATCGCGCCGGGGCGCGGCGACGCGCTGGTCGGGCGCGAGATGGTGGATGCGGCACTCGCCAACACCCGCAATTTCGTCGACAGCACTTATAATGCGGTCAAGCCGATTGCGGCCAAGGGCGGCTCGCTGAAGGACGCTTGGGACGCGGTGCGCGCGGCCTGCGATCCGAAGTTCAAGGACTATGCCATCTACGAGCATTGCCTGCCGTTCAACGTCGCCCGCGCATATGACGAGGCCCGCGGTATCGTCCATCCGCGCATCTGGACCGACAAGCGCGATCTGGAGATGTGGGAGCAATTGCAGGGCTGAGCCCTGTGGTCGGTTCATTTCTGGGAGGATCTCCATGCCACTCGACGACCGTTATCAGCTTGCCTTCAAGCTCTATCCCTATGAGCGCTCGGCCGATCAGGACGCCAGCGCGCCGGTGCGCCATCCGGTGGTGGTGATGGGCGGCGGCCCGATCGGGGTGGCCACCGCGCTCGATCTGGGGCTGCAGGGCATTCCCGTGGTGCTGCTCGATGACCACGAAGGTGTGGGCCAAGGCTCCCGCGCGATCTGTTTCGCCAAGCGCACGCTGGAGATCGCCCATCGTTATGGCTGCGGTCAGCCGATGCTCGACAAGGGCATTTTGTGGAACGTCGGCAAGGTGTTCCACGACGACCGGCAGGTCTACGAGTTCAACCTGCTGCCTGAAGACGGACACCGCAACCCGGCCTTCATCAATCTGCAACAGCCCTATTTTGAGCGCTTCCTCGTCGAACGTGTGCGCGAGGCGCAAGCGCAGGGCGCGCCGATTGAATTGCGAGGCGAGAACCGGATCGATGCGGTCGATGTGAAAGAAGATCACGTCTTGATCGACATCACCACGCCGGAGGGCCCGTATCAAATCGAAGCCGACTGGTTGATTGGCTGCGACGGGGCCTCGAGCCCCTTGCGCAAGATGATGGGCCTCGATTTTGAGGGTCGGGTCTTTGAGGACAACTTCCTGATCGCCGACATCACCATGAAGGCCGAGTTTCCAACCGAGCGCTGGTTTTGGTTTGAGCC
Source organism: Silicimonas sp. (assembly GCA_022824525.1). Taxonomy (GTDB): domain Bacteria; phylum Pseudomonadota; class Alphaproteobacteria; order Rhodobacterales; family Rhodobacteraceae; genus JAJDOD01. The sequence continues at coordinate 2,930 of JAJDZT010000028.1, read as the reverse complement.
GCACTTCAAATCGGGCGACTCGGCGCTTCTGCACAAACAGCCTGACGGGGTCTGGCGGATCGATTTCCAGTTGGGGTGGGACATCGACCGCGCCGAAGAGATGAAGGAAGAGAACATCCGCCGCCGCCTCGATGCGATGCTGGGGCCGGATGTGGACTATGACCTTGTCTGGAGCTCGATCTACACCTTCCAGTGCCGCCGGATGAAAAAGTTCCGGCATGGCCGGGTGATCTTCGCTGGCGATGCGGCGCATCAGGTCTCGCCCTTTGGCGCGCGCGGGGCCAACTCGGGCATTCAGGACGTGGATAATCTGGGCTGGAAACTGGGGCTGGTGCTGAATGGCACAGCACCTGAAAGCCTGCTCGACACCTATGACGTTGAGCGTCGCCATGGGGCGGACGAGAACATCCTGAACTCTTCGCGCTCGACGGACTTCATCACACCAAAGTCGAAGATCAGCCATGTGTTCCGCAACGCGGTACTGGATCTTGCAGAACACCACGCCTTCGCCCGGCCACTCGTCAATTCCGGGAGGCTGTCGGTGCCATGCGTCTATGATGGTTTGCCTTTGAACACGCCAGATGCACTGGCGGATGGCCCGGCCCGCACGCGGCCTGGCGCGCCGTGCCCGGATGCACCCTTAAAAGACGGGTTCCTTCTTGATCATCTGGGCGGCGATTTTGTGCTGCTTGGGATTGGCGCTGATGTGCCTTCCCAGACAGAGGTCGAAGGGGCGGCGCTGCGCGGCCTGACAGTGCCTGCAGACGGGGACATCAAGGACCGCTACCTGGGCGACAGACCGGGTGCTATCTATCTGATCCGCCCCGATCAGCATGTCGCCGCGCGCTGGCCTGCCTACGACGCAGAGTTGGTGCGCGCCGCCTTGGCTCGCGCCATTGGAAAGGACTGACGCGATGGCTCTGAACACCGACCCCAACATTCCCGATCCGGATGGGTTTTATGCCGAATTACTCAGCGCGCATGAAGGGCTGAGCGACGAGGCGAGTGTCGCGCTCAATGCCCGTCTGGTTCTGATCCTTGCCAACCATATCTGCGACCGCGCTGTGCTGACCGAGGCGCTTTCCGCCGCAACCAAGGGAGACGCATCATGAACGCGCCACAGACAAGCAATCTGATCCAGGCGGATGGGAGCCTGACCGAGCCCGGTTACATGCCCGGCTGGGGCAATGATTTTGAGACCGAGGCGCTGCCCGACGCCCTGCCAAAGGGCATGAACTCTCCACAGAAATGCAATTACGGCCTCTATGGCGAACAGCTCTCCGGTACGGCGTTTACTGCCGAACGGCCGGAACGAACCTGGTGCTATCGCATCCGGCCTTCGGTCAAACATTCGGCCCGCTACACGCGCATCGATCTGCCCTACTGGAAAAGCGCGCCGCATATCCCCGAGGATGTGACCAGCCTTGGCCAATATCGCTGGGACCCCGTGCCGCACTCGGGCGAGGCGTTGACCTGGCTGACAGGCATGCGAACGATGACCACGGCCGGGGATGTGAACACCCAAGTGGGTATGGCCAGCCATATCTATCTGGTCACTGAAAGCATGAAGGACGTCTATTTCTTCAGTGCTGACAGTGAGTTGCTCGTCGTTTCTCAGGAAGGCCGCCTTCGCTTCGCGACCGAGCTTGGGATCATAGATGTCGAACCGAAAGAGATCGCCATCCTCCCCCGCGGTCTTGTCTACCGGGTCGAGGTTTTGGAAGGCCCCTGCCGCGGCTTTGTCTGCGAAAACTACGGGCAGAAGTTCGACCTGCCCGGGCGTGGGCCAATCGGGGCCAACTGCATGGCCAACCCGCGCGACTTCAAGGCACCGGTTGCTGCCTTTGAGGACCGCGAGGACCCCTCTACACTGACCGTCAAATGGGCCGGTCAATTCCACGAGACCAAGATCGGGCAAAGCCCGCTCGACGTGGTGGCCTGGCACGGAAATTACGCGCCCTACAAATACGATCTGCGCAACTATTGCCCGGTCGGTGCGATCCTGTTCGACCACCCGGATCCGTCGATCTTCACTGTGCTGACCGCACCCTCGGGCGTGCCGGGCACCGCGAATATTGACTTTGTGCTGTTCCGCGAACGCTGGATGGTGATGGAAGATACCTTCCGCCCGCCATGGTATCACAAGAACATCATGTCCGAGCTGATGGGCAACATCTACGGCCAGTACGACGCCAAGCCGCAGGGCTTCGTTCCCGGAGGTATGAGCTTGCACAACATGATGCTGCCCCATGGCCCGGACCGGGACGCGTTCGAGAAAGCCTCGAATGCCAATCTCGGGCCGGACAAGCTTGATCAGACGATGTCCTTCATGTTCGAAACCCGCTTCCCGCAGCACCTGACCGCATTCGCCGGCAAAGAGGCGCCGCTGCAAGACGACTACATCGACTGCTGGACCTCGCTTGAGAAGAAATTCGACGGCACCCCGGGCAAGAAATGAAGCTCTACAGCTACTGGCGGTCGACGACCTCCTACCGGGTCCGGATTGCGCTGAACCTGAAAGGGGTCGCCCATGAGACGGTCCCGGTCGATCTGGTGGCGGGCGATCAGTGCGCGCCGGATTACACGGCGCTAAACCCGGGGCAGGCTGTGCCGACGCTGGTGCTGGACGACGGCACGGTGCTGACACAGTCGATGGCGATCCTTGACTGGTTGGAGGAAAGCCATCCTGAGCCGGCTTTGCTGCCCCCTGATCCGGTGGCACGGGCACGGGTCCGCGCCGCGGCGCTGGTCATCGCCACGGACATCCACCCGGTGAACAACCTCCGCGTGGTCGGCAAACTGAAGGCCATGGGCCATAGTCAGAACGAGGCCACCGACTGGATGAATGGCTGGATGAAACGGGGCTTTACGGCTTTCGCGCAGCTTATCGAGCCTGACACGGCGTTCTGCTTTGGCGATACACCCGGCCT
>JAJDZT010000149.1 GCA_022824525.1 Silicimonas sp. | reverse complement strand
AGGCGACATGAAGACGAAATCCTTCGGTTCGCGCGACGTCCCGAAGTGCCGTTCACGAACAACCGGTCTGAAAGAGACATTCGAATGGCCAAGGTCAAGCAGAAGATCTCCGGATGCTTCCGGTCGACGAAATACGCCGATGCCTACTGCCGAATCTCAAGCTACCTAAAGTCCATGGGCTACAAGGGCTACAACCCCATGACCGCCATACAGATCGCGCTCATGGGCAAGGCCGAAGAGATGGTTTGAGACCAACCCAGAATTCCGAAAAAATGGCCCGAGCAGTTACGTGGAGGTCTTTGGGCGCGCGGACGTCGGCCGGCCAGCCAATGGCAACGTCGCGCTGCCGAACCGGATTCCGACTGCGGTGACACCGATGCCGCCAGCACCCCGTGCCTCCCCAAACGGAACCGATACCGGACCTGCCTACCAGGCGGACGGAGTCAACACTCCGAATGATGCATCCTGACAGTCGCCTCCCGGCGTTGGCGCTCCTCCGCTCTTGTCACCGGCTCGATCGACGGCAGTCCAAGTTCACTCAGCGGACACGAGACGGACCAGTCGGGGAAATCCGAATGAGGGCAGGAAGGCGGGCCGACGCCGGGCGCGGCGTGCCTAAACGTCTACACGGCCGAGCCGGTTCTCCCTGAGCCAGAGCACGCGGGCCAGTGCGGTCCGGGCCAGTGCGGTCCGGGTCAGTTCTCTACCGGTGCAGGTCGTGCCGGACCACTCCACTCCCACCATCGAGGCATGACGCATGCCAAGCAGTGTGTTTGCGAGATTCGCACGGAATCCAGTCCGGAGTAGAGTGTGTGGGACATGAATGGGGAGGCACACGTAAAATTCGTTTGCCGATACTGCGAGTGTGCCGACAATTCGGACTTGAAACTGCAACGACGATCTGGGGTCGATCTTATCCATGTGCGCGCCCGCCAAGAAGTCCGGGCACACTTCCGGTCGAGTTTGCCCGCCGGTGCCTTGTTTGCGGCCAATGATGTCGGCGCATATGTCGCATTGGACTCGTTTCGCCACGACTTGGGCATTTCGGTCCCAGCAGGCATCAAAGTGATTGGGTTCGACAACATCATGCAGTCTGGGTGAAATGCCATGATCATGCGACCGTCAGACTTGAAATCGACGAGCGAGTGCGGGCCGTGGTCCGTCTCATTCCGGACCGGCGGAAAAGCACTGCGGCAGCATCATTGCTTGAGCGGATCGAAGCCAAACTGATCGTTCGAGGAACCGGTGCCTGAACTGGTGTCAAAAGGAGTGGCCGACCATGGCGAGCAGGAAAGTTCACCTGATCTTCAAAACGCATCTTGATATCGGGTTCACGGACTTTGCCGTTGGAGTGCGTCAACAGTATCACGACCACTTCATCCCCATGGCGATCCGGACCGCCAAGCACTTTTGGCACGAAGACCCCGACAGGCCGAAATTCATTTGGACTACGGGCGCCTGGCTGATCCATGAGTACCTTGAACAGGCGAAACCAGAGGGCCGACGGGAACTTGAGGACGCGATCGAAAGTGGGATCATCGCCTGGCATGCGTTGCCCTATACGACACATACAGAGTTGCTTTCGGCCGAATTGTTCAAGGCCGGGCTGGGCTTCAGCCGAGATCTGGATCGCCGGTTCGGTCGCCTAACGACGGGGGCAAAGATGACGGATGTCCCTGGCCACACGGTTGGCATCGTGCCATTGATGGCGGCGGGCGGAATCCGCTTTCTTCACATCGGGGTCAATTCCGCGAGCACCCCCCCGGATGTGCCGCCGGTCTTCAGATGGCAGGCAGCCGGGGGAGAGGAAATTGTCGTCATGTATCAAGGCGAATACGGCGCAACGCATTTTCCCGGCGAAATGGATGAAGGGATAGGTTTCGCGCATACAACGGACAACATGGGACCACAGAGCATCGCTCAGGTTATCGAAACCCATCGGTTGATGGCTCGTGACAATCCCGGCACGAACATTGCGGCCTCGACGCTCAGCGAGTACGGCGATCTGCTGTGGAAACAACGCGAGAGGTTTCCGGTTGTTACCGATGAGATTGCCGACAGTTGGATCCACGGGGTCGGAACGGCGCCGACAAAAGTGTCGAGATATATGGCGCTGAGGCGACTTTACGGAAAGTGGGCGCGCGAGGGTTTGAACCCTCAGCGCGAAGCAATGGGCCGCCGATTGTGTATGGTTGCCGAGCATACCTGGGGCGCCGATATCAAGACCTTTCTTCGCGACGAAACGGCTTGGGACCGACACGACTTCGAGGTCGCCAGGCAATTCGACGCGAGATTTGCCCTGACCGAGCGTTCCTGGCGCGAGCAGGAGGCATTGATCGATGAAGCGGTTTCAGTCTTGTCCCCCCAGGATCGGGAAGAAGCCGCAAGTACTGCCACTCCCTGGTACCCGCAGCCATCGGCCACCGCGGTTCGTAAGCAAGGATCGCTAACTCTCGACGATGGTGCACTGGACTTCGACAGGACAACAGGCGGGCTCAGTTGCGTGCGCTTTCCCAATGGCTGTGACCTGACGAGCGCGACGGGGCAGCTAGCCGCACTCACCTATGAGAGTTACGACGCGCAGGATTACCAAGACTATGCGGACAGTTACTTGACCCGACGCGCCCACTGGAGCGTACAGGATCATGGAAAACCCGGGTTGGAACATGCGCGCACCGCCCGTTCGGGCATCTTTGAGCCGAAATGGCTGGGCGTAGCAATGCAAGGGGACGGCCAAGCGATCGGAAAATTCCAGTTTTCAGGAACCGCAGTGAATGATCTGGGCGCTCCTGCCGCGCCAGAGCTTCGCTATCGGTTCGTCGACCGCGACACGCTGGAAGTCACGGTCTGCTTCTTCGACAAACCGGCGAACCGGATGCCCGAGGCATCGTTTGTGACATTTGCGCCGAAGGTAGATCCCGAAAGTTGGCGCTTTCGCAAGCTTGATTACGATGTGGACCCCAAGGCCGTAGTCAATGATGGAAACAGACAGCTACATGCCGTCCAATCGATAAGCTGCACCGCATCAGACGGTCGGCGTCTGCAGATCGCACCGTTGGATTGCCCACTGGTCGGGCCTGCCGAGGTGCCGTTTCTACCCTTCTATCGCGGCGACAACACGATGCGGCGGGGCGTCCGGTTTTGTCTTCACAACAACAAGTGGGGAACAAATTTCCCGATGTGGTGCGAGGGAAACTTTGCGTTCCGTTTCCACATCACGATATCCGGCACCAGGTAGTTTCTGGATCCGCGGGAGAATCACATTGGGAATGCTCATTTGGTCGCTCCGCCTCCCGCTAGTGCGGATCGAGGCGTACATCTTCGTCTCGTTCATCGCGTGCTGCCTGCTGGTGACCCTGAAGGACATCTCGTGCCGGCGCGTCGGCGGGCTGACCCTGCGCGCCACAATCGAGGCGTTCCGCACGATCCGGATGGTGGATGTGCATCTGCCCACCACCGATCGCCGGCGCCCCGTCCCGCAGGCGCGGAACGCACCTCGAATCTCTTCTCGACGGCATGCCGCCCGATGTCCGGCGGGCGCCGTTTATGCCGTCCCTTCCGGGGCGGTTCCATGAATATCGACGAGTTGCAGGCCTCGCGACCCGCGAGTTGCGGGAGTCGGGCTAACTCCGCACGACCCGAATTGGGGCGATGTCTTGCGTCTGCAACAGCGACCACCTACCAATGATGTTTGAACGGAACAAAGCACATACAAGCACATCAACGACCCGGGGAAGTTCCGCCATGGACAAAATTAGGCTTGGTATCAGTCCCTTGAGTTGGACCAACGAAGCGATATTGGAACTTGGCGACGACATCAGTTACGAAACCTGCATCGCCGAGGCCGCACAAGCCGGGTTCACCGGCATTGAACTGGGTCGGAAATTTCCGAAACAGCCTGAAACTGTCATTGCGACCCTTGCCAGTCTCGGACTTGAGCCAGTCACGTCCTGGTATTCCGGGTTCCTTGCTGAGCGATCTGTCGAGGAAGAATGGCCGGAAGCGTTGCCTTTGGTAAAGCACCTCGTGGCGCTTGGGTGCCAAGTAATGGTCTACGGAGAGTGTGCGGCGGGTCCGGTGGGAGGTTCTGCGGCGGCACTTGCACAGACGCCATCCCTGGATAAGCTTGACCTCCAAACTTACGCCCGGCGCGTGACGGAATTCGCAAGTCGCGTACATGATTCCGGTCTGAGGCTGGTCTATCATCCTCATGTAATGATGCCGGTTGAAACCGTGGACGAGATTGATCGATTCATGTCCGCTGCAGGTGATCCGCTTCGGCTTCTTCTCGACACCGGTCACGTGGCGGTGGCAGGAGGCGACTACCGGGTCGTAATGGAAAAATGGTGGAACCGGATAGCCCATGTGCACCTCAAGGATATTCGCAGATCTGTCTGTGACAATCTCGACCCACACAGGCAGACAATTGACGAGGCGGTACATGAGGGCGTCTTCACGGTACCGGGAGATGGCGACCTGGACTACGGCCCGCTGATCAGGAGAATTGCCGAGCACGGCTACGATGGCTGGCTCGTGATCGAAGCAGAGCAAGACCCCGTGAAGGCGCCACCCCTTGCCATGGCGAAAACCGGGTTTTCGCATATTTCCGCACTACTAGAACGCCACGCCATCCCGTTTGACAGAAACCCAAATCATGACCACGGTTGAAAAACGCGGGCTCAGCGTCTGCCTCGTGGGATGCGGCGGCATGGGAAGGCTTCACGGCGAGTCCATTCTCAGGCATTCCAACTTGTCCGACCTCAGCCTTTGCGATGTCGACCCCGTGCGCGCCCAGGAACTGGCTGGCGAACTCGGGGCCGAATGGCTGCCGCTGTCCGAGGCGTTGTCCTCAGACAAGTTTGATGCATTTTTTGTTGTCACGCCGGCGGCAGCACATGTGGAACAGCTGGTTCGGATCGTTCCGAATGGAGCCTATGTGTTCTGTGAAAAGCCCTTAGGGAACGACATGGCATCCATCGACGCGGCCATGCCGGCACTGAGACCTTTCGCTGATCGAATACAATTGGGTTTCAACCGTCGCTTTGACCCGCATATGGCGGATCTGAAACGACGCATCTTGGCAGAAGATATCGGTGAAATTGAACAATTGCGAATCGTCAGCCGAGATTTTACTGCCCCAACAGTGGAGTCGCTCGATAAATCAGCGGGATTGCTGTTTGAAACCGCTATCCACGACTTTGATTTGACGCGCTGGTTGCTCGATGACGAGATTTGCGAACTCATGTGCCTGGGCGGCACCTTGATCAATCCACGCTATGCCAGCGTGGGTCATATCGACACTGCGACCACGATAATGCGTGGAACGCGCGGACAGCAGGTAGTCATCCAGAACAGTTGGCGTACGAGTTTCGGTTATGACCAGCGCGTCGAAGCTTTTGGTGCCGGCGGCCGACTGACGGTTTCCAATCCCGCCGGGCCATTGGTGCTCTACGAAAATGCCGGCGGCCTGCATCGCGGTCCGATCTCACCCGACTGGTTTGCCCGCTATCCTGAGGCCTATTTCATTCAGGATACTGCATTTCTCGATGCCGTCAGCAGCGGCGATGCGGTCAGGCCAAATCTTGTTGACGGCTACATGGCTTCATATATTGCACAACGAGCCAGCGAGTCCCAAAACGCGGGCATGCTCGTTTCTTGCAAAGTTCACGATGGCGAATTCGCATAAACGCGTCTACCGCCACAGGACTGAAGCCCAGGAATTTCTGCCTTTCTCTCAGCATGAGCCGAAGTGTGTTTTTTGTTCTAGAGCGTGGCAGGCATTCCAGAGGCAGTTCGCGCGCTCCGGCGGTTCGATATCGTCAACGGCGACGCCGACGGCGGGTCAGGTTGTCGGTCATTACCACGTCACGCGTGCGCTGCGTCAGGACCGGCTCCCTCGTCGCCAGGTCAGGAAGACCTCGCCGCTGACTCACGTCGGGCTCACGGACCCGGACCTCGAGAAGGCTCGGTTCCACTGCCCAGCCATGGACGGGACGATGTCGAAACTGGCAGCCGCGGAACGACATGTCGCGCCTGCCTGTATGGCCAGGACGACTGCAGGTAGGGCGGATCGCAGTAGACCAGTTCGCAACCTCGGAACAGGAATGTCTCAAGAAAGCGCAGGGCGCTGCCATGGTGGAACTCGACCCGCTGATTGCAGCGGAAGCCGTATATCGCCCGACGATTGAGCTCGATGCCGATGCTGCGGATCGCGAGCGGCTTGCGCTTCATGATGGCGCCGCCCCCAAAAAGACGGCCCGATCTGCACGTCATGCGGGGACATGGCGTTCACGATGACCTGGCAGAGCCCGCCGCCGTCTTGAATCCGTACCATGCCGCCATCGCCGCCCCCAACGTGATTCGCCGCGACGGCAAGTCCGAAGGGTGGACGGCCTGTACTGTCGAACGAAAAATCGGCTCACGTCCGAAATCTACGTCACAACCGAGATCGCTTGCTCTTGCAATGCGGAATCTCGTGGTGTACTTTTTCTGCACACGCTTGCAGAAACTGCACGGTCGAGGAGGTCGAGTTGCGTCAGAAACTGCTCATCCTGTACCTGCAAAACTCCGCGCTCGATTCCCCCGTTGTCGGGTGGACGCGATATGACGGCGACACGGTCGCGCCGCCTGTTTCCGGTGACGAGGATGAACCGCCCTATGCTACGGGATTGGATGCACTTCGCGACGGATGGCGCGCAATTCAGTTTTCTGCGCTCGAACCGCAGCCTGGCGAACTGAACTACCAGCCCGGCTGGCAATCCTTCGAAGTCATTATGGAGAAAATTGTGGAGACTCCGAGATGAAGCAACTTGGCACAGGCGAAATGATCCGATTTGTGAGGGACGGATTTCTCAAGCTGGAAGGTCTGTTGCCCGGGGATCTTTGCGACGCCTTTCGAGCCGCCTACGTGGCGGACTGCACCGACGACAGAAGCGGCCGGGCACGATTGCCTGTTGTACCATGGGGTACTCCGCTTACCGACGCATTTGACGGCAACGATGTCCTTTCCCGCGTTTTTTCCCTGCCAGAACTCGCCGGTGCGATCCATTCGCTTCTCGGGCCGAAATGCAAGGTCGATCACCATGTAATGCATATCCGCGAACCTAATCAGGGAGTGTCTCAACACTTGCATTGCGATGCAATGATTGATGCTCGAGAGGCCGCATTCGACGTTCAGATCATGATCTATCCGCAGAACATGACACGAGAGATGGGCGGCACGCTTGTCATTCCCGGAAGCCACACGCGCAAGGCCGGGGAGACCAGCATTGCCCGATATCAGAACCTGGCAGGTCAGGTTCAGTTGACCGGTCCTGCCGGAACCGTCCTGATCCTGCATCACAATCTCTGGCATGCTGGACGGCGCAACGCGAGCAACAGCGTGCGCGCCATGTATAAAATGCGTCTGAATCCGACGGGGTCGCAGACCGGCCATTGGGACATGTCAGACTACGACGCTGCCAAGGCACGTGCACCAAAGCCGCTGCATTCGCCAGCGACATGCAAGCATGACGTTCAGGCGAAATTGTCATTTTTTCATCCTTGGGCTGACGCCCGGAGCGCGCATCTCGACATAATCCAGCGAACTCGGCTTTGGAGACTGTTGAGCGGAGATGAGGATTTCTCGGTTCACCATTTCCTGTCCCGACTGGAAAACGAGCCGGCTTGAACAAGGTTCAGCAACCGTGCACACGGCGGTTTGGGATCGGCTTGCAAAGGGTAGTGCGAATGTCAATGTCATTGGGACCGCTCACCGGAAAACGCGTCCGCGCACGAGATGTGGCGCAACTGGCCGGCGTATCTCGCTCAGCGGTGTCACGCGCGTTCTCGCAGACAGCCTATATCGCACCTGATACGAAGGCCAAGGTACTGAAGGCGGCTGCCGAGTTGAATTACAGCCCCGACAGCTTGGCGAGCAGCTTGGCCAAAGGCAGATCCAACATCGTTGTTGTCGTCCTCAATCAGGTCGATGCGATCCGGGGGCCAAGCTTTCACTCCGCACTTATCCGGTCGCTTCAGGATTCCGGACGCCTTCCCGTGGTGTTGAGTCTGTCGCCAATGGATGATGGCGCATCCTCGCTGAAGAAACATCTGACTTTCCCTGTCGAGGGATTGATTGTCATGTCGGATTCGGTGTCGGTCGACGTTGCCCGACACGCCGTGCCTTACGTGCGTCCGATCATGCTCAATTTCGAACGAGCACGTTCTGATGTGGACAGCATTGTAGCCAACGACGCCACGGGCGTCGCGGAGTTGGTGAATTACCTTTGGGAAACCGGACATCGCTCGATCGGATTCATGGCCGGACGACAGTCGTCAATCTCTTCGAAAATTCGCCGGGATGCGCTTGCCCTGGAAATCGCTCGTAGGGGAATGCATCTTGCCGTCGAGGCGACTGGCGAATTCGCCTACGAACAGGCGTTTGAGGCGGCCCCTGCCCTTGTCGCAGGAAAGAAACCGCCTGACGCGATCTTCTGCGCCAATGACGTGATGGCCTTTGCCGTCATGGATTATCTTCGACTCAAAACGCAACACCGCGTCCCCGAAGATGTATCAATTGCCGGGTTTGACGACATATTCATGGCACGCTGGCCGATCTACAACCTGTCAACTATCCGTCAAGATGTCGACAGCATGGCCGCGGCGGTCACCGGGATTCTCGAGAGGCGACGAGATCCGCAAAACCGGAAGTTCGATCCACCAACAATGGTGACGGAGTTGGTCTTGCGCGGGACCATCGGCCGACGCGAAAGATGAGCTGAGCGGCGCATTTTTCATGCGTTCGTCATCAAGTTGCCACGCGACTGCAACACCGAATCACCAGAGTTGACCTGTTCTGCACGCGTGTGTAGACTCACCTGAAGTTGAAATCCTAAGACCACGTGCCAGAGGGGGGCCAAATAATGAAAAAGTGTCTATTCCTTACGGCAGCAAGCTGTGCTGCCTTTAGTTTCGGACTAACATCCGCCGCAGTTGCCCAGACCTGCTCCGAATACAACGAGTCGCCAATGTTGGCAGACATCGTTGCAGCCGGCGGTCTCCCTCCTGTTGGCGAACGCTTGCCGGCCGAACCCCTGATCGTAGAGCCGGCCGAGCAAATCGGCATCTATGGCGGAACCATGGTGGACTCCACCGGGGGCAATCGCCTGGCCGAGTTTCGTCACTTCGGCTATGAGGCGCTGGTGCGGTGGTCGGTTGACGGTGGCGAAGTGCTGCCGAACGTTGCAAAGGGCTGGGATGTCTCCGACGATGCGACCGCCTATACCTTCCATCTGCGTGAAGGCATGAAATGGTCAGACGGCGAAGACTTCACTGCCGACGACATCGTCTTCTGGTGGGAGCATGTCGAAACCAACACAGATATCCAGTCGAGCCCGCGCGGCTTCTTCATTGTCGACGGCGAGCCAGCAACCGTTACGAAAATTGACGACTACACCGTCGAGTTCAAATGGTCGAAGCCGAATGGTCTGTTCCTTGAGAACCTGTCGACCTCGTATGGCGTGCGCGTCGTTCAGTTCGCAGAGCACTACCACCGGAAGTTGATCAAGTCACTGAATCCTGAAGGTGTCGCCGAACTCATGGCGGCCGCCAACGCCGAAGACTATACCCAGTGGTGGGCCGCAAACGTGGGTTCGTACGGCAAACAGTCTGAGTACAACAACCCGGAACGACCGTTTGTACAGGCCTGGGTCCCAACCGAGCCATTCCTGGGCAAGGAGCGCTTCACGTTCCAGCGCAACCCTTACTACTTCAAGGTCGACACGGCCTGCAATCAGTTGCCATATATCGACTCGCGCGCTTGGGTGCTGGTGTCGGACCCCGAAGTTCAACTGGCAAAGACACTCTCCGGCGAAGTCGACATTTCGCGCGTGAATATCTCTACACCGGCGAACAGGGGTGTGATGTTCCAGAACATGGAACAGGGCAACTACCGCTTCGTGACGGCGAATTCCGCGGACATGAATGTAGCGGACTTGCGTTTCCCGCTGCATTATCCGGCGGATCCGGTGAAGGAAGCGATCTATTCCGACAAGAACTTCCGCATCGGTCTGTCGCACGCGATCAATCGCCAGGAACTGATCGACGTGATCTTTCTGGGTCAAGGCATACCCCACCAGATAGCGCCGCGCCCGGAATCTCCACTCTACAACGAACAACTGGCAACCCAGTATACGGAATACGATGCTGATCTGGCCGGCTCGTTCCTGGACAAGGTATTGCCGGACAAAGACGGCGACGGATTTCGCCTGCGTCCGGACAATGGTGACCGGTTCACCGTGGTCGTTGACGTCAATAACGAGTTCAAGTCTGACTGGGGCGACATGATGGAACTGATCGAGGGTTACTGGGAATCGGTTGGCGTAGACGTCGTTCTCAACTTCGTCTCTGATGCGGTTTCGGTGGCCCGACGCAACGATCCTGATCGTGACGTCTTCCTGTGGTTGGCCGAAAACGGTTCCGGTCGTCTGCCTATGCTGGCCGCGCGCGAAATGTTGCCTCGCGACAAGACATGGACCGAGGCATGGGAAAAGTGGTACGATTCCGGTGGATCAGAGGGCGTGGAGCCGCCGGCCAACTACGTGCGTGCATGGGAACTTCAGGATGCGATCCCGACGCTCTTTGGCGACGCACAATCGGAGGCGTGGGATGAGTTGGTGCAAATTGCTGCGGACGAGTTCGCGCAGATGGGCATCGCACTGCCAATGGGCAACTACCGCGCCGTCAACAATCGTCTGCGCAATGTCCCGGAGCCGCTTCTGGAAGGATGGCTCTACCCGGGCATTGCTCCGGCCAACTTCTCGACCTTCTACATTGAACCGTCGAGCCAGTAAGCTGCGGGCACGACTTGGGAAAGGGCGAACGCGCCCTTTCCCCGTAGCCGCTGAGGAGACAGACCGTGGCCCGCTTTCTAGCCCGCCGTCTTGTCCTGATGCTGCTTACCGTAATTGCAATTTCCGTCATTTCATTCTTTATCATTATCCTGCCGCCGGGAGACTTCGTCGATCGGCTGGTGCAGGAGGCCAACCAGTATGGCGAGAATTTAGAGCCACATGAAATCGAAGACCTGCGACGCAACTACGGATTGGACCGAAGCGCCGTAGAGCAGTATTTTGTGTGGATTCGCAATATCTTGTTTCGCGGGGACTTCGGCTACTCGTTCGGCTGGGACCTGCCCGTCTCTGAACTGATCGGCCAACGGCTCGGCCTGACAGCGTTTCTGTCGGTCGTTACGCTGCTCTTTGTTTGGATCGTGGCAATCCCGGTCGGAATCTATGCGGCGGTTCGAAAATACTCGCTGGGTGACTATGTCTTCACTTTCCTGGGCTTCATCGGTCTGGCCATCCCGAACTTTCTGCTGGCCCTGGTTCTGCTTTACATATCGTTCCGCTATTTCGGACAGAGCGTTGGCGGCCTGTTCTCACCGGAATATGTGAATGCGCCATGGACTTTTGCAAGATTCGCGGATCTGCTTTCGCATCTTTGGATCCCGGTGATCGTGCTGGGCACTGCAGGAACCGCTGAAATCATCCGCAAGATCCGCGCCAACCTTCTCGACGAGCTGCATCGCCCGTATGTACTGACTGCCCGCGCCAAGGGCCTGGGCGAGACTTACCTGTTGCTCAAGTATCCAGTGCGCCATTCGCTGAACCCGTTCGTGTCGGAACTGAACGATCTGTTCGTCAAGATCGTCTCCGGCGAGACCATTGTCGCCGTGGTGCTGGGCCTTCAGACAACGGGCCCCCTGCTGCTTGAAGCATTGAAGGAAGAAGACCTCTACCTGGCCTCGACGCTGATCATGTTCCTGAGCTTTCTGGCGGTACTTGGAACGCTTTTTTCGGACCTCCTCCTGATGCTGCTTGATCCGAAGATCCGGCGCCAGGCGGCGAGCCGGGAGATGATGTGATGACATACGTTGCACATCTGAGTCACTCTCAGCTCGTGATGCGCCGATTCCTGCGCCACCGCCTCGGAATCTTCGGAGGCGTCATGACGCTTCTGATTTATCTGGTAGCTGCTTTCGTGGAATTCCTCGCACCGCATGCTCCGGACACGTACCTGGCCAAGGACGTTTATGCACCGCCGCAGAGCATGCACTGGATCCTCGATGGCCCGGACGGCCGACGGTTTCAGCCGCATGTCTACAGCCTGCGTTCCACGACGGATTACAACACGGGCCAGCGAGTCTTCGAGGAAGACCCTGACAGGGTGATCGAGCTCGGATTCCTTGTGCGCGGCGACAGCTACAAGTTCTGGGGCCTCATCTCGGCGAATCTTCATTTCATCGGCCCGAAGGACCCCGGCGAACGGGTATATTTCCTCGGGGCGGACCGGTTGGGGCGGGACGTGTTGAGCCGCACGATCTACGCGACGCGTGTCTCAATGACGATTGGATTGGTTGGCGTCGGAATCAGTCTCGTTCTCGGCATTGCGATCGGTGGCATCTCGGGCTATTTCGGCGGCATTGTCGATCTGGCCATCCAGCGATTGATCGAGTTCCTTCAATCCCTGCCATCCATCCCGCTCTGGATCGGGCTTGCCGCTGCCATTCCGCCAACGACGCCGCCGATCAGGACGTACTTCTTTATCACGGCGATCCTGTCGATCATCGGCTGGACCGGACTTGCACGGGTCGTGCGCGGGCGGTTCATGTCGCTGAAGGACGAGAACTTCATCAAGGCGGCACTCCTCGACGGCAACCGGCCGGTACGGATCATCCGGCGTCATATGGTGCCTAACTTCCTGTCGCACATCATAGCCGTGGTCACGCTGGCCATTCCGGGGATGATCATAGCGGAAACGTCGCTCAGTTTTCTGGGAATTGGACTTCGGCCGCCGGTCGTTAGTTGGGGTGTGCTGCTGCAGGAAGCGCAAACCCTGAGATCAATTGCCACCGACCCATGGCTGTTCCTGCCGGGTGCGGCGGTCGTCGTGGCCGTCTTGTCGCTCAATTTCCTTGGCGACGGGCTTCGAGATGCGGCAGACCCCTATGCAAACTGACGCACTCCTTTCGCTGCAGGGGCTGACGGTCTCATTCCGGGATGGGCGTCGCCGAAGCGTTGCGCTTCGGGATGTCGGATTCGATTTGCCACATGCAAAAACGGTCGCAATCGTCGGAGAGTCGGGTTGTGGCAAGTCTTTGACAGCGCGCAGCATTCTACGCATTCTCGATACGAACGCGACCATCGACGGCGGACAAATCCTGTTCGAAGGCGTAGACTTGGCCGGAGCGTCCGAGAAGAGTCCCACTCTGCACGGCATTCGAGGCGGACGCATAGGGTTGATCTACCAGGAACCCCTCACCGCCTTGTCGAGCTTCTACACGGTCGGCAACCAGATTATGGAAGCGATCCGTCGGCACCAGGACGTGACAAAAAAACAGGCGCGCGAGCGCGCACTCGAACTGCTGCATGCCGTCGGCATGCCGAATCCGGCGCAGCGCCTTGATGCGTACACGTTCGAACTTTCGGGCGGACAGCAACAGCGCGTGATGATCGCAATGGCTCTGGGTCCCCACCCATCGCTACTGATCGCCGACGAACCGACGACCGCGCTTGATGTCACGACCCAGGCTGTGATCCTCGACCTCCTGCAGGAACTGCAACAAAGCCAGGGGATGTCGATCCTGTTCATCACACATGATCTAGGGGTTGTGTCCCGCATGGCTGATGAGGTGGTAGTGATGTACCTGGGCGAAGTCGTGGAGCACGGTACAAGGGCGGACGTACTGACAACGCCCAGGCACCCCTATACCCAGGCGCTTATGGCGTCCCTGCCAGGGCGCGCCCAATTCCGCCAGGCGACGATCCCGGGAACAGTACCCTCCTTGGCAGAACGTCCGGCAGGGTGTGCCTTTGCGCCACGCTGCGCGTTTGCCCAGCCCGGTCTTTGTGATGTGCAAAGGCCTGAGCTTGTGCATGCCGACGGAGTACATGTTCGTTGCCATGCCTTCGGAAACGCCGCGTCCATGTTCGACCTGTCGCTGCAATCGAATCAGCCGGATACGGTCACAAAGAGAAATTCACGGCAATTCGGTGATAGGGTTCTGGACCTGCGGAACGTCAGCAAGACATTCGAGAAGCGGGAAGGTCTGTTCGGACAGCGGGTACGCGAAATCAAGGCTGTGCAGGATATCTCTCTTGAGCTGCGGCAGGGCGAAACCTTGGCGCTTGTCGGCGAATCCGGCTCCGGAAAGACCACCCTGGGACAGACCATTGTTGGCCTCCACAAGGCGACGCGCGGCCGCGTGATGTTCGCGATCGATGGGCGAGACGCGGACATCACCAATCTTTCCGCCGCGGAATGGCGCAACGTATGGCAATCGATGCGGATGGTGTTTCAGGATCCTTTCTCCTCATTGAACCCGCGCATGACCGCATTCGATATCGTAGCCGAGCCGTTACTGCAGCGCCCCGGCACACCGCCTGCCAAACCGGATCTGGTGAGGAAGGTGCACGAACTCTTCCGCCTAGTGGGGCTCGACCCGGAGATGGCAGGCCGTTATCCTCATGCGTTTTCCGGTGGGCAGCGTCAGCGGATCGGTGTGGCACGAGCACTTGCCCCAGACCCGAAGGTCATCATTGCGGATGAACCGGTTTCCGCGCTTGACGTGTCCGTGCAGGCGCAGGTGTTGAATCTGTTGCGCGACCTTCAGTCCAATCTGGGGTTGAGTTACCTCTTCATCTCGCATGACTTGAACGTGGTGGCGAGCCTCGCTCACAGAGTGGCGGTGATGTATGCTGGCCGAATTGTCGAATTGGCAGATACGGATGAAATTCTGGACCGGCCTCGCCACCCCTACTCCGAGGCACTCTTAAGCGCTGTGCTGACGCCGGGTCTAGCCGATCAGGACAGTCACATGCGCCTACCCGGCGATCCGCCGGATCCCTTGAGCCTTCCACCGGGCTGCGTCTTTGCCGAACGCTGCGCTTACGCGACCGTCGCTTGCACGCATGAAATGCCTGAAATGCGCAACTTGGGAGGGCATTGGGTGGCCTGCCACCACGCCGAAGCCCTTGCGTTGCACGGATTACGCAATGAGAGCGCTCCCGATAGCCCTGCACCCAACTCATAGTTGCACTTCGCCTCCGAACATGGTGGTGCGCCCTCAGATTTCCGGGGAAAGCCACCATCCTTGTGTCCCGGACGACGTTGCCGGCGACGTGACGCGAATGGATGGCGAAATGGCGTATGACAGGGACCCTGACAGCCTGGTCGATATTGGATCATTCGGTCCACGGGCCGGTGCCTCTCCCACGCGGGGCGGGTTTCGGGGTGTCAGCGCCGAGGGGGCGGGATGGCGGGAGCCTTGGCGCCGGGGCCACGCATCAAGATTGCCGACGGGCCTGTCGGCACTGGACGTCTCGGTTCAGGCGCAGATCTTGAACCTGTTCCAGGACATTCAGCAGGAGTTGGGCATTACCCATCTGTTCGTGACCCACGACCTGAACGTGGTTTCGAACATCTCGGACCGCTTGGCAGTGATGCATGCTGGCCGCAGCGTCGAAGTGGCAGAGCCCAATCAGGTCCATCATGCGCCCCCGGCATCCCGCTTCATCGATTTTGCAGGACGTGGCTCTTGTATTGGCGCTTCACGCGCGAAAGGCGTCACGCGAGACCCTGCATGGACGTCCGTCCAATTCCGCGAACCTATGGCCTGGTTGCGCGTATTCAAAATGTCTCGCGCTTGCGACCGACTAATGCCAGCTCGCGATACCGCCATTCCAACCCGACACGGAAGGTCGCCTGACCCCCTGTCACCGAAGGGACGAAATTGCCTTGGCGGGCATTCAGGTGCATGGCTAGACTGCGTGTCAAGAGCCGGCAACAAGACAAAGTGAGTGCGCATGCGCCAAGTATTTGAAGGACGACTCACCCTCGACCACATGGCGTGCCATGTGCCGCATCGCTTTGACGTGCCCGAAGACACCGGCACGCTGCGGCTGGATTTTTCCTTCTCGCCCCGGCATCCCGGCGTCGGCAACATTGCGCATCAGTTGAGCATCTCGGTTTATGGTCCCGATGGCGCTCGGGGAACTCGGCACAACAACGCCGACCAGAGCCCGGTGATTTCACGAAGCTGGGCCTCTCCTGGATATCTGCCCGGCGAAATCGAGGCTGGCGAATGGGTTGTCGAAATCGACGTTCACCGCATCCTGCCACCGGGCAATGTCACCTACCGGATCGAGATTGCTTGCGATGTCGAAGAATGCAAAGCGCCACCAGTTGACCCGATGCCGAACCCGCCTCCCGCGCCAAAACGGAAGGGTGCCGGTTGGTATACGGGCGACCTTCACGGTCATACATTTCATTCCGATGGCGAATTCAGCCCTGCAGACTATATCGAGATCGCCCACCAGCGCGGCTATGATTTCGTGGCCTTGACCGATCACAATACGGTTTCGGCCGTGCCGCATGTCCGACGATTGGCCGGGAACGGAATTACCGTGATCGACGGTGTGGAACTCACCACTTTCAACGGACACGCCCTGGTGCTGGGTCTTGAAGGCTGGTTCGAATGGCGGGTCAAGGACGGTACCACGATGAGCGAACTAGCCCAGGCCGCGCTAGATCGCGGCGGTCTTTACGTGATTGCCCATCCAAAAAGCGAGGGGCATCCGTTCTGCACAGGCTGCCGCTGGGCGTTTTCCGATATGCTCCCGGGTCCGGCGCGCCATGTCGAAGTCTGGAACAGGGCATGGACGGAGCGAAACCGTAACGAAGGCGCGGTTCAGATGTTCTATCATTGGCTGAACGCCGGCTACAGGATGGTGGCGACTGCAGGTACCGACACCCATCGGCCAACCCCCGCAGGTCACCGGATTGCCGCCAACCGCGTCTTTGCCGATGACAACGCGCCTGAAGCGATATTGACCGCCCTAAAACGCGGCCACAGCTATGTCACCAGCGGACCGGATCTGACGTTGCGTGCTGTGACTGTCAACGGCAGCACAGCGGAAATGGGCGATATCGTTGCGCGCGGGCCGGTGCGCCTGACTTGTGGTTGTCAGTGTGGCGAAGCCGGCGACGACCTGACAGACCTCAGCCTAAGGTTGATCCGGCGGAGCAAGGAGGTCCAACGCTGGCAAGTTGGACAAGGCCTGCAAACAACTGTTGATGCAGAGGCAGAGCCGGGATGCTGGTTTACCTTGGAACTGCGTGATCGAGCCGAAGGGCTTCACGGCGTGACGAACCCGGTCTTTGTGGGCGAGGAGGGCGAACCCTGGCACTGATCATTGGAAGGCTGAGACATATGTGGCACGCCACCAACCGTTTCGGGACCAAGCTTGGCGGGGACTGAAGTCATGGTCTCACCCGTCCTTGCTCCAGGGCAGGCATCAGAGATCAATCTAACCATCACTCCTGCGGACAAGGCTAGGGCGCCATTTCTGGAAATCCCGTTTCAGCTTCCCTCCGGCGTGACACGGCTCGATGTCGGTTTCGAATATGCAAAGGCCGAAGATTGCGCCCTCGACATCGGGATCCTGGACAGCCGGGCCACGGATTATCCAACAAGATCCGGATTTCGCGGCTGGAGCGGTAGCGCCCGCAACGAGTTCTTTGTCGCCACCGATGCGGCGACACCCGGGTACTACGCCGGACCAATGCCCCCAGGCTCGTGGAAGCTGTTGCTAGGGATGTACCGCGTTCCCGACAGTGGCGCAGCGGTGCGGCTGACGCTGAAGGCCGATGCAGCCCCGCGCGAGGTGTATGCGACGCCGAAGCCGGCCACACCACGGCTTGAACATCCGGGTTGGTATCGCGGTGATCTGCATTGCCACACCCATCACAGCGACGCCCGCGGCGCACCGGAATTGCTGGCCGAAAACGCGCGTCTTGCGGGGCTCGATTTCCTTGCGGTCACCGACCACAACACGACGTCACAATGGCGGTATTTCGGTCCCCGGAGTTCTGAAGACCTGGTCTTCATACCGGGAATGGAAATCACCACCTACCGCGGCCACGCAAATGTCTTCGGCCTCAGCGAGTGGATCGATTTCCGCCTCGACAGTAGCATTGATCTGGACGCTCTGGTGGGCGAAGTGAGGCGGCAAGGTGCCCTTCTTTCGATAAACCACGACAAGGAACCGCTCCCCTGGGGCTACGACTACCCTGACATGGATTGCATGGAGGTCTTTCACGGCCACTGGCTAACCAGCAATGACGGAGTCTTGGCACAGTATGATCGGTTTCTGGCCGACGGTCGACGGATATCCCTTATCGGAGGCAGCGACTACCACCAACCGGCCGAACAGGAACGTCCCGGGCCGGTCGGGCTGGGCAAGCCGACAACTATGCTATGGCTGTCTAGCCTGGACGTCTGTGCGGTCATCAACGCGCTACGAGACGGGCATGGATATGTCACCGAGTCTCCGACCGGACCGCACCTTGCCTTCACCGCAAACGGGCAGCCGATGGGAAGCACGGCGGCCGGTGGCGATGACATCACGATCGAGGTCGAAGTGACGGGCGCGCCCGGCGATCGCCTGATCTGGGTCTGCGAGGATGGCCCGGTATCCGAGATGCTCATCCCCGACGATTCATGGAGGCAAACCATACGCTTGCCGGCACCCAGCACGTTCCTGCGTGCCGAAATCCTTGCTGACGCGAGCCGGACGAGAATGATCACGGAACTGATGGACTGGTGCGCAGAAAGGACCGAGCTTCCTCGTGCCCAACAATCGCTAACCACGGTGCCTCCGATCCGCCGCACATTGTCAAACCCGGTCTATTTCGAAACTCCGGGGCAAATCCGGTCTCCGCGCGCAGCCCGAGGCCCGCCGAAAAAGAGGTAAGGATCAAAGCAGCATGGCCTTTAACATCTTCTCTCTGAACATTTGGAATCTGAACCGGGACTTCTGCGACCGTATGCGGCGGCTGGGCGGCTACTTGTCCCATGCCCGACCGGATATCGTGTGCCTGCAGGAAGTCTCTCCAGTCACGTCCACCGGCCGGCCGCAATCGGATCTTTTGTGCACCCAGTTACCGGATATGACGTGCCTCTATTCTTCGCAATATCAGTGGGGGGATAGGGAAGAAGGGCTTGCCACGCTGTCACGCCTTCCTCTGCTGTCATTCGAGAGCTTCATGTTGCCGCCTGCCGAAGGCGACGGGCTGAGAAGGCTTCAGATCGCCGCATTGGACTATCACGGGCAAAGGATGCTTGTCGCCAACACGCACCTTGCGTTTCGCCACGAGCAAAATAGCGAACGTTGTGCCCAATGCAGAGCGATCATCGGTCATCTGACTACGGCGGCGGAGTACTGGCAGACCGACGCAATCCTTCTGGTCGGTGACTTCAATGCGACGCCCATGTCGCCGCCGATTGCCAGCATCACCGACAACACACTTGGGTTGCGCGACCTGTTCTCGGGCACTGATCTGCGCCGCAATCGCAACACCTTTCCCGACACCAGCCCTTACTTTGCAGGCGACGCGTCGTCAGTCCGGTGGATCGATTTCATCTTCGCAACGGGCCGATTCGAAGTCCAATTTCTTGGGCTGGCACTGGACGGCAAGAACGGCGATTTCGTGTCAGATCATGTGGCTCTGGAGGCAAGATTGGAACTCTTGGCCTGAGGGTCCGCGAAAAAATCGACCGACGCCATTGGCTGCAAGCAGGGTCCAACCTGAAATCTGGGAACGGGAAGGATGCGAATGGTGTCACCCATTCGTTGAAAGTCCCATTGCTTGATCCGCCACACGGTGCTCCAGCACGCAATTGCCGCCTCGTTTGCAGACGCTGGAATCGGCACGTGCCGTCAGGCCGGGGCTCAGGCATCTTCTACGCCCTACCAAGGACGTACGCGACTCTGGGGCGGCAGACTATCTCACTCTCGATGCGCAAGTCGTGGCCCTGGGCAAAGAACGTAGCGCTCCCGTGGTGCTGGCGGACGACCGGGATTTCGGCCGGTTCGGATTCCCCTGTGCCAAACGGCCGACATAAATAACCGCCTAGATTCTCCGGACAATGCCAGTGCCCAAATCCACTTCAGCGCCGATATCGCGCATCAGACTGCCCCCTCAGATTCACCGGGCGCGGTTCCCTCCGCCGCTGCCGTGTTGCGTGACGATGCCATGACATTCAGCGACTTGAGCTTTCGGTGCAGAGCAGAGCGTTCCATTCCCACGAACTTTGCCGCACGGCTGATATTTCCTCCGAACCGATTCA
>JAJDZT010000122.1 GCA_022824525.1 Silicimonas sp. | reverse complement strand
CTCATTCAAATCCGATTGTTCAACCTCAGCGGGTACACCAAATGGGTGAGCCAAATCCAGTCCCTCCAACAGATATTCTCAACGTCACAACAACAGCTTAACCGATGCTGCCAGAACGCCAACTGCGGAATTTAGGATGATAAAATTTTCGGTCTCCGGTCTAAGTGCAGCGAGCACCGACATTGTATCGGCTTGAACGCGACTTGCCATGAATTCTCGGAATGGCTCGACACTGTTGGCGATACCCTCCTCGACCGAAAGCTCATTTTCGATAAGGGGCGACAGTCCGGATTGCCAAGCCTCTTCAAAAACCGGTTCCATCACGAAGTAGGTCAGGAACAAGGCAAGACTGACGATCAACATATTCGGCGGCGATTGCTGCAATCCGATCCCTTGCCTGAGAATCCCCAGAACCGTCACCATGAACGGAAAGCACGTGAACATAATCGCAAGGCCTGGAACCAGGCTCAGCACCGTCAGAAGAACGATGAGTTGTATTGAGCGCTGGGTCAAAGAGTTCTCGCCGCGGAGGTCGAGCGTGAGCTCCTGACTCTGTGCCTCACTTCCGTGGAAAGCAAATACGACGAAAACCAAGATGATCAATGCCGCTCCACTGGGTGGCATCGACCTTTTGAGCGGGATTGTACTACTCCACACGAGGCGTTGCCATGACCTCGACAATTCGAACCCCGAGCTTGTCAGATCCTTCACCGTCGATTTCCTCGAGTTGTCCCAGTGCAATCAACTTTTCACCGACATAGAGCTCGACAGGGTCATCCAGACCTTTGTCAAGCGGAAGAACAACGTTCTCATCTATCTCGAGAAGGTCTCGAATTAATGGACGAGCAACCCCAACCGAGATCGTAATTTCGATTGGAACATCGCCAAATCGAGATGTGCCCAAGTCAGCCAACGCTTGTTCCGGGTCCGACATCACTCAATCTCCTCTAAATCTGATTCTGCGCATATTGCCCGGAGTTGAACGGATATGGCCTCAATCAGTGGATCGAGGTCGAATTCCAATTCGCGTGATCCGAGCCTGACAAAGACCTGCCCGGCACTCAAAGTGGTGTCCTCAACAAGTGAAACATCGAAGGAGAAGTCCGATTTCAGCATCTCAGAAATCGTCTGATTGCAATCTTGCGAAGTAACGATCTCAACCGGCGCGTCCATCTGTGCTTCTCCAAGCTGTTGAAGCTCAGCTTTGATGTGACTGCGGAGGGCTTCAGGGGCGATTGCCGGGAGGAATGTATCGACGATCTCGCCTAGGAAATTACGCAATTCACCTCGGACATGAGCGACAGCTTCCGAAAAGGTAAAAGCCAGTCCTTGGATGTTTCTTTCGAATTCCGCAGCCATACGAATTCGCGAAGTCTTGTCTGATGCGATGGCGTCTTCCCAGCCTGATTCATAACCGGCTTCGAAACCTTCCGCTCTCGCAGCGTCGATAAGCTCGGTGTCTTGCTCTCGGGGCGTGGATGACTGCGAAAGCCCATCAAAGGTCTCGAGGAAACGATGACGTGTCATCTGCCTGCTTCCTGCGGATCATTCATCCATTGCGAAAGCACTTCGACGGTTTCGTCCTGCTTCTGTTCAATCAATTCCCTCAAACGGGCAGCTGGGTCAGCGGAGTTTTGGATGCTGTCATAGCTCGGCAACTCACCAAGTGGTGCAAAATCTCCTAGCCCATCGATTTCACCGTCAAGAGCTGGCAGCTCAGGCAAACCTGACGGGTCTGCCGGCGTGTCGCCCACGTCTGGTATCGATGGAGGAGGAGCGATTTGTGCCGGGGTTGGCTCCGCTCGCCTCGTGAGAATTGGGCGCAGAACGAAGAGCCCCAAAACGATACTTACAATGGCCAATACGACAAGCTGAGCTATGGCCATCGGATCGATCGCATATTGGTCCAGCACGCCAAGCGGCGCAGGTTCTTCGAAAGCCGGCTCGGGCTGAAACTCCAGTGAGCGGATCGTGATCTGATCGCCACGCGCTTCGTCAAACCCAACGGCCGAAGCGACAAGCTCACGAAGGTCGGCAAGTTCGTTGTCGCTCCGTGGCTGCCAGGTTTCAGTACCGTCATCTGTAGTTGTGCGCACACCATCCACGAGTACCGCTACACTGACGCGCCGGATGGCACCTGGCTCTCTGGTCACAGCGCGTTGGGTTTCGGAGACCTCGTAATTCACCACTTCGCGTGAACGGGTTTCGCTACTCTGAGAGGTTCCGCCCGATGCGCCTGCCTCACCGTCCGGCAAGTTCGAAGCCACAGTTACTCCGCGGCTGCCCTGATCGCTTGATGTCGTCGTTGTCTCCTCGGCATCGGAGCTGATGGGGACTCGGCTGTCGGGTTCAAACCTGCGTTCGGTAAACTCCTCCCGCTCCGTGACTGGCTCCACTGAGACTTCCACAATTGCGCGGTTCGTACCCACGCGCGCTTCAAGCAGTCGCGTCACGCTTGCACGAAGCGCCTCCGCTCGGGCATCACTCAACCCTGCAGCCTGGACGGCAGGGTCTTCGTTGTTTGGCATCAGCCCGTTGTTGCCATCTATGACAGAGACGTTGGCCGGATCGAGCCCGGCAACCGCCGAGGCGACAAGAAAACGAAGGGCGGTGGCCTGTGCGGGTGACATGCTTCCCGAAGCCATCGTAACCGAGACAGATGCCGCATCGACCTGGCCTTGCCGGAACGGGTCAGAAGCCGGGTTGGAAATATGCACACGAGCCGCTGCAAATTGTCGGTTTCCGGTGATTGTCCGAGCCAGTTCACCTTCCTTGGCACGCCAATAGGCGGCATCGAACATCTGTGCGGTTGTGCCAAAGCCTGTCAGTGCATCCAGCAGCTCGTAGCCTTGGCCACCATTGCGAGGCAAACCGTCCCCGGCCAATGCGAGTCGAAGTGCGTCGCGTTCGGCTGCGTCAACGTAAATTGCCGAGCCTCGTACATCAACAATCGCACCGCGCGCTTCCAGAGCGGTCACGACTTCCCCTGCAGATGCTGCATCAAGACCGGCGTAAAGCAGCGCCATGCGAGGTTGAGACGCCAGTTGGGTGAGGAAGTACACAGATGCGAACATTCCAAGTGTAGCGACGACGACAGTGATACGTCGCCGCGCGTCCAGGCCAGCCCAAACGGAAATGAGTTGATCCACGGGGTTCTCCGCGCTCCTTAGGTTTGTCCGTGTCTTCGCAGTCGCGCCTTAACATTCGGTTAGTCAGAATTCGCTAGAAGCACTGGAAAGGAGCAGTGGATGGCGGAAGAGACACCGGAAGGCGAAGATGCGCCCAAAAAGTCTGGGAAAGGCGGTCTATTGATCGGCCTTGTTCTTTCACTCGTCGCGGGTGGGGGAGCGTTCGCTTTCACTTCGGGCATGCTGGGATCAAGCGGAGGGAAGGAAACGCCCAAGGTCATGGAGCTGTCTGACGACCTGGCATTTGTTCCTATCGAACCGATGACGGTAGCGCTTGGTCGGCCTTCTGAGCGCAGATATCTGAGATTCCGTGCTGAGCTTGAGGTCGACAAGACCTATCAGTCAGATGTGCAGTCATTGATGCCGAGGGTCGTGGATGTTTTGAATACCTACCTCCAATCGCTCGAAATGGAGGACATCGAAGATCCTTCTGCACTTCTCACGCTTCGCTCACAGATGAGGAGGCGGGTTGATCTCGTTGTTGGCGGCAACCGGGTAAATGATCTTCTGGTTATGGAATTTGTAGTGAACTGAGGCTCGGTAATGGAGTTGATAGCCGATATCTTGTTGATTGCAGGCGCATTGGGTGCCGGATTTTACTGCATCGTCCTGTCACGTCGATTGAACCGCTTCACCAACCTTGAAAAAGGAGTCGGAGGGGCGATCGCCGTGTTGTCTAGTCAGGTCGACGACATGACCAAGGCTCTGGACGAAGCGCGTTCGGCGACGAATACGTCCGCTTCATCGCTCAGGGACATGACTGGACGGGCCGAGGGAGTGGCACAACGCCTCGAGCTTCTTGTCGCATCCATGCACGATCTGCCAGTCGATGCAGCGAAACCCGGGATGGATGAGAAAGAAGAAGCCGACGTGATTGCCATCGACAAGACCGTTTTTCAATCACGCCGTTCCGTAAGAGAGGCTGCAGAGTGACTGGAAAGTTGAACAAACGCATGCCGGCACGTCGCTGGTCTTCCGGAAGAGGAGCACTAACCGCGATCGCAGCAATCTTGCTGATTTCGGGCTTACTCAGACTTGGAACCGGATCCGGTGCCGCGATTGCTCTTGAAATCAAGGAAGCTGCAGAAAACGCTTTGTCCGGAAGTGCCGACGACCAACCAAACCTCGAAGGTGTCGTGGATGTTACTCCTGAGCTGATTGCTTTGTTGGAGCAAACGAAGACACGTGAGGCCGCCGTCTCCGCGCGGGAAGCCGAGTTGCAGGCTCGGGCTCAGGCACTTGCGTTGATCGAGTCTTCGATTGAGGAAGACTTGAAGCGGTTGGAAGAAGCCGAGGCGGAATTGCGCGCTACCATGGCAGCTGCCGACGCCGCGGCCGAGAACGATATCGACAAACTTACAGCCGTTTACGAAAACATGAAGCCGGATCAGGCGTCCCAACTCTTCCAACTTATGGAGCCAAGTTTCGCGGCTGGATTTCTCGGTCGCATGCGTGCCGATGCTGCGGCTGCCATACTGGCTGGGCTAACTCCCGACCTTGCCTACACGATCAGCGTTGTCCTCGCTGGTCGCAATGCAGACGTTCCGCGCGAACCTGTTCCGCCTCCGATGACGGCACAAGCAGAATAGTGACGCGATATTAACCGGCGTCTGAGAAGCAGAGCTCTAGAGCAGCGGGATTAGGTGATCCGGTCGTGATCGGAATAGTTGGCATCGTCGTCATTTTTGTCATGGTCTTCGGCGGCTATCTTCTAGCCGGCGGAAAGTTTGGCATCATTGTCAAGGCCCTCCCATTCGAGATGATGATGATCGGCGGTGCGGCCACGGGCGCTTTCCTTTTGTCCAACAGCGGCGCAGCCGTGAAATCGACGCTTGGTTCCATTGGAAAGGCATTCAAAGGTGCGAAGTGGAAAGCGGAGGATTACCGTGATTTGCTTGTCCTCCTTTTTGAGTTGATCCGTTTGGCAAGACAAAATCCGGTCGGCTTGGAAGAGCATATAGAAGATCCAGAAAACTCGTCGATTTTCAGTTCATACCCCAAGATACTAGCTGATCATGAAGCAGTAGAGTTGATTTGCGATACGCTCCGGTCGGCGTCCATGAACTACAATGATCCTCACCAGGTCGAGGAAGTTCTGGAAAAGAGGCTGGAGGCAAACCTCCATCACGAGCAGCACTCCAGCCATGCGCTTCAGGCAGTTGCCGATGCGCTACCTGCGCTGGGCATCGTCGCCGCTGTTCTCGGTGTCATCAAGACAATGGGTTCAATTGATCAGCCACCGGAAATCCTTGGAAAGATGATCGGCGGTGCGCTTGTCGGGACATTTCTCGGCGTGTTTCTCGCTTACGGATTTGCCGGGCCCATCGCAGCCCGTCTCGCGGCAGTCGCACAGGAGGACCACCATTTCTATCAGCTCATTCGTGAGGTTTTGGTGGCCAACCTCCACAATCACGCCACGTCAATTTGTATTGAAGTTGGGCGCCAAAACACACCGCACGACGTTCGCCCATCCTTCTCGGAACTTGAGGAGGCCATGAAGAATACCAAGCAGGATGCAGCATGATCAGATTGTTCTTGGCGCTTGCGTGCTGCGTAGTTCCGGTTTCGACGCTGGCGGAGCCGGTGCGGGTTGGTGCTGGGGAACACGCCAACTTTACTCGGATAATCCTAGAGCACCCGGAAATGCCGCAATGGCAGGCGCGCCGTCGCGGCAATGCCTATCGGTTGACGTTTGCATCTATGTCGCCGCTCAATTTCGACCTTTCCAACGTTTTCCGGCTCGTCGACAGGTCGCGTGTCGGAGACGTTCGAGCAATCGGCGGAAATTCAATTGAGATCGATTTGGTGTGCAACTGCGATGTTCGACCATCGCAGAAGGGGCAGAGCGCTTTGGTCGTGGACATATATTCTCTGCAAAATGTCCAGCCTGTTATGCAAGCTGATGTCGGGGGAATGTTTCCGCCCGCTGGGGCAGAAACATCCCCCAGTCGGCCATCAATGGAAGAGGCAGCTCCGAGCCTTTCGGAGCCTTCAGCAATCTACGAACCGGCTCCCACTACCAATCCAGACCAGGAATCGCCTTTGGCGATTGAAGTAGCGCCCGCAGACTTAGCCGGACAGGTCTCGATGGAACTACTCGGTCGTGCGTTGTCACGCGCGGCGGCACAAGGACTTGTAACCGCGGAAGACGACGTCATCTCGCAACAGGGTGCAACCACTTTGCAGCAACTCCGCGGCTTGGGTGGTCGTCAGAATCTCTCAGTCACCACCAGCTTCGATCGCGCGACGAAACCCGATGCTGTTTCACCGCCGCCCACTGACGTCGGTGGTCAATGTCTGCAAGATCGTTTGGTCGATGTTGCGTCATGGGGCGATGCAAGAGATTTGGGAACCCTGGGACGCTTGCGTGGTGACGCGATATCTGAAGACGGCAGCGTCGACGCGGACGGAGCGGCTAAGTTGGCTCGATTTTACATCCACTTGGGTTTCGGAGCGGAAGCCCGCATTGCCGCCGGATACATGGCGGACTCTCGAGAAAGGGATATCCTTCTAGCGCTTGCGGAGATCATGGATTTTGGCCGATCTGATGCACCAGTCCTCCGTGACCAAGCAGCCTGTAAGGGCAAGGTCTCTCTCTGGTCCATATTGGCCGAACCATTAAGCGCATCGAGTGTTCCGTCTTCGGCATCCTCAGCACTCGCGGCGTTCTCTGCTTTGCCCTCTCACTTGCGTACGCATCTCGGACCATTTCTGTCGGAACGGCTCCATGATGTTGAGCTCCGCGAAGAGGCACGAACTGCGATCAATGCTGTGACGCGAGGCGGGATTCGAACCGATGAAAGTGAGCTTGCAAGCGCACGCCTTGAATTGGAAGGAACGCATGCTGAGCAAGCGCGCGAAGCGTTGGTAGATCTTTCGAACGGCACGAACTTGACGGCCGCTGCCGCCTTACTGGAGCTATTCTTGGACGCTGAAGAACGGGGGATGCCGCCCAACCCGGCTTGGGTGGACGACGCTCCTACTTTGGTTGGAGCACTTGAGGGGACAGAAATCGCCGAAAGGCTGAATGTGGCCGGGCTGCGTGGCAAAATAGCGTTGGGGTACTTTGACGAGTTTCGCGGTGCACTTGTCGAGGATTCGCCCGGGCTAACACAAGGTTCTCGCGGTGAGTTGGCATCGCTGGCACTACGAAAAGTGCTTGAATCTGGTTCTGATACCGATTTTGTGAAGGCGGAGATTGGATTGGCGAAGATTGTACCGCCGGAAAATCTGGACCGTGACGTTAGACAAGCACTCGCCGAACGATTTCTTGACCTGGGGCTTTCACAGCGTGGGATTGCCTACATTGAAGAAGCGCCGCAGTCGGCAGCTGAGCTCGAAACTGCGGTTCGTGTATTACTTGCTGCTGGACGGATCGAAAATGCACTTTCCAAATTGGAGGAGAGTTCGTTTTCTGGAACGGCCAACCTGCGCGCGCACTCATTCGTCGCCGCGGGGGACGATTCTTCAGCCGTCGCTGCCTTTTTGGAGGCGGGCGATAAGGAAAGTGCAGCTTCTGCCGCAATGCGTTTGGCGGAGTGGTCGTGGATCGCGGAAAACACAGACTCGCCGGTTGGCGCAGCTTCGCGTGATCTCTCAGCGCCGATCGATGAACTTGTGCCGCAGATCGAAGGTTCGAATGGTGTGTTGATAGAAAAAACGCGGGAACGGCGTGAGAGGATTCGATCTCTTCTAGAACTGACGCAGCCCTCAACGGATCCAATCGCGTTCACGAATTAATAGGACTCGAAGTTTAGCTTTTCCAAACGGTAGTGAACGTTTCGGGTTGGCAGAATGTCAATTTACAGTCGCTGGGTAGTTATCTCAGCAGTGGTCTTCAACCTCTTGGTCGGCGGATCAGCACAAGCTGCCCGCGATGAGATCGCCTCGATCTGCGACAGTGCGGCCGTGGTGGCATCGCGCGAAAGCGGTGTTCCGATCGACGTGCTTCGCGCCATTTCGCTAACGGAGACTGGTCGCCGCTCGCAAGGCGAATTCCGACCTTGGCCTTGGACCGTGAACATGGAGGGGGTTGGTAAGTGGTTTGACGATCTTACCGACGCGCAGCGTTACGTAGATCGACACTACTCGAGCGGAGCTCGAAGTTTTGATGTTGGCTGCTTTCAGATCAACTACAAATGGCACGGCGCAGCGTTTCGGTCGATTGAGGATATGTTTGATCCGGTGACCAACGCACGTTACGCGGCAGCTTTTCTCTCTGAGCTCTATGAGGAGTTCGGCGACTGGTCGAAGGCAGCGGGTGCATATCACTCGAGAACGCCTAAATACGCGCGCAGATACACTGCGCGCTTTGACCGGATTCGTTCGGACCTGCCCGCTTTTCCAAGCGTTGGCCCGAACCCGGCGCCTGCGCGACTGGCGAGTGAAACTCCCGTTCAAGCCGGTGGCCCGAACACGTACCCCTTGCTT
This sequence comes from Silicimonas sp., assembly GCA_022824525.1. Lineage (GTDB taxonomy): Bacteria > Pseudomonadota > Alphaproteobacteria > Rhodobacterales > Rhodobacteraceae > JAJDOD01. The sequence continues at coordinate 3,571 of JAJDZT010000122.1, read as the reverse complement.
CAATCGACTGGAACAACTGGTTTGGCATCTCTCGTGCCACTTCAGGATACAGGGTCAGCATTGTTCGGCGGAGAGCGCCCGCAGATGTTGTTGGTGACGCGCTGATGCGGAGCGCGTTCAGTCCGACAGTCATGCTGACCATGGCCTTGATGGCCGTGATTGTCATGATGATCCTTCCGATGCCTGCATGGGTACTGGACATTGGACTTGCAGCTTCGTTTTCCTTCGCGATCCTGATTTTCACAGTCACTCTTTTTGTGGAGCGACCTCTCGACTTTTCATCGTTTCCGACAGTGTTGCTTGCGTCATTGATGCTGCGACTTTCGCTCAACATCTCATCCACGAAATTGATCATCGGGCAGGGTCACACAGGAACCGGCGCGGCCGGAGGTGTCATTGAAGGCTTCGCGAACTTTGTCATGGGTGGAAGCCTGTTTCTGGGTCTTGTCGTTTTTGGCGTTCTTTTGATCGTGAATTTCATCGTGATTACGAAGGGCGCCGCAAGAATGGCGGAAGTCGGCGCGCGATTCGCACTGGACGGCATGCCCGGCAAGCAGCTTGCAATCGACAGCGATATGTCCGCCGGCGCCATTGATCACGAAGAGGCCAAGAGGCGGCGTGAAACAGAACAAGCTGAGACAACGTTTCTTGGATCGCTCGATGGTGCTTCCAAATTCGTCAAGGGCGATGCCATCGCCGGATTGCTGATAACTCTACTGAACCTCGTGATGGGGGTTCTCATTGGCGTCATCATGCATGGCATGGAGTTTGGGCGTGCCTTCGAAACCTACGCAATACTGACTGTGGGCGATGGGCTCGTCAGCCAAATTCCTGCGGTCATTATCTCGATTGCGACTGCGCTTCTCTTGTCGCGTGGTGGCTCACGAGGTTCGGCAGATCTTGCGATGATGGCTCAACTCGGAAAGTTTCCCGCCGCACTTGGAACTGTCGCGATCTTGATGTCGCTGTTCGCGCTGTTTCCCGGCCTGCCATTTGGACCCTTTCTGATTGGAGCGCTGGTCCTGGGTGTGCTGGCTTTCTCCATACATCGCAGACCGGACCCGATTGAAGTTGTCGAAGCCGAAGAACCACCTGCACCAGAACGCCAGACGATGGGTGACCTTTTGGATCTTGACGAAATTCACGTCGAGTTTGCCCAGGACTTGGTGCCGATGATCCTAGACACGACCACAGGGCTGGATTCCCGGATCAAAAGCATGCGGCAATTCGTGGCGACGTCGTTTGGTGTCATCTTGCCCGACATTCGACTGACTGATGATGCATCACTTCAAGCGGGCGAATACGTGATCCGCGTTCAAGGGGTGATACAGGCGCGTGATACGCTCGATCCAGCCAGGGTCCTCGCCCTTCTGCCCTCTGATGGAGGTGACGTGCCTGCCGGTCGCGACGTCGAGGAACCTGTATATGGAGCCCCAGCACGCTGGCTTTCGCAAGCGGACGCCGATGCCGCAGCTCTCGCGGGTGCCACAGTGGTGAGCCCTGCCGAAGTGATGGCCACGCACCTGCTGGAAATCATCAAAAACAACTTGCCGCGCATCGTCAGTCTCAAATCGCTCAGGCGCCTGCTCGACGAACTCTGTTCGCTCAGCGATGCTGTGCGCGCAGACGCCAACAAACGCCTGTTCGATGAACTTATTCCAGACAAAGTGCCTTTGGATCTTCTTTTGTCGATCATAAGACTTTTGTTGGAAGAGCGGGTATCCATTCGCAACTTGCCGCTTGTTGTCGAAGCGATCGCCGAAAGCCGGGGAGCACAGGCCACACCGGAAAGCATCTGTGAGTACGTGCGGCAACGGCTTGCATTCCAGATCATTGCAGACGTGCGTGCTCGAGACGGCACCGTGCCGCTTGTTCAACTGGCAACTGATTGGGAAGCGCGGTTCTCAGAATATCAGATTGGCGACGGCGAAGCTGGCGATGTAGCGCTTCCACCCGATCTTTTTCAGAAGCTTGCGAATGGGGTTACCGAAAAGCTCAACAAAGCAGGAGAGGCAGGACATTTCCCTGCGATTGTCACGTCCGTAAAGCGTCGGCGGTTCTTGCGGACGCTCCTGGCGGCGAAGGGTATTTCGAATCCGGTGTTGTCTTTTGAAGAACTTGGGACCGAAGCACGACCTGCGCTGGTCGGTTTGGTTCCCACGTGACAGAAGAGTTGGTCAGAGCATTTGGCTGGGCACCGGATTTGTTCGTCCAGTTCTTTCTTGTATTTCTTCGCGTCGGTTCGGCGATGTTTGTGCTTCCGGTGTTCGGTGAAGCGATGATACCGCTCCGGGTGCGTTTGGGTGTCGCCTTGACCTTCAGCTTCATCGCCTTTCCAGCCGTTCAGCCTCAGATTTCACCGATCTTAAGCGCTGGCGGCTCGGTCGTCGTTACTGGTTTTTCAGAGATTATGACCGGCCTGATCATCGGGCTGCTGCTTCGGTTTCATGTCATGGCCATCCAGATCGCTGCTACGATCGCGGCACAGTCGACCTCACTTTCTCAGCTTCTTGGAAACGGGCCCATTGATCCACAACCAGCTATGGGTGTTTTGTTGTACCTGGCTGCCTTGGCGCTTGCGGTGGAATTGGGCCTCCACGTGCAAATGGCACTCATGTTCATTGCTTCCTACGAGTTCGTCGAACCCGGAAGACTTATCGGCGTCGGTGCGGCAGACGCCATCCGAGATGCAGTAGCCGTGGCCTTTCGTTTTGGATTCATTCTTGCAGCCCCGTTCGTTGCCGTGTCGCTCCTTTACAACTTGGCACTTGGAGTCATCAATCGCGCCATGCCGCAGTTGATGGTGGCTTTTGTCGGAGCTCCGGCAATTACTCTTGGCGCTTTGGTTCTTTTGGCCTTAACGGCCCCATTGATCCTGACCATCTGGGTCGAAGCTTTTCAGTCACGTTTGACCAACCCATTTCTGGCGCGCTGATGGAGGAGGAAGACAGCTCAGAAAAACCGTTTGATGCGTCGCCGCGCAAACTGGAAGAAGCGCGAAAACGTGGGGAGGTTCCCGTCTCTCAAGAGCTGGTTACATTCGCCGTTTACATTTCTGTTCTGGCTTCGGCGGCTTTCTTCGGCCTTTGGTCTTTAAACGAAACGGGCGTGGCACTTCTGCCCTATATCGCCTCCCCGGAACGGTTGGCTGATGTGGTTTTCTCGCAGAATGGACGACATGCTCACCTGCCCATGACCGTCCAGTTTGCTGGTGGGATTTCTGCTTGGTTTTTGGCACCGTTTTTGATGGCGCTCGTTGCAGCATTCCTTCAGGGCGCGCTTGTCTTCTCGGCGCAAAAGTTACAGCCAAAAGCCAATCGAATTTCGCCGGTCAAGAATGCGAAACAGAAGTATGGCTCGGACGGGCTCTTCAACTTTCTGAAGAGCTTTGTGAAGCTCTGCGTCTACTGCATCGTGCTGGCCCTCGTCTTTAAGAGCCTGACCGAAAAGTAGTTGAGCGATACCAGCAAGTTGTGATTCTCTGTTTCTTGAAAACACAGAACGGAGGATCGACTGTGCCTTGGACTGATACCGCCCGCAAAACGTATAAACGCAAAACAGATCGTTATCC
>JAJDZT010000113.1 GCA_022824525.1 Silicimonas sp. | reverse complement strand
TGGCGAAGGACGTGGAGCGTACCTTGGCCAGTTCTCTGGCTTGGGTCCAATTGGCCGCGTGCCGGTTCCTGATGCGACGGGTGGCGCGGGCAATAACGTAATTATTACAATATGTTAACTAATTATGATTCAGGCTCTTAGGTCCAAGGCAAACTGAACTACCGAGTAGAGTTCTTGTGGCAGCACACGCTTCCCTCTAAGCCAATGCTCATGCTCGACGACAGCGAAGATATCCATCCTCTTTTCAAGGGCGCTCCCTCGACGACGGAGTTCAAGAAACTTCGCAAGCGTATTATTCGTAATGTCCGTGAAGCGATAGATCACTACGGCATGATTGAGCGCGATGCGCGATGGCTTATCTGCCTCTCCGGCGGAAAGGACAGCTACACCCTGCTGGCTGCACTGTACGAGTTGAAGTGGCGAGGACTGCTACCCGTCGACTTGCTGGCATGTAATCTCGACCAGGGACAACCGGGGTTCCCTGCAACCGTACTTCCCAGCTTCCTTGAGCAGATGACGGTGCCACATCGCATCGAGTATCAGGATACTTATTCCATCGTCACGGATAAGGTCCCCGAAGGCCGCACGTTCTGCGCGCTGTGCTCGCGACTCCGCCGCGGTCACCTATATCGTGTCGCCCGAGAAGAGGGGTGTTCGGCAGTGGTGCTGGGTCATCATCGCGACGATATCCTCGAGACCTTTTTCATGAATCTCTTCCACGGCGGTCGCTTGGCCACTATGCCTCCCAAGCTGGTCAACGAGGAAGGCGACCTTTTCGTCTATCGCCCACTTGCGCATGTGGCGGAAGAAGATTGCGAGCGCTTTTCCAAAGCAATGAACTATCCGATCATTCCTTGCGATCTCTGCGGCAGCCAGGAAGGTCTTCAACGGCAACAAGTCAAAGCTATTCTAGACGGTTGGGAAAAGAACAGTCCCGGTCGACGTCAAGTGATGTTCCGTGCGCTGATGAATGCACGTCCATCTCACCTCCTCGATCCTCAGTTGTTTGACTTCGCGGGCCTGACGCGAAACGATCTTTAACATCTTGGTGAACAGTCGCTGATATTCCACATTTGTTCTGCGGTATTCAAAAGACGCTCACATGCTCAGAAATCAGCTCCGCAAGCTTCGCTACGCGTTGGGAAACCCAAAGCTACTCGCCTTTGTTCCCGTGGGAATTTTGTCCGCGTATCTCTATGGGGGCGAGATTGCACTTGTCGTAGTCTCTGTTCTTCTTCCAGGCCTTGCGGCCCTCGCCATATCGTTTCGCGAACCTATTTCGCCCAGCCACAAACACGATCCCATAACCGGTCTAATCACGCGGGATGGCCTTGTAGACTGGGTCGAACGAGCGATTCCTCGCGCGGCGCGCAATGACAGCCAGACCGCAGTCATCATGGTCGCAATAGACAACCTCGACATGATCGAGCATCGCTTCGGCCGCGATATGCAGGACAAAGTCGTACGTGAAGCTGTCAAACGTCTTAAGGCGCTCATTCGTGACGAAGACGTGATTGCTCGAGTTGGGGTATTTCTCGCGATCGGTCTCGATAACGTACGTATCCCGGAAACAGAAAGCCTCACTATCTTTGGAGATCGGATAAAACGTGCCTTCGAAGACCCCTTTAGTGACGGTCCAACCCGTACATACTGTTCTGTTTCGCTGGGGATGGCAGCCGAAGCGCACGTGAAATTGCCCTCGGGCGCAAACATCGTTGCCGGGGCCCAGCGGGCAAGCGAGCTTGCGTTGGTGGAAGAACCGGGATCGATCCGATTCTACAACGACGGGCTTTCAAGTGAGGAAGCCCTCGTTAGAACGACGGCGCGCGAACTTAACAACGCTCTGGAAACAAGTGAGATTTTTGCATGGTTCCAGCCTCAGGTTCGCGCCTCCGACAACAAGGTTGTGGGATTCGAAGCACTGGCGCGATGGGATCATCCGGAGCGAGGCCTCGTCTCGCCCGCGAGCTTTCTTCCGGACATAGAGAAAGCCGGTTTGTCGCAGCGTTTGGCCGAAGTCATTCTGAAACAGGCCATGATGGCACTGAACGTATGGGATACCGCCGGTTATGAAGTTCCTTCGGTATCCGTCAACTTCTCCGCCGAAGAACTGCGCAACCCGCGACTGCCGGACTACATACGCTGGGAACTGGATCGGCACGGTGTGGAACCGGAGCGACTGGTAGTTGAAGTTCTTGAAAGTGTCGTGGCTAAGCCGGGCGAGGATGTGATTACCCGTACTTTGACCGCCTTGTCGCGCATCGGGTGTCGCATCGACCTTGATGATTTCGGCACCGGATTCACCAGTTTCCTGAACATTCGACGTTTCTTTGTGGATCGCATCAAGATCGATCGGAGTTTCGTGAACAAGATCGATACCGACGAAAGCCAACTCACGATGTTCTCCGCCCTTTTGGCATTCGGCAACAAGCTTGGGATCGATACACTCGCGGAGGGTGTAGAATCAGACGCCGAACTTGAAACACTTCGAAAACTCGGCTGCAAAGATATGCAGGGCTACGCAATCAGCCGTCCGTTGCCCTTGGGTGAAACAATGCTCTGGCTTGAGGAGAAGGGCGCTTTCAGCACCCACACCGGCAGTTCATCATTCGCAAGCTCCGCATGACAAAGCGAGACAAATAACGGGAAAACGCCTTGACCTTTTGAGCTTTGGAGGTTTGAACCACGGACGCGATCTTGACAGATGTGGGGCGCACGTTCGATGGACGACCAGAACAAAAATCTTATCCTGGCGATGGTGCTCAGCACGCTTGTCCTGGTGATCTGGATGGTTTTGTTCGCGCCACCGCCTACCGAGCCCGGCGTCGCTTCAGAAACTGATAAAACGTCCGTTGAGGGCTTGCTGGACCCCGTTGCGGAAGACACGGCTGGCAATCCCAGCGAAACCGTAGCAGCCGCACCCGAAGCGGTGCGCCTTCCCATCGAAACACCCAGCCTTTCGGGCAGTATCTCACTTACTGGCGGACGCATCGATCAGCTTTCGCTGGTCAATTATAAAGACTCCCTGGACGTGGATGCCGAACAGGTCGAATTGCTGTCGCCGGCCGGAAATCCGCACGCCTATTACACCGTGTTCGGTTGGCTTCCTGGCGGCAACCTTGAAACCGAAGATGTCCCCTCACCTGAAACGGTCTGGACCGTCGAAAGTGGCGAGACGTTGACCCCGGATGCGTCGGTTACGCTCCGCTGGGACAGCCCATCAGGCCTGACATTTCGACGGACGATTTCTGTCGACGACCGCTTCATGTTCAATGTCACACAGTCTGTCGAAAACACCGGGTCTGAAAATCAATTGCTCGCACCTTATGGACTGGTGGCGAGGCACGGTGAGCCGCAGGACCTTTCGGGCTTCTTTATCATCCATGAGGGCGCAATTCGGCGGACCGACGGACAGCTTGAAGAGATCGACTATAGCGACATTCCCGGTCTGGCGCTGAACGAGCGTCTCAACACGAACGAAAGTGTGCTTGATGCAGAGGAAAGCGGTTGGGTCGGGTTCACCGATCACTATTGGATGACCGCTCTCATTCCCGAGCAAGGCAAACCGTTCAAGAGCATCGTCCAGTACCGCCAAAGCGAGGACGTTTATCGCACAGTTGCACGGATGCCTTCGGTCACCGTATCTCCCGGCGAAACCCAAGAAACCACGACGCAAGTCTTCGCGGGCGCAAAGGAGTGGGAGACCATTCGAGACTACGAAGCCGGGCAGCGGATCGAAGGTTTTGTTCCGTCATTGTCCTACTTCCTCGGCTTCGGCGGCGAGGAAGTTATTGAAGGCTTCATAGATTCGATTGATTGGGGCTGGTTCTATTACCTGACAAAGCCGATCTTTTTCGCGCTTCATGAGTTTAATGCCGCAATCGGCAACATGGGTTGGGCCATCATTGCGCTGACACTTTTCATCAAGGCCATCCTCTTCCCTCTCGCGCGCAAATCCTATGTCTCAATGGCGCGGATGAAAGAACTCCAACCAGAGATGGAGAAAATCAAGGAGCGTGCGGGCGACGACCGCCAGAAACTCCAGACGGAGATGATGGCGCTATACAAGAAGGAAAAGGTCAATCCGGCTGCAGGCTGTTTGCCGATCCTGCTACAGATCCCGATCTTTTTCTCACTCTACAAGGTGATCTTTGTCACCATCGAACTGCGTCATGCCCCTTGGTTCGGACCTTTCCAAGACCTCTCGGCACCTGACCCAACGTCGATCTGGAACTTCTATGGATGGCTGCCCTACTCCGCACCAGATCCAAACAGCCTGCTTGCGCTGATCTTCATTGGCATCCTTCCGCTGCTTTTGGGTGTATCAATGTGGTTCCAGCAAAAGTTGAACCCTGCACCCGCCGATCCCCCGCAGAAGATGATCTTTGCCTGGATGCCATGGGTTTTCATGTTCATGCTTGGCGGTTTTGCAAGCGGCTTGGTGATCTACTGGATTGCGAACAACGTGATTACTTTCGCCCAGCAGTATTTCATCATGTGGCGGCACGGCTACAAGCCTGACCTCCTCGGCAACATCCAAGGCAAAACTGCGCCCGCACCTGTATCAGCGAACAAGGATGACGCGCCGAAGGCCGACACTTCTGACGGGACAGAACCTCTATCCGAAGGGTCGGATGAACCCGAGGTCACGCCGAAACCGAAAGGCCCAACACCCAAACGACGTAAGAAGAAGCGTAAATGACCGCGACGCTTGCCCAGATTTGGCGTCATCCCGTAAAGGCCATAGGACGGGAACAGCTGGAGCAAGTGACCCTTTCCAAAGGCAAGTGGATGCCTTTCGACCGCGTCTGGGGCGTCGCCCATGAGAAGTCAAAACTAGGGAACGGTGGATGGGAAAAGAAGGTGAACTTCCTACGCGGAGTCACTGATCCCTCACTTATGGCGGCGACATCAAAACTCGATGAGGGCACCGGCGAGATCACGATGTCTCATCCACAGGCCGGGGATATCACGTTCCACCCCGAGCAAGACGCCAACAATTTTCTTGGATGGGCAAGAAGCATATGGTCGCCTGACCTGCCTGCACCCACACGTCTATACCGCGCAGACGACGCGCATTTGACCGACGTCCCGGACGCCTGGATTTCCATTGCGTCGCTGAGCTCGAACCGCGCCCTTTCACAACGCATGGGGCAAGATCTTTCGCCGGACCGATGGCGGGCCAACCTCTGGCTTGAAGGCGCTGCACCCTGGGCTGAAAAGGAGTGGTTGGGAGAAATACTTCGGATCGGCGAAGTCACTCTGAAAGTCGCCTGTGAGATCACACGCTGCAAGGCAACCATGGCAAACCCCGAAACAGGGCGGCGTGATGCCGACACGCTCGGTGCATTGTCCGATCTTGGCCATCAGGAGTTCGGTCTCTACGCTGAGGTCCTTGAAGGTGGTATCATCAACGCAGGCGATGTGGTTGAGACGCCGTGAAGCTTCCTTTTCCCCTGTCCAATCCGGAACCCAGCGATTTAGAATTGGGTCGGAAGCTCTTCGCACAAGGCACTGACTTTCTGAAGGGTGTCGTGGCGATGGACGGCATGCCACCCGACGACCGCATGGAGGTCTGTTTTGCCGGGCGCTCCAACGTGGGCAAGTCCACGTTGATCAACGCGCTCACCGGACGCAAGGCACTCGCGCGAACATCGAACACGCCTGGGCGCACACAGGAGATCAACTTTTTCACCGTGGCGGACACGCACTACTTGGTTGATCTTCCAGGCTATGGCTTTGCAAAAGCGCCGTTGAAAACAGTCGAAAAGTGGCAGCGACTTCTGAAATCCTATCTTGCGGGCCGTGCCACTTTGCGCCGCGCTTTCGTTTTGATCGATGCGCGCCACGGCATCAAAGCTGTTGATGACGACATTCTGAAGCTTCTCGACACGTCCGCTGTCACCTTCCAGGTCGTTTTGACGAAGGCAGACAAGGTGAAAGCAAAGGAACGCGACAAGGTGATGGAGCAGGTCCGAAATGCCCTTCAGTCCCACGTCGCGGCCTACCCCGAGATCGTCGTGACCTCGTCGGAAACGGGCGACGGGATCGACACGCTCCGCGCCATTATTGCAACGCTCGCTTGAGCGGCGCGCTCCCACGGCGTAGGGATGGCGGACGTTGAGGAAAAATCCATGAGACCGAGAGACATGAACCGCGATTGGATCGCCGCTGCCCGGACGCTGAACGAAGCACTGCCTTACCTGCAGCGCTACGAGGACGCCACGGTCGTTATCAAGTTTGGCGGGAATGCCATGGGGGATGACGAGGCCATGGCCAGTTTTGCGCGCGACATTGTTCTGATGCGCCAAGTCGGACTGAACCCGGTCGTCGTTCATGGTGGCGGCCCGATGATCAATGCCATGCTAGACAAGCTTGGTATTGAAAGTGAATTCGTGCGCGGCAAGCGGGTCACAGATCAGGCCACCGTGGAAGTCGTCGAGATGGTCCTCTCCGGTCTTGTGAACAAACGGATTGTTCAGGCAATCAACGCAGAAGGCGGGCGTGCAGTCGGTCTCTCCGGAAAAGATGCGAACTTGATGCGTTGCAAGCAGGAAGAACCAGATCTTGGTTTTGTGGGGCAACCCGGTGCCGTGGACCCTTCTGTTTTACGCACTCTGATGGCGGATGAGATCATCCCGGTCATCGCCCCCTTGGGCTTTGGGCCGGACGGACAAACTCTGAACGTGAACGGAGACACTGCGGCAGGTGCAATTGCAGCCGGACTCCACGCGGATCGATTGTTGCTCCTGACCGATGTTAGCGGCGTAAAGAATGCCGAGGGAGAGGTGGTAACGGAGCTGACGCCAGATCAGATTGTCGCGCTCACAGAGGAGGGTGTCATTGCGGGAGGCATGATTCCCAAAACCGAGACCGCCCTCACCGCCATTCGCGAAGGGGTTCGCGCTGTCGTGATACTTGATGGCCGCGCACCCAATGCCTGCCTTCTTGAGTTGTTCACAGAACACGGAGCAGGCAGTCTAATTCGCCGCGCCAGATGACCCTCGAGGAAATTGCGGAAGCCACCAGAGCAGTAGGTCTCGACGTCCTTGGCGCCTGCCCGACGCAAGAAGACGACGGGTTGGACGGTGGAACAATCGTATTGCTCGGCCCAGCGGAGCCGGGCTTTTGGCATTTGATTAACCAGTCTGCTGAATTTTCTGATGGCGAACGGGACCCGCTGGACCGTTGGTCCAAGCGAGTTGTCGAAGAGCTTGCCGATCAGCTCAATGCTCACGCAATGTTCCCCTTCGGCGCACCACCGCGTCCGTTCATAGGTTGGGCTTTGCGCAGCGGGCGCGCTTGGGTGTCGCCAGCTGGCATGCTGGTGCACGATGTTGCCGGACTTCTGGTTTCGTATCGAGGCGCACTCCTTTTAGAGGAGGCGTTGATGCTTCCAGGCGTCGGTGAGAGTCCTTGCGCAACCTGTGAACAAAAGCCTTGTCTGACCACGTGTCCAGTAGACGCTCTCTCACACCAAGGATACGACTTGGACGCCTGCCACGCATTTCTGGACTCAAGCGAAGGAAGCGATTGCTTGTCGGCCGGATGCAAAGTCAGGCGGGCATGCCCAGTGAGCCAGTCATATCCGCGACACCCGGCACAATCCGCCTTCCATATGGCGGCATTTCATCCAAAGGCCTGACCCAAGGGCTTGCACAATGACTTTCACAGTCGTCTGATATCTGCATGCCTTTGACGCTTATTCTCACTCGGCACGCCAAGTCGGATTGGGGCGATCCAAGCCAAGATGACTTCGATCGACCGCTAAATGGACGCGGTCGCAAATCGGCACCGGCCATAGGGTCTTGGCTTGCAAAGCAGGGGTATCTTCCGGACACCGTCATCGTGTCAGGGGCGCGACGCACGGTGGAGACTTGGGAGCGGATGGCAGCCAAGCTGCCGGAAACGGCCATGATGGAAAGCGCACCGGCCCTCTATCTTGCCGAACCGCAGATCATCCTTGGAGTTCTGCGCAGCCAGAATGTCCCAACGATCATGATGATCGGACACAATCCCGGTTTCGCCCTTCTTGCGCAGTCTCTGGCAGAGACCCAGCCTTCACATCCGAAGTTCAGGCAATATCCAACGGCTGCAACGACTGTTTTTGGTTTCGAGCAAGAGAGTTGGACGGACGTTGCCCCAGGACAGGGCAAAGTCCTAGACTTCGTAGTTCCCAGAGACTTGACGGACTGAGCGTTAACGCTTCGCCATCAGTGACCGAGAATCTGGCTGAGGAACAACTTAGTCCGGTCGGATTGCGGGTTGTTGAAGAACTCTTCCGGTTCGTTCTGTTCCACGATCTGGCCGGCATCCATGAAGATCACGCGGTTGGCCACCTGGCGTGCAAAGCCCATCTCGTGGGTCACGCAGAGCATCGTCATGCCCTCTTCCGCGAGCTCGATCATGGTGTCGAGAACCTCCTTGATCATCTCGGGGTCAAGCGCCGAGGTCGGTTCGTCGAACAACATGATCCGCGGCTTCATGCAAAGAGACCGCGCAATCGCCACACGCTGCTGCTGACCGCCCGAAAGCTGTCCCGGATACTTGTTGGCCTGATCCGGAATCTTCACCTTTTCAAGGAAGTGCATCGCGGTTGCTTCGGCTTCTTTCTTTGGGGTTTTCCGAACCCAGATCGGCGCAAGCGTGCAGTTCTCAAGGATCGTCAAATGCGGGAAGAGGTTGAAGTGCTGGAAGCACATGCCGACCTCGGACCGGATCTTGTCGATGTTCTTCAGGTCCGAGGACAGAACCGTGCCGTCGACCTCAATCGTGCCTTGCTGGTGCTCTTCCAACGCGTTGATGCAGCGGATCAGCGTCGACTTGCCCGAACCGGAGGGACCACAGATGACGATCCGCTCGCCACGATAAACCGTCAGGTCAATGTCGCGGAGAACGTGGAACGTGCCGTACCACTTGTTCATGTTGTTGATGGTGATCGCGACCTCGTCGCTGACCTGCATTTGTGCGGCTTCAGCCATTGTTGAAACCTCCCCTTATTAGCGGTGGTCGGTCGCGAGGCGACGTTCCAGCCATTGTGAGTATTGCGAGATTCCGTAGCAGACGATGAAGAACAGGAAGGCCGCGAAGCCCAAAAGCTCCCAATAGACACCGTTCCATTCGGTCGAGGCGAGGATCGGACCCCGGATCATGCCGACGAGGTCGAACATGGAGATGACCGACACGAGCGTGGTGTCTTTGAAGAGGCCCACGGCCACGTTCACGATGCCCGGGATCGAAATCTTCAATGCCTGCGGCAGGATGATCAGCCGCATCGCCTGCGGATAGTCGAGTCCAAGGCTGTCTGCCGCTTCATACTGCCCCTTCGGAAGGGCCGCGAGGCCGCCCCGGATCACCTCAGCGATATAGGCCGCCGAGAACATGGTGATCATGATCACCACGCGCAGGAACAGGTCCACTGTGCTTTCCGGCGGGAAGAAGTAGGAGAGCATCACCGAAGCCACGAACAGCAGCGTAATGAGCGGCACGCCGCGGATGAACTCGATGAAGATGACACAAATGCCTTTGATCAATGGCATCTTGGATTGGCGTCCAAGTGCCAGCACAATGCCAAGCGGAAGCGAGAGCGACACACAGGTCACGCCGAGCATCATGTTAAGCATGAAGCCACCTAGGTCACGGCTTGGAACAGCTGGAAGGAATGTGTCTTCCGTTTCCGGAATGATGAAACCACCGATCCACCAGACGACAAATGCCGCTACGATTGCTCCGAAAAAGCCCGTCGCAAAACTCTGCTTGCCGAACCTGTCGAATACGAAGTAGCCCGCAACAAAACCAAGAAGAGCGACGATCGGGATCATGATCGATCCACCCCAAATCAGCCAATAGGCAATGAAGGGATACAACGCTGTAAAGGCCAGAAGCTTGCGCGGCAGATCAAAGAACAGGACCGGAGCAGCAGCGACGAAGAGCAACAAGAACGCCAGATTTGGTCGCCAGTACTCTTCAACGGGATATTTGAAGCCATAAAGGAGCTGGTTCCAGCGTTCTGTCAGAACCGAGAAGCAGGCGCCAACCTGCCCCTGCAGGATTTCCCGGCATTCGGCGAGGCTGGAGGTGGTCCAGATGCCATTCACGATCCAAGGCACTGTGGCACTCAAAATGACATAAATCGCGTAGAGTGACACCAAAGTCAGGATCGAATTGCCCCAGGAGGAGAAAAGGTTCTCCCTGATCCATTTGACCAAACCGGTCTCGGATGGCGGTGGTGGGGACGGTGGGATTTCAGCGGTGCGCACAAAGGCGACGGACGTATCGGTCGGCATCTCAGCGCTCCTTCAGTTTGATCGAGTTATTGTAGACGTTCATGAATGCCGAGATCAGCAACGAGATCGTCAAATAGAACAACATCAGCAAGAGCACGCATTCGATGGCACGGCCAGTCTGGTTCAGCGTGATGCCGCCCAGCGTTGCCGTGATATCTGCGTAGCCCACAGCGATGGCCAGCGAGCTATTCTTCGTGATGTTGAGATACTGCGAGATCAAAGGCGGGATAATCACGCGAAGCGCCTGGGGCAGGATCACGAGGTTCATGATCCGACCCGGCCGCAGGCCCAATGCGCCCGCCGCCTCTGTCTGGCCTTTGCTGATCGCCTGGATACCAGCCCGCACGTTTTCCGCGATGAAAGCACCGGTATAAATCGATAGAGCAAACCAGAGTGCGATAAGTGGCCCGCCAATCTTGATGCCGCCTGAGAAGTTGAACCCCTTCAATTCTGGGAAGTTCCAAGTCAGACCCATGATGAACAGAAGAATCGCGACGGGTACGATCCATACACCAAGCGTCATCAACAAGGTTTTGGGACGGTCGCCGGTTTCTTCCTGCACACGCGACGCCCAGGACCCGATGGCCTTGGAGCCGAAGAACGATGCGACCAGCACCGCCAACACAAGAAGCCAGTTCATCGCTGCCGCCTCAAAGAGCGGGGCGTTGAAAGAGGGACCGGGTATGTAGACGCCACGATTTGTGAAGGCAACAGCGTCGAGGAACATGCTGGACGCCGGATCATCGCCGCGGAAGGCGCGCGGACTTGGCAGCACCGCCGTCATGATCGTGAAGATGATGATGATCCAGATCAGAACAGGGATGTTCCGGAAAATCTCAACGTAGAAGGCCATCAACTTGGAGACCAACCAGTTATTGCTGAGGCGAAGCACACCGGCAATGACGCCGAAGACTGTTGCGGTAACACATGCCAGAAATGCGACCAGCAGCGTGTTCAAGATACCGACAACGGCTGCGCGGCCGTGGCTGGATTGGCTGTCATACTCAATCAGGCGTTGGTTAATGTCGTAACCCGCAGGCTCTCCGAAGAACCCGAACGAGATATTCAGCCCTGCTTCCCGCAGGTTCTGGATCAAATTGTTCCCAAGATACCAGATCGACAATGCCAGCAAGATGGCTGCAATCGCCTGAAATGTCAGGGAACGATACCGCGTATCGTTGAAAAGCATGGAAAGGCGAAAGCCAGCCTGTTCCGGATCCGATGCTGTGGACATGACATCAACCCCCTCGTCTTGGTTCCAGTTGGAACCGATTGTCGCCCGGCGTCAATGAAAACGCTCTTGTTCTACGACATTTGAAAAAGGGCGCAGAAGTTCTGCGCCCTTTTCGTAGTTTTGCTTACCGGAACGGCGGCGAGTAGATCAGGCCACCATCGCGGTAGGAGGCGTTCAAACCGCGTGCCAGACCGATTGGCGTGTTCTCTCCGATGTTCGTTTCGAAGATTTCGCCGTAGTTACCGACTGCCATGATGGCCTTCTTGGCCCAGTCAGCGTCCAGACCCAGCATTTCGCCAAGGCTGCCTTCGGTACCGAGAAGACGGTTAACCTCAGGGTTGTTTCCTGCTGCCGCACCCATGTCAGCGACATTTGCGGACGTCACGCCAAGCTCTTCAGCAGTGATCAGCGCGTTGAGCGTCCAGCGAACAATGTCGCCCCATTCGTTGTCGCCATGGCGAACAAGCGGGCCGAGCGGTTCTTTGGAAACAATCTCAGGCAGAACAACGTGGTCGCCAGGCGCTTCGAACGTAGCGCGGGTAGCAGCCAGACCGGAAGCGTCCGTGGTGTAAACGTCGCAAGCGCCAGCAAGGTACTGCTGCTGCGCTTCAGCGTTCGTTTCGATCGGAACTGGCTCGTAGCTGATGTTGTTCGAGCGGAAGAAGTCCGCAAGGTTCAACTCGGTCGTGGTGCCGGTCTGGATGCAGACAGTTGCGCCATCCAGATCTTTCGCCGAAGTCACGCCGAGTTCCTTGGGAACCATGAAGCCCTGACCGTCGTAGTAGTTGACGCCAACAAATTCGAATTTGAGGTCAACATCGCGTGAGAAGGTCCAGGTGGTGTTCCGGGCCAGCATGTCGATTTCGCCAGATGCCAACGCAGTGAAACGGGTCTTACCCGTTGTTGGCACAAACTCAACAGCGCTAGGGTCGCCGAGAACGGCAGCAGCAACAGCGCGACAAACGGAGACGTCGAAGCCTTCCCAGTTGCCGTTGGCGTCGGGAGCAGCGAAGCCCACCAAACCAGTCGTAACGCCGCAGTTCAGCTTTCCACGCGCCTTTACGTCGTCAAGCGTAGCGGCGCTTGCGACGCCACCCGCGAGAGCAGCACCGGCGAGTGCGCCAAAGAATACGGATTTTTTCATTTTTACCTCTTCCTGATATGCCGCCTTTGACGGCAGCGGAGATGATCCCGTTTCAGGATCGATTATACCGTTGACGGTTTTCCGCCTAACGCGCGGAATTTGGGCGGATTCCGTCAGTTAGGTCAAGAGCCGGTCCTAAAAAAGCAGCATTTCCCTCGGAGCCTGAAAAGTTGCCCAAATTCAGGAACTTCCCGAAATGAAAGTGCACAAAATCAGGCAGCGTGGAAAAATTCCGTGGCGTGAAAAAAGGCACTCTTTTTGATATTTGCCGTCTCAGACGCTTCTTCGTCCTCACCCCATTGTTCAATCTGCCACTCTTCGTCGATGCGAGAGAGAGACCAGAGCGTCTCCGGATCATTGCGTTTTTCTGCGGATGCAAGCGCCAATACGAACGAACCGGTCAAAGTGACCAAGTCGTAAAATCCCGTCAGTTGGAAAGCAGACATGCCGCGCATTCTCGCTGCAAGTCGCTCAAGGTCTGCCGATTCTTGCGCAACTGGCATCACACCAGACGTCACTTTCAGTCTTGCGCCGAAAACCTCGGACGCCCACGTAAGAAGCGGATCCCAAGCATTTTTTTGACGGGTAATCAGCGCCTCCGGGCCGTCGGCGCGATAGCAAAGCAAATCCGATGCCGCGTACTCAGCGAGATGGCCAGCAACTTCGGTGCGTTGTACGGCAACCTTGTCCAAAGCTGCATTTGCCGAACGGGTCCAAGGCATACTAGTAGGGTCGACAACTTCCTCCTGTGCCTCCCACTCAGCCGCGATTTTTGTTGCCACCAGTTCGGTCGGAACGGCGAGGAGTCGTTTTGCGGGTGTCTTCACTGCACGACCATCCAGTTTTATCTCGAAACCCGCAGCGCCCTCCTCAACGGTCGTGTCCGACCAGAACCGTTTCATAGTCCACTCGCTCACACCTCGTCCTCCACATCAAATGGATCGTCCGGCACGTCGCCCTCAGACCAATCGAACATCTTCCATGTCCGGACCATGTGGGGCGGCAATTGAGCAGTCAGAGTAACTCTGGTGTTGGTCACCGGATGCTCGAAGCTCAGACTGCGGGCATGCAAATGTAACTTGCGGCTAATCTCACCGCCAAGTTGCGCACCCCATCCATCGCCGAGATTTTCCTGCCCGGAACCACCGTATTTTCCATCACCAACAATTGGGTGGCCGATCGCGGCCATATGCGCTCGCAATTGATGGGTGCGCCCAGTGACCGGGACCAAAGCCGCCCAACTCGCCCGGGTACCTAGGGAAGACAGAACCGCATAGTCCGTTGTGGCATGCTTTGCTCCTTCGGTGCTTTCCACCTCTTTAGGATGAATCGCGACCATCTTTTCGCCCTCACCCGAAGCTCCATGCCCAGGCGCCTTCACAAGCCCGAAACGTATCGTCCCTAGCACAGGACTTGGTGTGCCTGCAACGGCCGCCCAGTAGATCTTCCGCGTATCACGTGCACGAAACGCTTTGGTCAGGGCGTTTGCGATCGATCGCGAACGCGCCATGAGAAGAACACCTGACGTATCCTTGTCGAGCCGGTGAACCAGCCGCGGTTTCTCGTCCAGTTCGAAGCGCAAGGCATCTGCCAGACCGTCAACATGTTTGGTTTGCTTCGAGCCACCCTGTGTAGGGAGCCCGGGAGGCTTGTTTATCGCCAGTAGGTGATCATCCCGATAGATTACCGCCCTTTGAATCATGGCAGCATCCGCGTCGCTTACCGCCTGTTTGACGGTGGCCGGCGCCGCTGTGTCTGGCAGCGGCGGCACCCTTACGATCTGCCCGACTTCCACACGTGTCGCAGCCTTCACACGTCCTCCATCCAAGCGGATTTCGCCTTTTCGGCATAACTTTTCGATCCGACCTTGAGAGACATGCGGGAAACGCCGCCGAAGCCATCGATCCAGGCGTTGTTCTCCCTCATCCTCACCGATTTCGATTTTCTGGACACCGCTCATGTCAGAAGACCTCGCGTGATCCAAATTCCGGCCATCAGTCCCAGGACGGATAGAACAACAGACAAAGCGACATATGCCGCAGCCTGCCCGACGTCTCCCCGTTCATACAGGGAAACGGCTTCCAGCGAGAAGGCCGAGAAGGTGGTGAAACCACCGAGCACCCCTGTCATCACAAATGGTGAAAGATGTGTAAGTCCGCGTTGTGCCGCCAAAACGGCAAAGACACCCATCAGGAAACTCCCAACGACATTCACCGATAGAATGGCCACTGGAAAAGAAGTTGAACCAAGCACGCGTAGGACACCAATGCCGAAGAGGTGCCTCAAAGAGGCACCAATCGCCCCGCCAAGCGCCACGGAGAGTAACGGTCCAAACATCGTTGTCGGTCTGTCGTGCAGTGTACTGGAAGTCAACTGTTCCGCTTGGCGCGGAGTTTGACAAAGTAGTCCAAACGGCGCTTCAATTCACGTTCATTGCCACGCTCGACGGGCTGATAGAAGACGGGACGTTTCATCCCATCCGGAAAGTAGTTCTGACCTGAGAACCCGTCTTCTGCGTCGTGATCGTAAGCGTATCCATCACCGTAGCCTTGCTCTTTCATGAGCTTCGTTGGTGCGTTCAGAATGTGCTTTGGCGGCGGCTCTGAGCCCGTTGACTTGGCGCTCGCGCGGGCTGCTTTGTAAGCGGCATACCCCGCATTCGATTTTGGTGAGAGCGCGAGGTAAGTTACTGCCTGAGCAAGAGCGAGTTCGCCTTCAGGAGTCCCCAATCGCTCATAGGTGTTCCATGCCTTAAGACAAACGGATTGAGCGTGCACGTCGGCAAGACCGATGTCCTCAACGGCCATCCGGGTTATCCTGCGCGCCAGATATCTTGGATCTTCGCCGCCTTCCAGCATCCGCGCGAACCAATAGAGCGCTGCATCCGGATCTGAACCACGGACGGATTTGTGGAGCGCAGAAATCAAGTTGTAGTGCGCATCTCCCGACTTGTCGTACTGCGCCGCACGACGCGCCAACCTTTCAGACAAGGCCTGCGTTCCGAGCGGTTCGTTGATCTTCCAAGACATGACCTGTTCGACCAGGTTCAAAAGCGCCCGCCCATCTCCGTCGGCCATCTCGATCAACGCATCTCTCGCCGGTCCGTCGAGCGGCAAGGCGCGATCCAACTCCCGTTCGGCTCTTTGGAGCATCAGTTCAAGATCCGTCGGCGAGAGCCGTTCCAAAACGATGACTTGGGCCCGCGACAAAAGTGCGGCGTTCAGTTCGAACGACGGGTTTTCAGTTGTCGCGCCCACAAGAATGATCGTTCCGTCTTCCATGTAGGGCAGAAACCCGTCCTGTTGCGCTTTGTTGAAGCGATGAATTTCATCAACAAAAAGCAGAGTTCCTTTCCCATTAGACAGCCGCAGTTTTGCCGCGTCAAAGACCTGGCGAAGTTCGGCGACACCTGAAAAAATGGCACTGATTTGCACGAAGTTTCGATCAGATGCGTTCGCAAGCAGACGTGCGATTGTGGTCTTCCCTACGCCAGGTGGACCCCAAAGGATCAAAGAACCAAGGCTACCGGCAGCGATCAGCGATCCGAGCGGCCCATCTTCCCCAAGCACGCTTTTTTGGCCGATAACATCAGACAGCCGCTCTGGCCGCAGCCTATCAGCAAGTGGCCTGGGCGCCGAAGTTTCAGTTGGCTCAACGGTATCGAAAAGGTCGGACATGCCTCATAGCTAGGCCCGAAGAGGCCCAACTGGAAGAGGCATCTTCCCATCAAACGACAGGCAAAAGGAATCTTAAGTGCCCGGGAGGACAACGCCCCCCGGGTTCGTAACGGCGCGACTGCACCGAGAAAGAAACTTAGTGGAGTTTTGTGGCGAGTGCGATGTTCACACAGACACTCCGATCGCCGTCATCTGTCTCAATAACAGGTCCGGCGGGTCGACAATCGATACCAGTCCTCCGCGCGAGGCGCGGGCTGTGCTCCGGAACAACTCCGATCAACGACGTAGCGCCAAGTGCACGGGCCGAGCGCACCATTTCGTCGATCAGCGAGCACTGGACACGTAGACGCAGTTTGGAAGGCACGCTTTCTGAAACGAACACTCGGCTCGACTCCCAAATATGTGGCGCCACAGGCGCTTCCTCGTGAAGGAGGTCACGAGGGATACTGTCGAGCAAGCCAAGCTGAGCATCTCGGATCATGTACGAGTATATTCCGCAACGAGCAGTAGTCGGCGTCAAACGCACGCCAGCCAGCACCTGCCCGAGTTCGTGCACTGCAACCCAGCGACTTGCGGGAGTATCATACTGATCGAACTCCATGCCATTTGCTTCAGGCAAATCCCAATGATTACGCTGAATGAATGTCTTGTGTCGTGCGCGAAGCATATTCGCGAATAACTCGCCATAGTTGTGTAAGTTGTCGAAAGAAAGAGTAGTCACTTGCATAGTTACAGCCTCCGGTCTGGGTTGAAAAACCAGGCGCGGGGAGGTCGTAATGCTGTCAGATAAGCTGGTACTCGCGTGCCTTTTTCAACGCCTGCGCAGTGGTACGAGCGCCTAGTCGGACCCGTGCGGATTGCAAGCGTGCTTTGAAAGCACTTTCGGATATCCCAAGTTTAGCAGCTGCGGCAGCATGCCGGTCCCCATCAGCCAATAGACGCAGCGCTTCCACTTGCGCTGGCGTCAGTTCGGTCGGCGGCTCTGCAGCCAAATGTAGCCTTTGCACAATCTTTACAGCTTCTGAGATCTCGTCATCAGCAAACTCGCGCGAAGGATGCGCCATACCGACGATACTTCGTGACGTGATCGGCCCGTAAGAAATAACAGCCCCATAGTTCAGCCCAAATCGTCGGGCTTGACCGAGAATATTGAAAGGATCTGGAAGTTTGATCGCACTCCAGCGCGTATGTCCCTTCACTCCCAGACCCCAGAAAACAAGAGGATCTCGAAGTGCATACGCATTCTCGTCATACACTTTCGTCCAAGCCTCATCATATGTACGCACATAAATGAGGGGTGACGCGAAGCGTATGTGGAGCCCAGCTGAAAAACCTGAGGGTGCCAGTCTGGACAGGGCCTCTAGATTGGATTGCAAGGATGCATCGTCGTGGCGTGAACCATGCTGGCCCCGGTCCCTAGTCAGGATCTCGAATGGTTCGTTATCTCTCCACATTCAACAACATCCAAAGTGTAGGCGCGGTTTCGCACGCGCCTCTGTCAATCCTCTGCTCTGCTGAGCTCACGTATACTTTTAGACAGTTTGCTGGGCAACTGGTCAACCTTAAATTGAGTGAATGATTAACATACTCTACGAAAGCGAAAGCTATGCTTAACTCAGATCAAGGAAATAAAGGTTCTGCAAATGAGTTGAACGAGCAGGAATCCGCTCTGCTTTGGGATTTTTTAGAGTTCAGCACGCACCCGAACGCCAGCCCGGACTCGATAGAAGGAAGGCTTCTGGCGTCTCTCGCAATAGCACTCAATCGACGGGCAGTTCGCTGCTAGCCCCCTGTAACGCACAAAAAAAGCCGCCTCGAAAGGCGGCTCAATCTGTTCACAACTGAAGCTTACTCTTCAGCGAATGCGTCTTCTTCAGCCAGACGCGCTTTGTCCGCTGCGCCTTTCGCATCCGGATCACGATCGACAAGCTCGATAATGGCCATTGGAGCCATGTCACCATACCGGAAGCCCGCTTTGAGAACCCGGGTATAGCCGCCATTCCGCTCGGCGTAGCGTGGTCCCAGAACTTCAAAGAGTTTCTCTACGTGCATATCCTGTTTAAGGCGCGACGCAGCCAAACGACGGGCGTGAAGGTCGCCCTTCTTCCCCAGTGTGATTAGTTTGTCCATCACGCGCTTAAGCTCTTTGGCTTTTGGCAGTGTGGTTTTGATCTGTTCGTGTTCGATGAGTGACCCGGCCATATTGGCAAAGAGCGCCTTGCGGTGCTCATGGGTACGGTTCAGGCGGCGATAGCCACGTGCATGACGCATAGTTTCAATCCTTCTTTATGCTTTGTCAGGCGGGGGATGCGTGCCCCCCGCTCACCTTGGGGCGTTTGCCCATATTGTCCCCGGCTCTCCCGGGCATTTGTCCTTAGAACTGGTCCTCGAATTTCTTGGCCAGGTCCTCGATATTCTCTGGCGGCCATTCCTCGACATCCATGCCGAGGTGGAGGCCCATGCCCGAAAGCACTTCCTTGATTTCGTTCAGCGACTTCCGACCGAAGTTCGGCGTGCGAAGCATTTCGGCTTCCGTCTTCTGGATGAGGTCCCCGATATAAACGATGTTGTCGTTCTTCAGGCAGTTTGCCGAGCGCACCGAAAGCTCCAGTTCGTCCACCTTCTTGAGGAGGAG
This sequence comes from Silicimonas sp., assembly GCA_022824525.1. Classification (GTDB taxonomy): domain Bacteria; phylum Pseudomonadota; class Alphaproteobacteria; order Rhodobacterales; family Rhodobacteraceae; genus JAJDOD01. The sequence goes on along the minus strand of JAJDZT010000113.1, from coordinate 26,593 downwards.
TGGGTTGAACTCGAGACCGTCATCATCGTCCTGCTGGCGTGCCGCTTCCGGCTCGTCGAAGTTGACGAAGATCGTGAGTTGGTCCTGAAGGATACGCGCGGCGAGCGCCACGGCATCGTCCGGGGAAACCGAGCCATCGGTTTCAAGCTTCAGTGTCAGCTTGTCATAGTCCAGCACCTGACCTTCACGTGTCGGCTGCACGTCATAGCTGACTTTCTTGACGGGCGAGTAGATCGCGTCGACAGGCACAAGGCCGATAGGCGCGTCTTCCGGGCGGTTCTTGTCAGCGGCAACGTAGCCCTTGCCGGTACTGACTGTCAGTTCCATGAACAGGTCTGCGCCTTCGTCGAGGTGGCAGATCACGTGTTCTTTGTTCAAAACCTCGATACCGGCAACTTCGCCAATGTCACCAGCGGTGACGACCTGAGGGCCTTTGACCGAAATCGAAAGCCGCTTGGGGCCCTCGACATCCATGCGAATTGCGACGCCCTTGAGGTTCAGCACGATGTCGGTCACGTCTTCGCGGACACCCGCGACAGAAGAAAACTCGTGCAGAACATTGTCGATCTGAACAGACGTGATAGCGGCTCCCTGAAGCGACGACATCAGCACGCGACGGAGCGCGTTGCCCAAGGTCAAGCCGAAGCCACGCTCCAGCGGTTCGGCGATCACGGTCGCCTGACGCGCGGGATCGTTACCCGGTTTCACTTCAAGCTGTGTCGGCTTGATGAGTTCCTGCCAGTTCTTATGAATCATGGATTGTCTCCTCAATGCTTGTGATGTGCACCCATGATCCAAGTGCACTCACTCCCGAGGTCGGGGCGGACAGTCCCGCCCCGGCAATATCAGACGCGGCGACGCTTTGGCGGGCGGCAGCCATTGTGCGCAATGGGTGTCACGTCACGGATAGACGTGATGTTGAAGCCGACAGCGGCCAGCGCACGAAGGGCGCTCTCGCGGCCCGAACCTGGACCCTGCACTTCAACTTCCAAAGTGCGAACGCCATGCTCCTGCGCTTTCTTTCCAGCGTCTTCTGCAGCCATCTGCGCCGCGTAAGGCGTAGATTTGCGCGAGCCTTTGAAACCCATCGTCCCAGCCGAAGACCAGGCAATCGCATTGCCTTGCACGTCAGAGATGAGAATCTTGGTGTTGTTGAAGGTCGAATTCACATGAGCAACGCCAGCGGCGATGTTCTTGGAGGCTTTCTTCTTAACGCGACGATCACGTGCCATTGGTCAGACCCTCCCTTACTTTTTCTTGCCAGCGATCGGTTTCGCCGGGCCTTTGCGCGTACGCGCATTAGTGTGGGTGCGCTGACCGCGCACAGGAAGGTTGCGGCGGTGGCGCAGGCCACGGTAGCAGCCTAGGTCCATCAGGCGCTTGACGTTCATCTGAACTTCACGGCGGAGGTCACCCTCAACACTGTAATTTGCGTCAATATGTTCGCGGATAGCGAGCACTTCGGCATCCGACAATTCGTTCACACGACGGGCCTCGTCAATGTTGACGGCTTCGCAAATGGCTTTGGCCGAAGTATGACCGATGCCGGTGATGTAAGTGAGGGCGATGGGAACCCGCTTTGCAGTCGGGATGTTCACGCCAGCAATACGTGCCACGTATCTGTTCCTTTCGTTGCGGTTCCGTAGCCCCGGAACCTTTTTTCACAACGTAAGCCCGGAGCTTTGAGGCCACCGGGCTTTACTATGATTCTCTATCGAGATGGCGGTATTTATGAACTAAGTCGTTGAGGGTCAAGGGCACATCGCAAAAAACGAGCCTGGGTCATTGGTTTGCCAATCCCAAGCCGTTCAGGCATTCGCTTTCTTGTGTCAGGTTTCGAGATAAGCCAACTCAATTATTAATAAAAATTTAGGTTCTCGCGCTGAGTTAAGAAGCATGGGAAACCGGCTTCTGGCCCAGCTGCTTTCTGGGCGCGATAACAATCTGAACTTGATCCGAATGGCCGCTGCCATTGGTGTTCTGGCCAGCCACTCGGTCGCATTGGTCGTCGGTCCTGGGAACGGTGCACCACTGAAGCAAACGCTCGGCTACTCACTTGGCACGCTGAGTGTTTGGGTCTTCTTCGGCGTTTCCGGGTTTCTTATTACGCAAAGCTATGTGCAAACTCGTTCGCCTACCAAATGGCTGTTGGCGCGAGCTCTCCGCATCTACCCCGCGCTGATTGTGGCCGTTGTTTTGACTGTGCTTTTGCTTGGTCCCGCAATGACATCACGAACGCTGGGCGCATACTTCACGGACCCCGGCACGTGGAGTTACCTTTGGGGCAATGCCACACTCCTCCAATTTCAATACCCCCTCCCCGGCGTGTTCGAAAACGTTCCGCACCCCAACTCGGTAAACGGGTCGCTTTGGACGCTACCTTTCGAATTGATGTGTTATGCGCTTGTTTTCGTGGTGGGCATGGCTGGTCTCTTTCAGCGCCCCTTCGCGCTGGTCGTTCTTGGCGCGTTTCTCGCCACTTTGTATTTTTGGGACGGACTCCCAACATCTTTCCACGTCCAAAGATTTCGGGAGGTTGGGTCCGTCTTTGTGCTCGGATCAGCGATGTTCCTTGCGCGACGAAAGGTTCCAATCCGGCTAGACTTAGCCGCCGTCTTGGCTGCAATAACGTATTCCTTGAGCGAAACGCCGTTGTACGATGAAGCTCTGAAGATTGCCTTGCTCTATGGCACCGTTTGGTTGGCATTCATCCCCGAAGGAGCCGTCCGTTCGTACAACAGGTTAGGCGACTATTCCTATGGGCTCTACATCTATGCATTCCCAATCCAACAGTCCGTCATTGTGATCCTGCCTGAAAGCAGTGCACTCACCAACTTCGCGCTATCTTTACCGATCACAATGTTTTTTGCGACGCTCTCTTGGCGCTTCATTGAAAAGCCAGCACTTGCGATGAAAAACAAGCGCTTCCCTTGGGGGGAACACAAGACCGCCGCGAGTATTACGCGCTAGCTATCGAGTGCGTTCGAGATTTCAGCGGCGACTTCGTCAATTTCGCCAAGACCATTCACTGCGGACAGATCACCAGCGTGGTAATAATATCCGATCAGCGGTGACGTCTTTTTGTAGTATTCCATCAGCCGGATTTTCAGGCTTTCCTCGTTGTCATCCGCGCGCACGGGTTGACCAGCCTTGCGGGCCTCTTCAGCGCGTCCAACAATACGATCGACGAGCACTTCGTCGTTTACCTGCATTTCGATAACCGCATCTAGCGACTGGCCATGCGAGTCCAGCAACTGTCCCAACGCATCGGCCTGCGCCAAAGTGCGCGGAAAGCCATCGAAAATGAAACCATTACCTTGGGCGTTTTGCAGCTTTTCCTCAATCAGACCGATAACAATCTCATCGGTCACAAGCTCCCCAGCATCCATGATGGCGGCGACCTTCTGACCCATCTCGGTGCCGGAAGTTCTTGCCTCTCTAAGCATGTCGCCTGTCGAGAGCTGTACCATGCCGCGCTTGTCTTCGAGGATCCGCGCTTGCGTACCCTTCCCAGCCCCTGGCGGGCCGAGGAGAATGATGTTCATCGTCTTGCCGTCCCTTTGGTCCTTCCACCACGTTTTTTGCCACGCAGCTGAGATTTCTCTATCAGACCTTCGTACTGATGCGCCAGAAGGTGGGATTGGACCTGTTGGATGAAATCCATTCCAACACTAACGATAATCAGGATCGATGTGCCGCCGAAATATGCCGTGATGGCAAGGTTTCCGCGGATCATCTCGGGGATCATACAAACCAACGCAAGGTAAGACGCACCTAGCACAAGGATGCGGTTCACCACATACTCCAAATACTTCTCCGTCTTTTTGCCCGGCTGAATACCCGGCACAAAGCCATTCTGGTTCTTCAAATTCTCCGCCACATCCTCAGGCTTGAATGAAACGTTCAAGGTATAGAAGTACGTGAAGAAGATGATCATGCCTGCGAAGAACAAGAGATAGAGCGGCTGACCTGGTCCGAAGTAAGCGAGAATCCAACTCATCACCGGGTTCGTCGTCGTTCCCGTTGAAAAGGTGCTGAGCGTCGTCGGCAAAAGAAGCAACGAAGAAGCAAAGATAGCCGGAATAACACCTGCCGGGTTCACTTTGATCGGCAGATGTGACGAACCACCATCGTAGACCTTCATGCCGACTTGCCGTCGCGGATACTGGATATGGAGCTTTCTGAGACTCCGCTCCATAAAGACCACGAAAAACAGCGTGGCGACAAGCATCGCGAGAATGCCCAGAATGACCGCCGTAGAAAGTGCGCCCACTCGGCCTTGTTCAAAGAACTGGCCAAGCGCGCCCGGGAGTTCCGCGACAATACCCACGTAGATGATCAACGAGATGCCGTTACCGACACCACGGGCTGTGATTTGTTCACCCAGCCACATCAGGAACATGGTGCCACCAACCAACGTGATGACGGTAGAAATCCTAAAAAACCAACCGGGGTCGGTCACCAGATCACCGGCCTCCATCGAAACCGCCAAACCGTAGGCCTGTACGGTCGCCAACAAGACCGTACCATACCGCGTGTATTGAGTGATTTTACGGCGGCCTTGCTCACCTTCCTTCTTCAGCTGCTGCAAAGGAGCCCATGTGGCCGCGAGCAACTGAATGATGATGGAAGCCGAGATGTAAGGCATGATGCCGAGGGCGAAGATACCCATCCGCGCCAGCGCGCCGCCGGTAAAGAGGTTAAAGACACCGCCGATACCACTGGCCGCCTGCTCCATGAACTCGCGAAGTGCGACACCGTCAATGCCTGGTACCGGAATGTAGGTCCCCAGACGGTAGACAATCAAAAGACCCAAGGTGAAAAGCAGGCGTTGCCGGAGCTCCGTCGCCTTACCGAGCATGCCCCAGCTGACGTTGGATGCCATTTGTTCGGCTGCAGATGCCATTGACGCGACCTCTTTTATGCGGATGCGCCGCCATCCGGTTTCCCGGGCAGCGGCGACTTGGAAAACTTGGACGTATGTAAGCGGCGAGGAGGCCGCTCACAAGGCGTTACTCAGCCGCTGCCGCAGACGTGACCGTAAGAGAGCCACCGGCTTTCTCAACCGCAGCGATGGCTGACTTCGATGCACCGGTTACGGTGATCGACGTTTTGGCGGAGAAGTCGCCCTTCGCAAGAACACGGACGCCATCTTTCTTGCGACGAACAAGGCCCGACTCAACAAGGCTGTCTTCTGTGATATCGCCCTTGAGCTTGCCCTCGTCGATGAATTTCTGGATCAGACCAAGATTCACGACCGCGAACTGCTTGCGGTTAGGCTTGTTGAAGCCGCGCTTTGGCAGGCGTTGGTAGAGCGGCATCTGGCCACCTTCGTAGCCATTGATTGCTACACCTGACCGCGATTTCTGACCTTTGATACCGCGACCTGCGGTCTTGCCCTTGCCCGATCCGGGCCCGCGTCCAACGCGTTTGGCTTTCTTGGCTGCGCCGGGGTTGTCCCGGAGTTCATTCAGTTTCATGTCGCTTCCTTTTCTGCCGGACGCGCCCCCTGAAGCGAACTGGGGCGGACACGGCGTTTCTTAATTTTGTTTGTGCCCGATTGAGCACCGGAGGCGTATAGGGGAATGATTTGCGCTTCGCAAGCCTGACTTCAGATGTGAAGAGCTAGTGCTGCCAAGCTGTTCTTTTTATCCAGCAAGGCTGCAATTTGTCGTGTGACCATCAGATGCTGATATCACCTGGCCACTTCGGAAATAGACATGCACCAACTTGATGCCGGTCTCGTCCGAATATGGGTATGTCCGGCAGGAAATCGGTTCAACCGTCAGATCGCGCTGATGTCCGCCAAGTACGGACGCGACCTCATCGCGGGTCATTCCAAGCGTCAGACTCGTAACTTTACTGGTCTCGGTCCCTTCAATTCCCGATGGGACGGCAAATGTCTCGACGTTCACTGGTCTTGTCTCCAATGAATCAGAGCCACAGGCCCCGAGCGCGAGAGCAGCGACTGAAAAAGCAACAAATCTCATTTCTGTTGTTCCCTTCATTGTCCGCAACCAAGTGCACACCGGCTGCGTTATCGCCACAAGGACATCTTGGCTCAACCCCCTTCGGTTGATTTCGATGGCGCGTAGCCCGTGCGACCTTGAGGTGTTTTGATCCCCAACAGATGTCCCGCCATTTGCGTTTTGAGGATTTGCGCGGTTCCACCTCCGATGGTGAACATCCGAACGTCGCGGTACATTCTCTCGAGAGGTTCTGCGTCGCCATAGCCCCGTGCACCGAAGATCTGCAGGGCGTCACTAACGACCTTGATCGCGCTCTCTGACGCAAAAGCCTTTGCGCGGGCAGCAAGGAACATATCAGGGAATGGATTGGCCGACTTTGCTGCTTCCTGAAGTAGCAGGCGGGACGCGTGCACGCTGCTGTCCATATCCGCCAGCATCCACTGCAAGCCTTGGAACTCGCCAATCGGGCGACCGAACTGGTAACGCTCTTTGAGATAGCGCTTCGCGTGTTCAAGAGCACCAGCAGCGACACCCATTGCGATCGTTCCGGCCCCTACACGCTGGCTGTTATACGCCTTCATCAAATCAGCAAAGCCACGCCGTAGGCCGGATGGTGGTTTCAGAAGCATGTCTTCGGAAACTTCCAAGTCCGTAAACCGGAGTTCCGCTTCCGGCATGCCGCAAAGGCCCATGGTGCGTTCATGCCGTACAATTTCAAAGCCCGGCGGCAAAGAACCGTTCTTTGGGTCTGCAACGACCACAAAACCCGAAATCCCTTCTTCAGCGCCGTTTTCATCAAGCACCCGGGCAAAAACAAGATGTAGCTTTGAAATACCACCCCCGGTGATCCAGTGCTTGGTACCATTGAGTATGTAGCGATCGCCCCGTCGACGAGCGGTCGTCTTCATTTCGGTTGCCGCACTTCCAGCCTCAGGCTCAGTGATGCAAATTGCTGGCTTATCTCCAGCCAAAACCAATGGTGCCGCAATGGCGCGTTGCTGATCCGTACCATACGCCATGATGGCAGAGATCGCGCCCATGTTCGCCTCCACCACAATTCTGGCAGAGAGCGTACAAGCACGCGCAATCTCTTCAACAACCTGAACAGCCTCCAGGTAACTTGCACCCTTGCCGCCCCACTCAACCGGGATAGTCATGCCCATCAGTCCCGCTTCCGTCAGATCGGCGACGTTGGGCCAACAGTAGGTACGGGTCGAATCCCATTCCGCGGCTCTCTCCGCGAACCGTTCGACAAGCGAGTGTGCGGTCTCGACAAAACTGGTCATCCCTGCAGGATGCCGTGAGAATTGCTGAAAGGAAACGTCACAGTTTTGACGGATCAGACCACTACTTCTGGCAACCGAGTTATTTTGTTGGAACACCCATGAAAACACTGGCCGTAACGATCCTCGTCGTCTCCTTGCCTTTCTGCGCGTACGCTGCCGAAGGCGCGATGCGGGTATACCCGGACACGATCGAACGATCCTGTCGGGGCGGTTCAGCGAAGATTTATGACGAATGTGGAGATCAGCATGCGCTATTCGAGGCTGCACTGACCGAAGCAAACCGCACTGGCAAGACACTGCTTGTCTCATATGGTGCTGAATGGTGCATTTGGTGCCACGTTTTCCACGATTACGTGACAGGTGTGTCCGGGCGCTTCACTCATACATACTCAGATCACTCAGACGTCACCCGAGACACGGCGACCATGTTCGAAGCACCTTTTCCTCAAAACGAAGCAGAGGCAAAAGCGCTCGCCCGTTTTGTGTCGGAGAACTTCGTCTTGGTGAACCTCGAAACGAGATACGCGACCGGTTCTGATCAGGCCGTGGCCTCGACCGGTTTTGACCCTCACGACGTGACGTGGTTGCCATTCGTGTTTTCGGTCAGGCCCAATGGCAAGTTCGGTGCTTCCCTGGACCACGACGTCGTAGAAGCACGTCGGGAGGGTGTTTTCTGGTTTCGTGGGTATCACCGTCAAGCTCTGACTGGAGAACTGGAAAGACTTCTTGAAGCGGCCAAATAAAAAGGCGCCCTGAGGGCGCCTTCTACATTCTCAATACAAGATGATCTTATCCGCGTTCTTCGATGATCTCGACGAGGTGCGGAATCTTGTTGACCATGCCGCGAACAGAAGGGGTGTCTTCCAGTTCGCGGGTCTTGTGCATCTTGTTAAGGCCGAGGCCGATCAGCGTGGCACGCTGTTCGGCGGGACGGCGGATCGGGGAGCCGATCTGCTTGACGACGATGGTTTTTGCCATGATCAAGCCTCCTCAGCGACTTGGGCGCTTTCCTGCGGCGCGTCTTCACGCTTGGGCAGGATGTCGGCGACCTTCTTGCCCCGACGCTGCGCAACTGAGCGCGGCGAGGCTTCTTTCTTCAGGCCGTCGATTGTGGCGCGGATCATGTTGTAGGGGTTCGGCGAGCCGATCGACTTGGCGACCACGTCCTGAACGCCCAGCATTTCGAAAACGGCACGCATCGGACCACCGGCGATGATACCGGTACCGGTCGGCGCAGTCCGCATCACGACGCGGCCCGCACCATGGCGACCTTCGATGTCGTGGTGAAGTGTCCGGCCTTCACGAAGCGGGACGCGGATCATGGAGCGCTTGGCAGCTTCCGTCGCTTTGCGGATAGCTTCAGGCACTTCCTTGGCCTTGCCCTTGCCGAAGCCGACACGGCCCTTTTGGTCTCCCACCACGACGAGCGCGGCGAACCCGAAGTTCTTGCCGCCCTTGGTGGTCTTCGACACGCGGTTGATCGCGACCAGGCGGTCGGCGAATTCGGGAGCTTCCTGCTCGCGACGTCCGCCGCGCTGTCCGCCCCTCTGGTTTGGTTCTCTGGCCATTCAGCCTTCTCCTAATCGTGCGCCGCAGCGCGTTTATTCAACCACGGTGGCGAATGCGCCCCTGGTCATCGGAAGGGCGACGCCGCCCTTCACGCTTAGATTTTCAGGCCAGCTTCGCGCGCCGCGTCTGCGACGGCTTTGACCTTGCCGTGGAACAAGAACCCGCCACGGTCGAAATAGGCTTCCGAGACGCCCGCCTTCTTGGCGCGCTCGGCGATGGCCGTGCCGACCTTGGTGGCCGCCTCGATGTTGTTCTTGCCCACAACTCCGAGGTCCTTTTCGAGCGACGATGCAGACGCGATGGTCTTGCCCGCAACGTCGTCGATCAGCTGAACGCTGATGTTCTTGTTCGAGCGGTGCACCGAAAGCCGCACGCGGCCTGCGTTCACCTTGCGAAGTTTGTTCCGGACGCGCATGCGGCGCTTCTGGAACAATTCTCTTTTGGAAAGTGCCATTTGTCCGGTCCTTACTTCTTCTTGCCTTCCTTGCGGAAGATGTACTCGTCTTTGTACTTGATGCCCTTGCCTTTGTAGGGCTCCGGCTTCCGCCATTCGCGAATGTTGGCCGCGACTTGGCCGACGAGTTGCTGATCGTTGCCTTCGACAATGATTTCGGTGTTCTTCGGCGTGGTGACAGTCACCCCATCCGGAACTTCGAAAATCACGTCATGTGAAAGACCAAGGTTCAAGGTTACCTTGTTCCCCTGCGCCTGGGCACGGTAGCCAACGCCGTTGATCTCAAGCTCTTTCTTGAAACCTTCCGTGACACCGGTAACAAGGTTCGCGACCTGCGTGCGGCTCATGCCCCACTGCTGCCGCGCACGCTTCGAGGTGCCGCGTGGTGTTACGACGACTGAACCGTCTTCGACCGTGATGGTGACATCGTCAGTCGCGGTGAACTCGCGGCTGCCCTTCGGGCCTTTGACCGTGACGGTCTGACCCGAGACATTGGCCTCCACACCCGAAGGGAGCTCGACCGGTTTTTTGCCAATACGAGACATGTTTCCCTCCTTAGAAGACGGTGCAGAGCACTTCGCCGCCAACATTGGCAGAGCGCGCACTTGCATCCGTCATGACGCCTTTCGACGTCGACACAATGGAGACACCCAAGCCCTGACGGACCTGTGGGATGTCGTTGGAGCCCAGATAAACGCGGCGGCCAGGCTTGGAGACGCGCTTGAGTTCACGAATGACGGGTTCGCCTTCGTAATACTTCAGGCTGATCTCGATCGCAGGATGACCTTTCTTGTCCGTGGTTTCTTCGTAGCCACGGATGTAACCTTCGTCTGCCAGCACATCGAGCACCCACTTGCGGAGCTTCGAGGATGGCGACTGGGTTGTGGACTTACCACGCATCTGCGCATTGCGTATGCGGGTCAGCATATCACCGAGAGGATCGTTCATAATCTATACCCTCCTTACCAGCTCGACTTGACCAGGCCGGGGATCTGGCCGTTGGAGCCAAGTTCCCGAAGCGCGATCCGCGACATTTTCAGCTTACGATAGTACGCGTGCGGACGACCGGTCAGCTGGCAACGGTTGTGAAGACGTGTGGCAGAAGAATTGCGCGGCAGCTTCGCCAGCTTGAGGCGGGCCTTGAAACGCTCTTCCATCGGCTTCGATTCATCTTTCGCGATTTCCTTCAGCGCCTCGCGCTTGGCGGCATAACGATCCACCAGCTTCTGACGCTTCTTTTCGCGTTCGATCATTGCTTTCTTGGCCATGATTACTTTCCCTCTCCGCTGAACGGCACGTTGAAATGCTTCAACAGCGCCTTGGCTTCTGCATCCGTTTCAGCGGTGGTGCAGATGATGATGTCCATGCCCCAGACCTCGTCGACCTTGTCGAAGTCGATTTCCGGGAAAACGATGTGCTCTTTCATGCCCATGGCAAAGTTGCCACGACCATCGAAGCTTGGCTTTACACCGCGGAAGTCGCGGATACGCGGCATAGCGATGGTGACCAGGCGGTCGATGAAATCGTACATGCGGTCGCCACGCAGGGTGACCTTCGCGCCAAGTGGCATTCCTTCACGAACCCGGAAGCCAGCGATGGACTTCTTGGCCTTCGTGATAACGGCCTGCTGACCAGCGATCTTGGTCAGGTCTTCCTGGGCCGATTTTGCCTTCTTCGAGTCGCGGACCGATTCAGCGCCAGCGCCGATGTTCAGCACGATCTTGTCGAGACGCGGGATCTGCATGTCGTTCTTGTAGGAAAACTCTTCCTTTAGAGCGGCACGAACCGTGTCCTTGTAATGCGCCTTCAGACGCGGGGTGAAATTCGCAGCATCCAACATCAGATTGCATCTCCTGTTGTCTTGGCGAAGCGCACCTTCTTGCCGTCTTCCATGCGGAAGCCGACGCGAGTTGCTTTGCCGTTGCTGTCGAGAAGTGCCAGGTTGGAAAGATCGATCGGCATCGCCTTCGGCTGGCGACCGCCTTGATCATTTGCAGTCTGACGCTGGTGACGGATGGCGATATTGATGCCATCCACAATGGCCTTGCCGTCTTTGGGCATAACAGACGTGATTTCGCCTTCCTTGCCCTTGTCCTTGCCGGCCAATACGACGACTTTATCGCCCTTTTTGAGTTTAGCGGCCATCTTACAGCACCTCCGGGGCGAGCGAGATGATCTTCATGAAGTTCTTCGCGCGAAGCTCACGAACGACCGGTCCGAAGATACGGGTGCCGATCGGCTCGTTGTTGTTGTTGAGGATGACGGCGGCATTGCGATCGAAGCGGATCGCGGTGCCGTCCTCGCGGCGGACTTCCTTGGCTGTGCGTACAACGACTGCCTTACGGACATCGCCTTTCTTTACACGGCCGCGCGGAATGGCTTCTTTCACCGACACCACGATGATGTCGCCAACCGAAGCATACTTCCGTTTGGAACCGCCCAGGACCTTGATGCACTGAACACGGCGTGCGCCGCTGTTGTCAGCAACATCCAGATTGGTCTGCATCTGGATCATGTTGGTTTCTCCCGACTTCCGCGACCGCCTTGGTTGGACATTGGCCGCGGGGTTTCGTTCAAACCGGGTGTGACGGCCTTACTCGGCAATCACCTCCCAGCGTTTCGTTTTGGAGCGCGGCGGGCACTCCTGAATGCGGACCGCGTCACCGACCTTGAACGTGTTGTTCTCGTCATGAGCACGGTACTTCTTCGATTTCCGGACCGTCTTTTGCAAAAGCGGGTGCTTGAAGCGACGCTCGACAGAGACGGTAACGGTTTGTGCATTCGCGTCCGAGGTGACAACACCTTGAAGAATTCTCTTGGGCATTTCTTACGCCTCCGCAGCGGCAGCGGCCGCTTTTTCGTTCAGAATGGTTTTCACACGGGCCGCGTCACGGCGCACTTGGCGCATACGGGCTGTGTTTTCCAGCTGGTTAGTGGCCTGCTGGAAACGGAGGTTGAAGGCCTCTTTCTTCAAGTTTGTCAGCTCATCACGAAGCTGATCGGGAGTTTTCTCCCGCAGTTCATTGGCGTCCATGCCAGTCTTCCTTTCAACATCACCGGAGGGCCGCAATATCTAGCGTCACCCCGAAACCCGGTGGAGATCATCAGGTGAAGGCCGCCGTTTAGGGGGGATTCGGATACAAAGCAACCCTGTTTCTTATTGGAAATCCGGCATGCGTGATCGAAACAAGGCCCGAAGTGTGAATGATCCGTCTAAACGGCTGAGATGTGTATTGGTCGCTTTGCGCGGGGCTCGTATTCTGGACACCTTAATTACAAGGCAATTTCAGCCAGTTGATACGTGAGAGTCCATTTTTCAGGAGAGTCCCATGCTCGACAAGCAACATATTACTGAACTCAAGTACAAACCACGTCATGTTGTCCCAGCTATTGACGAAGACGATGAGAACCTGGGTCCGCTCGACAATCTTGCAGGCCGCTGGATCAACCCAAACGATGACAGCAGCTTCTTCCGTGGGCGCGGTTGGAACATGATCGCACTGCCCTTTGGTGGGGAACCCGGAGACTTCAATTACCGGATGCTCGTCAACCAGTACAATGAAGTGCTGGAGTTTTCCGACGCAATCGGGCCGGTGCCTAACCGCGGGCTTGATTTCCCTGCGGACGAAGCGACCGATCAAACGATCTTCGCGCTCGACTACCAACAGGCCATTAACCAGATCGCCGTCGATGACAGTTCTCCCGCAACAGGCGAGGATATTGTCTTTGGCCCGGGCGCCGGCATTCACCATGAGCCAGGTTTTTTCCTGCACATCTTGGATGAACGCACGGACGGGCTTGATATTGCGCGTCTTGCGACGATCCCCCACGGCAACTCGGTCGCAGCGATGGGTCGATCCAGTGTGATTGACGGAGCACCAACCGTGGATCCGGTGCCAGCCCTTCCAATCGGGGCGACGCCAGATGGGTCGGTGCCGGTGCTGTCAGATCAAGGTTACTTCGCCCCTTACGAAGCCTTTTCCGGCGATAAAGCCTTCGGCGGCGTTGTCGGCATCCCGCTGTTCGACGTGGCGAAACCCCATGAACTGCTTCAAGCTGCGATTGATGGACTCAACGTAAAGAGAACGACAATCCTGCATCTCGACACCAAACTTGGAACCGGTGGGATCGTGAACATCCCCTTCGTTGTAAATCAGGCGGACACAACCGAGATGACGTCCACATTTTACCTTATGGAATTGGAGCCAGATAGCCCGGGTGGCCCTCAAGGCATGGCATTGGCGTACATCCAAATGGTTATGCTGGAGTTCTTCCCACGCCGCGACGGCGTCGAAGGTCTGATCAAGTGGCCACATGTCAGCATCAACACAATGGTGTTCGACAAGCCGCTGAACGAGAAGCGGATCACCGAACCAAGCGTCTAAGACGTCACTATTGCGGCCCCGCAACCGAGCGGGGTCGTCATCGCTGCAGAGCATCTTTTCCCGTTGTTGTGCACATGGGCAATGATAGAAACCTGCAATGCGCTCGCTGTCCTTTCTAATCCTCTGCCTGTCTCTCCTCACATCGGACGCCGCCGCCAAGATCGGTTTGCGGCAAGGTCTGACGCAGCCCGAGGATATGCCGGCCCCGGTCAATAGAAGCGGGATGGTCTTTCTTGACGTGCCGCAGGTGAGCCAAGGCAAGCAACCGTGGTGCGTACCAGCTTCAGTAGCCATGGCACTGGCCTATTTCGGCGAAGACATCTCCCCGGCGCAGTTGAAAGCCCTTGCGGAGGGACACAAGCACGAGAGCCAGCGTAATGTATGGGTGACTTCATGGCTGGACATGCAAAAGGGTTTAAAGCGAATTGGCTCAGACTGGACGATCAAGCACTACAAGAACACGCCTAAAGGTTTCACAAAAGGACTGCGCGACATCAAACGATCGCTCAGGCGCGGCCGCCCAGTATTGGTCGATGTCGATTTGCTAACGGGTCATACCTTTGTCATCGTCGGCTACAATGACAAAGAAGAGGTGCTTTACTTTCGAGACCCCCTTTTAAAGGACGGGCGCCAGCGCATCCTGTCCTACCGAACACTATACGAAAACTGGCACAACAGGTCTTTGTCGCGCACGAGAAGCGCGTTTTTCACTTCGCCCTGACGGATAAACCGGGGAATACGTCCCAAAAATTTTCGGTGCACGCCCAACTGGGGCCTTAATCCTTGCCTACAGTTAAGGCGTTAGTAACCAGTTGGGCCCGTCATGAAGCATCCTCTGCTTGATCGCCAATTCGCCAGTACCGAGCTTTACGCGCTTGAGAACGACAGTCTCGCCATCGAAAATGCAATTGCGACCCTGAAATTCCGTCTTCGAAGCGCTCCGCAAGGCGTTGCGAACGACGTATTGAAAAGGTGTGATCCAGAGAAGCACGGCGAGCTTATCGATTGGATTCAATCAGAGTTTCCTTCAGAAAAGCAAAGACTGCCCCGCAAATGGTCGCCCAAGCGCAATCCCGGCGTCTGGCTTTTGTATTACGCCGCTGCGTTGGACTGCCCGGACGATCCGCCATTACGCCGCGCATAAAGACTGTGGCATTCTCACCCGGCATTCACGCCGACAACAATCTGTTTCACATTTAGAACGGAGGGCGTAAGGCCCAGCATGCTACAATCGAGGCGTGTGTTGTTGTGCTCTCGGGGTGCGTTATGTTTTTTGAAGGACTTACCAAGACCGTCATGGCCGGTCAGCTTGTCGCCATCGCTTTTTTCTCAATCGTCGGACTTCTGCTCCTTGTTTCCACGGGGATGGCGTTCGCGGGCTTTCTTCCATGGATCGATTTCGCGCTCTCTTATGGCGAAATTTCAATTCCTTGGGCAGGACAGGCCTTTCAGATCGCCGTAACCGCTTTGTTCTTGCTGCTCGCCGTCTATGTTCCCACGACCCGACGCATAATGATGCTTGATGCCAGTCATCGTGAATTCGTCTTGTCGATGGACGATATCACGCGTGCCTACCAGGCTGCCCATTTGGCAGATCGCAGGAAGGCATTCGAACTGAAACGGGAATTTGATGCAGTGCGCGAAAGATACCAATTCTTGCGCACGCATCCTGACTTGCCCGAGATTGACGGAGAACTCCTCACAATCGCTGCTCAAATGAGCCAGCAGTCTCGTGATCTGGCAAACACATTCTCCGAAGCGCGGGTAAAGAGGGCCGAGGAAGCTCTGCGCCAGAGAATGGAAAACGCCGTTGAACTTCAGGCACAGATCGAAAACGCAAATGCTGCAAGTCGAAACCTTCGCCGCCAGATCGAAGACGTTGACTTCCAGGAAAGAAGCGCCGCGTCTCAACTTATGAGGCTGCGCGAAGACCTTGCAGATTTGGAAGCAAGAGCTGGACTTAAGACTGCGGTGAAGAACGGTCGGCATCTTCGTCCGGTGAACCTCAACGACGCTTCTTGAGTCGAGGTGTGACGTGTGCAACGACCGCTCTCATCTAAGCACTGAACAAAAAAACCCCGCCTCTAAGGGCGGGGTCAGGTGCCGGACTGCGGGCGGCCGCAGTGGTCCGGGCGGTAAGCTTGTTCTCTCTGGGGGGTAAACTCTACATCTCGGCCCTGATTTGCTGGCGGAAGACATCGATGGACACTGGTTTGCCGTCCCTTTTGATGTGCCAGTAAGTCCAACCATTGCACGATGGTGCGCCTTCCAGCGCTGCGCCAACCTGGTGGATCGATCCCTTGATGCCGTCCGCTACAAGCGTCCCATCTGCACGGACTTTCGCAGCCTTTCCCCGAGGGGAGACGAGGGTTTCTCCAGGACGCAGAAGACCACGCTCCACAAGTTGACCAAAGGGTACACGTGGCTCAGCCCGTTTCGATGTTGTGACTTCCAGCGCGGACTTGTCGAGCTTGCGTACATTTGTCAGTCGGCGCTGTGCTACTTCGCGATAAGCCGCCTCACGTTCAATACCGATCCATGACCTCCCCAGCATCTTGGCAACAGCGCCTGTCGTGCCAGTGCCAAAGAATGGGTCCAGAATGACATCACCCGGATTGGTAGTGCCGAGAATGACACGGTGCAGCAGGCTTTCGGGTTTCTGGGTTGGATGCGCTTTGTCCCCGTTCGCATCCTTCAAGCGTTCGTGACCGGTGCAAATTGGCAGAACCCAATCCGATCGCATCTGGATACCTTCGTTCAGCGCCTTGAGCGCTTCGTAGTTGAATGTGTACTTGGCACCTTCCGACTTTGAGGCCCAAATCAAAGTTTCGTGCGCATTGGTAAGCCGCTTGCCCCTGAAGTTCGGCATCGGGTTCGACTTGCGCCAAACAACGTCATTCAGGATCCAGAAGCCTTGATTTTGCAGCTCCGATCCAAGCCGAAAGACGTTGTGGTAGGAGCCGATAACCCAAATGGCACCATCCGGTTTCAGAAGGCGTTTGGCAGCGGCCAGCCAATCACGCGTGAAACGGTCGTACACTTTGAGGCTGTCGAACTGGTCCCAGTGATCATCGACAGCATCGACCTTTGAATTGTCAGGACGATGCAGATCGCCCTTAAGCTGAAGATTGTACGGAGGATCAGCGAAGATGAGATCGACCGACGCTTCTGGCAAAGACTGCATAACTTCGATGCAATCTCCATCCAAAATGGTGTCCAGCGGAAGCGCCGGTTTGCGCGTCTTGGTCTTCATCGTCTGCCTCTGTCCCGGAGCCGTTTCGGCCGCCTTTTCTTGTCGACAAACATGAGTCAGACGCGATTCGCCGTCAATTTCTTTTTTGAATCAGTGGCTTAGAAATTCCTCTTGTCACAACATATTGTGGACAGTCTTGAACGAACGCCTATGGTGTGGGGTCACCCCGAGAGTTTGAAGCGCTTCGCGATGCAGTTGTGTCGGATAGCCCGCATTTTTCTCCCATCCGTAGCCGGGGTACTGTTGCGCCAAATCCACCATGATCCGATCCCGGGCAACTTTGGCCACTATCGATGCAGCCGCAATCGAGAGGCTACGACTGTCTCCTTTTACCAAAGGAGTCGCCGGGCATTCCAAGCCTTTGGGGATCATGTTCCCATCAACCAGTGCATGGCAAACTGTGCCAAGCCCGGCAACCGCACGTTCCATCGCAAGATGCGATGCGTAAAGAATGTTGAGTTCATCAATTTCACCAACACTCGCATGAGCCACCGAAACACGTGCTATTTCGTGGAGCTCTCGAAACAGGCGTTCCCTGGTTTTCGCATTCAACTTCTTGGAATCGTTGAGCCCATCAGGAATTCGTTGAGTGTCGAGCAAAACGGCAGCCGCCGTCACTGGACCGGCTAAAGGGCCGCGCCCGACTTCATCGACTCCGATCACCCGGCGTGCGCCCAAGGCATACAACTTCGCTTCCTCTTCGAAATTCGGCATGCGATGACGCTTCCTTGCGGCACTCGTGAAGCCGTAGACTTCCACGTTAGGCCCGTAAGAACAACGCCTATCCAATGTCTGATTAAAAATGCCGATGGACAAAAAAGAGCGGCGGCTCCAGCACACGGAACCGCCGCTCACCCCAGAGAAAGACACTTACCTTTTACTCGTTACCAACCCTCTCACTCGGAAATATCGGGCCAGGGGGGACGCCCTGGCCCACCGGCACGGACGATGGAGATGTGCGGGATGACCGCGCCGGAATCTCGTTATTGACGTCCGGCCACACGCCAGCCGTCTCGGGCCAGGCAGCGCGCACCATATGCCGCGCGTGTGCGGTTTTCGGTCCGGACCGTAACACGGCAGCGATCCGGCAAACGTTGCGCGTGGACGTAGTTCCGCGTGAGACAACGTTGACCGTAAACAAGCCGATCACCGCGCGATGTTGCGACAACGCGCAAACACTGGTCAGGCAATCTGGCGCGACGTAGGCCGTGCGCACGACCATTATTCGAATTATGGCGGCGGATTTGTCCTTCGATCACCCGGGGACTGCGATGCCCTTCAATTGAGCGGTATGGGTCGTGAACCTTCGTGGTCGCGCTGGTCTTCGTCCGCTTCCTGTCACGGTCGTTCACTTCGTTTGCGATAATGCCAAGGACGGCCAGGCCTGCGAGAGTTCTAAGAATGTCATCTCCATCAGGCGCAGCAGCGGCTGGAAGTGGCGAAAGCGAAAGTGACAACGCAGTCAGACCGGACAGTGCGAATTTTGCGAAACGGGTCATCGGGACATACCCCCTTTTTTTGGTACGTGATGGCTGTGGCGCGGGGCTGACCCGCAGAACGTGAAGTCAAAATGGGAGACGAGTGGTCTGACGCTCAATATCGCCTCTTTGATATCGAATATCAGTGCTCCAACGCCCCGATGTTATTGATTTTCGAATAGCTCGCGCGCAGGGTGCCGTTTATGAAGAAGTCTACTTTCCTTGCCGCCCTGGCCCTCGCCATAACACTGGCCGCACCGGCTCAGGCCGCGTGCTACGCTGACTACAAAGCGAAGCGTGAAAACCCGCTCAAACTGCATTACGGCGTCGTTCAGGTCGACATTTCCCCCTGCGCCATGTCAGACAAGGTAAAACGACAAGTCAGGCAACGGCTCAAAGCTTCCGGCTGGCAGCTACTGCAGGTTCAGTCCGTCTTTGATGAAAGTGGTCTGGAAAAAAGGAAAAAGGATGCAGGCCAATTCTTCCTCCGCTTCTGACGCAAAAGCCGTCGGAACGCGCATTGTCGGATTTGGAATCGCTGCTGTCGTTCTGATCCTTGCTCTTGCGGGGGCGGTTCTTCTTTTCAACCTACCCGATGCCAATGCGTTCAATGCGAAGGTCGAACGGATCTTTGTCGAGAATGCAGACTTAACAAGTGAGGCGGAGATCAAACTGCTCGAAATCCTGGCTCAGTCAGGAACAGCTTTCTCCGAAGTCCTCGCCAGCTATCGCCTGGTCATTTTTGTTTTGATGCTTTTTGCCACCGGTCTACTCGTTGCATCACTGGTATTCGTGGTTACCATTGTTGTCCTCAATCGTCGGATCGGCGCGATTGAGCGGCAGGGTATTCAAGTGTCGTCTCTTGCAATAAATCGCGAAGAGAAGGTCGTAACCCTAAACGATATGGAATTCTCGTTGACGGGCGCTGCGATTGAGACGCTTTCCGTTTTGGCCGAAGCAAGAATGGACGGCGACGTGCTCTCCGGCGCCGAGATCGAAGCAATGATTTCCGGCAAAGATGCGAGCGAATGCGAGGAAGCCTCTGGCGCTACAAGGATCAAGCGGCTGCGCGACGCACTTGGCAACCAGATGGTCGCCGAGCTTCTCATCAAGACGGTCGCGCGCCAAGGCTATGTTCTGGCCATCGACCAGAACGCCATCGAAGTTCGCTGACGTCACTTTTTTCGACGGATGAGTCCGCGACGTGCGTTTGGTAAGAAACCCTTTTGGAAAGGACCATTTCATGGCTCAACCCAATCAGTCACGCCGTCGCATACTGGCCGGCCTCGCCGGCACCTTCGTGATCACGCGACCGGCCATCGCAGCGATAGAAACTCCGCGTGCAGCCGAAGGACCGTTCTATCCGACACGGTCCATGCGCCCTGCAGATATCGACAACGACCTCGTCAAGATCGCCGGTGCTGTCCGCGAGGCTGGCGGAGAAATCATCTCGCTTCGGGGCCGGATCACAGATCCTGAAGGCAAACCGCTGTCCGGGTACAGAATTGAAATCTGGCAATGTGACGCCAACGGGAAGTACATGCATCCAGGCGATCGTCAGTCCGGTCAGCACGACAGCGGGTTTCAAGGCTTCGGTCACGATATTACGGATTCTGAAGGTCGGTACAGTTTTCGCACGATCAAACCTGCAAAGTATCCCGGGCGAACCCCGCATATCCACGCAAAGGTCTTCGATGCCGCAGGGAATGAGGTTCTGACCACCCAGTTCTATGAGGCTGGAAATCCTGACAACTCCCGGGACGGGCTGTACGCACGCATGAGCAAGGAACAGGCTGATAGCGTGTCGATGTCTTACACGACCGGTGCGAACGGCGTCGAAACCAGGATAGACGTGGTGGTTTGAACCCGCCTAGCCGGGATGGTGGCCGTCCCGGTAACGGATCTCGCGCTGCGGGAAGGGTATTTCTATGCCCGCATCCTTGAGCGCGTTCCAGATCAGGAAACGCACCTCGGACGTATACTTGTTCTTCCCGTCATCGATGCCTTCGACCCAGAACTCGACGGAAAAATCGACCCCGCTATCGCCAAATCCTGCCAGTTCACAATCGGGCGGTTCCGGATCGTCGAGGACGGCCGGGTGTGCGGCAACCGCTTTTGAAATGATCTCAGGAACCATGTTGATGTCGGTGTCGTAGGAAACCGAGAAGTCGACCGCGTACCGGTTGCCTGACCCGGCATCCGACCAGTTGACGATGCGCGATGTAATAAAGTCTTCGTTCGGAACAACGATCCATTTGCCGTCGAACGTTTCAAGAATTGTGGCACGTGCGCCGAGCCTGACAATGGTGCCACTTTCTCCTCCATCGAGTTCGACAAAGTCGCCAACAGTGGCCTGTCCTTCCAGCAAGAGAATAATGCCCGAGATGAAATTCGACGCGATCTTTTGAAGCCCGAAGCCCAATCCAACACCTACGGCACCACCGAAGATAGCCAGCGCCGACAGGTTTAATCCCATCACGTTCAGCAGGATGAGACCAACTGTAACAAAGACGGCCAGTTCGAATGCTTTTGCTGCCAACTCACGCGTCGGCGGCCGCATCGTTTCCTGCGCACGAATGTAGGTGGTGCCCGTGTCTGCCGACCAACGGCCGAGCCAGAACAGAATAGAACCGGCAACGGCTGCACGAAAAAGTGCGAGGATCGAGAAGGAGATATTGCCGAACGAAACGCGTGTTTCTTCCAGGAACGTGCCGATCGGTGTCAGCAACCCAAGCGCATAAAGCGCCGCGAGAGGGATCGCGATGTAATTGCCCAGCAGCTTGAGGAAAGGGTCACTGACGATATCTGTAACCGCGCGACGCACAGCGAGAAAAATGAATACCCGTTTGCCAAAAGCGATTACGGCGCCTGAACCGAACAGGGAGCGCGTGACCTGTTCGCCCGCAGCGGTGAACGCATAAGCCAGCAACGGCAACAGCAGCGGCATGAAGATCAGCAGAAACCGCCGTCCTTTCGCAAACGGCGATTGATCTCCTTCATTTGGCGTTAATAGCTGCGATAGTCGCGGGCGCAGGCGACCTGACACAACCAGTGCCAAAACATAGGCTACAATCAAAAGTGCGAATTGCGCATAGGCTGCCGGCGACGTCAGCCACTGCAACGCAACTTCGAGGCCGTTTTCGCTGTAGATTTGAGCCGTTTCAAGCAACTGGTCCACGTTGGCTCCTTAATTCTGAACGACGTTCGCAAAAATGACGTGTCACCTGTTTTTTTCCCATTAGTGCAAGCAAAGCCCAAGCCCTAAATTCAAATGTGCCGGGTCGCTCACTCATCCCTGTGCGGGTCGGCTCCCTCGGTCGGGTGATTGCGACCCCAGCAACCGGCCGAGGGATTAATGAGTGCGTGCCTTTATGAGTAGTGTGTGTGTGAAGGGTAGTTGGTAGTGCGCCGTGGACTTTCCACAGCGCAGCGTGTGAAGCCGGTCTGTCCGAGGGGGCTAGGCCGGCTTTCTCGCATACGGGAACCAGAAATTAGGTCTTCTGTTCCTGAAGATGCAGCTTCATGTCCATAAGCACCTGTTGGAGCGCGTTCGTCTCGTCAAGAAGTCGTCGGGCTTCGTTGAGAGATATCACGCCATCCGAGATGGAGTGATTGTATTCGGCCATGAGATTTGCAAACCGTTGAGACAGAAGAATGACGTCCGCATTCAAACCGCCCGATCTTTCGTCGCGTTCAGTGTCGTACTCGAGCTTCAGGTTCTGTAGCTCGGCTAATGCCTTGGTGACGAAAGGGACGCTTGCTTCTCGTTCAAGCTCGACGAGCACATTGACCGGAATGTACCGGTCTGAATTCTCGTCCATCAACGAAGCATAACGACCGAGAGTCGCCTTCGATTTCCCGGAAGCTTCGCAAGCCTTCGCGTACCCGATATCCTTTATCAACGCCTCAGTATGGCGTTTCAGGTACTCACCACGCGCCTGGCGCGGATCCTTATTCATTCTTTGTCCCCCAAACGTAGTCCTGAGCGACCCCCGAAACGGTGGATACCTCAAACAAGCCGACTTGCCTATAATCAATAAGTTGACGCAGCGGAAACATTGCCGCACCGCACAAGGAACTTTGACCGCAAATCTTTCGATTGAGCATGTCTCTCCGAAGTTTTGCCAAAGCAACCTCAGAGCCTGAAACTCAAACCCGACGACATCCTTTGGCGGCCCCGATAGGAGTCGAACCTATGACCTACCGCTTAGGAGGCGGTTGCTCTATCCTCTGAGCTACGAGGCCGCTGTCGTGCTTGTCCCGCGTTCTCGCCCTCAAATCAAGCGGCTTGGCATTGGATATCGTTAGCGGTAACTTCCCAAAAGCGCTGTTCGGAGGTCGTCATGGATGATGATGACAAGGTCATTTCCATCAACAAAAGTGTAGAAGCTCCAAAGCGTCCGCTGACGCTGAAAGACGTCTCCATTGCCTCCGGTGTTTCCGAGATGACGGTAAGTCGCGTCTTGCGTAACCGCGGTGACGTTTCCGATGCAACGCGGAAGAAGGTCCTGAAGGTCGCCAAATCGCTGGGCTACGTGCCAAACAAGATTGCCGGTGCTCTTGCTTCAAGCCGCGTCAACCTGGTTGCCGTGATCATCCCTTCACTCTCCAACATGGTCTTTCCGGAAGTGTTGACTGGCATCTCCGAAACTTTGGACGAAACGCCGCTTCAGCCTGTCATCGGTGTAACAGAATACTCCCCGGAGAAAGAGGAGGAAGTGCTGTTCGAAATGCTGTCCTGGCGACCGAGCGGGGTTATCCTTGCCGGGCTAGAACACTCAGATGCATCGAGGGCCATGCTGAAGGCGGCAGGTGTCCCGGTCGTCGAGATCATGGATACGGACGGCGAGGCAATCGACGCAGTCGTTGGCATTTCGCACAGACGTGCAGGGCGAGAGATGGCTCGGCACATCGTCAAGAACGGTTACCGGCAGATTGGGTTTCTTGGCACCAAGATGCCTATGGACCATCGTGCGAGAAAACGGTTCGAAGGGTTTACCGAGGCTCTCGCGCGGGAAGGGATCGAAGTCGTCGATCAGGTCTTTTACGAAGGAGGTTCAGGCCTAGCCAAAGGCCGTGAAATGACGGCGCGCATTCTTGAACAGTCACCGGACCTGGACTTCCTGTATTACTCCAATGACATGATTGCCGCTGGTGGCATGCTCTATCTCCTGGATCAGGGCATCAAGATACCGCAACAGATTGGACTTGCTGGCTTCAATGGAGCCGAACTCTTGGAAGGCTTTTCAGTCCGGCTTGCAACCATGGACGCGGGCCGCCGTGACATTGGACGAGAGGCAGCGAGGATCATTGCAAGCCGCACTGACGGAACCGATACCGAGACGGGGCAACGCGTCGAATTGCAACCCAAGCTTCAGCCTGGCGACACTTTAAGGCGTCGTTAAAGACTTAAGCAGTTTTCCGCCGCGCCAATGGCCCGCAAGGAATGCGGTAATCAATTCGCAAGGCTTATCGACGAACGTCCTCTCACGCACGGGGGTGCGGGTGGACATTTCGGTCTTGCTGCCTGTGTTTCGCGGCAATGTTAGCGAGTGTGTTTCGCCCAATAGGTGGAGTGAAACGGGTGTGTACGATTTGCGCGGCGACGCAACCATGGACCGAAGACTGCATTTACGATGACTTTGCCCCGCCGGGCGATGGCACTGATGACGGAGGTTCGGTCTCGTCCATGTCGGCATTCACCTACGACCAAATAGCAACCCAGTTGACAGAGGGATATTGGGGCAGCGCCCGATCCTTCGATATTTCAGCCGGCGATACGCTTTTCGTCGACATAACCGGATTGACAGTAGATGGTCAGACTATGGCACTTCGGGCCTTGGAAGCATGGACAATGGTGTCTGGCCTGAATTTCGTTGAAGTGAATGCAAATACAGCTCCCACGGCCACCATCATGGAGTCGGGCGACGCCAGCCAATCGGTGAATACGACCCACATCATTGCGGCGGGCGAAGACTTCACCGGAACGCTCGCAAGTGCGGGAGACCGCGACACGATCGCTATCTTCATGACCGCCGGACAGACCATGACTTTCCAATTGGCAGGAGAAGGGGGTGCTGCCTTAGAAGACCCTTACCTTTTCTTGTTGAATGGTGCCGGTTCAATCTTGGCGCAGAATGATGATGCTGTCGGTCGCGATTCCGCACTGACATACCAAGCGACGTATACAGGGTATCACTATCTGCAAGCCGCAGCTTTCAACGATGCGTATTCAGGCGATTACAGATTGTCAGCGCGAGAGGGCGGGTCGGTCGCCGACATCATTTTTGACGACAACAACTCAGGTGCCTATGCGTCGAATTCGGTTTGGAACGGAACCATCCAGTCGTCCTACATAAACATAGACCCGAACTGGGCCGGGGGATCGGCGCGTACCGACGGGTATTACTTCCAAACTTACATACATGAGATTGGGCATGCGCTCGGTCTTGGTCATGCCGGCAATTACAATGGAAACGCGACCTACGGTGTCGATAACCTGTATGAAAACGACAGCTGGCAGGCGTCTGTCATGTCGTACTTTCATCAGACTGAGAATACGAACATAGACGCAGATTTCGGCTATGTGATTGGACCACAAATTGCCGACATCCTTGCCATTCATTCCCTGTATGGCACGCCGACAACGGCCAATTCTGGAGATACAATCTACGGCGAAGGTGGAAACACCGGGACCCATCTCGACGGTGCACACGACCTTTCAAACCCTGTTTCATACACCGTCTTCGATACTGACGGGACGGATGTCTTCGATTTTTCAGGTACCGGCGCGCACCAAGTCATGGATCTCCGGGAAGAGACCTTTTCAGATTTGGATGGTCGGGACGGAAATGTAGGCATCGCACGTGGCACGGTCATAGAACACGGAAGAACCGGCGGCGGGAATGACATGATTACAGGCAACGACGCCGCAAACGAACTTCGATCCGGGTCTGGGAGAGATACCGTATCCGGAGGAGCGGGAGACGACGCAATCCTAGGCGGAAATGGAAGTGACGAACTCTTCGGCGGGACAGGAGCTGACCTCATCGAAGGCGGCAGTGGCGACAATCAAATCACCGGCGATGATGGAGGTGATCTCCTGATCGGTGATGACGTAACGCTTGCCATGCTGACGATGATTTACCCTACTTGGGCGCCACCTGCGAATGCTCAAGCGACTATCGACGATGACGACTACTTAACTCTCTGGACAGACATAATCGACGATCAAGGCATCGTTTGAAACTTAGGACCAGTCATCACCGTAGATTACGTCGTTACCGTCTCCACCGATCAAGAAATCGTCGCCTACGCTACCGACCAAGGTATCACGGTCTGCATCACCGTTTAATGTGTCCTGTCCTGCGCCTCCAAGCAGTATGTCCAGCCCAAAGCTGCCCGTTAGGCTATCGTCACCGCCCGCTCCGGCTATCGTATCATTCCCTGCCCCCCCGTTTAGAAACTCGTCTGCAGAGGTACCCACGATCTCTCGCCCGAGAGACAGAAAGGGCGGTCGATCAAGATTGAGAATGTCTTCGTTGGTGAGGTCGCCAGCGGTGAGTGGTGAAGCATCCGATGTATCAAGATAGATCGTCTCTGAACCAAAGGTGAGAATAGCACCATTCCCAGTTGGAGAGACCGACAACTGTGAGACATCTGAAAGAAAGTCGAACGCAGAAAGGTCGAGACGATCCACACCGCGCTCGAAGTCTGCCACCTGGTCCCAGACACCATCCGCAGAGAACACGAACAGATCAGCACCAGACCCGCCGATAAAGGTATCGTTTCCTGCGCCATCCAGCAGAATGTCGTCGCCCGACTGCCCGTCTAGAACTTCACCGACGACTGAACCAATAAGCTGATCGTCCAACTGCGTGCCCAAAGCTCCATTCCCGTCCGAAGCAGCAGGCACGACTATCCCTTGATTGGACAGGTCGTAGGAAAATCGCGTTAGCCCGGCCTCATTACCCGACCCCGCAAAGACTTGCAGCGTAGACCCAATAACGAGCGTCTCCAGACTCTCGATTTGGTCCAGTGGCACAGTCTCATCCTCTTTAAGAGCCTGAATCATAATTAGTTAACATATTGTAATAATTACGTTATTGCCCGCGCCACCCGTCGCATCAGGAACCGGCACGCGGCCAATTGGACCCAAGCCAGAGAACTGGCCAAGGTACGCTCCACGTCCTTCGCCAA
>JAJDZT010000143.1 GCA_022824525.1 Silicimonas sp. | reverse complement strand
CATCGGGGTTGCCTCTGTTTATGGGATTATTGCTAATCACACCATAGCTTGTGGCGGCCCCGATCTCCAGGACTACCAAGCTAAAATCGGCGAAATCGGCGGAAAATTCGAGCGCCTCGGCGAGTTTTGCAAAAGGCTCTAAAAACAAATACTTATATACGCACACAAGAGAATAAGTCTGTGGTTAACCCGCTTACAGTTTGCTACAGGATATGTATCCACAGCTTTTCACATCCCAGGATTCACAGAGGATAACTGCTATACTGTTCCCGTGAGTTTGGGTGAAACCTTGTTCGCCTAGGCTGGACTTCCCCTTTCGTGGCTTCGATACACAAGCCAGAGCAAGCGTCTTCAACAGGTTTATGCACATACCGCCCCTCATCCTTGCATCAGGATCGCAGATCCGAGCTGAGCTTCTTCGCCGAAACAAAGTTGACTTTGACGTTGTTCGCGCCCGCTTAGATGAAGCCGAGGTCAAGCATTCGCTGGTCTCTGAAGGGGTCAAATCAAGAGACGTAGCCGACGCTCTGGCGGAAGCCAAAGCTCGTAAGGTCTCGGGTTCTCATCCGGAGGCGATCGTTCTCGGATGTGATCAGGTTCTCGATTTGGACGGTGAAATCCTGTCGAAACCAGCAACGCAAGAAGAAGCCTTGGCGCAGCTAAAAAGAATGCGTGGACGACAGCATAGCTTGTTTTCTGCAGCCGTCATCTACGAGGATATAAAACCGGTGTGGCGCCATGTAGGGCAAGTTCGTCTTCTTATGCGCGATGCTTCAGATGCTTGGTTGGAGGAATATGTCGAAAGGAACTGGGATAGCATCCGACACTCTGTGGGTGCTTACAAACTGGAAGAAGAAGGCCCTCGGCTCTTTTCCAGAGTCGAAGGTGACTACTTCCATATCCTGGGTCTGCCTTTACTTGAGCTCTTGTCCTATCTGACTTTGCGCGGCACGCTTCCGAGATGACCCAAGATCGAATACCTCTTGCGGGTGTGATCGGATCACCGATTTCGCACTCTCGCTCGCCTCGTTTGCATCAGCATTGGCTGAAGAGATACGCTCTTCCAGGCTACTATATCCCTATGGAGATCGCTTCCGCGGATCTCGAAAGCGCGGTACGCAGCTTACCAAAGCTTGGGTTCGTCGGGATCAACGTGACGATACCTCATAAAGAACACATCATGTCTATCGTTGACCTTGTATCGGACCGCGCAGCACTAATCGGTTCGGTAAACACCGTGATCTTCCGTGCGGATGGGATGATCCATGGTGACAACACAGACGGATACGGGTTTCTCGAAAACCTTCGAGCTGGTGCGCCTGATTGGGATCCCAAATCTGGACCCGCAGCCGTCATTGGCGCCGGTGGTGCTGCACGCGCAATTCTCGCGTCGTTGCTTGATGCAGGTGTCCCGGAGGTTCGTTTAAGCAACCGAACAAAGAACCGAGCGGATGCACTCCAGTCTGAATTTGGCAAGCGAGTTCAAGTCTATGACTGGGTTCAGGCCGGGAACATGTTTGAAGGCGCAAAGACAGTGGTGAATGCTTCATCTTTGGGTATGCAAGGCAAACCTGAAATGAGGATCCCGCTTGACGGTATTGAACGCGATGCCGTCGTGACCGATTTGGTTTATACCCCCTTGGAGACACCGCTCCTTGCGCATGCGAAATCGATAGGATGCAGAACTGTCGATGGTCTGGGAATGCTCTTACATCAAGCCGCGCCTGGTTTTGAGCGTTGGTTTGGAATGAAGCCTGAGGTGGACGAAGCCCTTCGGGCAGCGGTACTAAGGTGAGCCGACCGTTTGTCATTGGTCTCACCGGTTCCATCGGCATGGGAAAATCCACAACTGCGAGGATGTTCGCTGAAGAAGGTATACCCGTCTGGGACGCTGATGGTGCCGTTCATGAACTTTATGCCAAAGGCGGTGCCGCCGTCGGTCCAATCAAAAAACACTTTCCGGATGCTGTCGTTGAAGGTGCAGTTGACCGAGGCATACTTTCCGAGGCCCTGTCAGACTCCGAAGCGATAAGAAAACTTGAAAGTCTTGTTCATCCTCTGGTTGCAGAAAGCAGAGCTGATTTCATAAGCGACACCAATGCGGACATAGTGTTGGTCGACATACCGCTTCTTTTCGAAATTGAGGCTGACAAGGACGTTGATTTCATTGTGGTCGTCTCGACGGATGCCCAGATTCAGAAAAAGCGCGTACTTGCGCGGCAGGACATGTCGCAGGAGAAGTTCGAAACGATACTTTCCAAGCAAATGCCGGATGCAGAGAAGCGGCGTAGAGCAGATTTCGTAATCGATACGACGACCCTTGCAGCTGCAAAGACGGGCGTTCAAACTGTACTTGAGCAGGTGAGGCACAGGGTGAAAGATGCGAGAAATCGTACTTGATACAGAGACAACCGGGTTTGACCCGGAAACGGGTGATCGTCTCGTGGAAATTGGTGCGGTGGAATTGAACAGGCATGTGCCAACGGGGCGAACGTACCATCAATACATCAATCCCGAACGCGAAGTTCCACAAGAAGCTGTCGACGTCCACGGTCTGACTTACGACTTTCTTCGCGACAAACCTGTTTTCAGCAAGGTAGCAGACGCTTTCCTTGATTTCATTGGCGATGCGAAGCTCGTCATTCACAATGCAGCGTTTGATATGAAGTTCCTGAATGCGGAACTGAAATGGCTTGGCAAAGCTTCCATCCCCTGGGAGCGTGCGATCGATACACTTGATATCGCGCGAAAAAAGTTCCCCGGTTCACCTGCGTCTTTGGATGCTCTTTGTCGGCGATATGGCATAGACAACTCGGCAAGGACGTTGCACGGCGCGCTTCTCGACAGTGAAATCTTGGCTGAAGTCTATCTTGAGTTGATCGGTGGACGGCAGCCCGATCTTGTTTTGAGCTCAAGCGCCAATCAGCGTAGGTCCGCTGACACGGTGTCACCAACCGCACCGCGGCAGCGACCAAAACCGCTACCTTCAAGATTGTCCGAAATTGAAAGAGAAGCCCATGCCAGCTTTGTGAATGGCATGGGCGATAGCGCGCTCTGGAAAAGACTTAGTTAGCCGGCGCTTGGGCGGCCTGTTCTTGTTGACGTTGCTCAAGCTGCTGTCTGTAAAGCGCCACGAAGTCGATGTTATCCAGGTTCAACGGAGGGAAGCCGCCGTCACGCGTAACGTCACTGACAATGCGACGTACAAACGGGAAGATCATTCGGGGGCACTCAATCATCAAAAAGGGATGAAGCTGCTCGTCGGCGATATTCTCGATCTGGAAAAGTCCGCCGTACTCAAGCTCAAGGACGAAAAGAACATCGTCCGATCCTTTGTTCTTGGAAGTGATGTTGAATTTCGAGATGACCTCGTACTGGTTCTCAGTTCCGCCTTTCCGGCCGTCCAGTGCGACCTGAACCTGTATGTCTGGCTGAACTTGACCGTTAATCGCCTTGCGAGAGAGGATATTCTCGAAAGACATATCTTTGATAAATTGTCCCAGAATTTTCATCTGAGGAATTTGCGGTGTTGCGGCGCCGTTCTCATTTTCGGCCATCAGTCATCTCCGTTGGGAAATCAAA
This sequence comes from Silicimonas sp., assembly GCA_022824525.1. Classification (GTDB taxonomy): domain Bacteria; phylum Pseudomonadota; class Alphaproteobacteria; order Rhodobacterales; family Rhodobacteraceae; genus JAJDOD01. The sequence continues at coordinate 64,442 of JAJDZT010000143.1, read as the reverse complement.
ATTCGAGCCTCTCTAGCAGAGGCGCAGCGACCTCTCAATGCCGAGTCCAGCCAGATGGTCCCTGCGGCTCATCAAGGTCTTCGAACTCACCATCAATGACCGACCCGTTCGAGGCATCAGGTCTGCCGTATTGAAACTGCTGTACAACAACACGTTGCCGAATAAAGCGAAAAATTTTGCCGCGGATGCCTGGAACCATCAGCGACAAACCCAAGGCATCTGTGAAGAACCCAGGTGTCAACAACAAAGCGCCAGCGAAGAGCACCATGGCCCCATGCGCCAACGGCTCGGTCGGGTCGCGCATGTCTTCCATCGTTTCACGGAGTTGCAGCATCACGGCAGACCCTTGCGAACGTATCAGAAAAGTACCGGCCACTGCTGTCAGGATCACAATTGCGAGTGTCGGAAAGAGTCCGATGAGCCCGCCAACCTGAATAAAAAGTGCGATTTCGATCAACGGAACGAGCAGAAAGAGTAAAAACAGGCGCATTTCATCCTCTTGCGTCAGGGCGTCCAGTGGACTCAATGCCCAACCCACCCTACATATGTGCCCGAACGCCCGGAAACCCAAGGCTCGAGATAATAAATGAGTTCTTCCCTGATCCAACTTCTGGTTTTGGCAGGCATTGCAGTCTTCCTGATCCTTCGCCTGCGCAGTGTCCTCGGAACACGCGAAGGTTTTGAAAAACCGCCCGTTGCTGGACCGGCGAAGGGACGAACGTCCCGTCGCCCCGAATTCGACGTCATTGAAGGCGGCCCTGATCACGACATCACCGATCATGTCGAAGATGGGTCAAACAGCGCCAAAGCCTTGGCTGCCATGAAAATGGCCGAGCCGGGATTTCAGGTCGGTGCCTTCCTTGAAGGCTCGCGTGGTGCCTACGAAATGATCCTTATGGCGTTCGAGTCGGGTGACCTGTCGAGCGTGAAAGACTTCCTGTCAGAGGAAGTTGCAGAAAGCTTTCAGTCTGTCATCGATATGCGGAACGAACAGAACCTTACTGTGGAGGCAAACTTCGTTGGTGTCCGCGAGATTTCCTTGAAGGAGGCGGACTTTGATCGTTCCACTTCTGAAGGCGAAGTCACCGTGAAATTTGTTGGTGAACTTACCTCTGTTGTTAAGAACGCAGACGGCGAGGTAATCGAAGGCGATCCTACAGAAATCAAGCGTCAGCGCGACGTCTGGACGTTCGCGCGGAAAATGGGATCCGACGACCCGAACTGGCAGCTTGTTGCCACTGGTGAGTAACCTTGCGCACGCCTCTAGCGACATTGGCCGTGGTGGCGTCCTTGACCAGTTCCGCACATGCCGGCGCTCAACTTCTTGATTGGGCCGACCTTAACGGTTGGCCCGATGATGACCATCAGGCCGCCCTTGAGGTCTTTACCGAAACTTGTCGTGATCTGACGGAAAGCGACTGGCCAGCCATATGCAAGTTTGCTGGTCAGACCGACGATGCTCGCGATTTTTTTGAGCGCATGTTCAAGCCGGTTTTGATCACCGACGGAGAAGAGCCACTTTTCACTGGATACTACGAACCGGAATTGATCGGGTCTCGAAAACAGAACGCACGTTTTAACGTCCCGCTGTATCGACTTCCAGATGATGCGCCCGCCAGTGGCCCATGGCTCACACGTGAAGAGCTCTCGGAAACCGGTATTCTTGAAAACCGTGATCTTGAACTGGTTTGGTTGCAGAACGAAGTTGATAAATTTTTCCTTCAGATTCAGGGCTCTGGTCGCGTGATGCTGAATGAAGGCGGCGCAATGCGGGTCGGGTATGGCGGAAAGAACGGTCATCCTTATCGATCAATTGGCCAAGAGCTTGTGCGCCGTGGGATTTTTCAGGAGCATCAGGTTTCGGCGCAGGTCATTCGAAACTGGGTAGAAAACAATCCGTCTGAGGGCGCAGATCTTCTAAACCACAACCCGTCTTATGTTTTCTTCAGGGAAGTCAGCCAGGTGGATCCAAAGAAGGGTCCCTTGGGTGCGATGAACAGATCAGTCACGGCTGGCCGAAGCGTTGCAGTCGATCCCGAATTCGTTCCTCTAGGCGCCCCTGTTTGGTTGGAGAAAGCCGGAGCGAAACCGTTCCGTAGGCTGATGGTTGCACAAGACACGGGTGCCGCCATCAATGGAGCACAGCGTGCAGATATTTTTTACGGTACAGGTGAAGACGCTGGAAAAGAGGCGGGACGCATTCGCGACGGTGGCAGGATGGTCGTTCTTTTGCCGATTGAAGACGCATTGTCTCTGGTAGATGCAGGTCAATGACGAAAAAGGGCCGCAGACTTAGCGCAGAAGAAGAAAAACTCTGGAAGAAAGTAGCAGACACGGCCACACCGATTTCCTCGAGAGCGGCGATCGAACGGCCAATTCAGAAGCCACAACCTCAAAAGGTTGCTACATCCATCCCGAAATTTCGTATCGGCGAACGGGCTGTCACAACAGCCACAGAAACACGAATACAACCGCCAGATCACCCTCTACGAATGGACCGCAAGACCTTTGCTCGAATGAAACGGGGAAAGTCTGCGCCTGAAGCGCGCATCGATCTTCACGGCATGACTGTTGATCTGGCACATTCCGCGCTCCTCGCGTTCTTGTTGAGGTCCCACGCTGAAGGAAAACGCCTGGTTCTGGTGATTACCGGCAAGGGGGGTCGAAGCCAAAACCATGATCCGATCCCGCAACCGACAGGAATTCTGAAGAGGCAGGTGCCCACATGGCTGGAACAACCGCCGCTTCGCCAAATCGTTCTTCAAACGACAACGGCCCACCAAAGGCATGGCGGTTCAGGTGCTCTCTATGTTTATCTTCGCCGGTAGTTCGCGGCGCGCGCGCTCTACGGCGATCCACACGAGTATCATCGACCCAGCAAAGTAAGCCGCATACCAGACAAGCTGGACTGGAAATGGATATCCGAAATCAATAGCAAGACCGCTGACGCCGGGCCCAATGGCCGAGCCAAATACCACGATGCTCATCGCCGCTGCCTTTATGGCGCCGATATGCCGCGTGCCAAAATACTCCGCCCAGAATGCCGTAATTAGTGTCGCTTGCATGCCGGATGAGACGCCAACGATGGCGAAGGCAATCGCCGCAGTCCCCAAATGGTCCGCTTGTGCGAGAATGAGAAAACTTAGGATCGACGACAGAGGAAAGATCTGCAGAAGCCGCCCAGAACCAAAACGGTCAACCAACGCACCGGTAATCAAGGTCGTTACGACCGACACCACTGTCATAAGAGGAATGAGCGCGAGATAATCGACCAGCGGCCAGCCCTTCACCTCGGCAATATGAACCTGCTGAAAAAACAGTGCTGTGCCCCAGGCGGATAGACCGACAAGGAGTGGAACAAGCATCAAGAAAAGTTGCGATGTTACGACTTCTCTGCGTGTCCAGTGACGCCCGCCCATGCCGAGTGATTGCGCTTCTTCCGCCAGAGAACTTGGCGTTCGTTCTTGCGTGAGCAGCCATAAAACTATCGGGAAACACATCAGGACAAATGCTCCGGCCAAGTACCAAAGCGTGTGCCAGTTTAGTGTGAGAAGGAGTGCCGCAAAGACTACTGGAAGAACGGCCTGTCCCGCCCAGAAACCCAAACCGCTCACAGAAAGGGCCAGCCCGCGACGACCCGTAAACCATCGGGCCATCGAAACGCTTGCAAGCTGGAATATCATTCCCTGCCCAAGGAGCCGCAAAAGAAAGACAATCAACAGCAAGCCGATCACGCTACCATTCGCGCCCATTGCAACACATGTGAGCGCGAGACCCGGCATCACAAAGCAGGCAAGTAGCCTTGCGCGAAACCGATCCGTCAAGACGCCCGCCCAGAACATCACGATGGCGGATGCTGTGGTGCCTAGTGTGTAGAGGAGACCCCACTCCCCATTCGTAAGCGAGAACTCAGCCATGATCTGAGCGGCAAAAATTGAAATGAAGAACGTTTGCCCGAAGCTGGAGTTGAGAGTTAGCAGAATCCCGGCACTGAGAAATTTAAGGTTCTCACGGATGAAGCGAAGGCCAGACATACGACTTGTCTCTGCCTGTTTTCGGATAATGGGAAGAGCGAAAGATGAACCCTATCAATCTAGTCAGGCGCTTCCCAAATATTCACATTCTGAAAGCGGCGGTTAGAGCATGTATCGGCTCATATCGGAGCCTTTGCCTAGTTCCCCAAGATTGTCTTCGACAAACTTGGCGTCTACCGTGACTGTCTCTCCGGAACGATCAGGAGCGGAAAAGGAGAGCTCTTCGAAAACACGCTCAAGCACCGTGTAGAGACGCCGCGCACCAATATTTTCAACTGTCTGGTTTACGTCAGCAGCCATTTTCGCAAGTGCAGCAATACCATCTTCGGTGAAGGTTACCGTAACCTCTTCTGTACCCATCAAGGCGGTATACTGACGGGTCAAGGCGTTGTCGGTTTCCGTCAAGATCCGCACAAAGTCTTCTTCGGTCAGCGCGCGTAAATTGACGCGGATTGGCAGGCGACCCTGAAGTTCCGGAAGAAGGTCTGATGGTTTGGCGATATGGAAAGCTCCAGACGCGATAAACAAGACATGGTCGGTTTTCACCGGGCCATATTTTGTCGAGACCGTAGTGCCTTCAATCAAAGGCAAAAGGTCCCTCTGCACCCCTTCCCTGGAAACATCGGCACCGCGCGTTTCTGAGCGCGCCGTCACTTTGTCAATCTCGTCCAGAAAAACGATCCCATTCTGCTGGACGGCGTCCAATGCCGACTTCGTCACGGTTTCATCGTCGAGAAGCTTGTCGGCCTCTTCTCCAATCAGCACTTCGTAGCTTTGAGCGACCGACATGCGTTTCTTTACGGTTCGCCCCCCAAATCCTTTTCCAAACAACGCCCCTAAATCCATGGCCATACCGCCCTGCCCTGGCGGCATGCCCGGTATTTCCATGCCTTGCAGCGGGTTGGATTGATCGCGAAGTTCTAGTTCGATGATGGTGTCATCAAGCTCACCACGCTTGAGTTTCTCACGAAACATTTCGCGTGTTTGTTCGCGTGCGCCCTCGCCCGCGATTGCCGCTAGCACCCGGTCTTCCGCGGCGCGCTGGGCATTTGCTTTCACGTCCTCGCGCATGTGCTCGCGGGTCATGGTTATGGCGGCCTCAACCAAATCACGAATGATTTGTTCGACATCCCGTCCAACATATCCGACTTCCGTGAACTTGGTTGCCTCGACTTTGAGGAAAGGAGCACGGGCAAGTTTCGCCAGTCGTCGAGAAATTTCGGTTTTGCCGACGCCGGTTGGGCCAATCATCAGAATATTCTTCGGATACACCTCGTCTCGCAGATCGTCGGAAAGTTGCTTTCGTCTCCAGCGATTGCGCAGGGCAACGGCAACGGCGCGCTTGGCGTCCTTTTGGCCAACAATGAAGCGATCAAGCTCCGAGACGATTTCGCGAGGGGTAAGTTCTGTCATGATCGGCTAACTAGTCATCGTTTGAGTGCGCGGCAATCGCAGACGCAGGAAAATCGCGTCACACCAAGGCGCGATTGCGGTTTCATGCGCCTTCAAGAGCCTCGACAGTAAGATTGCCGTTTGTGTAAACACAAATATCTGCCGCAATGGCCATGGCCCGTCGCGCAACTTCTTCAGCATCAAGCTCACTTTCCATCATGGCGCGCGCTGCCGCGAGAGCGTAGTTGCCGCCAGAACCAATGGCGGTAACGTCATGCTCCGGTTCAAGCACATCCCCTGCCCCGGTAACCACATAAAGGCCACTTCCGTCGGTGACGATCAGAAATGCTTCGAGCTTCTGAAGATACTTGTCGGTACGCCAATCTTTCGCGAGTTCAACGCAGGCCCGCTGGAGCTGGCCGGGCGTCGCTTCGAGCTTGGTTTCGAGACGCTCAAGAAGTGTAAAGGCGTCGGCAGTCGATCCTGCAAATCCGGCGACGATCTCGTGGCCACCTGGCGCCAGCTTGCGAACCTTCCGAGCTGTGCCTTTGATGACGGTTTGGCCAAGGCTGACCTGACCGTCACCCGCAATCACCACCTTGCCGCCCTTCCGGACTCCAATGATTGTTGTTCCGTGCCAGCCGGGAAACGCGTCATCCATAACATTACCTCCGTTGGTGCGTATATGAGCGGCGGCTGCTATGACTGCAACCCAACAAAAAAAGGCGCCCGATCCGGACGCCTCTGGCTTGACTGTAGCCTCAGATCAAATCGACTCGTCGATCCAGCCTTTGAGCATTGCCTTCGGTGCGGCGCCGGTCTTGTTTGAAACAACCTGGCCATCCTTGAACAGGAATAGCGCTGGAATGCCACGCACGCCGAGCTGCGCAGGCGAATTGGGGTTTTCGTCCACGTTGACCTTCGCGATCTTTACTTTACCGGCATATTCGTCGCTCAGTTCTTCGAGAGCCGGCCCAATTTGCTTGCAAGGCCCGCACCATTCAGCCCAGAAATCGACGACAACCGGTACGTCGGATTGACGGACTTCGGCGTCGAACGTGTCATCAGTGACGGCGAAAGTTGCCATGTCAGAATCCCCTTATGTTAGAGATCGGGAAAGTAGGTTTGCTAACCAGCAACGTCAAGATGTAGTGGCAGCCTGCAACGCTGCCCTCACGATCCCGTGTGGGAGCTCCATAAGCTCCCCGGTTTCTGTCCAAAGAATTGCGACGTCAATTTTCCTGTTCGGGTAGATCGCCTCGAGCCCCTCAAGATACGCTCCCATCTGTCTGAGAATGCCTATTGGAGTCTCATACGGTACTTTGGGCACGAGCGTATTGGTTTTGAAGTCTACCGCGAGCACGCGTTCGTCGCTTACGACAAGACGGTCGATTGCTCCGGAAACCCGCGATCCCAGTGTCGGGATGTCAGCGACGATCTCGACTTCCGCTAGGCTTTCTCGGCCGAATACGTGAGGATAGGCAGCAAAAACGGCCTTGGCTTCTTTCACCAATTCGGCGACCTCTTCCTTGTCCACAGTGTCCGGGCCGCGCGATAGGAGCGAAGTTGCCGCTGTAAGAGGGTTCTGCAATCCGGGTAACCGCTCGAGAAGAAGATGCAAAAGCCTGCCTTTTCGCGCTCCACCGGAAGCGACGCCTGGTTCTCCAACCAATACTTTGTCCCCGCCCATTTTCGAGGGTGACAAAATGACAGGCGTCGAGGGCTGGGCCGCTCGACCAAACTCTGGGATCTCGGGCACATCCTTCGACGCAGTAGTCTCAAACTCGTTGGATTCGACGTTTTTTGACCAATTCCCCGCAGAAAACCTAAGGCCGCTTCCGGTCGGGGTTTGAATGGAATCTGCCCCCAAGGAACGCAAACCGTCCTCAATTCTCTCATGCCAGTTTAACTTCTCGCCCGACGATTGGGTCTGCTCGGTGCCGCACACAATGAGCCATCGTTCAGCGCGGGTCATGGCGACATATAACAAACGGTCACGTTCTGCCTCGTCCCTTTGCCGCTTGTCGGCTTGTAGAGACAACACAACGTCCGGACTTCTGGTTTTGCCGCGGGGAAGAACAGGGATGCCTTCAGGCCCTTCCAAGATGTCTTGTCCTGACCTTGGCCTAGAAAACGTTGTGTCCGGCAAAATGACAATTGGGCTTTCGAGCCCCTTGGCGCCATGAACGGTCATGACACGGATCAGCTCGCCTTTTTCCGCCTCCCGTTTCACGTCGATGTCGGACGCTTTGGCGAAAGCGAGAAATCCGGTGAGGCTTGGGACCTCGCGTCGTTCATAGGCCAACGACTGATTCAATAGCTCATCGAGTCCATCCTCTGCATCCGAACCTAGGCGTTGAAGAAGCTTCGACCGACCGCCGTATTCCGTAAGGATCAGGTCAATAAGCTCGAAGGGCCGAAGAAAGTCGACTTTGCCCCGAAGCAGAGTGAGCATTTGAAATGTCTCGGCAAACTCCGTCCGGCGATTGCGCATTTCCTGCCAAAGGAAGACCTTTTCTTTCCGTCCTGCGGCGAGGTTGAAAAGCTGTTGCTCGCTCCATCCCACCAGCGGGGAGCGCAACGCCGTAGCCAGCGAAAGATCGTCTTCTGGAAGCGCAAGAAACGACAAAAGTGCGAGAACATCGCGGACCGCAAGTTCGGAGCCAACCTTCAGGCGGTCGGCACCAGCTATCGGCAAATTCCGAGACTTGCACGAGGAAATAATTCTATCGAACAAGGCGCTGCGACGCTGCACCAATATCATGAAATCGTTTGCCGTGATCCTTCGCCAATCCCCGGATTCGTCTTGAATAGTGCCTGTTTTCAGCAACTCTTCGATCTGGCAGGCGATTGCGTCAGCAAGCTGTTGCGAAGCATCTTCGGGGATCGTCCTGTTGGACAGATCGTACCATGGGGGCATGTCATTCTTGGCTGGTTTTGGCACCAGAGGCCAAAGATCGACGCGCCCTGGCATCTCTGTGTGAAACGCGAAGTGTCTTGTTGGCTGGCCTGCGCCAGTCTGGGTCGAAAAGACCTCATCAACCGTTCTGAGAATGGCGGATGACGAGCGAAAGGAATGGACGAGTTCACGTCTTTTCAATCCGCTACCGCTGACCAGCTGGCGCTCGAACGCGTCGGCACGCCGTTCAAACCCTTCAGAATCTGCACCTTGAAAGCTGTAGATGGACTGCTTCTTATCCCCGACAACAAAGAACGTTCGATTGCGATCGTCTGCGCCAGATGTCATTTCGTTTGTAAGCGCCTCGATGACGTCCCACTGCATTGGACTTGTGTCTTGAGCTTCATCGACAAGGATATGTTCGATACGACTGTCCAACCGATAGAGCACCCACTCGAAGCTTCTGGTCGTCAAAAGCCGTTTGGTGAGCCGAATGAGATCGTCGAAGTCGAGTTGGCCCTTGGTTGCCTTTAGCTTCGCATAACGTGGGAGAATGGCATGTGCGAACTCGTCCAGTGCAGAAGCCAGTTCCGCAGCTTCCAACCGCACAACGTCATCATGGGCTGCCAGGACGCGATCACATATCGAGGAAAACTCAGGCGCCAAGGGCGCGAAAGACGGACTCTCTGCGATCGCTTTTGTGATTAACCGGCTGCTCACCTTGGAACGATCGTTGGTTAATACGGCGTTCTGCACAGCAAGTAGGGCTTCGGGAGACGTATCATTTGGCAAGGCCCGCAAGTGTTCAGCGAGAATTTGATCCATCTTCTTGTTCGAGGCACCCAGCATAGGAACTAGCGACTTCAGGAATGCCAGATCGACCGGGGTCAGAGTTTCTGAAGCGATCTCTTCGACGGTTTGATCGGGGGCGACCTTAAACGCCTCAAAAATCGCTTCTTTTCCTCGTGGTGAGGAAAACAGCTCGGCGTTTTTGCAGATTTCGCGCGCAAGGTTGGTGAGTGTCTCGCCAGAGTAACCAAAGCGAACGCGTTCAATGACGCCGGGAGAAAGTCGTGCGACGTCATCGATGACTTCTTTAAGCAGATCTTGTTGTTGCCGCTCATCCAGCTCGTCAAATTGGGGGCTTACACCCGCTTCCAAGGGGAACTGACGGAGAATCTTTGAGCAAAAGGAGTGAATAGTCTGGATTTTGAGGCCACCTGGTGCCTCAATTGCTCCAGCGAATAGCGTTCTGGCTCGCGTCAAGTCGGTTGGGGCCTTTTCACCGACTTGGCTGAGTTCTTGTCGCAGCCTCTTCTCATCGAGCATGGCCCAATGGCCCAGCGTCTTGAACAGTCGGTTCTGCATCTCGCTGGCGGCGGCTTTGGTGTAGGTGAGGCAAAGTATGTTTTGCGGCTCAGTCCCGTTCAAAAGCAATCTTGCAACGCGGTTGATTAGAACCCGCGTTTTGCCAGATCCAGCGTTCGCTGTTAGCCAGGTCGAACGATCCGGACGTGCGGCTTCGTTCTGGTCTCTGGTCGCATCGTTGATCATTCGAATGGTTCCGGATTTGCCGGTTGCGATGGCTCCCATTCGCCGAACCTTGCAAGATGGTCATACGCCCCTTCAAAACGACGGGATTCGACGGCGCGCCCAGAAACGAACCCAAACGCCGGCTCAAGCGTTTGGCTTAAGAGAGTGGAGATTTGCCCCGAAACAGTGACTGTTTCATTCTCTCCAACCAGTGACGTGGTGCTTTCCTTTGGAGTTCTCCCGACACCGATGTGCGTAACATGCCGAACGTTCTCAGGCATAACGTCGGTGAACGCTCCAGCCTCAGCCATGACGGCTTCAAGAACCAGTTGACGGTCAAAGTTTTGAACTTCCCGCGCACTGGGCGGTGTCCCAGTCTTGTAGTCATAAATCACGAGGCCGCCCTCAACGTACCGGTCGATCCGGTCTGCCTTTCCGACCAATACGAAGTTGGTATCCGGTACTTGGTAGGAACCTTCGACTTCGCGGGCAATTTGCTCCGTGCCGGTGCGCCTTTGGATTTCGCCTGTGATCAACCAGTTTGCATTTGCTTTGAAGAGAGCCAACCATTCTGCTCGCGCGGTTGGGTCGAAGACCTCCTGTCGCAAGATCGTATCTGAAATCTCCAAAAGTCGGTGCCGCGCTGAATTGGCGTCGTGAAAGTCGTGTGCAGGATCAAAGAATTTTTCAAGGATACTATGAAAAATAATGCCGCGTTCACGTGCGTCCGCCTCAGGCCTTAGGGCATTAATGGGCTGGAGACGCAGTACGCGTTTCGCGTAGATTGCATACGGATCCTGTATCAGCGTTTTTATGTCCGTAACGGCGAACTGGCGCGGTCTCGCGGAAATCGGAGGAGACGGGGCAGGGCGGTTTGCAGACTTGATTTCACTTGGCGAGCCGTCGAGGGTTTGTGCGGCCTGCAAGAACACTTTCCCGCGCGCGCGCATATCGTTGAGGGCGTCCTTGCCGCCATTATCTTCAAGACCCTCGAGAAGATTTGTAAGCCGACTTAGCCAACGAGACGCCACGGTTTCAGATCCCTCGGATCTGGCAGACCGTGTGAGCAGAACCTCTTTTGCTCCAATTGCTTGCTGGTAGTCATGCGCAGCAAGGCCAATTTGACGTTCGGGCAGAAGCAGCCCTACTTGTCGCCTCATTGACCTGTTGAGCCATGGGTCGGCATTTGGCTCGCTGGGCCAGACACCCTCATTCAATCCCGCCAGAATAATCGCATCTGCGCCTTGGACGCGGGCCTCAAGTGACCCCCAGATCATGACATCCGGACGCACGCCATCCTGTTGACGCGCACTTTCCCCGGCCAGCGCGCGTTCGAACAGCTGCGCATACTCACGGAAGTCAAGTTTCGCGATAGCAGTTGCTTCTTCCCTGAACCGAGCAAGCAATTCATCGATTTCTTCGTTTGGCGCGATCGGAGTTGATCCTGCGATCATCCGCGTAATCGTCATGTGGTGTTCAAAAGCGGCTGCAAGCGACAGTTCTATGCGTCGCTCCGCGTGAGCAAGAACGGAAATCAGCCACTCGATCCATTCTGGGTCGGCTTCTGCCTCGTTTCCGAATAGTCTTACGACCGCAGTTGTGACTTCTGGAACCTTGCGCCTTCGGATGAAAAGTTCGAGTTCCTGCACCCGCCGCATCAATTCTCCTCGCTCGTCACCAGCGCGTGTCATGGGGTGTTTGAGCAAGGCCATCAGGTCAACCGTGTCGCTCTCACCGCTCGCGAGTTGAAGGGTGTGACGAAGAAAGCGACCATAAGGCGTCAGTGAGAGCGGCACGCCGCCGCTGTCGTCAGGCCGAACGTCCCAGCGCGAGAGGCATGCTGTTACGCGTCGTGAAAGTGTGGCGTCAGGGGCAATTAGTGCAACCGACTTCCTTTCTTCCAGAGACTTGCGCATGAAAAGCGCTATTGCCAATGCTTCTTCTTTTGGGTCTCTGGCTTCGATCAGTGAGAGATTGGAAGTCGCCTTTTCAAGCGGGCCAAGTCTTGGACCTTCCTCCAGCCAAGCATCCGTGACAGGAGCAGGGCGGAGTGAAAGGGAAACCAGTGCGCCTAGTTGCGGCATTGGCGCAGCGCCCAACTCTTCAACCTGGGCAGGACTGCAGCCCACCTCATTCAAGAATGCAGCAAAACGGTACTGTGGATGATCTTCGTGATCTCTGGATTCGGAAATCATGCTCCAGACAGATGCGGGGAGACAAAAGTCGAAACCGGGTAAAATGACCTCCCCCTTTGGAAGTGCCGCGACCGCCTCCATCAGACGTCTTGTTGTGGCACGTGATCCGGTCGAACCAGCTAGAATTACTGAGTGGTCAGGCGGTGCGACCTCCCAATGAGAGCAAAGCTCTTCGACTTCAGTTCGGTGAAGGGCTTCACCATCCAACTTGTCGGGGCTCAGTGTTTCCACGTAGGAACGTATTGCTCTAAGGAAGGTAAGACTCTGTGCCCAGTGGCCGGACTGATCATCCGGCTGCAAGGCTTCAAGGCTGTCGAACCCAATATCTTCGCCGTGCATTTCATCAAGCAGATCGGTGAGACTGGCGGTTAAATCTATGACATCCGATTGAGACAGTCGGGAATCGAGCGTGACAAGTTTCGCGACAACATCCTTGAGTTCGAGAACGCGTCGAAGGCCGGATATTGGCTGCAGGTGTCTGCCGTGTGGCAGGAGATGAGACACGTCGGTCACCAGTCCGACGCGCGGCAGCAGAGTTTGGCGGTCCGATTGTTCGAAGAGATGCTTCAAGCGCCTTTGCATGCGGCGCGTTGGAACCAGAACTTGCATCCGCGCAGTATTCTCAGGCGAAAAGCTATCGGAAAGTCGATTGATGCGCTCGAAGAGGCACCTCACGAAATCGGCGCCTGGGGGCACGCCGAGAATACGCGGTTTGGTTCGTTCCATTAGGAAGGTAGCCGACGGTTGGCGCGTAGGAGCGCGTCTTCGGTTCCAATATCGGTCCATTTACCCCCGTAGACGAAGCCGTGAACGGGACCCGCAGCCAAAAGAAGATCCCAGTATGAATTCAGGGAGAAGACGGTGCCTTCAATTTCGTCCATCTGGCTAGTCCTGATGATCTGCAAGCCAGTGTAGCGAAATGGGCCGTTCCGCCAAATCTGGCCGTTTTCGAGACTGAAATCCCCCGGTTCTCCCTCGCCCGTGGGCGCCAGCATCAAGAGTGCAGACATCTCCGATTTCCATGCTTGGCAAAGTGAAGTGACTGGATTTGGTCCATCCCACAATACATCTGGGTTGATTGTGATCACAGGATCGCTATCCAGTGTTTCTCTGGCCGCGCGAAGGCCGCCGCCGGTTTCCAGAATGACACTCTCTCTCTTTGTGATCACACCAGTGCTTTTGAGATGAGCTTCCAGTTTCTCCGGCAGGTAATGCGTGTTCGCCACCAGCCGTTTCACCCCGGCTTCGCGAAGCAGCGCGACCGTATGGTCGATCATTGGGTGGCCACCGACTTCAAGCATGGGTTTGGGTGTGGTTTTGGTCAGATCACCCATTCGGGTACCAAACCCGGCGGCGAAAATCATGGCAGCTTCTGGTATCATGCCAGCCTCTCGGGAGCCGGTACAGCCTCAAGAACCTCGTTTCTGACTGCGTCAAATTCGGGGTGTTCCAAGGCTTCATGGAAGTAGCGGTAAGTATTTGGCATTTTTTCCAAATGCCGACGGGCGCGAGCGAAGATACCAAGAATTCTCAGGTTGCGCTGTGCCGAAAGCGCGGCAAAGGCGGACCGAAAGGCCTCTGGCGCATCTCCTGACTGGCGAACGTAACTCGAGATGATCTTGTTTCTCAGTGGTTTCGGTATCCACGTCCGCGCATCTGTCAAAAGCGACATCAAGTCATACGCTGGATGGGTCAGGATTGCATCTTGGTAGTCGAGCAGACCAAGACGCTTGATACCCACCCGCTCCGGAAGCCACATCATGTTTTCCGTATGAAAGTCCCGCAATGATGTGGTCAGAGGAACCGTCAAAGCTTCGCGAAGCAAGTTGCCCAAAACAACTCGAAAGTTACCAAGTCCTGAACTTTTGATGTTTGGGTAGTGTTCGTCTGCAAGCGCCGTCCAGTCGACAAGCGTGCCTAGCGAAGGCGCTACCAATCTCGGTGGTGTGGCTGCCCGTATCTTCAAAAGCAGGGTCACGCAGTCTTCGAAAACATTCTCTGTCTCGACATCGCCATTCCGCAATGCGCTGTTCACCGAATGATCGCCAAAGTCTTCCAGCAACAACAAACCGTGCTCTGAACGATCATGAATGATCTTGGGTGCCGACAGATCAATTCCGTTCAACCATTTCGTGATTTCTACAAAGTTCTGCATGGGCGTGTCCGCAACCATGAGTATTGCAGCCACATTCTTCTTCCGAACTCGGAAATAACGCCGCGACGACATATCGCCTGCTAGAGGTTCGAGAGAGGCATCGGACCAACCGGCTGCCTTCAGAAACCCATCGACGAGCGGCGCAACCTCATCCATCCTAAAGATCTCGAAGCTTGCTTTGCCAGCGTGTACCGTCGGAACGAAAATCGACTTTGCGGGCGTCGCCTCTGGGCGAAATTTGGATTTCCAACGCATTACCAGTGTAAAAGTCTTCTGGTAGCCGATCTGGCCATTCGATGATCACTATGGCTTCGCCGACAGCTTCGTCCAAACCCAACTCGATAACCTCGGAGCTATCGCCCAATCGATAAAGGTCTGCGTGCCAAATGGTTCCGTCAGGCCGATCGTAAACCTGAACAAGAGTGAATGTAGGAGACGGAATCTCCTCTGCCTCTCCAACAAGAGTTCTGATGATTGCTCGTGCAAGATGGGTTTTCCCGGCACCGATAGGTCCGCTAAGCAACAACGTATCACCGGAGTCCAAAAGCTTGGCGAGACGCTGACCGAGAAGGGTCATCTCGTTTTCGGTGGCCACCAGAATGTTGTGCATTTCTTCCAGGACAGGCATCACAAGCCGCACTTTGGCCGTTGACCGAGATGCCCGCAAGGTCGATTACATGGCGGCCTGGAGCGGTGAGGATGCTTCCTTCCCGTCGAGACGAAAAACGGCCATCGTCGCCCCTCCCTTTTTGGGGCTGAACCGGCAGTTCAGCCGCCGACCGTCGCGCAACGCGACTGTGGCTGTCCATTCTTCGCGGTCAGAGTCGGCCTGAACGAAATCCCGGAAATCGCCCCAGATAGGCGTTGGTGCCGAAAGGTCATGCCATCGGCGCGTTGCTTCGGTCAGGTCGCCGACGAGGAAAGCCTCCTCCTTTTCAATGTCCCAAAGTTCGCGATAGGCGCGATTGGTGACGGTCACATCGCCAGCGGCGGAAAACACCGCGACGGCGTCATCAATCGTGTCGATCACGTCCTGAAATTGTTCCAGTTCGGCACGGAAATGGCGGGTCAACGACATCTCCGCGCTGATATCCTCGAATAGAAGCGCTACCGCGCCGTCTGGGTGCGGGCGGCCTGTCACATGATATGTTTGCCCATCTGGAAGGGACCAGGTTTCGCTGTACGTACCGTCCACCGCGGCCGCTTCCAGTTCGGCGATGGAGTCCCGCCAACTTCGATAGTCACGTGGTTCGGGCATGACCCGGTTCTCACGCAACTGATCGAGAAACGTAAAAAGACTGGGCCGTGAGGTCAGACAATCGGTGGGAAGACTGGTCAGGTCCATCAATGCGGGATTGAACAATACCAACTGACGTGACCTGTCGAATATGGCGAGGCCAATGGCCAGTTCAGCGAAAGTCTTCGTCAGAGTTTGAGTGAACTCACGCCTTCTGTTTTCTGCTTGCACCGCCTCATCCGCCGGAATCGCCGTGAGAAGTACGCTGTCACCTACAGGGCTTATGTGGCAGTCATACCAAGCCTCACTCTGATCCAATGCACTTTTGACCGAAATTCGCCGAGACTCTCGCGAAACCGGAGGACGCAGTTTCTGCAGCGCAGGGAAGAGTGTGGGCAACGGCCATTCTGTCGAGTCGGCCTCAGTCAGTCGGTTCGCTGTGTCGAGATAGGCCTGGTTGACCCAGACTATTTCACCGAACTCATTCTGGCGCCAGAGAAGAAACGGTGCTGAGAACGTGTTGGCACGCAGTGTCTTCAATTCTGCCTCGATGGCACGCAGTGTGTGAATGTCGCTTCCCGAAGGCTCACCGTTAGTGATGTACCGGATGGTGAGACGCACGGCGTCTCCCGCTGTCTGCCTTGTCGCTTGAACTTGACCGTCGCGAGATTGAACCAACAGATCTTCGCCATCATCATCCGGTTGTAGAAGCTGGTCTGACTGTTCGAAATGCTGTGAAAGGTAAATGCGAAGCTGATCATGATCGGACAGAGCGCTGCGTATTCTGTCCAGCATGCGCCTGGCTTGGAAGTTAGAATCAATGATCTTTCCGCCATCAATCAGAAAGACGAGTGTTTCGTCATCCAATTCCTGGGAGCTGGACCTGTGGATAATCCCGGAAAGCCAGTTTCCAATGACAACGACAGCAATAACGGCTGCCGCGTAGAAAAGTACCTGATCGATGGCCACCAAAACGCAATCCCCCGGGACACATGGGATAGAAATGTTTGAACAGGGTTAACGGGTGGTTAACGAACAAGTGCTTCAAGCCTCGATGGGTCGATTTTCACCCAATGCGGCGCGTGTCGCATCACGGGTTCCGGCAAACGTATCTCGGCGCCAGCGGGCCTCAACCACAGCGCCAGCGCGTTCTCCTGGTTCGCTTGTGGCATCGAACGGATCACGACCGTTGGCGAAACTCAACTCGGCACCTGAACGTTCCAGAAGGGTTTTCGCAATGAATAGCCCAAGTCCCATGCCCTCATAACCCACACGCCGTTCCGAACGTCGTTTCCTTCGAACGAAAGGATCACCAAGGCGGTTGATGACGTTTGTTGAGAACCCAGGCCCATCGTCAATGATGCGGACGGTAAGGTGGTCCTCGTTCCAAAGGATGTCGATCCAGACATGCTCGCGAGCGAAATCGACGGCGTTCTGGATCAAGTTGCGAAGCCCGTGAATAATCTCAGGCCGACGCGCGATGATAGGTTGCTCGGCGAGAAGCCCGTGGCCGCCTCCAATGTCGAAATGAAGTTCTTTTCCGCGATCGCTATGAGGTTCGGCCGCTTCGCGAACTACGGCGCTGATGGGTGCACTCCGCATATGCAGATCGTCCTTACCGGCTTGACCCATGGAACGAAGAATATCCCGGCATCGGTCCGCCTGATCACGTATGAGCTCGGCGTCTTCCTTAAGTTCCGGTCTTTGATCAAGTTCTTCAATAAGCTCGGCACTGGCCAACTTGATGGTTGCCAACGGTGTTCCGAGTTCATGGGCCGCAGCCGCAACGACGCCGCCAAGATCCGTGAGTTTCTGTTCGCGCGCCAACGCCATTTGAGTTGCAGTGAGGGCTTCCGACATCGCGTGAACTTCCGCTGTTACGCGACCAGCGTATACCGCAAGGAAGACAATTCCGATCGAGATCGAGGTCAGCATCCCGTACAGAAACATGTCCGTCTGTTCGAAGACGGTCCCGTCAGATGTCATGAGCGGCATGTGGAAGAAGGCCAGAACCGCCATCAGTGCGAGTGCCACACCCGCGATGAATGCTGTCGTAATCGGCGTCAGGGCCATGGCGGAGATTGCGACCGGCGCGAGAATGAGGAACGCGAAAGGATTGTTCAGGCCGCCGGTCAGCGCCAGCAGAAAACTCAGCTGAAAGATGTCAAAAGTCAGCATTCCCGCGACCTCGGTCTCGGACAGTCTCTTGTTCTCCGGATAAACAAACTCGGCGAAGAGATTGGCGACAATGGAGGCGCCAATCGCCAGGAAACACAGGCCAAGATTAAGATCGAGGTCGAAAAGCCGTTGCGCAATCGTGATAGCTGCCAACTGGCCAAAGATCGCAATCCAGCGAAGGACAATGAGTGTTCGCAAGCGGACCCAGTTTGAGCGGTGCTCTCTTGGATCGTACCTGACCTCTGCGGGGTCATCCGGTGTATGCGAATTCGCCATAAGTGGATTTTCCTGCGCCTCACTCCGGAATGTAAAGGCACAACACCGAAATCAAGCTCGATCACTAAAGGATGTCATTGATTTGACGGCACCTTCTTCCAGACCTAATTTCCGAAGGAATAAAGGGAGAAGGTGATGAGCGAGCGGCCCCTGAACGATATCGGGACAGACTCTTCGCTGTTGATCGTAGATGACGATGAACCGTTTCTGAAACGTCTGGCGCGTGCCATGGAAAAAAGGGGTTTCGCAGTGGAAACAGCCGGATCGGTTGCCGCCGGTACGGCAATCGCAACTGCGCGGCCACCGGCCTATGCAGTTGTCGATCTAAGACTGGAAGACGGCAACGGTCTTGATGTCGTCGAGCGAATTCGAGAACGGCGCGCCGACAGTCGCATTGTGGTTTTGACAGGATACGGAGCTATTGCGACGGCGGTGGCTGCCGTGAAAATCGGTGCGACGGATTACTTGTCGAAACCCGCCGACGCGAACGATGTAACGGCCGCGTTGCTTGCACCCGACGACGAAATGCCGCCTCCGCCAACAAATCCAATGAGCGCGGATCGCGTGCGGTGGGAGCATATTCAACGTGTTTACGAGCTTTGCGATCGGAATGTCAGCGAAACCGCAAGACGACTAAACATGCACCGACGCACATTGCAGCGCATCTTGGCAAAACGTTCTCCGAAGTAGTCAGAGGTCATAGCGCTTCAGTACTTTGTCCACGACACGCCCGTTGGACATACGAACACCAGTCTTTCGTCCGTAGTCTTCAAAACCTCGGCTTTGATAGTAGGCTAAGCCGCCGGAGTTGTCCGCTCGAATGTCCGCGTTGATCCATTCATAGCCGAGCTCTTTCGCAACGCGCCTTGTGGTGTCGAAGAGCGCTGATCCGATCCCAAGACCAGTCTTTCCCATCCGTGCAAAGGTTGCGATCTCGGCGGCGCCATCTGGAAGGTAGTCTGCCGGCTCGATCCACTGAAACCCAACGACGTTGCCTTCTTCGTCTTCCGCCACATGCCATGCGCTTCCGGTCGGTGCGTTTTCTATTCTCTTTTGCAAGTCTTCACGCGTTACCGGGGTGCCCAACGCTGTTGTTGTGCCGTCTGCAATCAACTCGTTTAGAATAATGGCCATGCCGCTGCAGTGAAGCGCATTTGCCTGTAGGACACGGATCATCAGAAGCTCTCCAAAAGCGAATTATGCCGCTCGACAAAAGCCGAACGGACTTCAAGTGGCGGGCGAAGCACGATCGAAAGGCCTTGGATGAGTGACGGTTCCGGGGTGCCGAAGAACTTGTTTGCTTCGGAAGGTGAAAACCCTGCAATCTGGGTCGCCTCCAGCCAGGCAGAAATTCTGTCCGCCGATTTGATCTTTCGCTTTACCGCAGCGGGAACTGCGGCTGGCAATCCGAACCTGATGTGGATTGCCGCCGCGAGGCGATCATCAAGCTGCGAGTAACCTGGCCCAACAGAAGCTTTGACCGGCGATATCATGTCGCCGATGACGTACTCCGGGGCATCGTGAAGAAGTGCGGCGAGACACCATTTTGCGTCGGCCTTTTTCTCCATACGGCGGTAAAGCTCCTCCACCAGAAGTGAGTGTTCGGCGACGGAGTAAGCGAAATCACCCCGCGTTTGACCATTCCAACGAGCAACGAATGCAAGACCATGAGCAATGTCCTCAATCTCGATATCCATGGGAGTGGGATCGAGCAGGTCGAGGCGTCGACCCGAGAGCATTCGCTGCCATGCGCGGGGTGCAGTCTTTCGTGCCATACCAGCGTTTTGCCCTAAGAGACTCGGGGGTCAAGCGGAAGATCTGTGCACAGAAATCAAACACAAATGCCATATTTCGATTACAGAATGATCAAAAACGCGTGTCGAACCGGTCAAATCACACGCTTCTGACATTGTTAGGCCAATTTTCAACACTACGCTCTACCCCATCGAGTGAAACCGGAAGGTCAAATCCGATACGGCCAGAAAAATCCGGATCAGCCGATTCTTGGGAGGTCTGTTTCAATGCGACTTTGCGGTCGCTGATAAGGAGAGACCTATGACGTGGCTAAAAAATGGGCTGATCGCCCTGGCAGTACTTGGGCCCACATCGTTACACGCACAGGCAAATTGCGCGGATCGCGAAACCGTTGTTTCCAAGCTTGAGTCTTCGTACGGCGAGACTTTTGGAGGTGGCGGACTTCAGAACGCTCAGCAGATTCTTGAAGTCTGGTTCTCGGAAGAGAAGGGCACCTGGACGGTTCTTATGACCCGGGCTGATGGAAAGTCCTGCATAATGGCTTCCGGAACAAATTGGCGGGATCCCGGTGAGGTTAAGCTTCCGAAAGGTGTAAAGGGCTAATTCTGTTGCCGGGTGTCTAGCCCGGTGCTAGTTCGACCCGAAACCAAGAATGGAGCGGGTCATGCCCTTTGATTACGTCGTTAAGGATATTTCGCTTGCCGAGTTTGGGCGGAAGGAACTCGACATTGCGGAGACTGAGATGCCGGGCCTTATGGCCTTGCGTGAGGAGTACACGGGCAAAGCGCCGTTGCAAGGTGCCCGCATCGCTGGATCGCTCCATATGACGATCCAAACAGCGGTTCTCATCGAAACCCTGAAGGACTTGGGCGCCGATGTGCGCTGGGCGTCCTGTAACATCTTCTCCACTCAAGATCACGCGGCAGCCGCAATTGCCAAAGGCGGTACGCCGGTGTTTGCCATCAAAGGGGAGACGCTGGAAGAGTACTGGTCCTACACCGACAAGATCTTTCAATTTGAAGAGGGCGGGGCCAACCTTATCCTCGATGATGGTGGCGACGCGACGCTGTACATTCTTCTCGGAGCTCGCGTGGAAGCGGGAGAAGAGGATCTCATTGCTGTGCCAACCTCGGACGAGGAAGTCGCACTTTTCAATCAAATCAGGCTAAGGATCGCGGAGACACCTGGATGGTTCGCCAAGCAACGCGACATGATCAAGGGTGTAAGCGAGGAAACAACGACCGGTGTGCATCGCCTCTACAAGATGGTCGAAGAGGGAAGACTTCCCTTTCCGGCTATCAATGTGAACGACAGCGTAACGAAGTCGAAATTCGACAATAAATACGGTTGTAAAGAAAGCCTCGTTGACGGCATTCGCCGTGCGACAGACACCATGATGGCTGGAAAGGTTGCGGTGGTTTGCGGCTATGGAGATGTCGGCAAAGGGTCGGCAGCTTCGCTGCGTGGGGCAGGGGCTCGTGTAAAGGTCACCGAAGTTGATCCCATTTGCGCACTTCAAGCTGCGATGGATGGCTATGAAGTCACTCTTCTCGAAGACGAAGTGGCAACAGCGGACATCTTCATTACTACGACCGGAAACAAGGACGTGATCCGCATCGAGCACATGCGCGAGATGAAAGATATGGCCATCGTTGGTAACATCGGCCACTTCGACAACGAAATTCAGGTTGCGAACCTGAAAAACCACAAGTGGACGAACATCAAGGATCAGGTGGACATGATCGAGATGCCGTCCGGCAGCCGCATTATTCTGCTTTCCGAAGGACGGCTCCTCAACCTTGGGAATGCCACGGGCCATCCATCCTTCGTCATGTCTGCCAGCTTCACGAACCAGGTACTGGCGCAAATCGAGCTTTGGACAAAAGGTGACGAGTACGACAACACGGTCCACATTCTGCCAAAGCACTTGGACGAAAAAGTTGCGCGCCTTCACCTTGGGCGGATCGGAGCAAAGCTTACAAAGCTGGCTCCTGAGCAGGCTGATTATATCGGCGTTGCAGCGGACGGTCCGTTCAAGTCGGAACATTACCGATACTGATGTCTTGAGGCGCGACGGGGCCCACCCGTCGCGCCTCTTCAGAGTTTTTTTGGTCAGTTTGACTAGTGACGTCCGATATCGTCTACGACCTGACCGTAGGCAATCATCGTGAAAACGGCCGTGCCGCCAACGATGTTGCCAGCAAGTACAGGTAAGAAAAATCCGAAAAGGGCAGGGCCCGCTGAAAGGTCACCGCCTGTAATCAGATATGCCATCTCAACCGAACCGGCGATTATGTGGGTGAAGTCACCGGCAGCAATCAACCAAGTAAAGGCAAGGATCACAAAGAAGCGACCCGTATTCGCCTGCGGCATCGACCACACCATCGCAGCCACAAGAATTCCTGCTGGTATGCCGCGCAGAAAGCTCTCGTAGCCGCCCATCCCGGTTGCGTGTTCAGAGAGAGAATGGATTGCCGGTCGGAACTCTTCCGATATCGCACCGGTGTGCATCACGAAGGCGGCGGCGAAAGCGCCTATGACATTCGCAAACAGAACGATGCTCCAAAGTCGAAGCGTGGCCAACAAGACCTCGAGCTTTGGATTCGCCAAGAAAGGAAAAACAGTCGTGATCGTGTTTTCAGTGAAGAGCTGAAGGCGACCCATAATGACTAGGAGAAACCCGAAACTATACCCCAGGTTTTCAATGAGATACGCGTGCCTCACGTCGGGCAGATAGGTGCGGAAGATAGCTTCACCCAACACCGAAAAACTCATCATGAGACCGGCCGCTATCCCAGACCAGATCAAGGAGCGGTTTGTCCGCTCAAGCTCTTCTTCGCCTTCTCGACGAATAATTTCGTAGATTAGCGCCGAGGGGAGCGGACTCGCCTGCTTGACGGTGGCTTCCTTCTTTGCGTCTTCGCGTCGTGTATCTTTTGGTTTGATGATCAAATCGTCCATGCGCAAAGCATAGACGCAATTCGCCAGACCGCCAGCTTCACCGGATCAGTATGGCGCGAAAGTCATTTACATTCGTTCCCGTCGGGCCAGGAACAAAAAGGTCGTCCAGGAAGCTGAAAGCTGACCAAGCGTCGTGACCGGAAAGAAGGGCGCCCGGGTCTTCGCCCAAATCGCGAAGCCTTTGACAGCTTTGCCCATCGGCAAACGCACCGGCGTTGGTTTCTGAGCCATCAATCCCATCGGTATCGGCCGCCATTGCGGTTATGTCCAATCCTTCAATGCCAGTTGCGAGAGCGAGGAGGAATTCGGCATTGCGTCCGCCCCGTCCTGCTTGATCGCGGATCGTTACCGTTGTCTCGCCGCCCGAAAGCAAGACACATGGAGTCTCAAACGGTCGCTCGTTGAGCCGGACTTCGCGGGCAATCGCTGCATGAACCATGCCGACGTCGCGTGCTTCGCCCTCGATTGCATCAGATAGAATGTGGGGTGTCACACCCGCGCTTTGAGCAACCTTAGCCGCTGCGCTTAGTGAAATTGAGGCAGAAGCAATAACGGCAACTTGGTTGCCATCAAACACAGCGTCCGTCGGCCGAGGTGTGTCATCAAGCCCATTATCCAAGTGCTTTTCGATCTGTTCCGGCAAGGTAATCCGGTAGCCTTCCACCAACTTGAGAGCAGTCTGGCGATCTGTGGCATCGGGAATCGTCGGGCCAGAGGCGACCTGGGCCGGGTCGTCACCGGGAACGTCAGAAACAACGAGGCTAACCACTTTCGCTGGATGAGCCAGAGCGGCGAGCCGCCCACCCTTGATCCGGCTCACCTGCTTTCGGATAGCATTCATTGCTGAGATTGGGGCGCCAGATGCCAAAAGTGCCCTGTTTAGAGACTGTTCGTCTTCCAGATTGAGTCCGTCGGGCGGCGCGGGCAAAAGTGCGGACCCACCACCGCAAATAAGCGCGACCACGAGGTCGTCTTTTGTTAGGTCGGACACAGCTTCGGTCAAGGCACGCGTTGCGACAAGCCCGGCCTCGTCCGGCACAGGGTGAGATGCCTCCAACACCCGAATGTTTCGAGTGGGGCCGCCGTAGTCGTATCGAGTGACAACGACACCTTCGAGCGGACCATCCCAAAGCTCTTCGAACGCAGCCGCCATCTGGGCGGCACCCTTTCCTGCGCCGATCACAACGGTCCGGCCTTGAGGTTTTTCCGGAAGGTGATTTGCCAAAGCCACTTTTGGATCAGCAGCTGCAATAGCTGCGTTGAACATTGCAGTGAGAAGAGACTTGTCCTGTGTGTCGATCACTTGGGTCTTACCATCTTATTCTTTGTAGCCGCCCATGTCACAGACCGCATCCCATTCGGCTTTGGTTACGGGCTGGACCGAGAGCCGCGAATTCTTCACGAGCACCATGTCCGAAAGCCGCGGGTCAGTTTTGATCATCTCGAGAGAGACGGGTTCTGGGACGGAAGCAATTGCCTTGATGTCGACGCACTCCCATCTCTCGTCGTCGGTTGTGCTGTCCTGATGGGCTTCGGCGATCACCTCCACAATCCCGACGATCTCCTTATCCTTTTGGGAATGATAAAAGAAACCGCGGTCACCGATCTGCATTTCTCGCATGAAGTTCCGTGCTTGGTAGTTGCGAACGCCATCCCACTCTTCACCTTGGTTGCCCTTTGCCAGCTGGTCTTCCCAACTCCAGGTCGAAGGTTCTGATTTGAACAGCCAATAAGCCAAGTTGCTCATTCCTTTCCTACAGGGCGGGCCAACAAGGTTGCAATCGCAGAGGGGATGTCAAGCTTGCCATTGGCGACATCAGCAACTGCTCGAATGAGTGGAAGGTCAACTTCAAGCCGATCGGCCTCCGCCGCCACTGCTTCGGCCGTCGCTATGCCCTCTATGGTGGTTTCTTCAGGCATCAGACCTTGGCCAAGTCGAACACCTGTCGAAAAGTTGCGGGATTTCTCGGACGTGCACGTCAGAACCAGATCGCCAAGCCCTGACAGGCCGTGCAGGGTCTCGGATTGTGCACCTTTGGACGTTGCAAATCGCGTCATTTCAGCGAACCCGCGCGCAATGACTGAAGCGCGCGCGCTGTCGCCCAGTTTCGACCCAATGGCGATACCGGAAGCGAGAGCGATGACGTTCTTCAAAGCGCCGCCGAGTTCGGCACCGACAACGTCCGTGGTTCGATAAAGTCTGAGCGCAGTTCGCGAAAGCAATGTCTGCAATTCTTCACCTGCGGCTTCATTGCGTGACGCCAGAACAAGTGCGGTGGGCAATCCAGCTGCGATGTCGGTTGCAAAGCTTGGCCCTGTGAGCATGGCTGCCGAAACACCGGGCTGTTTTTCCTCGATGAGCGCCACAGGACCTCGGCCAGATTTTCGATCAACCCCCTTGCAGCAAGCGACCAAGTACCCGGCACTGCAGGCGAAATCCTCGAGGAACCCTGAGAGTTTTTGGGTTGGTACAGCAAGCAAGACGACATTCGATCGTATTTCGGACGGATCCGATGTAACCGACAAGCTCTCCGGCAAGCGGTGTCCCGGCAGTCGACGCCCGGATAGGCCTGTGTCCTGCATCGCCTTGATGTCATCCTCGTCCCGCCCCCACAAAGTGACTGGCGTCCCATCTCGTGAGAGAGCGATGGCTAGCGCAACTCCAAACGCACCAGATCCGGCGACTGAAACACTCATGCCTTGGCTCCCTTTTTTCCGGAGCCGAGTAGAGCCGGCTGACTGGTATCCAGCGGCCATCTGGGTCGTGCCGAGACGGGCTCTCGTCCTTTGCCGATCTGATCAAGCTCCAGTCCAGCCCAAGCAATCATTGCAGCGTTGTCGGTGCATAGCGATAAGGGTGGGGCGCAAAATCTCATGCCCTGTGTCACTGAAAGTGTCTCTAAACCGGCACGAATGACCGTGTTCGCGGCAACGCCACCCGCCACCGCAATGGCCGGCTCAGTGGGATTTGATGCCAAGTAGACGTCTATGGCCCGACGCGTTTTCTCTACAAGGACATCCGCGACAGCCTGTTGAAAACAAGCGGCTAGATCGCATTGGTCTTGTTCGGTCAGACCGCCTTGGCTTTCAATCAGACGATCGCGTTCGCGCCGAAGTGCAGTTTTCAGTCCCGAGAAACTCATGTCGCAGCCCTCGCGGTCAAGAAGTGGGCGCGGAAACTTGAACCGCTCAGCATCGCCATTTCGCGCTGACTTCTCAATAGCTGGTCCGCCTGGTTGGGTGAGGCCTAGAAGGCGAGCAGACTTGTCGAAGGCTTCCCCTGGTGCGTCATCAATTATACCGCCGAGACGACGGTATGTGTCTGGTGCCTCGACAATGAGAATCTGGCAGTGACCCCCGGACACAAGCAGCATGAGATAAGGAAAACTAAGATTGTCTGTGAGGCGCGGCGTCAACGCGTGACCAGCCAGATGGTTTACGCTGATCAGTGGAAGACTGGCACCCGTTGCAAGCCCGCGCGCCACCATTACCCCCGAAAGCAGCCCGCCAATCAGACCAGGGCCAGATGTGACGGCGATTGCCGCGATATCTGTTAGCTGCGTGCCCGCCCTCGACAGTGCGGAAGAAACGGCAACATCCAGTTTCTCCGCATGCGCGCGGGCAGCGATCTCCGGAACAACTCCTCCAAAAGCTTCATGCAACTCCGCCTGCCCAACCACGATGTTCGAAAGTATCTCCCTGGTTTCGGAGACAACCGCCGCGCTTGTATCGTCGCAGCTTGACTCAATGCCGAGGAACAGGCGGGACATGTCAGAACCTTGCGTGGTTTCAAGCTCGCAGGTAACACTGGCCAACCTGCCGTACAAGCGAGGCGCCACCCGTGACACAAGCTGGTTCCGTTTTGCTCCTGACCAGACCGGAGCCGCAATCTCGATCCTTTCTTTCAGATCTTGAAGAGCGTCTGGGGTATCGACCGACATGCTTAGTTTCGCCGATTATGCGGATTGCTCCACTTGGCAATGACGTCGATCTGAATGGCTACCGCACTCTAATTCTTACGTCCGGAAACGCCGTAGGTGCCGTCGGAACCGAATTGGCAGGACGCGCTGTCGTGACGGTTGGTGAACGCACGGCAGCGAGTGCGCGTTCCTTCGGAGCGAACGCCACGTGTCTCGGCGCAAATGTTGACGATTTGATTGCACGAATTGAGGAAGTCGACGCCCCCGCCCTTCACATTCGTGGGCGGCACAGTCGAGGTGACTTGGCAAAGCGAGCATCGGACCTTGGTGTTCTGGTAGATGACGTCGTCGTATACGAACAGCTGGAAGTTCTGCTCAGCGACGACGCGCAAGCATTGCTGAGAGAAGGGCGGGCTGTCCTGCCATTGTTCTCGCCCAGATCAGCTCAGCTTGTGGCGGCTTACGAATGTCATGTTTCAACGCGTGTCATCGCCATGAGCAAAGCCGTGGCAGACGCTTGGAACGAACGGGCGAAAACGGACAATGAAACGACAATCGCAGCGAAATCTGAGCGTTCGGCGATGATCGATTTGGTCGCGGAGGCTTTCTAAGGCCCTGTCCTTGTTGACCTTTGAGACCGGGGCTACACTTTGCTGAGAGTGACACCGGACGTGTTTTTGGCGTCCAAGCAAAAGGCAGCAGCTGTGGCGGGAAAGTCCAAGTCTTCTGAAAAGAGTGAGAAATCAAAGGATAACGAGGATATTGCCGCCATCGATACCGGCAAAAAGCCAGAAGCTTCCGATGCCGAATCGATCCTAGATGACCCGATCACTATCGAAAGCGAGGCTTCCGAAGTTGAGGCTGAAGCCGGAGATTTCCCCCCTGATCAGGACGAAGATACTGCAACGCAAGCTGATGCAGAGTCTGCGGATAAACCTGAAGACCCTGAAAGTCTCGACAGTGTTCAAGAAGGGGGGCGCACAGAAGACGATCAGGAAGAAGTTCTCGCCAATGATGCGTACGAAACAAAGTCAATTGGAGGGGGTGCTTCGGTACTCGCTTTGGTTTTCGGCGGCATCATTGCCGGGGCGATTGGCTACTTTGCGTCTTCACTCGCGCCTAGGCCCGAAGCGCCAGCATTTGACGACACAGAGCTGAGCGCTGGGATTGCGGCCAACACTGCGGCCTTATCCGAACTCGAAAGCGGCATCAGCGCATTGCAGAACACGCCCGCACAGGACGTCGATTTTTCGCCTCTGGAAACCGAGATCGGATCGATTGCAGAGACTCTCAATCAACTCGAGGCCAGCCTCTCCGATCTCAGAGGAAGTCTGAGCGACACGGCGGCTGCTTTTGAAACCAAGGCGAACGAACTGGACGACAGGATCGTTGCTTTGGAGACAGCAGTTCCGGAGGCTGGCGAACTTGCAACCGGCGACGAGCTGAGCGATTTGCGAGCGCGCATTGAAGAAATGATGGTAAACGCTGAGACTCGTCTTGCCGAGGCTCAGGCCGAAGCCGAACAGATTACGCTCAGAGCGGCAGAGGCACGGGCGGCGTCCGAAGCTGAAGCTCAGGAAATCGCCGCAGCCGCGGAAGCCCGTGAGGCCGAGTTGGCAGCCATGGCCCAAAAGCAAGCAGCTTTGGTGGATCTCAAAGCGGCTGTTGAGGCGGGTGCGAGCTATGCTGACGTTCTTCCCGCACTTGGTCCCGTTCCTGAAGCCCTCTCTGCGAACGCGGACAATGGCGTTCCTACGTTCAAATCTCTCCGTGACAGTTTCCCTGACGCTGCGCGCGCCGCACTCTCTGCGAGTTCGGTCGTTAGTGAAGACGCTTCGACAGGAGAGAGATTAACTGCCTTTTTGAAGCGCCGGACGAACGCCAGATCATTGACGGAACAAGAAGGCGATGGACCCGACGCTGTTCTGTCCCGTGCGGAAGCGCGTCTGGACGAAGGCGATTTGAGCGCAGCCGTGACGGAACTCGAAGACATGCCGGAGGCAGGCAAGTCAGCCTTGGCGGATTGGCTTGAGCAAGCTCAAACCAGGCTCGCCGCACTTGCAGCTATCGATGAACTGACCGCAACTAACTGAGTAAAAGTTATGCTTTGGACCCTGATCAAGATTGCAATTTTCCTCGGTATCGTTGTCGCGGGCACGTGGGCAACCGGCGCATTGATGGAAGCGGATGGCGGTATCCGCATCGCCGTCGCAGGTACCGAAGTCACGCTTGGTCCGCTCGAGTCCGTGATCGGTCTGATCCTTTTGATGGTGGCAAGCTGGCTGCTTTTCAGAATTGTAGGCCTTATCGTTGCGTTCATTCGGTTTGCTCTTGGCGATACGACGGCCATAAACCGTTTTTTTGATCGCCGTCGGGAACGCAGGGGTTACGATGCTCTTGCCGAGGGCATGATGGCTTTGGCGTCGGGCGAGTCGCGCCTTGCAATGTCGAAAGCAGATAAGGCTGAAAGGCTTTTGGAGCGACCGGAATTGACCACGCTGCTGACCGCTCAGGCGGCAGAACAGGCGGGCGACAAGTCCAAGGCCACACAGGCGTACAAACGGCTTCTCAAAGACGACAAGACCCGTTTCGTGGGCGTTAGAGGCCTGATGAAGCAACAGCTTGAAGACGGCGACACTGACAAAGCCATGAAATTGGCGGAGAAGGCCTTTGCGCTGAAGCCGAAGCACATCGAAACGCAGGATATACTTCTGGAGCTTCAAGCAGGTGCCCATGACTGGGCGGGTGCGCGAAGAACACTGGGCGCAAAGTTGAAGCACGGTGGATTGCCGCGTGACGTGCACAAACGGCGAGATGCCGTTCTTGCGCTCGGTCAAGCGAAGGACGTTGCAGACGAAAACAAGGCCATCGAAGCAAGAGAGGCGGCTATCGAGGCCAATAGGCTGTCTCCTGATTTGATACCGGCAGCAGTCATGGCGGCGGACGGATACATCGCAGACGGAAAGCCAAAGAACGCGATGCGTGTCGTCAAGAAAGCTTGGTCGGTTCAACCGCACCCCGATCTGGCGGCGGCTTTCGCGCGCATAAAGCCAAACGAGACTCCCAAGGAGCGCCTCGCGCGATTTGCGGTCCTGACCGGCCAGCATCTGGAGAACCCAGAAACCAAAATGCTCAAGGCTGAATTGCTGATCGCGGCAGAAGACTTTCCGGGTGCCAGAAGTGCTTTGGGCGATCTTGCAGAAAAGGATCCGTCAACACGATCGCTTGCCATAATGGCGGCTATAGAAAAGGGATCGGGTGCGGACGACGCCGTGGTCAAGGGTTGGCTGGCACGAGCATTGACTGCGCCGCGTGATCCACAATGGGTATGTGACAACTGTCAGAAGGCTCATGGTGGTTGGGCTCCGGTTTGTGAGAATTGCGGTGCATTTGACACGCTAAGTTGGCGCCAAACCGATAACCCAAGCGCCGCACTTCCATCGGGCGCGGAGATGTTGCCGTTGATCGTTGGGCAGATCGAAGGCCCGACGGATGAGCTTGAGGACGCCGAGTTGGTTGAAGACGAGGCGGAAACGCCGATGGAAGGCGATGATGACGTGAATGACGATGAAGCAAACGTGGAAACGGCGAATGCTGACGCCCCACCCGTCGAAGAAACCGAGCTTCGCAAAGACGTTAAGTGACTTTCATTCAGGGTAGCAGCTTCTATCTATAGATCGCGATCGGGGTGCCGGTGCGTACCATCGCGTAAATCTCTTCCATTTCATCGTTGGTGACTGCGATGCAGCCCCATGTCCAGTCGCGCATAAGATAGCCGACCGGATTTCCCCGACCATGGATGAAGATATCGCCACCTGGTGACTTTCCGAGCTTCTGGGCGCGCGCGCGATCCCGTGCGTTTGGGTAGCTGATACCCAGTGAAAGATGGAAGTCGCTATCAGGGTTGCGCCGGTCGATATAGTACATACCCTCGGGCGTCCGTCCGTCGCCCTCAACTGCTTTGTGTCCAATTGGCGCAAATCCAAGATCGATGCGATAGGACTTCAGAACCTGCTTGCCGTGCATCAGGTGCATGTATCGCGCGCTTTTGAACACGATGATCTTCGTGACTGCCGGGCCGTTGTAACTTCGGAACTTCGAAGTGCACCCGGCCAAACCCGCAAGCATCAGCGCGAGTATGCCCCGTCTTGAAACTGCTCTCATCTTTTTCAGCCCAAAGCTGCTTTTTCCAGAACGATAACCGGTTTCGGTAACCGTTCAAATCCCAATCTTATGAACTAGACCTTTCCAACGTGTTGAATGGGCAACTTATTTGATCGCTAGCCCATCCGATCCGAAGAAGTGAAGTCGCTCCGTTGGGGCGATGAGACCAACACGCTGACCTTCCTTAAGGTCGGTATCGCCGTCGGTACGAACCGTGATCTGTCCAACGTCACCTCCGTCGATGATCAGGAAAGTGTCTGCGCCTAGGTACTCCAGAACATCGATTGTCCCATCCAGAAGTCCTTCACCCTCCGCGCCGACCGACATGTGTTCGGGCCGGATGCCAATCTTGGATGCGCCACGCGTCTCGGGCAGGCGAAGGGCACCCGAGACATCGATGATGTTCATCTTCGGTGAGCCTATGAACTCGGCCACAAATAGGTTTGCAGGGTTTTCGTAAAGCTCCCGCGGTGAACCCACTTGGGCGATAACGCCAAACTCCAGAACAACGATACGGTCGGCAAGCGTCATCGCCTCCACTTGATCGTGCGTGACATAGATCATCGTTCGTTTGAGTGACTGGTGCAGTTTCGCGATTTCGTAACGCATTTCGACACGGAGAGCCGCATCCAGGTTCGACAAAGGCTCGTCAAAAAGAAAAGCCGTCGGGTCGCGCACGATCGATCGACCGATCGCCACGCGCTGCCGTTGCCCACCCGATAGGGCCTTGGGTCGCCGGTCAAGATAAGGCTCTAACTTGAGGACTTTGGCCGCTGCATCCACTTTCTCGGCAATCTCGGATTTAGGCGCGCCAGCCGTTTTCAGCGAGAAACCCATGTTGTCGCGCACACTCATATGCGGATAGAGCGCGTAAGACTGGAAAACCATTGTCAGGCCGCGTTTCGCTGGCGGGTCTGCCGTTTTATCTTCACTGTCAATCAGAAGTTTTCCACGGCTGATTTCTTCAAGGCCGCCGATCATACGGAGAAGGGTCGACTTTCCGCAGCCGGAAGGGCCGACAAAGACGACGAACTCACCCTCTGAGATTTCCAGGTCGATCCCCTTGATGACCTGAAGCTCGTCATACCACTTTTCAACAGATTGCAGCGTGATCGCGCCCATCAGAACCCCTCCGCATTCGGGCTGGCCCAAGCGAGCCAAACGGCCGCCGTCCAAGTAAATGTCCCGCCACCCGCAGGCTGGCCGTTATCGGGATGAAAATATTCAGCAAAGCCATGCTCTGCGATCAAATCACGAGTTGCACTGCGCAGGTGCGTCGCCTCATTTTCGTACCCCATGTCTTTGAGGCCCATGGCGATCATCGCATTCATGATAGCCCATGTCGGTCCACGCCAATAGCGCATCCCATCGAAATCTGGCGACGATAGAGCAAGGCTGGGCACAGGATAGCGACAAGAGGCGAAACTCTTGGCCAGCTCTGCGCCCATACGTGGGTCATCAAGACGAGCATACCAGCAAAGGAAAGACGCTGATGTCACGTGGCCGGTATGCTCACCCGAGCGGAGGTTGATCGCATCAAACACCCCCGTATCCGGATTGCGCAGCGTCTCTGCGCCGTTCTCCAGTGTTCTTGTCCAACTATCAATTTCGCTCCGGTCTTCGCCCAATGCCTCCGCTATGTGAGCGAGATCACGGTTGGCACGCATGAGAATGAAAGTGAGCGTTGGGTCGGCGACGGCAAACGGCCGATCTTCAGCCATAGCGGCATCATCCCAGCCAAGTCTTCGCCCGCGTTGAACGAGCCAAATGTACCGGTCGTAGTCGGCTTTCGTCGGCCGCATGGAGGCGTCGACGTGGCTGGTGTCACGACGCGTATACTCTCCCACGCCGCTTGGCTCGATCATTGCCATTGCGCTGTCCCAGTCAGCGCAGTTGTCACGCCCGGCTTCCCAAGGATGGGTGACCACAATGGCACCGTCGACGGCCCGCCATGCCATGAACCACGCGTGCCATGCCTTCATCATCGGAAAAAGGGCGCGCACATGCGCTTCGCCCTTTCCCTTGTTGCGCTCCCACGTCTTGCGCGCAAACGTGGCTGCTACGGCAGGTTGAGTGATGCCAGACGACGGGATCGGACCTTTGCCCTCGGTCGCCCAGACGTCGGGCCCCGGGTAGTATCCGGGATCATCCTGGTGGAACAGGATGTGGGGCACCATTCCGTTCGGCCACTGACCAGAAAACAAAGTTTCGATCTCGACCCAAGCTCTGTCGACATCGAAGGTTGAGAAGCCCCAAGCCGCGAATGCGCTGTCCCAATTCCATTGGTAGGGATAGAGACCGAAAGTCGGGACCGTGTAGGTGCCGCGGTCGTTCCCACGCAAAATCTCCTGCGCCTTGGTGTCGAGTGCTGCGTAGTCCAACGCTGTCTATCCTTTCACTGAACCGGCCGTCAGTCCCTTGGTCATGAACCTTTCCAATCCAAGGAAGAGCAGCATAATCGGTACGGTCGCGATAACTGAGCCCGCCATCAGGTGCTGCCTCGGGATCTCGGACGAATTGAGCGAAGCGATCCCACGCGTCAGCGTGAATATCGACGGATCGTCGAGCAGCATGAAAGCCAGCAAGAACTCGTTCCAAGCTATCATGAAGACGTAGAGGCTGACGCTGGCGAGCGCGGGAAGCGCCAGTGGGAGCGTTATCTTCCAAATCACCTGAAGACGATTCAGGCCGTCCATCAAACCAGCTTCTTCTACCTCTGCCGGCAAGCCGCGAAAGTATCCCTGGAGCATGTAAAGCGCGACCGGAATAGTTGTGACGGGATAGATCAGAACAAGACCGATGATCGTGTTTCGCAGGCCCGTAACAGAGAACGCGATGTAGATGGGCAGTGCCAAAACGATCATTGGCACCATGTAGATCAACAAGATCGAGCGTGAGAATGCCTTTCGACCGCGAAATCTCAGGCGGGCAACAGCATACGCTCCGGGTACACTGAAAAGCAGTGTAAGGAAGACTGTGATGACGGAAACGTAGAAGGACGTCCAAAGGTAAGTGCCGAAATTGAAGT
Source organism: Silicimonas sp. (assembly GCA_022824525.1). Classification (GTDB taxonomy): domain Bacteria; phylum Pseudomonadota; class Alphaproteobacteria; order Rhodobacterales; family Rhodobacteraceae; genus JAJDOD01. The sequence goes on along the minus strand of JAJDZT010000143.1, from coordinate 30,715 downwards.
CGGCGAACAGCTCCTGATAGCTTCTGAACAAACCCCAGCCTTTTGAGAGATCGATGGAGAAATCCAGCGGGTTCTGCAGAAGCTCCGACTGGTTCTTCAGACTGGTCATCACCATCACGTAAAAGGGAATGGCAACGATTGCCGTAAAAAAGACGTAGCCGAACCCGGTAAGGAAGCGGATCACCGCATCCTCAAACTCGTGCCGATTGGCGGATCGAAACGGCAGCGGACGCAACATCACTTCCAGTGGCCAGGCAGACGCGACACCGAACAAAATCCATGTGAGTACCAAGGTTGTCAGGCTTGTGCCTTCCGCGGCGACGATTGCAGGATCGACCAGAAGGAACGCCAGTGCTGGCAGGATGGCGAGAGCAGAGCTCCATACGATCCGTTCGCCACGGCTTCGCCCACCGTCAGGCAGCCAAACGAACCCGAGCCATGCACCGAAAATCAGACTTGGGATCAGTACCGGCCTTAAGCCTTCACCGGTTGCGAAACTCATCACCATGCATGCGATCACCGCCATAACGAAGGTCCAGAGGGCACCGATCAACGGTCCGGCAATGTATCCATAGCGAAGAAGGCTCATAGTCCCTCCTCTCTGCTGATGAAGCGGAAGAAGAAGAATGAAAACGCGAGCAGGCAACAAAAGATCACGACCGCCACCGCCGCCCCTGCTCCGATGTTCGAGATCGCAAAGGCTTGTTCGTAGACATTTACCGTCAACGTTCTCGTGCCCGCGTTGCCGCCTGTCAGAAGGAAGATGTCGTCGAACTTGTTGAAGGTCCAAATGAAGCGAAGCAGGAAAAGCACGCTCAGAATTCCAAGGAGTTGTGGCACGCTCAGATACCAGAACTTCTGGAACGGGGACGCGCCGTCCATATCTGCTGCTTCGTACATGTCCGTGTCGATGGATTGCATGCGTGCAAGGATGAAAAGGAACGACAGCGGGAAGTATCGCCAGATCTCGAATACTGTCACCATGATGAGGGCGAGCGGTCGCTCTCCAAAAAAGTTAATGGCCTCATCTGTCACACCCATCTGCACCAACAAGGCGTTGGCGGAGCCTGAGAACGGATCGAACAGTATGATCCAGGCAAACGCGACGGCAATAACCGGTGCAACATACGGGAACAGGTACAAACCTCTGAGGATACCCTGCCCGCGAAACTCCTTGTTGAGTAACAGGGCCGCAAACAGACCAAATAGCAGCGCGCCTATGGTTCCGAAGACGGTATAGAACATCGTCACCCAAAGCACGGTCCAGAACTCGTTCCCGTCGAAGACACGAGCAAAGTTCTCCCCGGTGAATTCGAAATTCGTCAGAATGTTGTTGCCCGAGCCGGTCATTCTCGGAACAGATGCCTCAGCGGCATTTTCCGCAGCTTCTTCGTCGTCCGTCGTGACAAAGATCTCTATCTCGTCGCGGTCGCCGCCTTCCAGATCGCCGAGATCGCATCTGATTTGTTTGTCATCAATCGTACAGCGCTCATCGGCGGTACGAACCGACAAACCGACGGGCAGCGTATCGGTGAGGGTAACACCTGCGATGGCTTCTGACTGGCTAGAATTTCGCACCCTGTACTGAATGCGAAGGTTATCGTCGGACCCGCGGAGCGCTTCCCGTACCACAGGCGCAGGAGGTCGGAGATCAGCCAAACCGATTGGCTTTACACTGATCCAGAAGATCGCGAGCAAGGGCAAAATCACCACCGCGGAAACAATGGCGATTGTCGGGAACAGCAGACCCCAAGCCAAACGCGCTTCGCGTTTGCCAAGCGGGCCAGTGCCCGTGGGTGGTGTTGCGGTTGTCATGTGAAAGCCCTCTTGCGACATTCCGGGGCGGGCCACGGCCCGCCCCGGATCAAGTGGTCACTCGATAGCGCCCAGTTCGTCGTTCATCTTCGCGACAGCGTCAGCCGCCGAGATCTGGCCGTCGAAGTACTCGCGGAAGACGCGGTTGATGACTTGGCTGTTGATCATCTTGGATGCCGCAGCCAGTTGCCCTTCCTCAACACCCCAGCGCTTGGCAACGTCGAGTCCGCCGACAATCTCCGAAATCATCTCAGGAGCATAAAGGTCACCGAGCGGCGCTTTGCGGTCGACCCCAACGTCGAGCTTGGACCAAGCCTCAACGAATTGTTCCGGGTTGTCGGCCGTGCCACGCCGGATCGGGAACTTGCCTTCCGGTGCGATGGCAAGCGTGTCTGTGTAGCCAGCGTCCATCGCGTACTGAACAAACGCCTGTGCATCGTCGATGTCGGCGTCAGCCGTAATCCCGAAGTAACGCGAGTCGGCCCAAGCCGCGCCATCGGAGTTCGATGGGCCAGCAAAATTGGTCACGATGCCGGTTGCTGCGGCCAGATCGCGCGTCATCGGGTCGTCATTGATGGTTGGCGGCGCGCTGTCGCGAAGACCCGCCAGTTCATCAAGAATGAAGGGCGACCAGATGATCATTGCGGTTTGGCCAGCGAAATAGACCGTCCGCGACTGATCCCAGTAAAGCTCACCCGGAGGCGAAGCTTCGGCGATGGCCTTGTAGAAGTCGAGCACTTCGGTCGTTTTGGCTTCGTCAAGCGGCGCGAAGCCTCCTTCGTTCACCGGAGACACACCATTTGCAAGAAGGATGTGTTCCAGAACCTGGCTCATGTAGCCTTCGTCCACCTTGGTCGGCGCAACGAACCCAAACATCTCTGGCGGGTTGTGCAGTTTTTCAATCGCTGCCAGCACGTTTGCAAAACTGTTGGGTGCTTCCAGGCCGTTCGCTTCGAAAAGATCTTTCCGGTAGACGATCATCTGTGTCCAGCCGTCGACAGGCACGCCGGCCCAACCATCCTCGGTTGCTGCCATCGAAAGCGGGCCTGGTGCAAATGTGTCGACACCCAAGCCGTTCACAACTTCGGTTGCAGCTTCAGCATCGAGAATGCCAGCCTCTGTCCAAGGCAGAGCGTACTGGAGTGGGTAGTAAATCACGTCCGGAAGGTCGCCAGCTGCAAATGCGGCAGTCGCGCGCGTGCCCAGATCAGATTCTTCGACCGGGATCACTTCAACGGCAACACCAGTTTCAGCTTGGAAAGCCGCCGCCATTTCTTCTTGTTTCGCAAGTCGTTCAGGCTGGTTTTCCGTGGTCCAGAATCGGATGTCCGCAGAGGCGGTCGATGCCACCAGCATCAGGCCCAGGGCCGTTGTTGTCATCAGTCTTGTCATTTTTGTCCTCCCAATGATTGACAAGAGTTTCTCAAATCGCCCCCGCGACGCGGTTGGCGAGTTCCTCTGTTGTTAGGCGCGGGGGACCATCAGACCCACCTGGCCATAGCATCGCGTGAGCCGTTTCTCGCAGCGTGGAGGGATGCTCCCCACGTACATGTCTGATCAAGAGTTCCGCGAGGCGTCCTCCGGCCATCTTGCTGTCGACACGAAAGCTGGTGAGTTTTGGTCGGACCCACGCGCATTCAGGGATGCCGTCGTACGAAATGACCGACAGATCCTGGCCGATCTGCAACCCGATCGCTTCGGCCGCGTCGTAAGCCCCAAGAGCGGCCATATCTACGGCGAAAAGCACGGCCGTCGGGGGCTTGTCGTGCGCCAAAAGCTCCACGACCTTGTCCCGACCTACCTCTCGCGTCATCGCTCCATTTACGACGAGGTTCTCGTCAACTTTGAGGCCTGCTTCTTGCATGCCGACGCGGAAACCTTCCTCGCGCAGATAGCTGAAGTTGTACTCCATGCCGCCGTTTACGAATCCAATTCGCGAATGCCCTTGCCCGGCAAGCCGAGCCACAGCCTTTCGCATTGCTTCTTCGCCAAGAATATCGAACCAGGCACAGTCTCCGATTTCTCTCAGCCGCCCATAAAGAACGAAGGGGACCTTTAGGCTGTTCAACAGTGTAGCGCGCGCATCTTCGGCAAGTGTTCTTGGTACGATGAAGCCGTCCGCTTTCCGTTCCTCGATTAACCTTCGCATGGTTGCGAGCATCTCGTTGCCACCGCTCGACATCGCCACGGTTAGTGTCCATGAAGCGTCACTTGCCGCATTCGATACACCGGCGAGGAAATCCGAGAGAAAAGGGCGCTGCGCTCCTGCGACATCGGTCTGCAGGACCAATCCGATGGCGCGCGATCGTCCCGTGCGGATTGCCTGCGCATGGGCAAGTGGTCGATAGCCCATTGATTCTGCGGTCCGCGCAACTCTTTGCCGCGTCGCATCAGATATGTCGGGATAATTGTTTAGCGCTCGGGAAACCGTGCCTTTCGTCAGCCCCAAAGCATCGGCGACGTCTGAAATCGTCACGCGATCCGCACTCGGCGACACTTCAATGCCCGGCGCTGCTTTCACGGATTGTCCTCCCGAATCATAAAATCAGTTACGAAACCGGTTTCGGCAAGAAAAAGTTTTCCTCCAACCAATTGTGGGTTTTGCGGTGCTTTGAAAAAGGTCGGCTCTGCGCATCTCTGAGATGGCCAGACGCCAAGCTCAGTTGACGGGCAGATCGGGTGCGCTGCCGCAGATCAAGCTAATCCGCGGACATACAGGCTCAGAATAGAAAAGGGCCACGCCTGATTACAGGCGTGGCCCTCCACTTGTTTGAAGAGTTCTTAGAGAAGCGACTGGACGTTTACACCAAAGGTAATCGCACCAATCAGCTCGCCGGTCGCGGGATCCTTGATCGGCATCGATACCTGGCTTTGGTACGAACCGGTGCTCTCGTCGTACTCCACCTCGCTGATGTGGATGTCGCCGCTACCATTGCCGTACGTTTGCTTCCACTTGGCTTCGTCACCTTGCCAGTAGTCAGAAGTCTCGACGCTTTGGGCAACATTCAGACCGTGGTTGTCCATCGCGAAAACCTCAGTCACGAAGCTTGCCGTTTCAGCTTGCTGAGCGCGAAGCCAACTAGAAGCCGACCGGCCCAGCAGATCATCGATCAAAGGCTTGTTCGGTTCCTTGCGCTGGGCGCGCCAGTCAAGGTCAAGCTGGTCGATGTCGGCTTGTGTCAGATTTTCGTGGGCCTTGTTCTGCTTTTTCACAGCATCGATCAACTCATCGTTTTCCAGCCATTTGCTCAACTGCTGTTCAGCATAGGCGCGCAGCGGGACGCGATAGACGTCTTCTTGGCCAGGCGTGGCCAGCATGTACAATGTGACAACGTTGTCCATGTCCGTCATGAGCGCAGAAGACACACCAGCCAGAGCCTCGACGTTCTCGGCGGTCGGCTTCATGCCGCCGCGGATCGCATCAAGAATTGGCTTGCTGGACTGCCAAGTCTCGCTGACTGATGCCAGCTCTTCCTTGATGACGTCGTTCGGCGGTGGGTTTACACCCGCGTCGAGCATGCCGTCGCGCAACGCGTTCAGAGACACCGAATACATATCAAGGCTACGGCCCAGATTTTCGGTAGCAGACGCATCCTGTGCCGTAACGATTCCGCAAACTTCCTTGGCGATCTGATGTCCGAGCATTGGCTGACGTCCGGCGATGTTCAAAGCCATCGCGTCGGCCTGCGTCAGTTCGTGCGGGTTCGAATAACGACCGGACACGTCGGAAGCGAGAATGTTCGTGGCGTCAAGGAGGTTCATATTGTCCGCCGCGATAATCTCGGCAGCACGCACCTTGCCGGCACCATTGGTGATCAGCGTTTCGACGGCAGCGTCAATTGGCTCCCATGCCTCCTGCACAGCCTGCAGAGAGGTCAGAACGACGCGGCTGCGTTCGGCGGAGGGAATGCCCAGTGCAAGACTGCCGTTCTCCAGGCCATTCATGATCGTGTTGAACTCATCGCGCGCAAAACTCAGTTCTGCGATCGCTGCGTCGGAACCAATGCCTGCGTTCAGGCGGCAGCTTGCTGACCCAACTTGCTGTGTGATCATACGCAGCTTGCTGGAAAGGTTCACGCGGGCTTTAGAGCCGTCGAATGCTTCTTCTGCCATCGCCGGGGTCACACTTGGTTGTGCGAGCAAGCCGGCGCAAACGGCAGCTACAAAGCAGAGCTTCTTTTTAAGGTTGGTTTGGGTTCTCATCTCTGGATCCTGTAAATTCTCAAGCGACGAGTGCAGCTATTCGAATCTGGAACTGATCGATGACTGCACTCGCACAAATACGCGTTTGGCGATGCCTGCTCCGAAGAGCAGACACCGCATTCAAGTCAGGTTGTGGAGTCAGAAATCCACACCTCAACCCGGCGGTTGATGGACTTGCCGCGATCCGAGATGTTGCAGGCCGAAGGTGCAACCTCACCGAAGCCAGCTGTCTTGAACTCGACGTGGTCGAGACGGCCGCCAGACGCGCTACGAACCTCATCCAGAACGGAGCCGGCACGACCGAAGGACAGGCGACGGTTTGCTTCAAAGGCGCCGACATCGTCGGTGAAGCCTACGAACGTCACTTCAGTGCCGCTTGGAACATCCTCAAGATATTCCACGAGACGCTGAAGGTCGAGCATGCCGCGTTCGTCCAGCTTGGACGAGCCAGTGCGGAAGCGGAAGGTCGTCGAGAGACGATCATGCTTCGGCATTTCAGCAAGCATTTCCTGCATGACGCTGCTTTCGAAACCTGCGTCGTATGCAGCAGCTTCTGCAGCAAGAGCCTTGGCGCGGCCATCATCGAGCGATTGCTCGCGACGCGTGATGCCAAGGTCGATAAAGCCCGACTTGCCGATCACGCCGTCAGCGTCTTCCGAGACAACAAAGTCAAGGAACGCCTTGCTGGCTTCATCAAGATTGTCAGCACGGTTGTAGAGGTACATCCGGCGGTTCAGAGCGTACTCTTCCGTTTTTGCGGAGAATGCGTCTGGTGCCGCTGCGATGCCGCACTCGTTGACCAGCGTCACCGGCTTGGCGCCACGCTGGAAAGCGTAACCGACGTAGCCGATGGCGTTGCGGTCAAGATAAACAACGTTCGACATTTCCTGGTCGTCTTCCGCGATAGCTTGCGGCAGAGCGTTCGGCTTCTCGTCACCGAACAGGTAGGACATGAAGAAGTCGTAGCTGGCCGAGTCCTTCTCGCGGGCGACAACGTTGATCGGACGGTTTGGTCCGCCAAGTTCACGCCAGTTCGTGATCTGACCTGAGAAAACACCGCGCAGCTGATCAATCGTGAGCTGTTCGACGTTGTTCGAAGGATGCGTCACGATAACCATGCTGTCGACAGCTACGATCCGCTCCTGGTTCGGGCTGACCATGTTGCCCGCGCCAGCTGCGCGAAGCTCGCGAGCTTCTTCTTTCGTGATCCGACGCGAGGACATTCCGACCTTCGCGGAGCCCTCAAGCAGTGCATTGAACGCGTCGTTGTCGTTCGTTGCCGAAACGAGGTAGGACCCGATCTCGTCGCCAAAACCGCCGTCGCCGATGAGCGTGGCCAGCGTTTGACCGTCACCGGTGTTGGTTAGTTCGGCGTCAGCGTCCATGGAGGCTGCGAAGCCTGTCATGAGAAGCGGCATCATGCCAAGGCCGATCGCGTCCGAACCGGCGATAGCCACGTCGGCTTCCACGGAATCGAACTGCGGACACGCCGCGCCTTCACAGCGAACCCGGCTTGCGCTGATACGCAGATCGCCGAGAGCTGTCCGGATGATGTAGTTGTCATCCTTGAAGTCGACGAATTCGCCGACCAAGTTAACGGTGCCGTCAGCTGATTTCAGCGTGACTTGATCTGCGACCGCCGCAGTCGAGAACATAAGCCCCGACGCAAGCGCGATACCGGCCGCAGTTGTCTTCAAGTGACTTGCCAGTCTGTTTACCACGATTTCCACTCCAAGTAGTCTTCGGACCCTAAGGCCCATCCCAAATTCCTGATGGAAACAAACCGGGAAATTTAGCGGAAATTGTGTTCAAATCTGGGTTTTAGAAAATCAAATTTAAATTTTCTTAATCAATTTGGACTGAAGCAGGAAGCACATGAGAATATTAAGTTTTTTGGATTCATGTGAGAAGAATTTTTCTTTGACGCCTCAAAATAGTCATATGAGAGTAGCCTTCAACCGCGCGACGTCGCAAAACGAAAACACATTGTTGAAAGCGTTTTTGGCAGTATCCCTGAAAAGCGAGAAACGCAGCAGAAGTGCTGCGTTTCTTGTTGTGGTCCAACTTGCTCCAACGGCCGCGATGACGGGCTGAAACTAAGCTCTAGTTTCCGGCCCCCGCTGCGTATCGCATCCCTGCGAGCCACATCTCGCCATCGCGAAGGACGGCGAAGTTGAACTGAGTTGTGCCTTCATCCAGCTCTCTCTGGAGTACTCGAGAAAACCCATCCTCACCTTCAATGACTTCATTGTCCGGCATCAATGCAACGATACGATCCCCGCGCTGAAGATCGGTCTCTGCATTTCCCGAGCCTGCGGTGACAAGCGTTGTCCAGGCCTCGCCCTCACGCGCGGTTTCGAATTCCGTGCCGTTGAGCAGCATCGTTTGACGGACACCAAGCAACTCCACACTGCGGACGAACGTATCGGACGTGTTCGGGTCCTGTATGCCAAGCGTGATCTCCACTGCATCGCCGACATCGTAATCAGATGTCGCTTGTACGACGCGCTGGAAGTCGGCGAGCGCTTCGATTGGAAAGCCGTTCACGGACAAAACGCGCTGTCCTGGTTCCAGAACTTCCGCCATGGGGCCAGAAACCGCTGCGATCAACGTCGGATCGGAGGTATCGGCCTCCACAGAGAAGCGAACAGCTTTGCCGGTAATCACCGGCGCGATCTCAACGGCGGCAGTCGTTGCCGGTTGTGGAATGACCGGAGAAGGATCGGTGGTGACATTTGCCGTTTCGGTCTGCGCCTGGGTGTCGCCGGAAAGAATATCGGCAAAACTCGTATTGCTACCGGACGACGTCGTTTGGTCGGTTGCCGCGGGCAACGTTGGCGCAGCAGGAGTACCTCCGGACGCCAATGTGCCGTTCGCAGACGTCACACTGACGTCCCCATCTGAAGAGTCAGCAAGAAAGAACGGAACCTGCTCCGGCTTTCGGGATTCGTTCGACGCAACGGTCGTCGGGGGCGCCTCAATTGCCGGAGCAACTTCGGGTGTCGCAGCGGCTGTAGGGCTGGCTTCCGGCGAACTCTCATTACCAGTAAGGAAGAACGCGCCACCAGCTGCCGCAAGAAGAGCAACCGCGGCCACGCCAAAATACAATCCTTTCCCTGACGAACCACCAATCACCTTTGCGTCGCGCAGCGATTGGCTTATTTCGTGATCGTCTTTGCCGCGCGGCATATGCGCTGCTGACTTGGGGCGCACCGTGCGCGGCGCAAGTGCCGGCTCGGGAGGGGCGACAGTTGCCGTTTCGGGCGCGTCAAACTGCTCAAGGACGTTCCCGTTTTCCGCCGCCAGGGTTGGGCGTGAAACGCCTCGAGTCTGTTCGACTTGATGACGGCCACCTATCATTGCGCGCCATTCGGCTGCGGATTGTAGTCGGTCTTTTGGGAAAACCCGCAAGGCCTGATCGATCGCGTCAAGGAACGGTTCCGAGTAACCGGAAACGAGTTCTTTGATCGAAGTATATGGGTCGTCATCCCCTCCAGCAATCGCCATCATTCGTGTTTGTGCGCTCACCGGAAGCTGCTTGCTCATCACGTGATACAGGGATGCAGCAAGAGAATAGAGGTCGCTCGATGGATGTTGGTCGGACGAGTTGACGTAAAACTCTTGTGGAGAATACCCGTCTTTTACGGTCCGCATTGATGCCAGATAACTGGCAGCCCGGGAAACATTGTCCCGCGCGGCCCCAAAGTCGATAAGAACAGGCTCGTTGTCGCGGCCAAGAAGTACGTTGTCGGGCGAGATATCTCTGTGAAGAACGCCTTCTTTGTGGATGAAGCCTACGGCATCGAGGAGTTTCAAAACGATCTTCTCAAGTGCTTCCGGACTGATTGTGTCCGCACCTTCGGCAATTGCGAGAAGGTCTTGGCCCTCTACAAAGTCCATCGCCATGTAAGCTGTGTCATTGTCTTCGAAGACTTGATGGACACCGACGATGTTGGGGTGCGAAAGCCGCGCAAGATTGCGCGCTTCCTCGATAAACATTTCCACGATGGTTCGGAACGTTTCGGTCTGATTGCGTGATCGTACACGGACAGTCGAGTTGACTCGGCTGCACATGGACTCGGGAAAGCACTCCTTGATCACAACAAGGCGATGCAGGCTGTCTTTCGCGAGGTAAGTAATCCCGAACCCGCCATGGTTCAGAAACTGCTCAATCACATACTGACCATGAAGAAGCGTAGTGCCCGGTTTCAGTTCATCACTAAAATCAGTTCCGGGAACATTCTGAGGTGTAACATTCGAGCCCATAGGCAAACCCACTTATTTTCGTCCGCACATGCGGAAGGAGCTTTTCTCGAAAGATGTCTGAAGAAAGTGGCATCAAAGAGCGGCAAATGTGGGGAATTTGCGCTAAATTCGAAACGCCCGGTATTCGCTGATTATTTTGTCATTTCCAGCACATAGTGCCGAGTGTGTGAAGGTCCGTTTTCGCCACGTGCCGATAGCGAGCGACACAGCGCAGGCCGATAAATTTTATTAAAATACAATAAGTTAATCTGATCCGGATGGATGGAAAATGTTGCACTGCAGAAAGACGTTCAGTGGAAAATTCGTTAAGCAATCAAGTCGTTGAGTTCATTGGGAAACAGTTTGTTCACACCAGCCGTACCTACAATGTGGCGAAATTGTGTTAGCAAATTCGAGCAAAGCAAGGGGCTAAAGTTCATGTTAAAGGTTGCAAGTGGCGCAGTATGCGCAGTGTTGTTCGCGGGAACCGCGATTGCCGACGATACGGTTACCTGGAAGGACAACATCCAGGGGTGGAGTGTTGCCATCGATCGGACCATCGATGACTCCTGTTTCATCATTTCGGGGTTTGAAGACGATCTCTTCCTCCGCTTCCAATTCAATGCCACGCAACAGAACGTGCAGTTCATCGTTGCCAGCATCCATTGGGACTCGTTGAAGAGTGGGCAGGATTACGACCTTGAAGTTGCGTTCGGCGGCCAAGAAGCGTGGGCCGGTACCGCTAAAGGGTATCGCTGGAATGATATTTTGCCGAGTTTGGTTCTGTCGGTTCCGATGGAAGATCAACAGGCGTCCCATTTCATGCACGAGTTTACCGCTATGGGAACAGTGAGTGTCGTGCATGACGGATCCGAGATCGCCAATCTGGCTCTCGCTGGTGCGGCGGAAGCAGTTGCGTCCATGTTGGATTGCCAGGCTGCGATGACCCAGGCCAACAAAGCTCGGGCGACTGGTAACGATCCGTTTGCGCCCAAGCCTGATCCAATCTGATCGGGTCTCTTCTTCAGCTGGGACCTGCAACATAGCGTTTTGGGCGGTGATATCTCTGTCAGAACGACATTAGTATTCAAGTTGCGCGCGCAGAATGTGTGGATAGTGCTTCGATCCATGGCAGATCGTTCGTGAATCCGTATGCAAATTTCGTAATCAATACTGCCGATGGCAGGTCATCTATTCCGAAATTGGAACCAATTGTGTCGGCAATGCGGCCCGGTGCCTTACATTCTTCCCGGGTTAAACAAGGCTTAACCTTAAAAGAGACTGATTTTTCCCGCAGCTTTCTACGGAACTTAAGTGTTGAAAGCATATGGGGTAAGGGCGATGAGCCTTGAAAACACCGCTTCTCAGATGGACGAGGAAGAATTCGTCGATGAATTGAAGCCGGGTACCAAGTTGATGCTCGGTCAGTATACCATCGAAGGGTTTTTGGCCGCTGGCGGCTTCGGCATCACGTATCTCGCCAAAGACAGCCTTGATCGTCGGGTTGTTATCAAAGAGTGCTTCCCGGGAAGCTTCTGCCGTCGCCAGAACACTTCGGTGACGCCGCGATCCCGTGCCCATCAGAACGAACTGAAGTCAATTGTGCGGATGTTTTCGCAAGAGGCGATGAGCCTGGCGAAGGCAAACCATCCTAACATCGTAGGCGTTCACCAGGTTTTTGAAGAAAACAACACGGCGTACATGGCGCTCGACTACGTGCATGGTCGTGACCTGCTCGAAATTCTCGAAGAGGACCCGGATAGTCTGAAGCCTGAGCTGGTTGAAGGCTATTTGAAGAAGGTACTGGGCGCCATCGGCCACATCCATCAGCTTGGGATGCTGCATCGGGATATCTCGCCCGACAACATCATTATTGATGAGACGGGCGAACCCAAACTGATCGATTTTGGCGCAGCGCGCGAAAGCAGGAACGAAAAAGTTACGCGCATGCTTTCAGCGCTGCGTGTTGTTAAGGACGGGTATTCGCCTCAGGAATTCTATATTGCTGGCAGCGATCAGGGACCGTCCTGCGACCTGTATTCGCTTGCGGCAAGCTTCTATCACCTGATCACCAGGGAACTGCCGCCTGATAGTCAGTGGCGCCTTTCGGCTTGTGCCGCGGGCGACGACGATCCGTACGTGCCGCTTGGTGACAAGACGGATGCCTATTCAAAACGGTTTACGACGGCCCTCGACAAAGCCATGGCAATTCTTCCCCGCGATCGCATGGAAAGTGCGGAAGAATGGCTACAGCACATGGAAGGTGGCGAAGGTTCAGTTACCTCCAAGACTGTGCCGCAAGCGGCTACCAATGCAGCGGCCAATACGGACAAAAAGCCCAACATGGGCCTGTTGCTCGGCGGAACGGCTTTGGTTGCCGCGGCCGGCATTGGCTACTTCGTATTCACTGGCACTGAGCCAAGCGAAGGTACGACGGTGGTTACGCAAGGCGAAGCTATCGCCGCAAATGAAGCTCCGGCCACTGCGAGTGAAGCACCGATTACTTCGACGGCACCGTCACAGGAAACGTCGAGCGACTTTGTTGCCTCGCTTCCTACGACGGTTCCGACACCGATCGAGGTACAACCGACCGAGACTGAGCCAAGCGAACAGGTCGCCGTGGCGCCTGAGGCACCAGCCGCAGCGCCTGTGGTGGAGACACCAGCCGAGGTTGAGCCTACTGTCGTAGAAGAATTCGCAGCAAATGACAGCGTTGCTGTTGAGATCGCCGATCTGCCTACTCCTGCATCGCAGGATGACGTATCGACAGCGGTCCCGGCGAGCATCGTGGCGTTGCCGGAGCAGCTGACGGCTCCAAAGCCGAGACCTGCGTTGACAATGGATGTTGCCTTGGCCGCCGCACGGATCAGCGAGCCAGTGGTCGACACGGCGCCGCCCGAAGCTCCTGCAATCGTCGCAGAGGACACTGCGCCTGCCACGCCGGAAACACCTGCAGCAGGTGACACAGATACTTCCGCTGTCGACTTCTTCGTTTCGATGGCGAAGTCACAGCCCGAGTTGGTGTCCTCGCGCACGCGGAACCAGCCACCAGCTGCTGCGGAAGCACCAGCGCCAGCGCCTCAGGAGCCTGTTAGTGTTCCTTCGGTTGTGACGCGGTTTGTTCCGACACTGCCGTTTACGCTCTCGGGCTGGCAGCAAGGTGTTATCGCTTCCGTCGAAGATGGTGCCCCGAGCTGGTTGTCCAACAACATGCGCATCGTTTCGATTAACGGTGACGTTGTTCAGAACAACGCTGACATCCAGACCAAGCTGGAATCTCTCACTACTGCAAATGCAGACGGGAACATCGAGGTTACCCTTGGGGTGGATACCGGCCTTAACACGGCTGTGACAGAACGAACGTTGGCGCTTGGTACGGAGAAGCATACGCTTCTGCTGAACGGGCTCCGCTTTGTTTCTCGAAAGTCGGATACAGGTTGGGCGACGGTCGTCGTCGACGCACCGAGCGCTTCAAATTTCAAGGTTGGCGACCAATTGGTCTCCTTTGTAGCGACCTGGGAAGACCTGGATGGTCCGAACTCGCTCCAGACCATCTTGGAAAGAGAACTCGCAAGCGGAACATCAACATTCAGCTTCGCTGTAAGCCGTGACGGAGAGATTTGGGTCGAAGCCTTCAATCTCGCGTCGATCGGCAATTGAACAAGGCGAACTAGGATCAACAAGGAGAAAGCACGTGTTTCTGTTTCGAAGGAAATCGCGCAAAAAGCCTGAGCAGACGGTTGTCCTGACACCGGAAGAGCAGACAGCAGCAGCAGCGCCAGCACCGACTTCGGCTCCGGCACCAATGCCGCCAGAAGCTTCATTGGAAGACCCGCTTCTGCGTAAGCGCCGCCGTCCGGTTAACAGCAACAAGACCCGTCTGATGGGCTTTGATACGTCTGATGGGCGCGTCGTTGACCTGTTTGGTGAGGACAAGACGACGACCGAAACAGGTCATTTCAAGTTTCCCGTTGGGCTTGTCATGGTCGTCAAGGGACCTGGTCTTGGTGAGTGCTTCGCAATCAAATCCGGCATGTCCCAAATCGGACGTGGCGAAGACCAGGCAATTCAGCTCGACTTTGGCGACCAAGCCATTTCGCGCGAGAACCACGCTGCAATCGTTTATGATCCGAAGGAACACACGTTCCTGTTGGGCCATGGCGGCAAATCCAACATCGTTCGCCTGAACGGCAAGCCTGTCGTCAGCACCAGCGATTTGAAAGATGGTAACGAGATCGAACTCGGGGAGACGAAGCTGCGTTTCGTAGCGCTCTGCTCGAAGAAGTTTAATTGGGATATCGCTGAAACTGAGGAAGGGACCGACGACGATGATGTGGAGATTGCCTGAACCCCGCTTCGACGTTGCATCCGCTCTTGACCGTGGTGGGCGCGACTACCAAGAAGACTCTCTCGTTTCCGACTTTGCGGTTGGAGATGACTGCGGGATCGTGGTCTTGGCTGATGGTATGGGCGGGCATTCCGCCGGCGACCTCGCCAGCAAGACCGTTGTCACCGAAGTCTACAGCGAGCTGAAGTTCCATAGTGACATGTTCTTTGATCATGCCGAGCATCTTCCGCAATTGATGCTAAGCGCGATCACGAACGCCAACGACTGTGTTCGCGATGCGATGAACGAGAACTCGGAAGCCAGAGGCATGGGTTCCACGGTTGTTGCTGCCGTCATGGCGGGCAGCCGCATGTACTGGAGTTCGGTTGGCGACAGCCCGCTTTATCACTATCGCGGTGGCAACCTGGAACAGGTCAACGAAGACCACTCCATGGCGCCACAGATTGATGCGATGGTCGCAGCGGGCGCCATCCGCCCGGAGGATGCCAAAACTCACCCCGACCGGAATTGCCTGACTTCCGCAGTTGCGGGCGGCAAGATTCCTCGGATGGACAACCGTGGCTTGGCGCTTGAACTCAAGGCCGGTGACATTGTTGTGGTTTCCAGCGACGGTCTTCAGTTCCTTGAAGACAAGCAGATCGCCAAGATCATCACGCGCAACCGCCGCAAACCAAGTGCCGATATTGCAAACGCGCTTTTGCAAGCGGTGAAGGGATTGGACGATCCTGAGCAGGACAACATCTCTTTTGCAGTGGTCAAAGTTCGTCACGAAAAGCCGGTAATACGTCCGCAGCGTCGTACGAACGTCACAGAAGTCGACTTCCACTCAACGCGTCTCGCTGACGAGGCGATGATGAGCGGGGTCTCAACTAACGCAGAACAGGATAAGGACGTCGCTCAATCAGCAACGGGTGGCTAGGGGACAATGTCGGACGACGGAAGGCTAAAGGATACCGCGCGCCGTTTGAAACGGCTCGAGGAAAGTGCTGAACTCAGCCGAGCGGATCGCTTTATGTTGGAGCAATGTTTGCGCCGCATAGAGCAGCCGCTGCGGTTGACGGTATTTGGCACGGATCCTCGACACGCAATTTCACTGATCAATCTCATGATTGGCCAGCCCGTGGTGTCGCCGTCGATTCCTCGCGCCCGCATTCAGTTTCTTTACAGCGAGAAAGCACACGCGCGACTCCAATTTCGCGACGGTACTCAGGAACGCATAGATGGAACGCAGTTTCGGCGGTTGTTTGAGGATAACCCTTCGCGCGTCCGTATTTATGTTGATCTTCCTGTGCTTAAGAAGATCTCCATCCTCGTAGCTGCTGAAAAAGACCCGGAACAGCTTTGCGTGGATGTGGACAAAACACTCCCTGCAACAGACATCGCGCTGTGGGCCGGCGCCGAGCTGACGCCTGAATTGGCGGAAGTCTGGGAAAACGTTCCGGACCGACTCCGAGACCACAGCTATCTGGTGCTTTCGCCCAAAATGGAATTCCAAAGTTGGAAAGGGATCGCACAGGAGTTTGTCGAGATCCTGCGCGTGGATCCCCGCCGTGCACAGGAAGCCAAGGACGCCGAAGGCGGCGTCGACAAAGAGGAGTTCCGGGAAGCCGGCGGCGCGCAGATCGTGAAAACGATCAAGAAGGAAATCGATCTCCTTCTCCAGTCGGCATTGGATGCCGGTGACGTGCTTCTCATGCGTTATTCTGAAGAAGCCGGCGAGGCTGAGGGGGCAGCCATCGAAACGGAAGCTTCGATGGAACTTGACGAAACTCGCACCGACATCACCAACGATCCAGACTTGGATGTCCGAGATGAAAACGACGAAGCCATGGAGCAGGTTCTTTCTCGCCCAATCTCAGACAAAGCCTATTCTGTGCAGCTGGGGAAGCTGGCTTCTCGCTCGAGACTGCTGAACAGTTCGACCCCTGGTGTCCGGAAGCCCGCGCCAGCCCCGCGTACGGTTTCGATGGCGATCAAAAACATGCCGAAGAACGTTGCGCGGCCGGTGTCAAAAGTGGCTACAAAGGCACGTATCAAATCGCGGAAAAGCCGACCAGGTGCCACGCCTTGGTCACTTGGACTGTAGGTTGGTCTGACCACACAGGTTGGTGATTTGCGCCTTGCGTGCTTTCCGTCAAAGGTTTACACGCTCCGGCGTCGCCGCTGTAGCTCAGCTGGTAGAGCACGTCATTCGTAATGATGGGGTCGGGGGTTCGAGTCCCTTCAGCGGCACCAGAAAACCTTACTAGCCAATCTTGCTCCGCCCAGTGCAGGGATTTCGTCCATCCCCCGCACCGAACGCTGATCGTTAAGCCTCGGTCAACTCAGGGCTTTTGCCAGGTTCTCATCGATCTTGTCGAGAAACCCGGTGGTGGTGAGCCAGCCCTGATCGGGTCCGACCAAAAGTGCCAGGTCCTTGGTCATATGGCCGCTTTCGATCGTGTCTACGACGACCTTTTCAAGTGTCTGCGCGAAGCCCATCAGTGCATCGTTTCCGTCAAGCTTCGCGCGGTGGCGAAGGCCACCTGTCCAAGCAAAGATCGATGCAGTGGAATTGGTCGAAGTCGCCTGTCCCTCCTGATGCTGGCGATAATGTCGAGTGACCGTGCCATGCGCAGCCTCTGACTCCACGATCTTTCCGTCAGGCGTCATGAGGATCGATGCCATGAGACCAAGCGATCCAAATCCTTGTGCGACCGTATCAGATTGCACGTCGCCATCGTAGTTCTTGCAAGCCCAGACATATCCGCCGGACCATTTGAGCGACGAGGCCACCATATCGTCGATCAAGCGATGCTCGTACCAGATCTTCTTTTCTTCGAACTTATCCTTGAATTCAGCCTCGTAGACTTCTTCGAAAATATCCTTGAAGCGCCCGTCATAGGCTTTCAGGATAGTGTTCTTGGTCGAGAGATAGACCGGCCAACCAAGGTTCAGGCCGTAGTTGAAGCTGGCTCTTGCGAAGTCGTAGATCGACGGATCCAGGTTGTACATTGCCATCGCAACGCCTGCGTCCGGTGCATCGAAAACCTCCCGCTCGATCACATCGCCATTGGTGCCCTCAAACTTGAGCGTCAGCTTGCCCGGCCCGGGAAAGGTGAAGTCCGTGGCACGATATTGGTCGCCATAGGCATGACGGCCGACAACGATGGGTTGGGTCCACCCCGGGACCAGGCGGGGCACATTCTTGCAAATGATTGGCTGACGAAAGATCACGCCGCCCAAGATGTTTCGGATCGTTCCGTTGGGCGAACGCCACATCTTCTTCAGGCCAAACTCTTCAACTCGCGCCTCATCTGTAGTGATCGTGGCGCATTTGACAGCAACACCGACTTCCTTGGTTTTCTCTGCCGCGTCGACGGTGATTTGATCGTTGGTCGCATCCCGGTTCTGGATAGATAAGTCGTAGTCCAGCAGTTCGACATCGAGATAGGGCGATATGAGCCTCTCCTTGATGAAATCCCAGATAATACGGGTCATCTCATCGCCGTTCATATCGACGATTGGGTTATCGACTTTGATCTTCGACATGGGCGGGCTCCTTTGTCGGTTCGAGCGTGGGATAGCGCAGGGTCAGCACAAAGGGAAGTTGCGTATCCATTTGTATACGAACCGGAAACGCAAAGTCTCAGTTACGCCCAAGTAATGACCACAAGTAGGGTTAACAACGGGTGTGTTACGCAGTTGGTTAGGATGAGCCATGACTTACGATTTCTATATGTTTGCAGCGACTCCGGTTGAGATTCGGCAAAAATACTCAAAGCTTCTGGCCGCGTTCGATATTGAAGAACAGGCAGCGCAACAGCTTGCACTTTTCCGAGATCCGAAAGCTGTCGAAGCGATCGCCACAGCTTCGGAAGAGGTTCGTGATTGCTTTCTGGATGCTGGGTTCGGCCTGACGAGTTATGACCGCGGTATTCGCGGCGGCGGTTTCCCGGTAGAGGATACAGAAGGAAGAGCAGAAGTTCTGAATCGACTGCGCAAAAACTTGGAAAATCTACCTGAAAACGCGGACTGGAACGGGTTCGACGTAGGTGCTTTTCTTGCCGCTGCCGATGCAGCCGAGCCTGTTAAGCGCGAAAGGAAGACGTTTGCCAAGGTTCGTAGAGCGATCATGCCCCGCATCACGTTGGCAGACGTGCCAAGCGCGCCTCAACGTGTTCTGTCGCGCCCGCTGTCGACGCCTGCGCCCGGCTTCTGAAAGTTAGGCGAGCGTGACTCCTGCGCCCACCATGGACTCTCTTGCAGCTTCCAGTGAACCGTCGAAGTCGATCGCCCGGCATAGGCTCTCCACGACCGTGACGGTGAACCCAAGTCTTGCGGCATCGACGGCGGAGTAGTTCACGCAAAAATCCGTTGCGAGGCCCACCATGGTGATGGTGTCGACCCCTCTGGTTTTAAGATAACCCTCAAGGCCAGTGGGGGTTTTGTGGTCGTTTTCGAAGAAAGCCGAGTAGCTGTCGATTTCCCGGCGAAACCCTTTCCGGATGATCATATCAGCCAAGCGGTCATCCAGTCTGCCATGAAAGTCAGCACCTTCAGACCCGATGATGCAGTGATCTGGCCAGAGGACCTGTGGTCCATACGGCATTTCCGTCACTGTCATCGGGTCGGCGCCGTGTTGTGACGCAAAGCTTAGGTGATCAGCAGGATGCCAATCCTGCGTAAACACTCTCACAGAGTACTCAGGCATGAGTGCATTGATGGGAGCGACGATTTCGTCGCCTCCCGCAACGGCGAGCGCCCCACCCGGGCAAAAGTCGTTCTGCACATCGATTACAAGAATTGCTTCATTAGCTGGGCGCATCTTTTCCCTCCGCAGAGTGATTCCCAAGTTTTCTGCGCAGAAAACGCGCCCCTTGCAACCCGAGCCCTCCGTCTCGTAGGAAATGCGCCATGTTCACCGTTGCAGCGCTCTACAAGTTTACGCCGTTCGAGGACCCTGCTGCGCTTAAGGCGCCGCTGGCGGAACTGGCATGCCGCGAGGGTGTCAAAGGCACCCTCCTTCTTGCGCAGGAGGGGATCAACGGCACCATCGCCGGGCCACGCAACGGGATCGATGCCGTGCTTGACCATATCCGCACACTCCCCGGATGTGCGGAAATCGAGTGGAAAGAAAGCACCGCGACAGAGATGCCTTTCAACCGCCTGAAGGTGCGCCTGAAACGCGAAATCGTCACCATGGGTCAGCCTGACGTGGACCCGACGGCTTCGGTTGGAACCTACGTGGCTCCTGAAGACTGGAACACGCTCATCGCCTGCGACGATGTCGTTACCATCGATACACGGAACGATTACGAAGTGGCCATCGGTACCTTTGACGGCGCCATCGATCCGGAGACGAAAAGCTTCGGCGAATTCCCCGATTGGTGGAAACGCAACCACAACCGGTTCGCGGGCAAGAAGGTTGCCATGTTCTGCACGGGCGGCATTCGCTGCGAAAAGGCGACGAACTACCTGATCGGGCAGGGAGTCGAAGATGTCTTCCACCTGAAGGGCGGAATATTGAAGTACCTCGAAAACGTGCCTGAAAAGACAAGTCGCTGGAAGGGCGAGTGCTTTGTCTTCGACGGCCGTGTCTCCGTCGGTCACGGCTTGAAAGAAGGTCCGCACGAGCTTTGCTATGCCTGCCGTCGCCCGATCACGGAAGACGACAAGACGCGCCCCGACTACGAGACAGGCGTTTCCTGCCACCAATGCATCGGCGAATACTCCGACGCTGACCGGGCCCGTTTCCGGGAACGCCAACATCAGATTGCCCTTGCCCGGGAACGCGGCGAAACGCATCTCGGCGGCTGATCTGGCGGAAGTTCTCCGCGTTTCCTGCACTCTCTCGCCAAACGCTGCACGCGTTCGCCGCAAAGAGTGTGCCTGCGAATGCACGGATTTGAAGGAGGACAGGCGGGACCCAAAGAAAGGCCCTGTAAATGACGTACCTCCCAGACACGCCCCGGCCCGTTCGGTATCTTACAGCGCTCGCGACGGCATTCGCGGGCTTGTTCACAATGATTGCCATCCTGGTCGCCATGGGCGAGGGCGGAGGTCCCGGAAACCCGATGCTCGCGGGCGCATTCCTTGGCGCTGGCTGCTCCGGCCTTGCGCTTGCTGGAATGCTCGGTCACCGGCAGGAAGATGGCGGCATCTGGATCGGTGTTCTTGGCGCCATTCTGGCCACCGGCCTCGGCAGTTTTCTGGGTGGAGGCTTCTGGGCGTTCCTGTCCATGGCATCGACCGCGCATTTTCCAGAAGCGTTTCTGAGCTTGCAATTCGTGGCCGGTCTCCTTCAGGCAGGTTTGCTCGCCTTCACCGTCGTCATGATCTTCGTGCCCTCAGACTTTCCCCACGTCGTTGGCATCTGGATCATCCTTATGACGGGTGTCCACCTCGCCGCGCTTCGCGCCCGTCAGCGCACGGCCGCATGAGCCTCCCAGAACGCCACGGCACGATCATAGGCCTCAATATCGATCGGCACGCCTGACCCGCCCTCAGCACGTCCTAGTGCATTTCGCATCTGGGTGATCGGCGGCATTGGCGGTTCTTCCGGTGCCAGAGTTCCAATGATTGACACGATGCCCCAGTCACAGTCGGGTACGGGTTGCTCTTCCGGATAGTCATGCGCTTCTGCAAGGAGTTGTTCGTGGCTGTACAGAATGACGTCAAGCCACGCGGCTCTTGGAGCCTCTATGCCTTCGAACCAGCGCTCAAGAACCGCGCGTTCACCTTCCCTTCTGGCCAAGTAGCCGGAACGGAGAAAAGGCCGGTTCTCATCGGTAATGGGCGCGAACGCCGCCCGTGTGTCGCTTGTGTTCTCAAGAAAGAGATGCTGGCAGAATGGCGCGTATCCGTCGATGAGCTCAGTGTCGGATCCATTGCAAAGCGCGACAAGGCTTTCGGGCGTCAGTCCAAGGATCCGGGTGCTCGCGCCCTCTTGCCAATTCCTGAGCGCAAAATCGGTGATCGCAATGCGCATGTTATTCGAGAAGTGAGCCGGCGCGTTGAACGGCAAAACGATACCCGTCAACTCCGCACCCCACGATCACGCCATTTGCCCTTAGTGAAATGTAGGAATGATGACGGAACGTTTCGCGTGCATGGATATTGGACACGTGTACTTCGATTACGGGTCCGTGGAACATGTTCAGCGCGTCGAGGATCGCAATGGAGGTGTGTGAGTAGGCGCCGGCGTTAATCACGATGGCGTCCGCACCCTCTCGTGCCTCCTGTATCCAATCGATAAGTTCGCCTTCGTGGTTCGACTGCCGCATGACGACTTCGGCGTCAAATGCGCTCGCTGCCGCCTGACACATATCGGCGACATCACCCAGCGTTGCCGCGCCGTAAATCTCCGGCTGGCGCTTGCCCAACATGTTCAGATTGGGGCCATTGAGGATTAGGATCGTTTTACTCATGCGCGATCCCTAACCGAGCATTGCCGGGCTGCCCAGAGGGGACCATTCAATTCGTGACCGCCTGTGCTATTTCAGCGAAACTGGAAACCGGGTTGTGCCCCAACCGTCGGTGTTGGTGCGCGCCTCAATGAAAACTGTCTCGACACCGTCCGGTACAGATACGCCGCCCAGTGAGCGGGTAAACGGTTGTTCATCGACATGCGGGTGATACAGCACACGAAGTCCGAGCTCCTGACCGTCTTCGGTGACAACCCGCCAGCCATCTGCATAGTCGTCCCAGCCTGTATCGCCATGCCTGAGCGTGACGGAAAAAGACCAGTTTGCACCTGAGGCGCGCGCTTCTGCTGCTTCGATGGTCGCGTCGTCGGCGAATGCGAAGGACGGCATTATGAGAAGAAAAAACATACGTTTCATGGAACGGTATTAGCACAGGAAATCTGATTTGGGGGACAAGCATTCGTGAAGTTGTGAAGACTAAGATTCGGGGAATGAAAAGCCGATGTGGGTTCGCCTCGATAACCCACCAAATCTTGTGCCAAGCGCGTGACAATACTTACGAAAACGACTATATTTTCCACATAAAACATAAGGAAAAACGGCATGGCAGAGGCCGCAGCGGCTCCTGAAGAATACGGCGCCGATTCAATCAAGGTTCTCAAGGGGTTAGAGGCAGTTCGGAAGCGTCCCGGAATGTATATTGGGGATACTGACGATGGCTCCGGTTTGCACCACATGGTCTACGAAGTCGTCGACAACGGCATCGACGAGGCTTTGGCGGGCCATGCAGACCGCGTGACGGTCACGGTACATGCCGATGACAGTGTCTCGGTCAGTGACAATGGGCGCGGGATTCCAGTGGATATGCACCCAGAGGAGGGCGTGTCCGCCGCAGAAGTCATCATGACCCAGCTTCATGCGGGCGGAAAATTCGACCAGAACTCCTACAAGGTTTCTGGCGGTCTTCATGGTGTCGGTGTGTCGGTGGTCAACGCATTGTCTGACTGGTTGGAACTGCGGATCTGGCGGGACGGTAAAGAGCACGTGGCCCGCTTTGAAGGTGGCGAGACCAGCGAACACCTCAAAGTTGTGGGTGATGCCGAAGGCCGCAAAGGAACCGAAGTCCGTTTCCTTGCATCGACCAACACGTTTTCCAACCTCGAATACAACTTCAAAACGCTCGAAAATCGGCTTCGGGAACTGGCATTCCTGAATTCCGGGGTTCGGATTCTGTTACGCGACGAACGCCCGGCAGAACCGTTGGAAAGTGAATTTTTCTACGATGGCGGCGTCCGCGAGTTCGTACGGTACCTTGATCGGTCGAAGACGCCTCTTATCGAAGAGCCCATCTTCATTTCCGGTGAGAAAGACGGAATAACGGTCGAAGTGGCTATGTGGTGGAACGACGGCTACCACGAGAATGTCCTGCCGTTTACCAACAACATCCCACAGCGCGACGGTGGCACGCACCTTGCGGGGTTCCGCGGCGCACTGACAAGAACGCTGAACCATTATGCCGGGCAATCTGGTGCCGCACGGAAAGAAAAGGTGAACTTTACCGGCGACGATGCCCGCGAAGGTTTGACATGCGTGCTTTCAGTCAAGGTTCCCGACCCGAAGTTCAGTTCCCAGACCAAAGATAAACTGGTGTCCTCAGAAGTGAGGCCAGCTGTCGAAGGGCTCATGAACGAGAAGCTGGCCGAGTGGTTCGAGGAAAACCCTGGCCCTGCCAAAATGATCGTCACCAAGATTGTTGAAGCGGCATTGGCCCGGGAAGCTGCACGAAAAGCTAGGGAGATGACACGGAAGAAGTCCGCACTCGATGTGGCATCTCTTCCGGGTAAGCTCGCCGATTGCCAAGAGAAGAACCCGGAATTCCGCGAATTGTTCCTGGTCGAGGGTGACAGCGCCGGTGGATCGGCCAAGCAAGGTCGGGCTCGTGCAAATCAGGCCGTACTGCCGCTCAGAGGCAAGATCCTCAATGTCGAACGCGCACGTTTCGACAGAATGCTGTCCAGTCAGGAGATCGGCACATTGATCACCGCGCTGGGTACCGGCATCGGACGTGACGAATTCGACATCGCGAAGCTCCGCTATCACAAGATCATCATCATGACGGATGCAGACGTGGATGGCGCTCACATCCGGACGCTTTTGCTTACGTTCTTCTTCCGCCAGATGCCCGAGATCATCGAGGGTGGATTTCTCTACATTGCGCAGCCGCCGCTCTACAAAGTCGCGCGCGGTAAGTCGGAGGTTTACCTGAAGGACCACGCGGCTCTGGATGATTATCTGATCGAGATGGGCGTGGACGGCGCCGTTTTACGTCTGCAAAGCGGTGAAGAGATCGTTGGGCAGGACTTGCTCCGTGTTGTGGAAGAAGCGCGCCAAGTGCGACGTGTTTTACAGGCATTCCCTACTCACTACCCGCCAACAATCCTTGAACAGGCCGCGATTTCCGGAGCGTTTCGCTCTGGGCAAGTCGATACCGACCTTCAAGGCACAGCTGACGCAGTGGCAAAACGACTTGATCTGGTGGCGCTTGAGTATGAGCGAGGCTGGCAGGGACGTATTACGCAAGACAAAGGCATCAGGCTTGCGCGCTCCCTGCGCGGTGTAGAAGAAGTCCGCACCTTGGATGGTCCCATTTTGCGCGGAGGCGAAGCACGCCGACTTGGTGGCTACACAGAAGCTTTGCAGGAGGTCTACGAACAGCCTGCAAATCTTGTCCGCAAGGACCGGATCACGCCAGTTATGGGCCCGCTAGATCTTCTGAAGACAATTCTCGATGAGGGTGAAAAAGGCCTCAGCCTGCAGCGTTACAAGGGTCTAGGTGAAATGAACCCGGACCAACTTTGGGAGACGACTCTGGATCCCGAAGCTAGGACACTCCTTCAAGTGAAAGTAGAAGACTTGGCCGAGGCGGACGACTTGTTCACCAAGCTTATGGGAGATGTGGTTGAGCCGCGTCGCGAGTTCATTCAGCAGAATGCGCTTAGCGTGGAGAATCTTGACTTCTAAGTCGACGCCAAGCGTCTTTGCGTTGAGCGCACGCTTCGAATGATCAACAAACCCGCAGGCAAGACCAGCGTGATACCTCCGAGCAGGAAGATGTAGATCGGGGACATTGTGCTTTGCATTGCAGTATCCCCGGCAGCAGCAAAGGCAATGCATACGGGCGCGGTGCCCAACGTGGTGGCCGCAAGGAAACGCCAAAAACACAAGGGCGTCAGTCCTGCCACATAGCTTACGGCATCGAACGAAATAAACGGAACCAGGCGTGTCAAGAAGACTGTGAGCATCAAAGCATTCTGAGAGCGTTCACGGGTGAGGCTTTGTGCGAGGCGAAAGTTGGTCCCAGCAAGCCGTTCTCGCCCCAAGTGTCTGGACAACAAGAACGCGCTACCTGCACCGACAACTGCTCCAGCTATTGTCAGCGCGCCTCCCTCATAGGTTCCGTAGAGCGCGCCGGCCACTATTGCCACCGCACCACTTGGAATAGGACTGACGACGATACCAATGGCCACAAGGGCGACAATGGCAATCGGCCCAAAGCGGTCCGCCGCGGACCGGATCATGTCGCTGTCCAATTCAGGAAGCCACCGGACCACCCCGGCGAGAAAAGCCAGCGCAAAAATAACGATGAGAAGCTTCATTGTACTTTGTCCCAAACTCTTTGGCGTGAACTGTCTGGTCTGGGACATGAGCTGCTGGCGTTTCTGGAATGTGTCGGCAAAATTGGATCTGTGTTTCGATTGTTTCGACATACGGGAATGACAAGATGACAGCTGACATTCTTGGGCTTGGTGAGCCATTGATCGAAATGGTGCGGCTTCCCGCTCCAATCGATGGGCGCCCGGCATATGTGCAGGGCTTTGGGGGCGACACTTCAACCGCAATCATCGCAGCCTCACGCCAAGGTGCAAAGGCAGGCTACATTTCTGCTGTCGGGGACGATGCCTTCGGCGGCGGATTGCGCGATCTTTGGACAAGAGAAGGTGTTGATCACACCCATGTGCTGACGCGGGAGAATTCTTCAACGGGCGTCTGTTTCATTGATCCGGACCCGGAAGGCCGCAACTTCACGTACTTGCGCAAGGTGTCTGCCGCGACCACCTACAGCAGTCAGGATTTGCCTGAGACGGCAATCGCCAATTCACGAGCTCTTCATTTATCAGGCATTACGCTTGCCATAAGCGTACTCATGCGGGCTGCGGCCTTTGAGGCCATGCGGCTAGCGAAAAACCACGACACACTTGTTTCTCTCGACCTCAATCACCGACCCAAGCTTTGGAGCGACGCCGAAGCGCGCCCCGTAATCGAAACGGCGCTTGGAAGGGCCGACATCGTTTTTGCCAGTGACGATGAGGCCAGATCACTTTTCGGCGACGAAACACCTGAGGCAATTGTTGATCGGTTCCTCGGTATGGGCGCCAGCATTGTTGTTGCAAAACACGGTGCGAAGGGTGCGCTCATCGGGACACCGGAAGGCCGCCACCATATCCCGCCCGCGCCGTCGAATCCCATCGATTCCTCAGGGGCGGGAGATGCATTCGCCGGGTCTTTCCTGTCCTGGTTCCTGGAAACTGGGGACCCGCTGATCGCGGCGACAAAAGCGGCAGAAGTCGCGGCTGCCACGGTCAGTGGACTGGGCGCTGTCGAGCCAATTCCGAGGCGTTAACTGGCGCGGTTCATACGCTCGATATGGAGGCGTAGGTCTTCTGCTTCGGCGCGCGACGTGCGAAGGCCATCCATTGCCGCCTCCAGCTCAGCTTCTGTCTCGCGCAACTTGTTGGTCAGCTCAGACTCGCGTTGCTGGAAATACGAGGTTGCCTGATCATGCGCTTCCTCGGCCTGATGCAGTTCTTGGGCCATCTTGTCGAGATCGTCCATATCCGAGCGCGTAACGCGGGTGATGCGGCTGATCAGCCAGTGCGTGAACCAGCCCGCCAAAAACGCCATGAACAAAATGGCTGCCGTGGCTGCGATGAACTCCGCTCCGCTCATTCCGTGCTCTCCTCGGCGGTTTCGCCAGCCTCTGCATTCTCGGCAGAAGCTGTCTCCTCTGGCTCTTCGGTTGTAACCAAACGGAATTCAATCCGACGGTTGGCTTCCCGACCTTCTTCGGTCTCGTTATCCGCAATGGGTTGGCTCTCGCCATAGCCCTTGGCCGATAGATTTGAAACCAGGATGCGACGCGCCATAATTGCGTTCAGAACAGCATCAGCCCGCGCCTGACTGAGTTGTTCGTTCATGACTTCTCGCCCCTGACTGTCTGTGTGACCGCCGATCTCGATCTCCGCATGCTGACAGGAACGCAGGATTTCGGCCACTTGATCGATGGTCGACTGTGCATCCTCTTCAATGTCTGAAGAGGAAGGCGCAAACGTAATCTTACGTGTATCAGCTGTGGCATTCAGTTGCTCGATACACTCCTCGGGCGTGGGGATAGATGCCAGAGGATCAAGTGTTTCTTGATAGGACACGTCCAAGCTGTAGGTTCCGGTGCTGCCCAGTGCGGTTGACAGGAGACCGGCAATCTCACCTTGCGCGTTCTTGTCGCCAGTCATGCCCCGTACTTCGATTGTGTCGGTGGTGACGGTCGCAACGCCATTGTGCAGCTTTCCGAGCGCCGAGAGCGCCGCCATCACGCGTTTCGGCCATCCTTTGGGAACATCCGGGTCAATCCGCGTAGCAGGCGATATGTTTTCGACACCGAATTCGGCCGCGGCGAAACTCACGACAGCCGCCCGGACAGTCTCGTCGCTTAAACGGCCGCGCAACTGGACCTGTCCTTCGGGTGAACGTGTCGCGATAAACTCGGGCGGAAGCTTGGCGCCATCCTCCGGCTCCACTTCCGGTTCCGGCAAGACCGTCGCGAGTGAAAAGACCGGCGGTAGCGCCGCCTCCAGCTCCGCCGCCGCGCGTTCAAAAACCGTCGGTTGCGTACCCTGCCGAGCAACAAGCGATACGTCCGCATTGGAAAGTGTCACGGTGCCGCCCCCGATCTTGCCCAAGGCCTCCAAGCTCGCCTCGGCAGCCGCGGCCCAGTTCGTGGATGGTGTACCGAGGCCGATTATACATTCCGCACCGCCCGCGATCCCAACTTGACGTGCTGCAGACAAAATGCGCGTCCGGGCGTTTCTGCTGTCCGCGGTGCAAGCATCGAAACGACCTCCGGTATCGTCCAGAACGGCGCGCAGAATGAAAGGTGCCACGACAGGGCGCGGCGCGGTGATTGTGAGGTTTAAGGTGACGCCATTCGGCGCATTTCGATTAAGGCGCCGTTCAAGGCGCTTCTGATCCTCGGCACTTTCCGCCACTGCCTTGATGGCCAGTGAACCCGGCCGAACTGTCAATTTCGAACTCGGAAGGTCCTCTAGCACCTCGATCCCGTAGGAAAGCGCGGCGGCCCACCCCTCGGGAACCGGGAAATCGGCTGCTTCGAGAAGATCAGACACACTTGCTCCATCCGATACGGCCGATACGCCAGCGACGATGGCTTCCGGATCAGACACCAGCGGCACCAATCCGATAAGCGAGATACCATCGGAGTTTTTCAATATCTCGATGGAAAACTCTGGCGGTTTGATCGCGGCGGCTGCCACAACTCCCATCCGGTCCACAATGCGGGACGCATCCACAACCGTACCTGCCGTGGACAAGGCCGCGAAACGTGTGGCCTCGTCCGGCGCCGTACCGGACAAATTTACGGCCAGCCCATCCACCGTGATCTCGGTCCAATCGTGGCCTGCCTGGCTCAACACCAGATCGAGGTCTGTCAGCGCGGCGCGCTCAACTTGATCCTTCGCCCAAAAGGCCACGCCTACGCAACCTGCCGCGGCCACGACTATTGCCATGACGTGGGGCACGAACCCGGATCGTAGTACTGGTCGTTTGGCTGCCATGGCGCTCTAGTTAGTCGTCCGCGCGTCGGTACGCAATCACAGGAACAGCGCGACGGCGAGAAACGCCACCGGGATGAGCCCTGCATTGCGATTTGAGCGGAAGAGCGTCAGGCAATGCGCGGGATCGTCAATGTCGATGCTCTTGAGTTGCCAGGCTAGGTGCCAGCCGAACGCCCAAACCCCACATAGCGCCACCGTCAATTGCAGCGGATTGGCGGTTGGAGCAATTGCGCCGATCATGCCCGCCGCCATCAGTAGAACGGCACCGACGAGGAACCACTTGAGCCAGCGTGGAGTGTCCTCCCCAAACAGCCGCGCCGTGGACTTCACGCCAATCAAGGCGTCGTCTTCTTTGTCCTGATGCGCGTAAATGGTGTCATAGAAAAGCGTCCAAGTAATGCCTGCGCAGTACAAAAGCAGGGCAGGCCAATCGAGCGAACCTGTTGCAGCAGTCCATGCCAAAAGCGCGCCCCAGTTGAAGGCGAGACCAAGAAACACTTGAGGCCACCACGTGAAACGCTTTGCGAAGGGGTAAACGCAGACAAGCAAGAGTGATGCAATTCCGAGCCAGATGGCCGTCCAGGGAAACGTCAACAGGATGCAAAAGGCAATGAGCGACTGGACGACCATCCAGATGATAGCTGCCCGCACGCTGACCTGACCAGACGGGATCGGTCGAGAGCGTGTTCTTTCAACCGCGCCATCAAATTCCCTGTCTGTGATGTCATTCCAGGTGCATCCGGCACCCCGCATGAGCCAGGCCCCGATTGCGCAGCCAACTGCGATCCAAAGGTGCTGGAGCATAAACTCACCTTGGGAGAGTGCAGCGGCGAAAAGACCCCACCAGCAAGGAAGCAGCAAAAGCCAGGTTCCGATCGGTCGATCCGCACGTGAAAGTCTTAGAAATGGGCGGGCAGCCGGCGGCGCGTAGCGGTCGACCCAGTTCCCCGCGACGGCATCGGCCACTTGTCCCTGGGGGTTCGCTTCGGTCATATGCCCTCCCATGAAAGGCGCGAAAGTCAGACTCTATGTAGATCAGCCACTGGGGGAGGGGCAATTGGTCCCGCTGTCGCGGGATCAGGCGCATTACCTGTTCAGTGTCATGCGGCTAAATGCGGGCGATTCGGTCCTTGTTTTCAATGGGCAGGACGGCGAGTGGCGCGCTGATGTCGTGGAGGCCGGAAAGCGCAGAGGTGTCCTCTATTGCGAGGAACAGACCAAACCGCAACTGAACCCGCCCGATCTTTGGTTGCTTTTTGCGCCGATCAAGAAGTCTCGTACAGACTTCATAGTGGAAAAAGCAACCGAACTAGGTGCTGCGCGGATCTTTCCCGTGCAGACCGATTTCACAAACGCTGAACGTATTCGCCGGGACCGATTGCAGGCTCATGCAGTCGAAGCGGCCGAGCAATGTGGCGGGACATACGTGCCTCCAGTCGAAGATATCAGGAAATTAAATGCCGTTCTGGACGATTGGCCAGAGGAACGCGCATTGATCTTTTGTGACGAGGCGCTGACCGCAGGCAGCGTTTCAAAACTTCCCCCTTCGCCTGCAGCGATTCTTATCGGACCAGAAGGAGGTTTTTCAGAAACGGAACGAAGCCGACTTCGCGGGATGGCGACCTCTGTGTCGCTCGGACCTCGGATCCTTAGAGCCTGAATCATAATTAGTTAACATATTGTAATAACTACGTTATTGCCCGCGCCACCCGTCGCATCAGGAACCGGCACGCGGCCAATTGGACCCAAGCCAGAGAACTGGCCAAGGTACGCTCCACGTCCTTCGCCAA
>JAJDZT010000038.1 GCA_022824525.1 Silicimonas sp. | reverse complement strand
AAGGAAATCAAAGGTTTCACCGTCCTTTATCGCCGGTGGGTGGTGGAACGGACATTCGCCTGGCTGTCGTGGTGCCGACGCTTGGCGAAGGACGTGGAGCGGACCTTGGCCAGTTCTCTGGCCTGGGTCCAACTGGCCGCGTGCCGGTTTCTGATGCGACGGGTGGCGCGGCCAATAACGTAATTATTACAATATGTTAACTAATTATGATTCAGGCTCTCACACATGAGGACGTCCGCCGCTTGATTAAAAGCCAGGAACTCCAGTCGCAGGAAGCGGTCTGGCAGGAGCTTGGCTGGAAAACGCGAAATGGCTGTCACGTCTGCCGACCGGCGATCAACTACTACCTGATCGCGGATTGGCCGGTTGAGTACCAGGACGATCCGCAATCGCGTTTCGTCAATGAACGCAAGCACGCGAATATCCAGAAAGACGGCACATTCTCGGTTGTTCCCCGCATGTGGGGCGGCATCACGACCGCCAACGAATTGCGCGCCATCGCGGATGCGGCGGATAAGTACAACGTGCCCACCGTCAAGGTGACAGGCGGCCAGCGGATCGACCTTCTGGGTGTCAAGGGCGAGGACCTTCCGGCCATCTGGGACGATCTCACCAAGGCGGGGATGGTCTCCGG
Source organism: Silicimonas sp. (assembly GCA_022824525.1). Classification (GTDB taxonomy): domain Bacteria; phylum Pseudomonadota; class Alphaproteobacteria; order Rhodobacterales; family Rhodobacteraceae; genus JAJDOD01. The sequence goes on along the minus strand of JAJDZT010000038.1, from coordinate 48,665 downwards.
CCACGCCTATGCCAAGGGGCTGCGCACGGTGAAGACCTGTGTTGGTACGGATCACTGTCGTTTCGGAACACAAGACAGCACCGGGCTTGGCATCAAGCTTGAGAAAAAGCTCTGGGGGTCGTGGACACCCCACAAGGTGAAGATGGCTGTTTCCGGGTGCCCAAGGAATTGCGCCGAAGCCACCTGCAAGGATGTGGGCATTGTTTGCGTCGATTCCGGCTTTGAAATCGGTGTCGGTGGTGCCGCAGGTATGGACGTCAAGGAAGTCCAGCCGCTTGTCAAAGTCGCGACCGAAGACGAAGCCATGGAATGGGTCGTCGCGTTCGTCCAACTCTATCGTGAGAACGCCAAGTATCTTGACCGTCCTTACAAGTGGATCGCAAAGGTCGGCCTTGAATGGGTTCAGGAAACTCTTGGCGATGAGGCCGAGCGTGCGCGCCTCGTGGCCGCGTTCGACCTGTCACAATCGATCTATCAGAAAGACCCATGGGCCGAACGTGCCAAGGCAGAGGAAGCGAAGAAATTTGCGCCACTCGCCGATCTCACATTGGAGGCCGCGGAATGAGCTGGATCGATATCGGCGCGATTGACGACATCCCGCTTCGAGGGGCCCGCAAGGTGAAGACCAAGCTCGGCTGCGTCGCTGTGTTCCGCACGGACGAGGCCACGGTGTTTGCCACATCGAATACCTGTCCGCACAAGGGCGGGCCGCTGAACGAAGGTATCGTCCACGACAACAAGGTGACCTGCCCGCTGCACAACTGGGTCCTTGATTTGGAATCCGGCGAAGCTCTGGGCGCAGATGAGGGTCGGATCGAGACCTACGCGGCTCGCGTTGAAAACGGTCGGGTGCTGATCGAAGCCTCTCTTCTGGGGCGGCAGGCCGCCTGATGAGGGCACCGACGCAACACCGACGCAATACCGACATGGCACCGATGTGGGGTTTGGAGCGTCGAGATGCGTGATCTTGGCGACGATCCGATCCGCTCCACCTGTCCTTATTGCGGCGTCGGCTGTGGTGTCCTTCTGCGCCCTGACGAGGCTGGCGGGCTGACGGTCGAAGGTGACCCGGACCATCCTGCCAACTTCGGTAAACTCTGCTCAAAGGGTCTCGCTCTTGGGCAGACAGTCGGGTTGGAAGACAGGCTTCTGACGGCAAAGGTTCATGGGGCCGAAGTCGCGACTGATGACGCACTTCAACTTGTTGCCGACCGCTTCAAGGAAACGATAGCAAAACACGGACCGGACAGTGTTGCCTTCTACGTCTCCGGCCAACTTCTGACCGAGGATTACTACGTCGCCAACAAGCTGATGAAAGGTTTCATCGGCAGTGCAAATATCGACACGAATTCAAGACTTTGCATGGCGTCGACCGTCGCGGGCCACAAACGCGCATTCGGAACAGATACGGTGCCCGGCACATACGAGGACCTCGAATGTGCCGACCTCGTCGTTCTCGTCGGCTCCAACCTCGCCTGGTGTCATCCAGTGCTGTTTCAACGGCTTGCCGCTGCGCGCGCTGAACGCGGCACCAAGGTTGTCGTTGTCGATCCTCGTCGAACAGCGACCTGTGATATCGCCGACCTGCATCTCAAGCTCAAACCGGGCACGGATGTCGCGCTGTTCAACGGTCTTCTGACCGACCTTCAGACAAGAGGCGCCCTCGACCAGAGCTTCATTGACAGCCACACCAATGGCTTCGGCGAGACTATCGGGGAAGCGGCACTCGACGATCCCTTGGTCACAGGGCTTTCCGCTAACGATATCAAGGCTTTCTACGAGCTTTTTGCTGCGACAGAGTGCACGGTCACGGTCTTCAGTCAAGGCGTCAATCAGTCGTCCTCGGGCGTGGACAAGGTCAACAGCATCCTGAACTGCCATCTGGCCACAGGTCGGATCGGCAAACCCGGCATGGGACCCCTCAGTGTCACCGGACAACCCAACGCCATGGGCGGGCGGGAGACGGGTGGACTTGCCAACATGTTGGCGGCACATCTTGATCTCGAGGACGCGTCCCATCGGACGGCCGTTCAGGCATTCTGGTCCGCACCATCAATCGCAGAACGCCCCGGCCTAAAGGCCGTCGACATGTTCCGCGCCGTCGAAGAGGGGAAAATAAAGGCGCTCTGGATCGCGTGTACCAATCCGGCCGTGTCCCTTCCGGACGCCAATCGTGTACGGGATGCGATAAGAGCCTGCGATTTCGTGGTTGTTTCCGACATCACGGAGCAAACGGACACGGCGCGCCTTGCAGATGTCTTGCTTCCCGCCACGGGATGGGGGGAAAAAGACGGAACGGTCACCAATTCGGATCGCACAATCAGTCGCCAACGCCCGGCGCTTCCGGTCCCCGGAGACGCCCGCCATGATTGGCAACTCTTCGCGGAGGTTGGGCTGCGCATGGGATGGCCGCGTGCTTTTGACTATCTCGCGCCCGCCGAAGTTTTCCGGGAGCACGCCGCGCTTTCTCGCATCGCTGGCGCGCTTGGCCGCGACTTCAACATCTCGGACCTCGCAGACATCGATGACGCGGCCTATGATGCGCTTGCTCCCAAACGCTGGCCTGTCGCGGGTGGAGCAACCAAGGAAAGGTTCTTCGGTAACGGCGCCTTTTTCACCTCCGACGAACGCGCCAGGTTCCTGCCCGTCCGCCAAAAAGATTTCGCGGCGAAACGTACGCCGCGCTATCCATTCCGCCTGAACACAGGTCGGGTTCGCGACCAATGGCACACGATGACACGTACCGGTCTCGCGCCAAGGCTGTCACAGCACCTTGCGGAGCCGTTTCTTCAGATTCATCCCGAGGATGCCAAAACACTTGATCTGCAAGCCGCGCAATTGGTGCGCGTCAAAAGCCCTCAGGGAACAGCTCTTCTACGTGTGCTCATCAGTGAGGAGGCGACACCCGGTGCCCCGTTTGCACCCATGCATTGGACGGGTGAAACGGCTCCCGCCTCGCGCGTCGATGCATTGGTTGCGCCGGCCACGGACCCGATCTCAGGGCAACCGGAGAGCAAGGCATCTGTTGTCGCCATCGAGCGTTTCGACGCCGAATGGTACGGATTTGCCGTTTCGCGGAACCGGCCAATGGCAAATGTTGCCTATTGGGCCCGGATGAAGAGCGACACGGGCTGGCGCATCGAATTGGCAGGTGAACATGCCTGCGAAAACTGGACCGGTTTTGCTCAGCGTCTTTTTGGGCTCGACACGGAGCCGCAGGTTGTCACTGACAGTGCAGCCGGCAGGTCGCATTTGGCGTTCGTGGATGGGGATGGCACTCTCGCCGCCGCCTTGTTCATCGCCCGCGACCCGGTCTCCGTCGCGCGGGACTTTGTTACCGGTCTGATTGGGAAACCTGCCGACGCCGTTCTTGCAGCGCGGCCGCAGTCGAATGCTTTCGATGCAGGTCCAACCGTTTGTTCCTGCATGACGGTCGGTCAAAACACCATCCTTGCTGCGGCTGAGGACATTGGACCGGATTTGAACCGCGTGTGCGAGGCCACTGGGGCCGGCATCACATGCGGGTCTTGTCGCCCCGAAGTCGCCAGTTTGATTGCACGTTTCGCGATGCGCGAGGCGGCCGAATAAAAAGGAAGTGCCATGAAATCCTTTCCAATGTTCATCCGCACGACGGGCCGCCGCATAGTCATCGCCGGTGGCGGCGAACAGGCGGCACAGAAGGCGCGTCTCGCTCTCAAGACCGACGCAGAGATCATTCTCGCGGCGCCTGAACTGGATGCAGAGTTGCAAGGCATCGTTGCGCAGGGAAGGGCGCTTCACCACGATGATCACGTTGGACCGGACCTGTTCCGTGACAGCGCGCTTGCCTTCATTGCCACGGGATGTGCGGGGGCCGATGCCGCGCTTCATGCAATTGCCAAGGAAAGCGGCGCGGTGACAAACGTCGTTGACCGGCCCGAGCTTTGCGATGCGACCACACCGTCAATCGTGGACCGCGACCCCGTCGTTGTCGCGATCGGGACAGAAGGCACGGCCCCGGTCCTTGGTCGCACGATCAAGACGGAAATCGAAACGCTTTTGCCGCCGCGTATTGGTGGCCTTGCCGCCCTTGCCGGACGGCTTCGTGGTGCGGTCGCCGATCGTCTGCCGCAAAACGCGCGCCGCGCGTTCTGGGCTTGGGTCTTTAACGGAGAGCCAGCGCGCCTCCACCGCTCTGGTGCCGAAACCGAAGCTGCTGAACGCGTGAAGTCGGCCATTGCAGAACGTCGCGTGCCCGAGGGTGCTGGTGAGGGGCATATCGCGCTGGTCGGAGCTGGTCCTGGTGCGCGTGACCTTCTCACCCTCCGCGCCGTCGAACGTCTACAGGAGGCGGATGTCATTTATTATGATCGTCTGGTCGACCCTGAAGTCTTGGAGCTTGCCCGCCGCGATGCGGAACGCGTTTTCGTGGGCAAGGAAGTTGGTGCGCATGCATGGCCACAGGATCGGATTTGCTCAGTAATCGTTGCAGAAGCGAGGAAGGGGCGTCGCGTGGTGAGGCTGAAATCCGGGGACCCGTCAATCTTCGGAAGAGCGACCGAAGAATTGGAAGCCGCGCGCGCTGCAGATGTTCCCGTGGAGATCGTGCCCGGTGTCACCTCCGCCACGGCTGCCGCCGCTTCCATGCAAAGAAGTCTGACCGAACGTGGTGAGACCGATACATTGATCTTTGCGACCGGAGCATGTCGCGACGGCGATGCGACACCCGACTGGGCCAATCACGTTCGTCCCGGCACGTCGCTCGCGATTTACATGGGCGTTGCAGCTGCGGGAAGAATTACCAAGGAACTCATCGCGCGTGGTGCAAAGCCATCGACGCCGGTTGAGCTTGCTGCCGACGTATCGACCCCTGACGAGACGCACTTTGAAACGACGCTCGAAAACTTGGAGTTGGCTCTCAGTCAGAATTCAATCACCGGAAAAGCCATAATAATGGTTCGGTTCCCGAAGGCGGAAAAGAACGAAGCGCTCCGCGCCGCCTAGTTGGGGTGCATTGCGAAGCTTGCTTAGGGTCGGTTTGTGTTCAACCCGCAACGCACACTGATTTCAGGAGTGGTTTGGTGGAGCCAAGGGGGGTCGAACCCCTGACCTCTTGCATGCCATGCAAGCGCTCTCCCAACTGAGCTATGGCCCCATCCGGGTGGCGCGGGATCTCCCGCGCCGGGAAGTGAGTTAGTGTCTTGCAGCCAAGGGCGCAAGCAAAAAACTCAGTCGTCGTCTTCTTTCGCAACGTCCGCGATATCATCAAGCGAGACATCATCGTCGTCGTCATCGTCGTCCAGAACGTCATCACCCAGATCGACGTCGGCATCATCATCATCGTCGTCGTCGAGTACGATATCATCATCGTCAAACGCTTCTTCTTCGTCCTTCTTGGCCGAAGCTTTGTCGGATTTGTCGGCAACAAGGCTGCGCTTGCCTTTGCCAGTGTCCAGCGTCACGACTTCACCCGTGTACGGGCTGACAATCGGGTCCTTGTTCAGGTCGTAGAACCGTTTGCCGGTCGCTGGGCATACGCGCTTCGTGCCCCATTCTTCTTTGGGCATGGCTCTTCATATCCCTTTGTTTCTCGAATTTGGCGGCAGTTGCCACAGGAATGCGCGTCTGTCAAAGCCTTTCGCGCAGCTATCAGGCCATGTAGGCTCTCGCCAGGCAAGAACAAGAGATGTCGATGCAGGAGTTTCGTCTGAAAGGTGCCCCCGAAGTGAGCGTGGCGCTACGAAGATCAGCGCGTGCACGGCGCGTGTCCCTGCGCGTCTCGTCCCTCGATGGAAAGGTCACCCTGACGTTGCCGCAAGGTACGCCGGAGCGGGTCGGCCTTGCGTTTGCCGAAGAAAAGGCCCGCTGGCTCCGCGATGCTGTCGGCAAGGTCAGTGCACCAATCCCGGTCGTTCTTGGTACGACACTTCCGGTCGAGGGAGTGCAGCGCGTTGCAGTGCAGGGGGGCGGACGCTCGGCCCGGATCTCTGATGGGGTCATCAAAGCGCCTCCGGGGCGTGAAGGTCCTGCCATCGAGGCGCTGCTCAAGCGTTTGGCCCGTGACAGGCTGGCAAGCGCGGTAGACCGCTTTGCAGGAAGTCTTGGTCGTACACCAGGGCGTCTCACACTCCGTGACCCGCGCTCCCGTTGGGGCTCTTGTTCCTATGAAGGCAACCTGATGTTCTCCTGGCGCCTAATCCTCGCGCCGCCCGATGTCCTCGATTACGTCGCAGCCCATGAAGTGGCGCACCTCAAGGAAATGAACCATTCCTCCGCATTCTGGTCCACGGTCGAGGCGCTTTTCGGAGATCACAAGTTGCAGCGGAAATGGTTGAAAGAAGAGGGCGCAAGCCTCCATCGCTACCGGTTTCGCGCGGCGGATTGACCCCGCGAAAGAATGTGATCACAATTCTCTCATGCTGAGCCGCACCACCGATCCGCTTCCCGCAGCCCACGACAGAGTCTATCGCGCGCTCCGTGCTCGTATCATGCACGGTGAGCTGGAACCCGGAACCGCGCTGACACTTCGAGGCATCGGCAAGGAATATGAAGTCTCGATGACACCCGCTCGTGAGGCCGTGCGGCGTCTTGTGGCCGAAGGGGCTCTGACACTTTCCAACTCTGGCCGCGTCTCTACACCGGAGCTTTCGAACGAACGGATCGAGGAACTGGCCGCACTCCGTGCTCTTCTTGAAACCGAGCTTGCCAGCCGTGCCCTGCCTCGCGCACATCTCGCTCTTATCGACCGCCTCAACAGCATCAACTCTGAAGTCGCGGAGGCGGTGGCCAAAGGCGATGCCGTCTCTTACATCCGACGCAACCTTGAATTTCACCGGACGCTATACTTGCGTGCGCAGGCGCCTGCGATGCTTGCCATGGCCGAAACAGTTTGGCTGCAACTCGGTCCCACCATGCGCAAGCTCTACGGCAAAATGCGTCAGGGGAAGCCACCTCAGAGCCACCGCCTGATCCTTGCCGCGTTAAGGGCAGGGGACGAACCAGGGTTGCGTTTGGCTGTACGGACCGATGTCACTCAGGGTCTCAGGATGCTGGCCACGTGAGCGCATGCATCTGACCGATCATAACTTCCGGACGCTGGACGCATTGGTGACGTCGACTTTCTTGAGTGGTCGCGCGAGTTCGCGAACAGTTTCCAATCCATAGGTTTCTGCGGAGCGACAGGTTTTGCTGCCTCGCACCCTCGTATCGCGGACGACACAAGCCGCGCACCGATGGATCATGAATAGCTTATCAAAGCGTGATCCAACTTGGCGAACCAAGTATTTGGATCATTGTGGCGGAGGAGGCAGTCCGGAGCGAACCGGTCTCTGGTCGAGATTCCCTGTTTACAGGGAATCTACAGGGAAATTTGCGCATTTTGCGGGTGATAGCGCGGATTTCGTCGCCTTTCGCGCAGGTATTTCAATGTGTTACGGACGATTTCCCTGCGCCCAATAACAGGGAAATTTCCATCCCTGATCAGGGAAATTCAAACACGGGAACAGGGAATTCTCTCGGGTGAACAGGGAGTCCGCAGAGCGACCCAATGCCTTTCGCCACAGCATATTGTGGTCTTGACGCGCATTGTCGCAAGATAGAGCTTGTCCCACGCAGATGTTCACCCTATGTTCTCAATGACCGATTCTGCACAACAGATGACGTCCGGTGAGCACCTCCGCGCAAGGCGCCCCCGTCAGGGCGGTCCCTGGAAACGGAATTCGCCGTGGAACAACCCGGAAGAACAAGGTCGCTCCGGCAGGACCGACCACTCCGACGGGATTCCAACAAGCCCGCCCTCCGATCAGGACAGCGGCATCCATTCGAACTCAACCGCCCGGTCAGGGCGCCAGTCATTGCGCCCGGACGGCAGCAGCCGCGGGCAAACACAGAAGGGAGACAGTCATGTCTTACCAGATCGAGGAGATTGCCGTCAGCGATCTCAAACCCTGGGCGAAGAATGCCCGCACCCATTCCAAGAAGCAGCTCCGCCAGATCGGCGAGAGCATCCGGAACTTCGGGTTCACGAACCCGGTTTTGATCGATGCCGCGAATACCATCCTTGCCGGTCATGGCCGGGTCGCGGCAGCGAAGCTGATCGGCTTTTCTCACGTTCCGTGTGTGCGGCTTGAGCACATGACGCTCGAGCAGAAGCGGGCGTACGTGCTGGCCGACAACAAGATCGCGCTGAATGCCGGGTGGGACGAGGAGCTTCTCGCCGAGGAGCTCCAAGCCCTGATGGGGATCGCCGACCTCGGGTTTGATATCGGCGTGACCGGTTTTGATCTCGGCGAGATCGACACGCTCATCACCGGTCTCGAGGTAGAGGAGCCAGGCGACCCGGAAGACGACGTCCTGCCTGCCAGAGCACCGCGCAAGGTCGGTCTCGGCGATGTCTGGCGGCTCGGCCGCCACCGTCTCACCTGCGGGGACAGTCTTGACCGCGCAATCGTGGATGCGTTGATGCAGGGCGAGAAGGCCCGGATGATCTTCTCGGACCCGCCGTACAACGTGAAGATCGGTGGCCATGTCGGCGGCTCGGGCAAGACGAAGCACCGCGAGTTTGCCATGGCCTCGGGCGAGATGAGCGGGCACGAGTTCACGCAGTTCCTCGCCACGGCGTTCCGCAACATGGCGGAGGCGAGCATGGACGGATCGATCCACTACCTCTGCATGGACTGGCGCCACATGGGCGAGATGCTTGCCGCGGGACATCAGGTCTACCACGAGCTGAAAAACCTGATCGTCTGGGCGAAGGACAACGGCGGAATGGGCACGTTCTACCGGTCTCGCCATGAACTGATCTTTGTCTTCAAGAAGGGCAGTGCCCCGCATGTGAACACGTTCGAGCTTGGCCAGCACGGGCGATACCGCACCAATGTCTGGCAGTACCGCGGTGTGAATACCATGAGGGCAGGGCGCATGGAGGAACTGGCGCTCCATCCGACCGTCAAGCCGGTGCAGATGATCGCGGACGCGATCCGCGACGTGTCCGGCCGCGGTGAAATCGTGCTGGATGTGTTTGGAGGGTCCGGATCGACCCTGATCGCCGCCGAGAAGACCGGGCGGCGCGGGTATCTCGTCGAACTTGACCCAATCTATTGCGACCGCATTCTCGCGCGATGGGAAGCATATGCGAAGGACGAGGCGCTACAGCTGGTCTGCGGGTGGCCGCAATCCAACGTCATGTTGGAGGCAGCCGAATGAGAGATGAGGACAAAAAAGACCCAACAAAGGCGCTCGCGGTGCGCCCGACCAACTACGAGGTCGGATATGCAAAGCCGCCTGAGGCATCGCGCTTCAGGCCGGGTCAGTCCGGAAATCCGAAAGGACGGCCGAAGGGCGCGAAGAACCGGCGGCCGGCGCTGAACGAGGAGGGGATGAAAGACATCATCCTCGAGGAGGCCTATCGGACGATCACGGTGCGAGACGGTGATCGCAACGTGTCTGTGCCGATGGCACAGGCGATCATTCGGTCGCTCGCGGTGAATGCCGCGAAGGGCCAGCACCGGGCGCAGCGTCTTTTTGCAGAGCTGCTCGCGGCGACCGAGCGTTCGCGCGCAGACCTCCACGAGCGCTTTCTCTCCTCCGCCATCGAGTACAAGGTGGAATGGGAGCGGGAGTTGGCACGCCGCGAGGCGCTGGGGATCAAAGATCTGCCGGCACCACTCCCGCACCCGGATCACGTTGTCGTAGATGTCCGGAGTGGGACGGTCCGGTTTGCTGGTCCGGCGACCAAAGAAGAGAAGGCCGAATGGGATGCTCTTCTAAACGAAAAGGCAGTGCTCGAGGAGAGCGTCGCCGCGCTTGTTGAAGCCAACAAAACGGAGACGGTTCCGGAGGAGATTGAGGACAACCTCAAGTACATCGCGATCGGCGAAGAGAAACTTGAGATGATCAGAAGGCTCGTTCCGGAGTTGTGACACCTGAGGCGCCGGGCGGTGGTAGCGCCGTTGCCCGGCCGCTCAAAGCACAAAGTCTGAAAGCAATTCCACTGCGGACATCCGACGAAAAGACCCAGATGGCGGCTCCGAGCCCCTCTTGGGCATTGGGGCGCCGCATAGCATTGGGCACGAAGGGCGGGAAGCGGACCTTCACTGCAAGTGACAAATTCGTTAGGTGGAAATGAGAAACAGACATTCGCGATCAGCGACCCCTAGGTCGTGCGGCGACAAATGTTGAGTATGAGCTTGAAGCAGGGAGACCGAGTTTGTCGATGGAATTGAACTTTTGATGCCTCAATGCGCTTGCTAGAGAGTGTTGAGCTGTACTTGTGACGGGTCGCGGCGTTGCAAAACTGCTCGAAAGGACCTTACAGGCTGAGTTGCTCACTCGCCTGAAAGCGAATGGGGACCCAGATCTTTCCGGGTCGTCCGTGACCACTCCTCTTCGGTTCGCATCCACCTAAGCGCTCAAGCGGCGTGGGAATGCATTGGTCGGTGTGGTGCAAGTGACTTATCTACACTTGGCCAGAAAGGACGACCGTTGGCCTGCTCGAGGTGGTGAGGGCGTGGGCCATTCACTTGAAATTGGCTCGAACGATCTCTCATTGTCGTTAATCAATGATCACACGCGAAGAAGTTCAAACCTACACACTCCTGTAACACGCGCTTCGTACGTTGGATTCATCCGAATGAATCCGAGCCGACATGCGCGACAGCTGGACCAAGATAAAGGAGGCAATAGAGCGCGACATCGAAGACGGTGTCTTGATGCCTGGCGCTCGCTTGCCCACCGAGCCTGAGTTGCAGGACCTGTACGCCACAGGTCGCCATTCCGTGCGCCGGGCGTTAACCGAGCTTGCACGGGAGGGAAGTCTCAGCATTGAGCAGGGGCGCGGGACGTTTGTTTTGCCTCGGCCACGCATCGAATACGCTATTGGGCGACGCACCAGGCTGCGGAAGAACCTCGGGGCTCAAGGGATAGATGTCGCAGGTGAAGCGCTGGGTAGTGACTTGGTGCCGGCAACGGGCGATGTTGCGGAGGCGTTGCAGCTTCCTATCGGCTCGGATGTTGTTGTCACCCACCGCTTGACCAGAGCAGACGGGGTGCCGGTCTCCTTTGGCCGACTTTTTCACGATGTCGCTCGGTTTCCGGACTTTCCCGAACGTCGCTGTGTTCTGGGTTCGGTTTCCGCGGTCTATCGATCTTACGGGGTCGATGACTACCTGCGCGGTGCGACCACAGTCTATGCGCGCCCGGCAAAAACGGAGGAGGTGCAGCGGCTGCGGCAGCACCCGGATATGCCTGTGATGATCGTGCGCGCCGTCGACACCCTGCCCGATGGTACGCCGATTGCCTTTAGCAAGGTCGTTTGGTCCGCAACAAGGGTGCGGTTCACTTTTGATTTGGATGAGGAGTGAAACAGTTATGGGACCGGAGCAGTCTTCCCATGCGGATATGTTGGAGGTGCTTTCGCGTTGTGACGCTGATCGGTTGAAGGCCTTCGCCGAACCGCTGGTTTCAACGCTCGAAGCCATCGAAGTGATCGAGAACCGCACCGGGCTTGTCATGCTTCCGATGCGGGACACCGCGCAAGGAACCCATTTCCACTTAGGCGAAGTTCTCATGAGCGAAGCCCGCATCTCCGCCGATGGTGTCGAGGCGTTCGGGATGCGGCGCGGCCGCGACCTTGAGGCTGCCATGGCCATGGCCGTTGTAGATGCCTGTGTCTCGCTGGGGCGGGAATCGGAACGCTGCGCGGAGTTTGTTGCCGCCGAGGCGCGTCAGCTGAAATCAGATGATCGAGAAACACTGCGTCGCTTGGAAGCGACACGCGTGAACATGGAGACCTTCTGAAAAATGGGCCATCCACAACCGTCTGAGTTTGAAGTTCGGACAAACGCCAGCTTCGACGCGCTTATGTGGGCGTTGTCTCGGCCCGGCCTTGTGCGGCAGTTGCCGGCAGCCGGAATGGCCGGGATTGTCGAAGCCCTGATCGATCGGGAGTGCCGGGTCTTCGCACAGTCTGAAACGCTTCGGATGCAAGCCGCGCGCGCCGGTGCTGAAATCGTTGGTCCGGAAATAGCAGATCATGTCTTTGTTGATGCGCTGAATGACTTTACGCTCTTTAATCAGGTCTCATTGGGATCCGATCTTTATCCGGAGACTGGCGCGACGCTGGTTGCTCCGGCCAGGTTTGGTGATGGACTATTGCTCCGGCTGAAAGGTCCCGGCGTGGATGGTGAGACAAAGGTCCGTATCGACGGAGTACCCCCCTCGTTCTGGGAAAAGCGCCGCGGTGTCATGCGTTACCCGATGGGTTTTGAGCTGTTTCTCATAGACGACGACCAAGTCCTCGGCCTCCCACGGTCGACAGTTGTGGAGGTGCTCTGATGGCCTACGTGGCAACCCGCGGCGGGGAACGCGCCATCGAACAATCGCAGCGACTGTTCAGGGCTGGGATGGGAGAGATTAGGCCAGAGCGCGTCTCAGAAATTCGGCACTCGATGCCGTACCTGATTGACCGGGTGATGGGAGAAGCGTCGCTTTACGACGAAGATCTTGCCGCACTGGCTTTGGCGCAAACGGGCGGAGAACTGTACGAGGCGGTGCTGCTTTTGCGTGCGTGGCGCACGACGCAACCGCGCTTGCAGGTGGCCGAGCCGGTGACGCAGGAAAGCCTTTTTACCCATCGGCGCATATCTGCGGCCTTCAAGGACATACCCGGCGGTCAAATTCTCGGGCCGACGCTCGACTATTCGCATCGCATTCTGGAGACGTCAGTTCTGAACGGTGAGCCTTACGTGCCCGCCCCCGTAGAACCGGCAGCAGAACCCGCGCCTGCGCGCCAGCCGTCCGTCGCCGCATGGCAGGCCGATAACGAGCTTCTCACTGCGCCGGTTCCGGATGAGGTAACCGGCAATGACATCCCGGATGTAACCCGGGAGCCGCTGCTCTTTCCAGCCAAGCGCGCCCACACGTTGCAAAGCCTCGCGAGAGCGGAGACCGGTGGCGTTCTGGCCCTTGGGTATGCGGCACAGCGCGGCTACGGCCAAGCCCACCCGACCGTGAACGAGCTTCGTTTGGCGGAAGCTGACATCATGGTGACGCATCCGAACGGCACTGTGTTCAGCGCAGGGCGGGTTAAAGTCAGTCAGGCGGAGGTGGTCTCAAAACAGGGGGCAGAGCTCGGGTTGGGATTCGCCGCGACCCTCGGCTGGAACGAAGTGAAGGTTATCGCTGCCGCAACGCTCGACCTAAACTCTGAAGGGGCCGAGAAGGGGTCTGCGACCGAGGAGGAGTTTTTCCTCTACCACACCGAGGGCGTGGAAAGTTCGGGTTTCTGTATCCACTTCAAACTGCCGCATTACGTGACCTTCCAGTCCAGCTTAGACGCCATGCGCGATGCCAAGGCGAAGAAGGCGGCAAACGAAAAAGACAAAAATCGCGAAGTGGAGCCCGCGGAATGAGCCTGAAAGCCCTGACTCGGGATTGGGAGCCGATGAGCTATGGTTTCCTCGATGCCTCCGCCAAGCGTGAGATCCGGCGTAAGACTCTGAAGGCCATTGCTGTGCCCGGTTGCCAGATGCCCTACGCCAGCCGGGAGGTGCCTATGGCACGCGGGTGGGGCACGGGTGGTTTGCAAGTCTCCTGCACGCTTCTCAACCCGCAGACCACCGTAAAGGTGATCGACCAGGGCGCGGATGACAGCGTCAATGCCGCTTCGATCCGCCGGTTCCTGGCGCGCGTCTCTGGCGCGCCAACGACGACGGACACTTTGCAGGCTGATTTGATCCAATCGCGCCACCGTATTCCCGAAGAAAAGCTGCGAGAAGATCAGGTGCTGGTGTTGCAGGTGCCGAACCCAGAGCCTCTCAGGCCCGTGCAACCCAACATGTCTATCGCGCGACAGATGCATGCTGATGCCGATTACGGTCGGATGTGGTTGCAACTTTACGAGCAGATCGTCCGCTCCGGTCGTGTGATGCAGGGGGCGAGTTATCCCTCTCTCGTGCATGGCCGCTTTGTGATGACGCCGTCACCGATCCCACGGTGGGACGTGCCAAAGTTGCACATGGCCAAGCACCTGACGATTCTGTCTGCTGGCCGCGAGAAACGCCTGCACGCAGTGCCGCCGTTTACACGGGTCGAACCACTTGTTTTTGACGACGTGCCTTACCGGGTCGAGGAGCACGGGCACCTGACCTGCTACCGGTCGGGCGCGCGCGGGTATTTCATGAATGAGATCCCTCAGGAAGACGGATCGTCCGCGTTTGAAATCTCAGACAGCGACTACGGCGTGAAGACCATCCGAAAGGGCGACGGCGAAGCTGTAGATTTCGGTGACACCTGGTACCGGAACGGGGAGATGGCGGAATGACTGTCACGCTCGACGCTCCGCAGTTGGTCAAGACGCGTCCGCTCTTGGTCGCGCGAAATGTCTCCAAATCCTATGGGTCGGTGCAGGCTCTGATAGAGGTTTCTGCCACCGTTTATCCCGGAGAAGTGCTTGGGATCGTCGGTGAGAGCGGCTCAGGCAAGTCGACGTTTCTCCGCTGTCTGAATCTTGAAGAAATACCGGACACCGGCAGCTATACCCTCGACTTGACGGACGTCGAAGGCAATCTCTTCGATCTGGATCGTTACGCACGGCGCATGCTTTGCGCGACGAGGATTGGGATCGTCTATCAGAACCCGCATGTCGGTCTCTTGATGAAGCATTCATCATCGGGAAATGTTGCCGAGCGGTTGCTGGTCGCGGGCGAGCGCCGGTTTGCCGTTTTGAGGGAAAAGGCGCGAGATGCACTCGACGCCTCCGAGTTCCCGCTTGATCGCATGGACGCACCGCCCATCGAGCTTTCAGGCGGTATGCAACAGCGGGTGCAATTGGCCAAGGCGATCGCGTTGGAGCCTGCGCTCCTTCTCCTCGACGAACCTACGACCGGACTGGATGTCAGCGTTCAGGCATTGGTGCTCGACACACTGAAGCGGCTGCAACAGGAACGGCGGATCACCATGGTCATCGTCAGCCATGACCTGGGCGTCATTCGAACCTTGGCCGACAGGGTCATGGTCATGCGCCGGGGGCAGGTGGTGGAAGCGGGTCTCGCCGATCAGATCTTCCAGGACCCGCAACATGCCTATACGCAACAATTGGTGCACGCGAAGCTATGACACGAGTTCTTGACATACGAGGCCTGTCCAAAGGCTTTACGATGCATCACCTCGACCGGAAGATGGGCGCTTTCGAAGATATTTCGCTCACTCTGAATGCTGGGCAGTTCCTATTGCTGAAAGGGCGAAACGGGGCTGGTAAGTCCACGCTGCTTCGCACGCTCTACCGCAGTTATCTCGCTGGTTCTGGGCAAATCTTGTTTCACTCATCGCACGGCGTGATCGACCTCGCGAGGGCGGCGGATGTGGATGTAACGCTTCTGCGTCAAACCGAAATTGGCTTCGTGACGCAGTTCTTGACAGCGCGCCCGCGAGTGAGTGCCGAGGCTCTTGTGGCTGAACCGCTTCGCCGGGCCGGTCGGCCATTCGCAGAAGCAATCGAAGAGGCCCGCCACTGGCTTGAGACGTTCGGTGTCAAACCGGATTTGTGGGCAGCGTACCCAACGACATTCTCCGGCGGGGAACAGCAGAAGGTGAACCTTGCCCGCGCGCTCATCCTGCCGCAACGGCTTCTTCTGCTTGACGAACCGACGGCTTCGCTGGACGTGAATGCGCGGGCCGCTCTGGTCAAACGCTTGGCGGATTTGAAATCCGGCGGCACCGCGATGATCGGCGTGTTCCACCACCCGGGCGACGTCGCCGACCTGATCGACACCGAAATCGATCTTACCCCGGACAATCAGGCTCAAGAGGACCGTGAAGATGTGGCTGTCTAATTTCACACTTGTTCTGCCGAACCGCGTGGTGTCTGGCGGCTCAGTCTTGATCGAAGACGGTAAGATCGCGGACATACGCGAACGGGTAGTGCCGGGCGGTGTACAGGGCGACGGGCGTACCCTTTTCCCCGGTTTTATCGATATGCACGGTGACATGATCGAGCAGGAGTTGGAACCGCGCGTCCGCGTAGACTTTCCAATGTCCGTTGCGATGGCTTCGCTTGATGCGCGCCTCGCTGCGGCTGGTGTGACAACGGCTTATGCGTCCGTGTCGTTCTCTCGTGGCGCGCGTGACGGGGAACGGCGGTCTTTCGATCATACCAGCAAGGTCATTCGGGACCTATCCGAAGCGCGAAAACACACACGCGTCGACCACCGCATTCATGCGAGGTTCGACATCACTTTCGACAATGCCGTTGGCGTTTTGGAAAAACTCATCGCGGAAGGGCGCGTCGATCTGGTTTCGCTCATGGATCATACGCCAGGGCAGGGTCAGTACCGGAACCTCGAGGTGCATATCAAGAACAAGGCAGCTTACCACGGCGTATCAGAGACCGAAGCCCGCCAGATGGTCACAACTGCCATCGCCGAACGCTCGCGGCCTCAGGATGTGCTTTTGTCCAACATGAATGCGGTTTCTCATCTCTGCAAAAGCAAGGGGGTGCCCTTGGCAAGCCACGATGACGATACGGTCGACAAGGCAAATCTCATGGCTGATCTTGGCGCAGTGATCTCGGAGTTCCCTGTTACGTCCGAAGCTGCGCAAGCAGCCGTCGAGCGCGGGATGATGACGGCCATGGGGGCACCCAATGCGATGCGCGGTCAGAGCTATTCGGGTAATCTTTCCGCTCGTGAAGCGCATCGCCAAGGCTTGTTGCACATCCTTGCCGCTGATTATCACCCGGGAGCCATTCTTGCCGCCGTGAAGGCCTTGGCCGATCAGGACCCCGAGGGCCTTGCGGGCGCAGCCCGGTTGGCGAGTGCGAATCCGGCGAAAGCATTGGGCTTGGTCGACCGCGGATCGTTGGACGTTGGCAAACGCGCGGACCTCTTTGTTGCGGATCAGAGTAACCGTGTAGCTTTGACGATCCGCGAAGGTCAGGTGATCCATTCGGATGGCACAATTCCGCTCGAAACGCCCGCGCTTCAACCTGCCGAGTGAGAAACGTCAACGAACTGTCATATGCCGGTTCTTTTCCTGTTACGCAGCGAGACTATCCAAGGTGCAGGACATATTCATTCGGATGAATCGCCATGGCTGCCACCCTGACGCTTTCCGACGTTGCAAAACGATTTGGAGAAACCAAGGCCGTAGACTCTGTCAGTCTTTCAATCGAGCCCGGACAGTTCGTCAGCGTTATCGGTCGTTCCGGGGCTGGAAAGTCCACGCTTCTTCGCCTTGTCAATCGCCTTATCGACCCCACTTCGGGGTCGATTTCATTTAGCGGATCCGAGATCACCTCGCTCAAAGGCAGAGAGCTGAGAGAATGGCGGCGCGACTGCGCGATGATCTTTCAGCAGTTCAACCTTGTCGAACGGCTGGATGTGCTGACGAATGTCTTGATTGGCCGGTTGGCCGAACACGGGTTCCTGTCTTCGATGGCCATGCGCTTCACCGACGAAGAGCGGACAATGGCCATCGAGGCGCTCGACCGGCTTGATCTGGTGCCGCAGGCGTTGCAGCGCGCGGGTACACTCTCGGGAGGGCAGCAACAGCGCGTCGCAATTGCCAAGGCATTGGTGCAAAGCCCGAAAATCATGCTGGCGGATGAGCCTATTGCCTCGCTTGATCCGGCCAATGCGACTCTGGTGATGGACGGTTTGAAGGACATCAACCAACAGGATGGGCTCACCGTTCTTGTGAACCTTCATACACTGGATACGGCGCGCGCCTATTGCGACCGGATCATCGCCATGCGGTTGGGCCGCGTGATGTTCGACGGGACCGCATCGCAACTGACCGATGACGTCGTTCGAGACATTTATGGAACCGACGGGCTTCGTGAGTTCAACGAAGCTGTGACCTCCACGCAGAGTGGGGTCGCGGTTCCAGCCTGAGTTTTCTGTCAATCGCCAAACCAACCAGGGAGACTACCCATGCGTTTTCTGACAGCTACCGCGCTTATCGCGCTTACGGCCACCGGAGCAATCGCTGCCGACTGGAAAGAAGACTATCAAGTTCTCAAATTCGGCATCCTGTCGGGTGAGAACGAAAAAGACCGGATTGCGCGTTACACGCCGTTCGAGGAGTATTTGGAGCGGGAACTTGGCGTGGAAGTCGAGATCTTCACCGCTGGCAACTATGACGGCGTGATCCAGGCCATGGCGGCCGATCAGATCGAGTTCGCCTTCCTCGGCTCATCTTCCTATGCTGCCGCCTATACCGCCACTGAAGGGGGCGTCGAGCCGCTTTTGTCACGCCTTCAAAACGATGGTTCAACGGGTTATTTTTCAATCATTGTAACGCGTTGTGACAGTGGACTGAATGATCTGGCGTCACTCGAAGGAAAGGTCCTCGCCTTCGCTGACCCAGACAGCACGTCGGGTTATGCGGTGCCATACTTTAACCTCTCCAAGGAAGTGGACCCGAAGACGTACTTCTCGGCCATCCCGTTTTCGGGTGCGCATGAAGCGGGTGTTGTCGGGGTGGTAAACGGTACCTTCGACGCCGCGGCCACGTACATGACGAACGAGACCAACGGGATCATCCCCCGCATGGTCACCAAGGGCATGATTGACGAAGGTGTGGCTTGCCCGATCTGGAAGTCGCCCGAGATTACGTCTGGCCCGTTCACGGCGCGTGCCAACCTTCCAGAAGGCCTGAAGCAAGACATGAAAAAAGCGATGATGGACGTCGTCGAAAAGGACCCGGCTGCCTTTAAAGAGATGACCGGTGGCGAAGACAGCACGCAGAAAGACTGGATCGAAGTCGATCACTCCCGCTATGAGTGGATCGTTGCTATGCGTGATTGGCTGAAGAAAGAGCGCCGCTCCGGTTCATGAGGTTTCGTCGCTGACGCAGCGACCCACCGGGGAGGCCTCGTCTCCCCGGACCCCTCCCAAGTATCTCCAGATAGAAGAAGGGCAGTGCCGCGATGGTGACACTGGCAGACCCGGCCACAACTGCACGGCAGACGCGGCTTACCGACTTCGAAGAAGAATTCCAGGCGCTGCGGCGGCAAACGAGGCGGTTGTGGGCGATCGGAACCGCGGTATTTCTGGTATGTTTCATGCTGTCGGCGTGGCTCGGCGACTTTTTCAAAGTCACCCAACTGACCATGCCCGATGGCTCACGCGAGTGGCGCTGGATTCTGCCTGCTGGCATACCGCGCCTCGGCGAGTTCATTGAACGAACCATTCCCGTTCTGCGTTGGGAAAGTCTGGGCGCTGATTTCGCCGAGTGGTTCTGGCGCTGGAAGGTTTGGCTGGACCTTCTCGCCGAGACGATCCTGATCGCGTTCATGGGCACTGTCTTTGGTGTTGTAGGTGGATTTCTTTTGTCCTTCCCGGCGTCGCGTAACCTTGCACCCAACGCCTGGGTTCTGTGGATCAGCCGGCGCTATCTTGAGATCGCGCGCACCGTGCCTGACCTCGTCTGGGCATTAATTTTCGTTTTTTGCTTTTCGGTTGGTCCGCTTGCCGGCGTATTGGCTGTCGGCCTGCACTCCTGCGGCGCATTGGGCAAGCTCTATTCTGAAGTGAACGAAAACATCGATATGCGTCCCCTGGAGGGAGTAAAAGCTGCCGGTGGTACCTGGTTCGATCAGATCCGCTACGGCGCGGTTCCGCAGGTACTACCAAACATCATCAGCTACACCTTGCTCCGGTTTGAGATCAACGTGCGATCATCCTCCATCATCGGCTATGTCGGCGCGGGCGGTCTTGGGCAGGAGTTCCGCGAGGCTTTGTCCTTGCAGGAATACACCGACCTCTCGGCACTGTTCGTCATCATCTTCCTGACCGTGATCGTGATCGATTACGGCTCGGAAAAGCTGCGCCACAGGGTTATCGGGTTGGAGGTTGGGCCATGACGCCAGATCGTATCGCCACAGCACAAGCGTGCTTGCCGCTGGCCTTCCGCGACCCGCCGGCCGTTCGCGCCCGAAAGATCGCGCTCTGGACGTTGTTTGTCGGACTGTTCTGTTGGTGCCTATATGATTTCAACTTTTCACCGGAACGCATCTGGACCGGGCTGGGAAGACTGGGGCGTGTGCTCTCCTTCATGTTCCCACCGCATATCTGGACGACATGGGAGGCCTGGGCCGAGATCCTGAACGGGCTGGGCGAGACACTTTCCATGGCGTTCCTCGGGACCGTCCTCGGAGCCATCTTCGCGTTCCCGCTCTCCTTCTTGGGGGCAAAGAACATCAATCGCATCTTCTGGCTGCGGCAGGGCTCGCGCCGGTTCTATGACGTGATCCGCGCCTTTGAGACGCTGATCCTCGCCCTGATCTTCATTCGCGCCTTTGGGCTGGGACCGCTCGCAGGTATTCTCGCCATCGCGGTGAGCGAGATCGGGACATTCTCAAAACTCTTCTCTGAAGCGCTTGAGAACACGTCAAAAAAGCCTGTTGAAGGGGTGGTGGCCTCCGGCGGTTCAAGACTCCAAACGATCCGCTATGCGATCATGCCGCAAGTGCTGCCTGTGCATCTTTCGATCTTGCTCTACAACTTCGAGTCCAATGTGCGGTCGGGGACCATTCTCGGTATTGTTGGCGCAGGTGGCATCGGGTTCCTTTTGTCAGACCGGATCAGCGCATACAGATGGGATGAAGCATGGTCGATCATCTTCCTGATCATCGCGATGGTTTATCTGATCGACTGGCTGTCGGGGCTGGTACGGACAAAACTGATCGGCCAGGCCGATCTGGCGAAATAGCCGCCCTACGCCGTGTGATGATTGTGGGTGGGTCCGGGTCAGGTAAATCAACTCTGGCGCGGGCCATTGGGACCAAGCTGGAGTTGCCGGTCTATCATATGGATCGCGAGGTGCATTGGCTGCCGGGTTGGGTTGAGCGCGACAAGGCAGAAAAAGCCCCGATTGTCGAAGTGATCGTTGCTCGGGAGTCGTGGGTTTTCGAAGGTGGGCATTCGTCGACCTATGACGTGAGGCTAAACCGTGCTGACCTGTTGATCTGGACGGATGCGCCGCTTTGGGTGCGGCTTTGGCGTGTCACTTGGCGAAGCGTAAGAGACCTTGGCAAATCCCGTCCTGATCTCGCGGATCACTGCCCGGAGACGCTGCGCAACTTGCCCGAGTTCTGGCGGTTTCTCTGGGTCAATCGCCGTCGCATTGACGCGAAACTGGAAGTTCTGTTCGCACGCGCAACGATCCCGAAGCGCAAGTTGTCGGGATTTGCGGAAATCGATGCCTTTCTAAAGGAGCTATGAAATGAGCGGAGCCGGAGCCAAGGCGCATCTGAGTGAAGAACCGAACATTCATCCCGAAGCTGTAGTCGACGATTGCACGCTTGGCGTCTGGACCGAGGTAGGTAAGGGCACGGTCATGAAGTCCTCGGAGATGGGGGACTATTCCTACATCACCCAACAGTGTCACGTCGTCTGGACCACCATCGGCAAGTTCTGTTCGATTGCGAATGCGACCCGCATCAATCCCGGCAACCATCCCACGTGGCGCGCAGTGCAGCACCATTCAGTATATCGCGCCGAAGCCTATGGTCTCGGTGAGGACGATCACGACTTTTTTGAGTGGCGCAAGTCGGATTGGGTCACGATTGGCCATGATGTCTGGATTGGGCATGGCGTGGCGATTACCGCAGGCGTCACCGTTGGCACTGGCGCTGTGATCGGCGCAGGTGCTGTCGTGACCAAGGATGTCGCGCCCTACACGGTTGTGGGGGGCGTACCTGCGCGCGAAATCAAGCGTCGTTTCACGGACGCTCAGGCGGAGGCACTGCAAGAGATCGCGGTTTGGGATTGGCCGCGCGAGACGTATAAAGCGGCGTTGTCGGATATTCGTACTTTAGAGATTGATGCATTCATCGAGAAATATCGCTGAGTTTGCCGTCCGGCCAATGGTCGCGGATGATCTTGCGGCCCTTGAACCGTGGCTTGAGGTTCCGAGAGTGCGGCATTGGTTCGACGATCCGGACTATATGGCGGACCTCAAGGATCATTTGACCGATCCCCGCATTCGACAGTGGATTGTAGAAGTTGACGGGGCAGGCGTTGCGTATCTGCAAGACTACGACATCCACGGCTGGCAGGATCATCCGCTTGGCTTCTTGCCGCGAGGTGCGCGGGGCATGGATACGTTTGTCTTTGGGGAGGAGCGTATGGGGCAGGGCTTGGCAACGCGTTACTTGCGTCAGCACTGCCAGACGCTGTTTTCAGAAGGATTCCCGGCCATCGGAATTGATCCCCATCCGTCGAACGCAGCGGCGATCCGATGCTATGAAAAAGTTGGCTTCGTGGCTGGAACAGAAGCAGACACTAAGTGGGGACGGGTTCTAACGATGTCGCTTCTGCCGAAAGAGTTTCGGGCATGACGGTCCTTTGCATTCCGAGTGTCGACTTGTTGCCCGAGTACGCCGCGGCATTGGAGACGGGATGGTCACCGAACAACCTCCGCCCGGAAGCCGCAGGGGAGCAGTTGGCGCAAATCCAGGAAGACCCGGCGAGTTTCGTCGCCCACCAAACAGATATGGAAGCAAAAGGTGGACCTGTTCTGCTCCCCGACGGCAGCACAGTTCCGCGCCTGCCGTCTTTCCGACGCTGGATTTTCAAGAACGGTTTCGCAGGCTCAATTGGCTTGCGCTGGCGACCGGGTACCACGGACCTGCCGCCAACTTGCCTTGGCCATATAGGGTACGCTGTCGTGCCATGGCGCCGCCGGGAAGGGCTGGCAAGTGCTGCACTGATCGAGCTTTTGCCGGAGGCGCGCGCGCTTGGCTTGGATTATGTGGAGATCACTACTGATCACGACAACAGGCCTTCCATTGGGGTCATTGAAAAAGCCGGTGGCGTGTTGGTTGGTGCGTTCGAGGCCGAAACGTCGGTGGGCGGTGGCGAGCATTTGCTGTTCCGCATAGACCTGTAGCATCACCACATGCGCGGCGTGGCGTATTCTGGATAGCCGTTGTCATAGGATTTTGCGTCAAAGCCCTCGGTAAACTCGCGGATGAAATCCCCGGCGCTGGGCACCGTGCCGCTTAAGTCCTCGACCGACCACAAGTTCGACCGCATCAGTGCCTTGGCGCACTGGAAGTAAATCTTGCTCACCGATACAACGATCACGGTCTTCGGGCGCTTGCCGTTCTTCTCGAACCGGCCGGTATGGTCCGCATCAGCCGTGAGGCTTGCCGTCCCGTTCACGCGGATCACGTTGCGACATCCAGGGATCATGAACATCAGACTGACCCGCCCATCGGTGACAATGTTCCGAAGCGAGTCGATCCGGTTGTTGCCGCGCCAATCCGGCAGCAGCAAAGTCCTGTCGTCCGCTATTTGCACCACCGGCCCGTCATCACCACGCGGACTGCCATCTGTACCCTCGGGCCCTACAGTTGTCAGGACGACGAACCGAGAGGCCATGATCCACGTGCGGTAGTGGGGCGTGAGTCTGGTCTGAACCTTGGCAAGCGTCGCAGGCAAAGGCGTGTCGTACAGCGCTTCCAACTCTTCCAGCGTGTTTATTGAGTTCATCGCGGACCTCTCACAGCTTCATTTCATTCCACTAAACCAAGCGCTTCCAAATGCGCGAAACCCGCAGTAATGTCCGCCTTTCGGCGGAGTTCCAGTGCCAGATGCGGCGCATTTTTGCATTCCGCCAAGGCGCGAAAGACTTCAACCCAGTGAATTGTGCCTTCTCCCGGTGCCCAATGCCTATCGGCGTAGCCGTCGACGTCCTGCAGGTGGACATGCGCCAGAGCATTTCCTGCGTCGCGGACGAAGAAATCAACCGCGGGCGCACCGGACTGATGATAGGCAATCTGAGCATGTCCGGTGTCGATGGACAGCGCAACGGCGTCTGAATTGAAGCTTTCCATCATCAAGCGCCGGTGCGCGGGATCGACATCCTGAATGTTCTCGAAAACCAATGTGATCCCTTTGTCTTCTGCCGCGCGCACAACCGGAGCAAGCACGTCGTGAATACGCGCCAGCTTGCTTTCTGCGTAGTTCGGCGAGGCCACTCGATTGGTGTGATACCACGCAGTGTAGGGCGAATGCATGACCATCTGCCGTGCGCCAACCCGATCGGCGGCTTCAAGAGCGGTAAGAAAGCGGGCGGTGATGAGGGGGCGCAGCTCGGCATCCTTGTTGTCGATGTCGAGCCCTTCGTAGGGCCCATGAATGCCCACCCGTCCTGCGTGGCCGGAAAGCGCTTCTTTGGCCGCGGCGACCCGATTGTCGAGTTCGTCCGTCAGCGCTTTGTAAGTCATGAAATCCTGTAGCTCGATGTCGCGGTCAGCCTCGAACAACCAATCGCGGTGGGCTGCGATTTCATTGGCCTTCAGGCAGGCGCCGATCTTGAGCGGTGTCATCTGTGTCTCTCCTTGGGTCGGGGATGAGGAAGAAGGTGGCTATGGCCAGGGTGAGTACGGTGGTCATTGCGGCAAAGCTCCACCAGCCGCCGAAGCTTTGAGTGATCCAGGCAAAAACGAACGGGGCCGAGGCGTTAACACCCATTTGGACAAAGGAGATCCAGCCCAGCCGTGCGCCGTAGCCTTTTGCTCCGAAGAGCGCGAGCGGGAGCGTGCCGCGGGCAATGGTCTTAATCCCGTCGCCCATGCCGTAAAGCGCGGCTCCCAGCAGGATGCCCGGCAACGTAAATCCAAGGCTCAGGATGGCTAAGAACCCCGAGAACATGAGGCCAAGCGCCAGGGCATAGGTGAACAGCGGGTACATGTTGCGGCTGATGACCATCTCGAAGAAACGGCCAACCGTCTTGAACGGTCCGATTACGGCTCCCGCCAAAGCCGCCATCGCTGCGGTTTGACCAAGGTCTTGGACGTTGGTTACCCAGAGCGTCATGACGGCCCCCATCAAGTAGCCGGAGAACACGAAGGAGATCACCATCCAGAACATGCCGCGTCTGCGCGCCGCTCCAGTAAGCTCCGGCCAATCCGCTTGCACCGCCGTCGTCGCTTTTTCTGGGTCGCGCTCTGGGCCGTTCAGCAGAAGGGCGTGAATTGGTACGGTCACGACGAGGTAGGCGACGCCTAACACGACCCAGGTCTGGCTCCAGCCGAAACTGTTGTAGAGCCAGAGCGTGACCGGCCAGAAGATCGTTGAGGCCACACCGCCGAACAGCGTGATGATCGAGATGGAGCGGGTCGCGGGTACCTTTAGGTCGAGGCGTGCGACGCTCGCGAACGCGACATTGTAGAGCACGAACATACCAGCGCTTTCGGCCAGTAGGATCGCCGCGAAGAGTTGCGCGCGCGTCTCAACAAGACTCAGCAAAATCAGAGATGAACCCGCCACGACGGAGCCAACGGTCATCACCCACCGCCCACCGAACCGGTCAACCAGTGTGCCCGCAATCGGAGAGACAAGACCGCCGAAAAACAGCCCGAGCGACAGAATGCCGAAAATGCTAGAGAGCGATAGTCCAAGGTCCTCCGCCATATGAGGCAGCAGCACCGCATAGGCATACATCAGTGTGCCGTAACCCATGATCTGGGTCAGGCCGAGGCCGATGGCCGGCCAGTAGTCACGTGTCATGCAGCCGCTTGGGCGCGGTAGGCGGCTCGTCCTTCAACCCATGTTCCGCGGATTGCCGGTGTCGCGTTTTCCGGCCAGTCGACCAGAACAAGATCGGCGCGTTTGCCGACAGCGATTTCGCCGCGATCTTCAAGCTTCATCGCCTTGGCCGGGCCGGAACTTACGAGTGACCAGAGCCGCAAGCGACCGGCGCGTTTTTCGCGGTCAAGCCGATGCACAGCGGCAAGCATGGCAGGGTAGTAGTAGTCAGACGCAAGGACGTCGCAGTACCCGTCCTCAACCATGTCGGCGGCGCTGAGCGATCCGATGTGGCTGCCGCCGCGCACGGCATTGGGTGATCCGAAAATGATCGTGTCCCCGGCGTCTCGCGCATCGCGGGTCGGGCCCATTGTCATCGGAAACTCAGATACAGTTGCACCGAGGCCGCGATAGAACTGACGCGTCTCGGCCTGCGTGTCATCGTGGCTGAGCATGGCGACGCCCTTGGCGCCCGCCTTTTCGGCCATAGATTTGATCGCGCCTGGTACGTCCGCACGTCGATCCCAAACCTTGTGAACGAGTTTTTTGAATTCTCCATAGTCCAGGCCCGATCGCTCCGCGTGTTTGCGGTGGCGCTGTTCGAAGAGGTCATTGTCGCCCAAGTCCATCAGTGCATAGTCCGGGTTATGCTCAAACAGCCGATCCTGAATGCCGGTTTCGCGGCTGCGCATGGACATCGACAGGTGGTCATTGAACGCGAGTGAGGGCGTCAGGTCCCAGTCCATGGCCCAATCCAGCGTACCGACCGCTTCGGTTGCGAAAGTCTCCCACCGGAGCTGGACGCGGTTCTCAACCGTTAGCCGAGGCGCAAGTTGGCGGATCGCTTCGATCATCTCGCGTCCACGTTCCACACTGCGCAAACCAGGTTCAAAGCCCAAAGTGATCGAGTGATATGTCGTGGCGATCCCGTTCGCCGCCAACTGCCGGTCCGTTTCCAAAACGGCCGTCTCGATTGGGAAGAACACACCCGGGCGCGGCATAACTTGCCGTTCGAACGCATCGCCATGCACATCGATCAGAGCAGGCGCGAGGATGTGCCCGCGCGCATTTATCTCTTCGCCTTCAATCGGACCACCGATCCCAGCGATCTGGCCGTCCGCTACCGTGACCGTCGTCTCGACGATGTCGTGCGGCAAGAAGACGGTGCACCCCACAAAAGTTCGTATCGTCATGGGTCAGAGCCGTTCCATCGTCAGATGCCAATGAAAAGAGCCGGGCCTTTCATGTTCGCGATCCTCAAGCCGTAAGCACTCGAAGCCCGAAAACAGCGCGAGCAATTCGCCAGCCGAGCAAAAGTAATGCGGGTGTATCTTGTCTGTTCCCGGCGCCTCAAACACCCAGGCGTTGCGACCGATTTCCCGACCGGGATATTTTGCTTGCTCGTGAGGCAGTCGGCGTTTCGACAGCATGGTGCCCAAATACGTTCCGCCGGGCTTCAGCACGCGGCGGATCTCCGAAATGGTCTTTAAGAGGATGTTCTCGTCGCCGTGATAAATCACATTCCAACTGACCACGTGGTCAAAGTGACCGTCCGGGAACGGCAGATCGTCCATCCTTGCTTCGACGGTTTCGACCCCGCCTTTTGCGGCAATCTCGGCCAACCCTTCCGACGCAGCATCCAGCGCGACGACATCGAAATGCTGAGCCGCGAGCCAGAGCGCGTGGCGTCCTACACCTGCGCCGAGGTCGAGGATACGTGAGCCTGGCGTCAGCGTCTCTGCCCAGGCTATGACATCCGGTTCAGGGGTTAGCCACTTGCTGCCCGCCTCTATGCTTGCCCACTGGTCATTCCAATGTTGGTCGGCTGTATCTGTCTTCAACGCTGCTCTCCGATGATCTTGTTGCGGGCCCAGCCGCTCAGTTGTTCGATGGTGATGACCACAACAGCGATCATCAGGATGACCGTCATGGCTGTCGGATAGTCGAAAAGATCGAAGCCCACTTTCAGCTCTATCCCGATCCCGCCTGCGCCGACTAGGCCGAGGATGGTGGAAGACCTTACAGACTTCTCCAGTGCGAAAAGCGATGTGGAGATGAAGGCGGGCGTCGCTGCCGGGATCGTCGCGCAGGCGACCACATCGATTTTGCGCGCACCCGTGGCGGTCAAACTCTCGGCCGGCCCTTTGTCGGCGGCTTCCATGTCGTCGGCAAAGAAACGGCCGCAGAACCCGATGGTATCGACCATAATAGCCAGCATGCCCGCGAAGGGACCTAGGCCGACCGCAACAACGAAAACGAGCGCCCAGGCGATGTCCGGCACCGCACGGATGAAGCCGAGAAGATTGCGAACGACTTGATTGACCCAGCGTCCCGCAATCAAACCGCGCGCGGCGAGAAGAGCTACTGGAATGGACAGCACCACGCCTAGCACAGCACCTGCAAGAGCGATCTGCAAGGTCTCGACCATCTTCCAGCCGAGTCGGGTCAAGGTTTGCGACTCCAGATTGGGCGGGAAAGCGCGGGACAGGAAATCCGCAAAACGGGGAGGCGACGTTATCATCTTGTCGATGGAAAAGCCCGCGCCCGCAAAGCACCAAACGATGATCGTGATCCCGGCTGCATAGCCAAGGAACGAAAGCGAAGATGGTCGCTCTAGTCGAGCGGGCGGGGCGTAAGTGGCAAGATCAGTCATAAAGACCTCTCAGGTCCGAAGGGCTGAGCGAGGCGGCGGTGGCGTCGAGTTGTAGGCCGCCATCAGCAAGACCAAGCACCCGATCTCCATACTTCAACGCGTGGTCAATATGGTGAGAGATGAAGACAACCGTGACTTTTTGCGCGCGGGCCAGGTCAAAAAAAAGCTCCATCACTTCTTCGCCGGCGGCAGGGTCGAGCGACGCACAAGGTTCGTCGGCGATCAACACTTCCGGTTGCCCGACAATGGCGCGGGCAATGGCGACCCGTTGCGATTGCCCGCCCGACAGTCGGTCGGCGCGGCGCAAGGCCAGATCAGCCAGCCCAACCTTTTTGAGCGCGGTCATGGCTGCCTCACGAGAGGCAACAGGGGCAAGCATATGTGTCCAATGACGGACGCCTGGCTGCTGCCCCAGCAGACCCTGCACTACATTGGACAAGACGCTCAGGCGCGGCACAAGGTTGTGCTTCTGGCTGACCAAACCCATCCGGGCGCGCACGGCTCGAATCTGGTTTTCTGGCGCATCTGTCATGTTCTGATTCAATACCGTGACATTGCCGGATGACACGGGGATCAGTCCAAGAACGCAACGCAGCAACGTGGATTTCCCAGTTCCGTTGGCGCCGACAATGGCAATAGCTTCAGAACGCGCGAGACGGAAGGAAACATCCTCGAAAATCAGAGTATTGCCAAATCGTTTGGTGACCCGTTCGGCGGCCACATCAACGGGCGAGACCGAGACGCCTTGCGCCCCGGTCTTTACCGGCTCCACGAGGGCAGGAGCCGGTTCTTTCAGGTCAAGACTACTCACCGATGAAGTTGTCGAACTGCGGGTAGCCCGCGTTGGAATACATTGAGCGAACGTAGTCGTAAGCGCTGTCTTCGATCGCGACGAGGTCCATGCCGATGTACTTGTCGTTCTCTTCATGTGCCGTGATGCCTGCAATGATCGACGCCTTGTTCTCAAGGATCGCGTCACGCACTTTCATGGCGGCTTCTTCCGGCACGTGCGCGCCGACCATGATCATGTCGTTCGGCAGGTCGCCCGAACGGCCCAGCATCTTGAAGAAGCCGTAGGGCAGGTCGGTTTCCTTGTTGCGAACACCCAGCCAGCTACCTGCGTTCGAGCCAATCGCGTCCACGTCGCCAGCTTTCAGCGCTTCATGCGCGATGTTGCGGCTGGTGTGGATTTTCTCGATGTCGTTGATCGGATCAACGCCATGATCGGCAAGCACCTGCATCGGGCAGAGCATGTTCGACGTTGAGCCAATATCGCCAAAGGCAACCTTTTTGCCCTTGAGGTCCTGCATCGTGCTCATGCCGCTATCGGCCCGCACAATAATGGCACAGTGGTAGTCTGGACGACCTAAACCGATCAGCGGGGTCGCGTCGGTCAGCTTGTTGATGACGACGTATTCGGCAGGACCGGAGACAACGAAGTCAACGGTTTCACCGCGTAGTGCTTCGGCGGCTGCGGTGCGCGAGTTCACAGCGAAAAACTCGAAATTCTCGCCGGTGGCGGTTTCGAGCGCTTCCTTGAACGGACCCCACTCAAGCTGAAGGCGCTCCATGCCTTCGACATCTGTGACGGCCAGTTTCCAGGTTTCAGCGGCAGCGCTGAATGCGGACACGGCGGCAATGGCCGCGCCCATCACGATGGACTTGAATTTCATGACATCCTCTCCGTTGGAAATTCATTCGGATGAATACGTGGCTCTGTGTCTGGCGGTTAACGGTTGTGTGAAGGTTTGTTGAAACTCCTCGACACAGCGTGCTCCACGCGATTATCGAACCATTGTCAGCTTGTTCCATGTTGCGTAGTCGGGCGAACCCTCGCCGCGTATCTCGCCCTCGTAGCCGTATTCGACCATGTGGATCATCGCGGTCTCCGGCGTCGCGAAGATGGCCGCGTAGGCCTCCGTCAAGTCAGCGGAAGACAGAAGCCGCTCGGCTCCGAAGTCTGGCCAACCCGCATGGTTCGTGCCGCGCGGGGCAGAGAATGGAATGCCCAGAAGCGAGCCGTTGAGCGGCAAGTGGCAATGACCGTGGAAGATATGCGCGATCTTCTCGCGATGTGGCCGGATCGTTTCTGTGAATCGGTCGGCATCCAGTAACATTATCTCGTCCATTGGACCGATGCCGGTGGGCACCGGGTTATGGTGCATGAACAGCCACACTGGGCCGGGAAGCGTACTGAGCTGTTCATTCAGCCACGCTGCACGGGCTTCGCAGAAATGCCCGGCATGCGTCTCTGGACCCCAAGTATCAAGAACGATGGCGTGCCCGAGGGAAAGCGGCACAACCCGATGAACGAAGCCGCCATGACCCGCCAATTCCGGAAAGACCGACAACATGGTCGGCCGATCGTCGTGATTGCCGATGCAAAGATGGACGGGTAGGGGAAGAGGCGCCAGCATCTCTTTGAGGCGAACATAGTCCTCGCATTCGCCCCAATCCGACAGGTCGCCGGTAATGAACAGCGCCTCGGCATCGCTGTGTAGAACCATCGCGTGGTCCAGCGCGCGCTGAAAGTTGGCGTTCGGGTCGCGCCCGCTGATCGTGTTTCCGGGCGTTGTCAGGTGAATGTCTGTGATCTGGAGCAGCTTCATGGCCGCTTCTCCTTCGTTGAGAACGCGGCCCGCGCGAAAAGGCACGGGCCGCAGAAGTGGGAGTTAGGAGCCCGACGGCAGAAGGTCCTGAACTTCCTCGCTCAGTTCCTGCTGAAGCTCTTCCATGTCGTCATATTCGCCGGTCACGATGCCTTCGATCCCGTCATAAATGACCTGTGTTGCGGCCAGACCGTTGTCGCCCGGATAGGCCTGCCAATCCCTGAGGAGCGGCAGTTGGCGCACGGCCGTCGCCTTGGCAGGGTTCTCGTCGTAGAAGTCCTTCAGAATGATCTCGTTGGCAGCCTGGTTTGGCGGCATGTAGCCGGTCGTCCGGGCCACGTCGGCGGCGCCTTCACCCGAAGTGATGAACTTGAGCCAGGCCCAGGCGGCTTCCAACTCGGCCGGATCCTCGGACGTGGAAACCAGCAGTGCAGAGTTACCACCGGCGGGCAGACCCATCGGACCGTCTGCGGTGATGCCCGGATACTCGTTCGTCACCAGCGTGAAGCCGTCCATCGCGCGTTCTACCGCGCCAACGGCAGAGGTCGACCAGTACATCATGCCGATCTCTCCTGCGGAGAAAGAGGCAAGGGCGGCTTTCCATTCAAGATTCTGCATCTCGCAACCGCGGAACAGATCTTTCATGGTGTTGAGGGCGGTCAGGCCTTCCGGCTCGTCCAGTGTGAAATCGGTGCCCATGACGGTCGGCTTGTCCTGGCTCCACATCAGAGCTTGCAGGAACCAGTTGCCGGTGATGTTCCAGCCCCAGAACATCGGGTTTTCAACGCCTGCCTCTTTCAGCTTACCGCAGGCTTCGATGACTTCGGCCCAAGTGGTTGGCAGATTGGTCTCGTCGTAGCCCGCCTTCGCCATAGTCTCCATGTTGTAGTAGCCAACCGGCAGCGAGATCGAGAACGGCAGACCATAGACGTCACCTTCAAAAGTTCCGAGGTCGAGCATGGCCTTATGGTAGCCATCTTTGGCGAAGTCGGCTTCCTTGGCGATGAACGGTTCCAGCGACTTTGCGATTCCCTTTTCTACAAGGATCGCCTGACGGTTGAGGCCTTGCATGGTCACGTCCGGCAGCGTCCCGGCGACGGCTTCGCGCAGGATCGTGTTGGTGCCGTCCTCGTACGACTCGTACGTCGCGCGCATCTTGATTTCGATGTTCGGATGCTGCTCGTAAAACTTCGGCAGGATTTTCTCATAAGTCACGTCGAAGAGGTGGCTGTAAGGGTAGCCAAATTCGACGACGATTTTGTCTTCTGCCAGTGCAGGGCCTACGGCCAAGCAAAGAGCGATTGCAGTGGTGAGCTTTTTCATTACTCTCTCCTGTTGCTGGGGACTGACGGTTTGGCGATTGGCAGACCCCGGGTTGGTATCCCTGACGGGATGTCGGTTGGGTGCGTGGGCGACCACGCACCCTATTTCATTCCGGATAGTGTGATCCCTTCGATGAAGCGGCGCTGGGCCAGCAGGAAGGCAACGATCAGCGGGGTGACGATGATGCAGGCGGTTGCCATCATCGGCCCGAAATTGTCGCCATCGGCATCGCCCTTGAACTCGCGCAGCCCTAGCGGTGGCGTGAAGAGGTCGCGATTGCCGGTGATCACGATGCGCGGCCAAAAGTAATCGTTCCAATGTGCGACTATGCTGAAGATGCCAAACGCGAGAAGTGCTGGGATCGCGGTCGGCAGCATGACGTTCCAGACGATTGAGTACTCGCCCATCCCGTCCATTCGTGCGGCGTCGATCAGGTCGTCCGGCACCGTCATGAAAAACTGGCGCATCAGGAAGATGCCGAAGACCGAGATGGTCCAGGGAATGACAAGCGAGGCGTAGGTGTTTGTGAGACCGAGTTTGGCGAGCATGATGTAAAGCGGCAGAGCGATGGCGTGGACTGGGATCAGCAGACAGAACAGAACCAGTCCGAACACGGCGTCTCGCCCCCAGAACCGCAGCTTTGCCAACGCATAGGCGCAGGGCAGCGCCACAATCACCTGAATGAGGAAGATCGACACCGTGACGATCACGCCGTTCATCAGGTAACGGATCAGCGGTGCTTTCTCGAAAGCGGTCGTGTAGTTGTAGATAAATGGACGGACCATGCAGTCCTCGGCGGCATTGCCGAGCTTTATGCAGAAGTCGTCCCGGAAAAGCTCTTGGCTGCCAAAGAAGCCGCCGGTGTTCTGCATTATTTCGGACGGCGATTTGAACGAATAACTGACCATCACGTAGAAGGGCAAAAGCACGATCAGCGCGCCAAGGATGAGGACTACGTGCTTCGCGGTCTCAGCCGTCGAGAACCGGAAAGTCGATACCGAGATCGTTGTGGACGATTGCGCGGCGTCAGACATAATGCGTCCTCCGTTCGACCAGCCAGCGTTGAATGATCGTTAGCACCATCACGAACCCGAGGAAGACAACCGTGATCGCCGCGCCGATGCCCATCAGGTTCTGCTGAATGGCTTTCTCGTAGATCGCGAACATCATCACGTAGACGCTCTTCGACGGGCCACCGCCTTGTGGGTAGAAGGCCTCCACCGTGTCGAAGACCTGGAAACTGCGAATGAAACTGATGGTCACGACGAAAACCGTCGTCGGTCCCAGCATGGGCCATGTGACCAGTCGGAACCGATCCCAACCCGACTTCGCCCCGTCCATTTCGGCGGCATGGTACAATTCGCGAGGGATCGAAGTCAGCCCCGCCAGATAGAGCACCATATTGAAGCCGAAGCCCTGCCAGACACCAATAAAGGCTACCGTCCAGATCGCATAGTCCCGGTCGGTCAGCCAAAGCGGAAAGGTCTTCTCACACCCACGCGCAAACCAGCCCCAAGCCTCGAGCCACGTGCCGCAGCCTCGCTCAAGCGTCGCGTTGATGATGCCGATTGTCGGGTGAAGCGCGAATTCCCAAACAATAGCCATCGCAATGAGCGCGGCCATCACTGGCAAAAAGTAGATGGTTTTGTAGAGATCGCCGAAACGCGTCAACGAGTTGATCAGAAGCGCTGCGCCCAAACCAAGGCCAACGGTAAGAGGAACAACAAAGAAGACGTAACGGAACGTCGCACCGAACATCTTTTCATAGGTCGAGCGCGTGAAGATCCTCTCGTAGTTTTCGAATCCGACCCAATCCGCAGCTGTGTTCCCAAGCGAATAGTTTGTGAAACTCAACGTCCCCGCCAACAGGATCGGAAGGATCAGGATCGCGAACATCAGGAAGAGAGCAGGCCCGACGAACCAGAGATGTGCTTTGCTCCGGGGCATCAGGCAATCTTTTCCAGAACGCGCGCCGCAAAAGGCAGTCGGTCGCCAGTCTGGCCAAAGACCATCACCTTCTCGAAATCTATTGCCAAGTGTACGCGGTCACCGATTTGCGCCGGGGTGCCGGGAGACACCCGCACGAGCATGCGCCGCTCAATCGAAGTGGTTTTTAGATGCAGAAAGATGTCTGAACCGAGATTTTCGCGATGCTTCACTTGGGCTTCCAAGCCCCGTGGTGCGAGTACTAGTGTCTCTGGTCGCATCCCGATCAGAACCGGTCCGGCATGACGCCTCTCTACCTGTCCCAAGACCTCGTCTAGAAGCGTCACTTGTCCGGAACTGTTCACTTCGCCAGGCAAGAGGTTGATTGGAGGTGAGCCAACAAACTCCGCAACTTCAACGCTTTGCGGGTCATTGTAGATTTCTTCCGGCGGACCGACCTGGAGGATGCGTCCTTCCCTCATGACGGCCATCCGGTCCGACATGGTCAAGGCCTCGGCCTGATCATGCGTCACATAGACAAATGTTGTGCCCAGCCTGCGGTGGAGCTCTGCAAGTTCGGTGCGCATATGCACCCTGAGCGCGGCGTCGAGGTTGGACAGCGGCTCGTCCATCAGAAACGCGACGGGATTGCGCACCAAGGCGCGGC
Source organism: Silicimonas sp. (assembly GCA_022824525.1). Taxonomy (GTDB): domain Bacteria; phylum Pseudomonadota; class Alphaproteobacteria; order Rhodobacterales; family Rhodobacteraceae; genus JAJDOD01. Next base: position 13,973 of record JAJDZT010000038.1, on the reverse strand, counting down.
CCAAGGCTGCCCGCTGTCTTTGCCCGCCAGAGAGCTGGCCTGGCTTGCGGCCAAGAAGCGGTTCGATTTTCAGGGTCTCAGCCGCCTCGCGCACACTGTTCATTAGTTCGCGATAACGCGCACGCGCCATCATCGGCCCGATGATGGGCAGGCGTTGGCCGCGCGAAAGGTCGCGCATCTTCAGCGGCGTCATCATGTTTTCGGCAACTGTCAGGTGCGGGTAGAGTGCATAGGATTGAAACACCATCGCCAGATTGCGATCCGCAGGCCGGATATGCGTCATGTCCGCGCCGCCAATGACAACCTGTCCGCTGCTGGCGGCTTCGAGGCCCGCCAGGATCCTCAAAAGAGTTGACTTACCGCATCCGGATGGGCCGACAAGCGTAACAAACTCCCCTTCCGAGATGCTCAGATCAACGCCTTTCAGCACTTCAGTCTCACCGAATGCTTTCGTGATGGCCTTGAGCTCGATTTGCGCCACGGCGCCCCCCAATCTGGTTTGAGGCAAAGCTAATGATTCGAGGTCTCAGGCTTGTGACGTCATATAAGTGAGACTTAAACAAGCTAAAGTTTGGCTGAAATGGGGTCAGTATGTCATCCAGCTTCCATCAAATGCGCGCCTTTGCGCACGTCGCCCGCGAAGGCACCCTTGCCGCGGCAGCGCGCAAACTCGGTGTTTCGCAATCCGCCGTGACACAGCATCTTTCGGGACTGGAGAAGCGGATCGGCACCCGCCTGTTGGTGCGCAGCCGAGATGGCAGCGAACTCACGGCAACCGGGCGTGCGTTCATAACCTTGTCTGAAGAACTTACGCAGCTCGACGAGAGGATAGAGGCGCAAATCGCGCTCTATTCCAGGGCTGGTGCTGGCCACTTGACGGTCATCGCGAACGCCCCGCAGCCAGCGCTGAAGCTCATCGAAGAGTTCAATGAACTTTTCCCGGACGTTGAGGTCGAGTTCACACTCTACGATTGGACGACCGCGATGCGGCTCTGCAGGTCAGGCGAAGTCGATGTCGCGATCGTAACGGCGCCCGCCGTAAGTGGTGACCTGTATGTCTCGGAACTGGAGCGGGCGCACTTCGTTCTGATTTGTCCGAGAGCGCATTCACTTGCCAAAAGGCGTTCAGTGTCGCTGCGTGACGTACAGAACGAGGTCCTGCTTTTGCCGGAACGCGGCTCACTCACAGAGCGGGTCGTTGGCAGAGCATTCTTAGACCATTCTATCAAACGGTCACGAGTGGTTCGAACCACGACTTTCCCCGTCATGAAGGAGGCTATCCTGCAAGGCGTTGGTGTCGGCATCTTCCTTGAGGGAAGCGGGATCAAAGAAGATCGCTTGGTGGAGGTCCCGATCATCGAACTTCCGGAGGCATTTCGCACCTGCCTCGTTGTTCCCAAACCAAAGATGGAGTTCGACCTGGTGCGCCAATTCGCCAATCTCAGATAGCGAGTGTTTTTCCGCTGGATGGAAAGCTATCGGAGTGCGCTTGATCCATTTTTTGCACGACCAACCATGCCGCGATCGTTCGTGCATCCTGCCCGGAAAACTCTGCCGGTTCGGCGGGATCAAAGATGTGCTGTTTCGGTCTAAGACACATGCACCTCGAACTCGTGGTAATGAGACCCAAACACAGGCCACACCTCCGTTTGCATCCGTCTCGGCGACGTACACCTTCTTGCGCATATGGGTGCACGGTTTCGGCGGTAATCGTCTTCTCTGCCATCTACAACATCTTCCCGCATCCAAAATGGGAATGGTTGCTGAAACGCCTCGACCACGCGGCGATCTTTCTCAAGATCGCGGGGACTTATACCGCCCTGTCGATGATTTCAGGCAGCGGCCGCGAAAATGATGCTGGCATCTGGGCCTTGGCCTGCCTCGGTGTGGCTCTGAAATTGGTCTCACCCCATAGATTCCGCTGGATTGCATTGTCTCTTTACATCGGCTTAGGAATGACGGTTGGGCTTCTCGCCGAGAGCATGATGTCCGACCTGCCGAACATAACCTTCATTCTACTGGCGCTCGGAGGGGTCACGTTCCTGATCGGAATATGCTTCTACCTCTGGCAGAACCTGCCATTTCACTTCACAATCTGGCACGTGTTCGTTTTGGCGGGATCGCTTCTGGTCTATGCTAGCGTCTTCCTGGCTGTCCTGGCCTGATCGATCGGTATTTGCAAAACATTGGCAGCCCAGCGGAAGATTCCGTCGCACCAAAACCCAATGTTGCTCGCAGCTTCTATTGGGCGATTTTTTTCCTACTGACACGCGCGGCTCTGATTGCTACCGTCGCAAAAGGTTTACAAGAAGCCGATGGGTGGGATGCGGAAAAAGAAGACTGTCTACGTCGCTGAGACGGATGGCGATGGTGTCGTTGTATGCGTTTGGATTGATGCACATGGGCAGAGGAGCGCACGCCCCTTCAATCCGAAAAGCAATCGCTACAATGAAGCTGCTTCGGCGGAGTTCTCTGGTGCAAGACCGAATGCAATAAAGCGCTGGATAGCTCAGCAGCAACTTCAAAACGATGTTGTTTGAAATAATCTAACGCGCTGTTTTCTGAAAGCTCAGTCAGCAAAGTTTCGGTCATCCTTTTCCCAAGCTGGTCTTGGGTCGGTTGTACTACGCTTCTCTGAACCATCCAGCTCCGTCCAAACGTATTCAGGCACACCGGAAACCTCCACGCGACGTACATTTCGAAACCGACGCAGCTTACGAATGCTGCCCCAGACAAACGGGAGGCCGGCGAAGGGCATTGCACAAAAAATTATCCTGAAAAGAAGCGATTGCTGCGCAAAGTCCGGTTCCTGCCAAAGATAGATCACACCGACGGCGGTCAACGCTGTCCAGACTACGCTGAAACACAAAGTATACATCTGTGGCCGCACCTTTTGCCAAACTGGTACGCAAGTGTTGCCCACAAATTCTGTCCGTTTCGTGACGCATCGAGGAATGTGTTTTGGACTCGCTACGGGAAGAAGTTCGGTGTCGTCGCGACAGGTTGCCTGCCCAAAAGCTTTACTGGAGTCACTCTCTCCATCTAGAAACTCGGTTGCGGGTTCTTTTCCTCCGCCAACACTTAAGGAGACTACCCCCAGCAGTTTTCGAGACAGGAAATTTGAAGGTGTTGACCCGTCGCACTCACTGCTGGACACAGGATTGTCGCCGTCCTCTCCGCTTTGGCTGCGGTGACACGGGTTTCGTTCATCAACGCTTGGCACCAGTATCTCTGACCGCTGATGGCATCGGTGGACGATCACCACTGGACACTCGTCCGTGGTTTGGAGCGTGTCCGGTCTGGCTCCTGCGCCATACACTTATTGGCAGTAATGGCGCTGCTTCCACCGCTTCTTCTTGACCTATCGTTTCGCAAATTTCTCCGCTTGCGCCAAGAGTTGCCCGAAGTGTCAAGGCCGCCGGACAATTTCACACTCTGTCATGCAACTGTCATGCCAGCGTTACCTTTTTCGCGCTTAACACGCCACGTGCGGTTCAAAACCATTCTTCACAATAATTTCCGGGGGAAACATGAGTCTTCGAGTAGCTACACTGACATCCGTCATCGCGCTGGCCACCGCTCCAGCGATGTCGGAAGAGATGAATTTCAACCGTATCGCCTCGTTCATGGTCGCAGAAAATGCGCCGGACGCTGAAGAAAGCTCGGCGGAGATCATATCTGCGACCGCTGACGGAATGACACTGGTTTATACCGACGGTCCGGCTGAAGTGGTGGGTTTCATTGACATCTCCGATCCCACAAATCCGGTGGCCAAGGGCGCAATCGAACTCGCAGGCGAGCCAACCAGCGTGTCGGTCTTCGGCACCACGGCTTATCTGGGTGAGAACACGTCGGAAGACTTCATCAATGTCTCTGGGGTCCTTCACGCCATTGATGTAGACACACAATCCGTGCTCGCGTCCTGCGATCTGGGAGGGCAACCGGATAGCGTTGCAGTATCGCCGGACGGCAGCTTTGTTGCAGTGGCCATCGAAAACGAGCGCGACGAAGATTTAGGTGAAGGCCGCGTCGGACAGATGCCCGCCGGTTTTGTTGCAATCGTTCCGACGTCAGAAGGTGGACTTGCCTGCGACGGCCTGATCGCCGCCGACATCACTGGGCTGGCCGACATTGCGCCGGAAGACCCTGAACCCGAGTTCGTTGCGATCAACGAGGAGAAGGAAATCGTCGTCACGCTTCAGGAAAACAATCACATGATTGTCCTCGCGGCGGATGGTAACGTGCTGAGCCACTTCTCGGCGGGCGAAGTCACACTGGAAGGCGTCGATACTGATGAAGAAGGCGCGTTGGTCTTTGACGAAACCATCACGGTTGTGCGCGAACCGGACTCGGTGGCATGGATCGACAACACCCATTTCGCAACCGCCAACGAAGGCGACATGGATGGCGGCTCGCGCGGTTGGACAATCTTCAGTCAGGACGGCGATGTGGTCTATGAAAGCGGCGTCGAGTTTGAGCACGCCATCATTCAAGTGGGCCATTACCCGGAAGAACGCTCAGGCAACAAGGGCGTCGAGCCGGAAAGCGTCACCTTCGATGTCTTTGGCGGCACACCGTATGTGTTTGTCGGTGCAGAACGTTCCTCGATTGTCGGGGTTTACAACGTGACAGACCCGGCCAACCCGGTCCTGGAACAATTGCTGCCCTCAGGCATCGGACCGGAAGGGTACGTGACCATCCCCGAACGCAACCTTCTGGTCTCAGCGAACGAAGTCGACGATGCTGGCCCGCGCGCGCATGTGATGCTGTTCGAATATCAAGACGGTCAGGCAAGCTATCCGCACCTAACCTCTGCCGGCATGGACGAACTGACCGGCTGGGGCGCCATCTCGGGTCAGGTGATGGCGGAAGACGGCACCATCTATGCTGTTTCGGACAGCTTCTATGGCATGCAGCCGACCGTCTTCCATATCGATGTTTCTGAGACGCCAGCGCAGATTGTCGATGCGATCCGCATCACCCGCGAAGGTCAACCGGCCCAGCTTTTCGACATGGAAGGCATCGCATTGGATGGCGAAGGTGGGTTCTGGATTGCGTCCGAAGGCCGCTCGGACCGTCTTGTGCCACACGCCATCTACCACGTGGGCGCTGACGGTGCGCTGGAAGACTATGTCCCGCTACCCGAGGAACTTCTGGCGGTTGAACGCCGGTTCGGGTTCGAAGGCATCACGCGCGTAGGTGAGATGCTCTACATCGCGGTTCAGCGCGAGTGGCGCGACGACCCGGCCAACCACTCCAAAGTGCTGGGATACAACCTTGAAACCGAAGATTGGTCGGTCATCCACTACAAAAAGACCGAGCCCGCGACCGGTTGGGTGGGGCTGTCAGAAATCGTCGCGCACGGAGACCACATGTATTTTGTCGAGCGCGACAATCAGCACGACGCCCGCGCGGTGACAAAGCTGATCACCCGCGTCCCAATGAGCGAAATGGACCGAATGGTGCCCGTCGGGGAAACCCCGGCTGTAATGGAGCCAGAGGTCGTTGTTGATCTTCTGCCCTACCTCACATCGACAGGTGGTTATGTGTTGGACAAGGTCGAAGGCTTGGCGATTGCTCCGGACGGCACAATGTGGGTCTCGACCGACAACGACGGCGTCGACGATCACTCCGGTGAAACGATGTTCTTTTCGGTGAAAGCTGAATAAGTACTCTGAAGGCCAGCGTCTGTCGCTCAGATGCTGGCCTGTTTCGTTCTTCACACGCGTTAGTTCACCGCACCGTTTCGATAATGCGCTCCATCACATCGGCAGACGGCATAGGCACGACGAGGTTCACTGTATCTGGCAAGGTTGCGACACCTATTGCCGCCGGATCATTCTCAACGCCAATCAGACCGGTGCGAAATCCGTGGGCTGACCACGCAATTTGCTGGAGCTCAGGATCGGTCAAGGCTTCGGCCAAACGACTGCAATCGCTGGTCAGTGAGATGAGAGGGTGCGAGGCAAAGATTGTCGGCTCGGGATAAATAACCCGAACACGGGCCGCAATATCATCCGCAAGGCGCGCATTCTCGGCGAGAAATTCTACCATCTGGTTTTCATAACCAACAATGATTGGTCGCGCGCCCATCCCTTGTTTCAAAAAGTTTGCGAAGATATCACCCGAGCTTGCCTCCATGTGGCCCATGGCGTCGAAGTATTGTTTAAGCCTCGGCAGAAGGGCCGGCAGGTCCGCCTCGTTCGGCGGAGTTCCATCGTTCAGGGTCGTCGCAAGCAAGCCCGACCAGATATTGCCAGAGTTGGATTTTGACGGATCAGTGGAGAAGATCTTGAACGGGCCATAAACGTTCAATCCGAGATCATCCTGCCAGCGCGCGCCGCTTGCGATCAGGTCGCCAATCCCGTTCACGTCCGCAGTCAAAAAGCCATCGTTTCTCTTGGCAATGAAACCTTTGCTGACCAAAGCGTCCGCCACTTCAGCCCAGGCGTAAAAGACAATCGGCGAGTTGAAGATGGTCTCGTCCGACAATACGGTCCGCCCACTGTCACGCGCCAGCTCAACCGCCACCATGTTCGACGGCCAAAGACAATCTCGCCCAGAGGAGGGCAACGTCGTGACCATTTCGATAGACCCTGCCTTGGTGGCGTTCAGCGTGATCTTGTGCCGGTTCTCAATAATTTCCTGCACATCGGGGTTGCTCAGAAGCGCAGATTTCTCGCCCCCGTAATAAATCGAAAGTGAAATCGGCTCCTTGCGATCCAACGAGCGTGTCAACCCGGTGAGATCCAGATTTGCGTAAAGCGCGGCGCCGCCAGCCACGGCACCCAGAATTAGAGCACCAATCAACGTTCGGTTCATAACCTCATCCTCGTTTCATCTGCGCGGCCAATGCTTCGATCTGAGCTTCGAGCCCAACAAAGTCATGCTCAAGGCACGCCGTGTCGATTTTTTCCAACGCTGGTACGAAGCTCTCAATTTTTGATGACAGCGGCGCCAAGCGCTCTTCATGTCGACCGCGCGACTTCTCCGAAAGCTCTGCAAACCGCTCGACCGTATCGACCATGTTGTCGAGGTAAGACGTGATGAACCGGCGCGCTCGGCGGTAATCCTCGGGGTCAGCCATGACTTGGGCACGGATCGAGCGCACATGCTCCAACATCGCAAAGATGGTCGAACCGTTAGGCTCGCTCAAGCGCTTGGCCGCAGCTTCCAGACGATCAGCCGCCTGTGACATGATCTTCCCAGCCTCCCGCACATCAGCCTCTGTGGTGCGGCCCGTTAATACCACCTCATCTGCATCTGGTTTACGTACAACGATCAATAGTACCGCGCCAAAGACAAACACGGCGGCCAAGAATGAGACCCACCAGACCAGTTGCACACCGAAAAACAAACCCAGAAAGGCGACTCCGGCGACGCTGCCGGCCAGGGTTTGGCGCAGTCCTTCGGAGAGTTGCATCAGTTGTACCCTTTTGCCGACCGAAGCGCCTTGGCCAAGTCACTCCCCGCCGTGAACATGCGGCCGATTGTTGCGTCGCTCAGCTCTCGAAGCTGATCAGTATCCGCGTTTCCGAACGCGATGGAATGGATCGGCACATCAAGGCCGAAGCCACTGGTCTGCAGCGCGTCCAGCATAGCCTTTCGGTTTGTGGCGTCTGACGCCCCATCGGTCATCGCGACGATAGCAGGCAGGTAGTCGAAAAGCGTTCCGTCTTGATGAAATTTGCTCAATTCTTCCAACGCCACAATGACCGCGCCGTAGAGGTCCGTCCCACCGCCGGCACGCAAACGGTCTACTTGGCGCGCGGCATCGCGCAAGGCGCTCGGGTCAGCGCCCTCGATCGTCAACGGGCTCAACGCACCACTGTTAAACGGCAAAATAACAGTTACGTCGCGGCGGGACGGTTGCAAAAGATTGACTGCCGCTGCGTCGGGATCCAGCAAGAGTCCCATCGCCGTCTTCAATTCAGCCAGCGGCTCGCCTTCCATTGAACCGGAAATATCCAGCACCCATACCGTCAAGGACGGCTTGCGCAAATCGGTTTGGTAGAGGGTCAGTGCTTCGCGGATCACTTCGCTTGACGGCGCCGGAACTGGTGCGATGGCGCGGTCAAGGTCAATGCCCCATTCCTTGCGCCAAACCTCGGGGTCCGCGCGGTCTGCCGAAAGCCCCAGTAAACCGGCGCGTCGACCGAGTGACAACAACTGATCCTGCACATCGTCCGACAAAAGATGCTCTTGCAGCGCCAGAAATGCCTTCTCCTTGTCCGCGTCTCCTTTGTCGATCAGACCAAGCGGGCTGTCCGCCACCGACAAGCCATTTGCCGGGTAAACAACGTAGAGCGGCTCCTGACCGCGCTGCTCAAGCACCTGATTGGCCTCGATGATGAGAGCTTCGTAATTGATCATGGCGTCGAAGCTCTGCATGTTTTCGACAAAACTGTCCTTCAACCAGCCAGAAGAGCCGGAAGATCGGTCCATTTGTCCAAGCAGGTCCCTTGTTTTCGCCTGCACCTCTTCGTCGGCGAGGTGATCGCCTGTCAGAACGTCCGGATTGCCTGAAAGCGCATAGAGAAATCCGATATAGGCAGATGCGCCAGAGTTCGATTGTGTTGCCGATGTCATCGCGAGACGAAACGCATTGGCTTCTGCCGCGCTCTGTATTTCTTCGATTGCGACGTCATCGCGTCCAATCCAACCTAGTTTTTGCGCAATTGAGGTCTTGACCCCAAGCACAACGGGTGAACGGAGGATTGACGCTTCGTGCTTTACGACCTTTTCGCTGTCTCCCAACTCAATCCATATCGAATTCGCGGGCCAAATGGCATCAAACTCGGATTGAGAACCTTCTTGCAATGTTCTCGCAATGTCGACGGACCCAAGGTAGGTTAAGTTTACCTCGACGCTGTTCTCTGCGCCCCAGCGACGGATTATTGGCTCCAGAGCTCTGTTTTCTGAACCTGAGACGATCCGAAGCGAGGTCGTTGGCCCGGATGCAAAGAACCAGCTTCCGGCGACCACAACAAAAAAGAGAGCGACAAGAAGAACTACGCGTTTCATGTCCGTCTCCGCAAAGATACGTATGCCGCCCACACGACGGTCACATGGCAAATCCAGGCGCGCCAAACAACACTCCTGTTAGATTTCCCGCGACGACGTGTCCTTCTAGCTTCAATTGTGCAAGAATTTTGCGAAACCAACGTGCGCATTTTGGCTATCCCAAAGATCCAATTTCAGCTTTGCACCACCGACGGCAACGAGAATTCAACCGCAGCGAAGGTCTGCTAGCCGCCCAAAAGACCGATGCCACGCCCTGAACCAATGTCGTGGTAGGGCTCAAAGCGGACATCTGACGGTTTCGGTCAGCCTGGCGGACCGCCCGAAGGCACCCAAGGTCGGCAATGCGGGACAAAGCCGTCATTGAAATCTACATTCCGAATGTCCGCTTCCAAAAGACCTAGCCTCGAAAAGGCTCAATCTCTTCGGCGGAAAGAGCGTAGCCTATCTGCGCAACATGCGTCGAGATCGCGGAAACGCCAAGAATGCCCGTCACGTTCACCGGAGAGTATGGGCCCTTGCTGTCGTAGGGTTCTTCGGTTGTCACAAATACCAACTGGTTGGCAGGCGGCGGCGGGACGTGGATGCACGCCCCGACAAAGGGCACAAGAATAAATGCTGTGACCGCCGTACCTTCAAAGTCGATGGGAACGATGAACCCCTGCAATCGCACGGTCCGACCGTTCCAATCGGTCCGCGCGCCAGACGAAGGCGGTTGCTGGCTGGACAAGTCCGGGCCGTCATGTTCGATCAAACCGCGAAGGGCACGCGGAATGGTCGTTTCGCCTTCGGGAAGCAGGTCGTCCCACTCAAGATCAATGACCTTCTCTGCCCGAAGAGACCGAGGCCAAACCAGCGCGCTCGACAGCATCGCCAAGGTCATACGTCGCGTCCAAACACTCACCACTCGTACGTCTCCATCGACGTCACCCGAAGTGCGTAGCCAGTCTGGGCAAGTGCGGTAGATTGCAACCGTGTGCTCATCCTGCCCACCACCCAAACCGGGTCCCAAAGTTCGTCATCGGGCCAGGGCTCGGCGGTCTGCGCAAGCACCAACTGGTTCGGCGGTGGGGGTGGCACGTGAATGCAAGCACCGACGTAGGGCACGAGAATGAAATCCGTGACACCTTTCCTGCTTATCTCAAGGGGGATGATGAACCCCGGCATACGGATAAGCGCGCCGTTCAACGCCTCGTTCAGTTTCGTCGCATTGGCATCGAAGATCGGATTCCAGGTATCGTTGAGTTCATCTAATTCGCCTTCGGCTATAATCTCGGAATACGGAACGCCGGGCGGGATCAGGTCTTCCCAGCCAATCTCCAACGGTGTCTCGGCAAGCGAGGGCTTGGTGGAAGCCGAACAGGCAAACCCGCCCGCAATCATTTGTCGACGCGTGATGTTCATGTGCGCACCATCATACCATCGGCAAGCGAAAGACGGTAGGCGCGGACAGCAGGCACCAAGCTCACAATCGCGCCAGCGACCACCACGCCAAACAAGACCCAAAGCTCTCGAAGAGAGAGGGCTTCAATGGGTAGCCATAGGCCGAAGGCGTTGTCGATCATCGGTTGGGCAATGGTCAATCCGCAATAGAGCAGCAGAACGCCCAGAATTGCGCCGGCGGCAGCGGTCAGGACGGCTTCCAGCACGAGAAGCCCCACGATTGTCGAAGGGCGGGCCCCCATGGCGCGGAAGATCGCCATTTCGCGGCGGCGTTCGTTGAGGCTGGAGAATATCGTCGCCATCATCCCGATAAGTGCGGTCACGACCACCATAGCGGAAACCCCGAGAAGCGCGGTCTCGGCCACACCGACAATGGCCCAAAGCTCCTGAAGCGCGACGCCCGGCAATATGGCAAGCAAGGGTTCCTCGGGATACTCGTTAATCTGGCGTTGAAGCGCGAAGGTCTGAAGGGGACTTTCCACACCTATCAACGCCGCCGTGACCGCCTTGGGGGTCAGTTCCATTTGCCTGATCACATCGACCGGCGTGGATTGGCCGGGGATTTGCGCGCCGTTCTGCCAATCGACATGGATTGCCTCGATCGCTTCCATGCTCGCGATCACTGTCCGGTCGACAGGCGTGCCGGTCTTCTTGAGAATGCCAGAGACGCGAAACGGTTGGTCTTTATGCTCTGTGAAGGACGCAATCCCGTGCGCCACGACAATCGGGTCATCGACGGAATATCCGAGCGTTGCTGCAACGTCCGCGCCGATCACCGTGTCAAAAAGATCGGTAAAGAACGCTCCCTCCGAAAGCTCCAACCCTCGCCCTTGCCGATACTTGTAACGCTCGAAGAACTCCGCTGTGGTGCCCATGACGCGGAATTGGCGATGACTGTCGCCCAGCGATATCGGAATGATCCATTCGACTTCGGGTTGTGCTGCGATGTCCTTGTAGCTTGCCCACGTGACATTGTTCGTGGCGTTACCGATGCGAAACACGGAGTAGAGCAACAACTGTACCGAACCGGATCTTGCGCCGACGATGAGATCGGTGCCCGAGATAGTGTCGGCGAAGCTCGCTTTTGCGCCTGTGCGCATCTTTTCGACGCCAAGGAAAAGCGCCACAGAGAGGCCAATAGCGAGCAACGTCATGGCGACTGTCAACCCTCTCGCCCGAAGCGAGCCGATTGCAAGTCGCAGGATCATGCTGCCCTTCTTTCGATTTGAGTAATATCCCTCAAAGAGACCACGCGATCAAACCGCGCGCCGAGCCGTGGGTCATGACTGACCATGAGTAATGTCGTGTCGTGCGCTTTCACCTGTTCAAAAAGAAGATCGAGGAAAGTCGACTGGCTTGCCTCATCCAGTGCTGACGTGGGCTCATCGGCTACGATGACCGGCGGACGACCGATGAGCGCACGGGCCACTGCAACCCGTTGCTGTTGTCCTACGGAGAGGGTCGAGGCCTTTTCCGTCAGCACATCCGGAAGGCCGAGTGCCGAGCAGAGAGTGCGCGCGTCCTCGCGCACGTCGCCGACCCGCGAGCGGCGTTCCGGGGAAAAGCGAAGCGGCAATGCGATGTTGTCAAACACAGACCCGAACGGCAGCAGGTTGAACTGCTGAAAAATCATTCCGATGTGATCAGCGCGGAACTTGTCGCGTTGCCCACCAGAGAGCTTTGACAGGTCCTTGCCAGCGACGGAAACCTGTCCGGCATTTGCTGTGATCGTCCCACAGATCAGCGAAAGCAGTGTGGACTTACCCGAGCCACTTTCGCCCAACAGAAGAACGGTTTCACCTCTCGCAACAGAAAACCCCGGAACGGATAACGCGAATGAAGCCCGTCCCGGCCAGCGGAAGCGGACGTCCTCGACATTGATAATCGGGTCTTTGGGAGACACGTTTAGAACATGCCACGCAAGTCGAGCGAAGGATCATCACGCTCCACTTCGAAAGCCTGTGCTCCGGACGCCGAGACAATTTGAACTTCAAGTTCACGCGCATTCTTGAAGGTCTCAAAATACGCAAACTCGATGCCAGTCAAAGCGCCTGGGTTTCCGCAGGCCAAGACGTAATCCGCATGAAACTCCGTGTGACTTGCTTCAGCCTCCGCATGGTCTTCATGCTCATGGTCGCTATGCGCGTCGACTTTGGCGTGTTCCTCGTGGTCGTGGCCGTCGTGCTCTTCAGCCTCGGCGTGCTCTTCGTGCCCATGCTCATGATCGTCATGCCCGTCTTCACTTGCCAACGCAGTGCTTGCTTGGACGACACTACACTCGGCTGCCGCCGGGAGGACGAAAAGATCCAGGGGTTTGGCAAGGATCGCAACAGCTTCATCAATGGCTGCCCTGTCTTCAGCGCTTGTGGCTTGATGCTCAAACCCCACGATGTCGGCGCCAGGAGCGTGGAACTCCATGGCAACGGCATCGCCATCGATCGCAATGTTCAACTCGCCAACGCCATGCTCATGAGCATCCAGCTGGCGGGTGTCTTCGGAAAACGCCGGATTGGCCATCAATACGAGAATGGCTGGGACGTAGTTTTTCATGGCAAACCTTTCAAATTGAGCAATTATTGATCATTGAGCGCAAACCCGGCACTGACCGTGCAATTCGATCGTGTAGCCGTCGGGTATGAATTCGCTTGAGGCAATCAAGGCGTCCAGCTTCGGCAAAAGAGGCCCGCCGTCGTGCTCTTCGACACTCCCACAGCCGTCGCAAATGGTCAGTAACGGCACGCTATTGTCGTGTTCGCACCGACAGGGCACAAAGGCTTTGAGAGTCTCCAGTTTGTGAGCTCGCCCTTGATACGTTAGGGCCGTAAGCGCGCGATAGATCGTTGGCGGCGCGATGTCCGGCTCATCTTTCTGTAGCTCCGCAAGGATTTGGTAGGCCGTCATGGGAGCCTCGGAGGACGAGAGCACGTCAAGAATGTCAGATTGCCGGATTGCGGCCTCTTTGCGCATTTCCTCTTCCTCAGCTTTTGGATTTGATATTTTATAAAGTAACATGCCTCAAGGACTGAGGACGCGTTGTCGCAAACTGCCATTCGTGCGCAGGCGCAGCATCAGCATAGTTGGGCTCAAACCGGCCATCTGACGCTTTCTGTCGGCCTTGCGGGTCTCCGGTGGGCATCCAAGGTCGGGTTCGCGAACAAAGCCGAAGCTCGGCTTCTTGACATTAAAGGTCTGCCTCCTGCGCTTCGCAACCGACGCGAATACAACCCTATTGGGTTGCCTGGCTTTTGCAGAAGGAGCATGACTTCGGATGAACGTCCCTTATCGATGTTTCCTTCAAGCGCTCCACCAGGCTTGCCTCAATTTCGGCAAGCACTTCCGCGACACGTTCTTGAAGGCCAGTTTCGACACTACAGTCGGATGGCTCGTCGTCTTGACTGGCTCCGGATACGAGCCGTTCGTCGAGGGCGAGATATACGTCCGCCAATGAAATGCTGTCGGCTGGCACCGCGAGCTTCCAGCCCCCTGCATGGCCTTTTTCCGATGTGAGC
>JAJDZT010000138.1 GCA_022824525.1 Silicimonas sp. | reverse complement strand
GCCTGTGCTCGACACGATGCAGACGATCCCGGCCTTCGTCTATCTTGTGCCCGTCGTCATGCTTGTGGGCATTGGCAACGTCTCCGGCGTGATTGTCACGATCGTCTTCGCCGTTCCGCCGCTCATCCGCCTGACGTCGTTGGGGATCCGGCAGGTCAACCAGAGCGTTGTCGAAGCCGCGCGTGCGTTCGGAGCCAATTCGTTGCAGATCATGTTCAAAGTGGAACTGCCGCTTGCAATGCCGACGATCATGGCCGGTGTCAATCAGACCATCATGTTGTCGCTGTCCATGGTGGTGATCGCCTCGATGATCGCGGTCAAAGGGCTTGGGAACGAAGTGTTGCGCGCCATGGGGCGGCTGGATGCCGGCAAGGCGATCGTTGGCGGCCTCGGGATCGTGATCCTGGCCATCGTGCTTGACCGCATCACGCAAGGGGTCGCGCAGTCGGGTCGGAAGAGAGGACGCCGCCATTGGTGGCAGGGAGGGCCTGTCGGCCTGCTTCTGGCCATTCTTGAAAGTCTCAAGGACAGACAACCGCAGGACGGTTCGGCGCGAAGAGGTCCCGCCACGCTGAACGGAAAAAGTCGGGACAATCAGGAAAAGGAGAATTGATCAATGAAAATGCACCACACGGGTTTCATGGCAATCGCCTCGGTCCTTGCTTTCGGCAGTTCCGCGCCCGCAAGCGACACGCCTGGCGAGGGCATTACCGTGCGCCCCATCGAGGGCACGGTTCTGGAGGAAAGGTTTCAAAACCAGATCATCTACCGCGCCTTGGAGGAGTTGGGATACACGATCGGCGATCCTCAGTCGGTCGAATATCAAAAGATCCATCTGGCGATCGGTTCCGGCGACGGGGATTTCACGACCGTGCACTGGGACCCGCTGCATCTGGCGTTTTACGAAGAGGCCGGCGGCAGCGAGGTAATGACCAAAGTCGGACATCTGATCAGCGGTGCCTTGCAGGGATATCTGGTCGACAAGGCTTCGTTTGATGCCGGCGTGACAAATCTCGGCAATCTCGCGGAGCCGGGCGTCGCGTCACGCTTCGACGCGGATGGCGACGGAACCGCCGACCTCGCCGGTTGTCCACCTGGCTGGGGTTGCGAACGCGTCATCGAGCATCACCTGACCGAATTTGGTCTGCGTGACACGGTCACGCACAATCAGGGCGCCTACAACGCGGTGATTGCGGAAACCGTCGCTCGCATGGAGGTTGGAGAATCGATCATCTATTACACGTGGACACCTTACTGGGTGTCAGGCGTTCTGGTGCCCGGAGAGGATGTGGAATGGATCGAGGTTCCCTATTCCTCGCTTCCGGATGGGCGAACGGACAATACGGTTTACGAGGGGCGCGAGCTTGGATTCGCGGTCAACGAACTGCGCATTCTCGCAAGCAACGAGTTTCTGGCGGACAACCCGGCGGCGGCCAGGCTTTTCGAACTGGCGAAAATCGACATCAATGACGTCTCGGCCCAAAACAACGCGATGCAACAAGGCGAAGATTCAATCGAGGCCATTGACGGCCACGTCGATGCCTGGATCGCAAGAAACAGGGAGATGTTCGACAGCTGGATTGCTGCGGCACGCGAAGCCGCCGGTTGACAATGAAGCGAAACCCTGGCGGCGCGCGAATGTGCGCCGCTTGCACGGCCAATGCGGGATAAAGCCGTTCGGAGACGTTTTGCGTGGGCTGACGATCTTCCTCTTGCCAGGAGGGAACGTGTCGGCAGCGCAGCCGGTCGCGGAGCCGCCATCCTGACATCACTGGGTCGTTGGATGCAGCGGCTTCGGCTTGATGCGGGCGTCCTCTGTCCGGAACCGCCGGTTGGCTGGCTTCGCGTAAGCTTTGCGGCGTTCCTGCCATGCGGCGACCTCGTCGGTCATGGTTTCCCGATCCGGATCCCGGGGGTCCGGGCACCGGCGAGACAGTGCATGGATCTCGATCTCTGCCCAATGCCGACAGCGGCAACTTGATCCTGGTGCGCCGCACGTTCGCGTTGGAGGCTTCGATTGCCTCGGCTGTGATGCGTGAGCCTGAGGGCAGGGTGAAGGGTTTCCTCGAACCGGCACCTGCCGGGCCAGGCTCTGACGGCGAAGGCCAAGTCTGCCTGGGCGGTCGAGGTGCAGATCCTTGCCTGCACCCAAGGCAGCGCCTTGCCTTTCCGGCTTGCCGTTGCACCGTGCATTCGAGTTTCCCGCCCTGCCCGGCGAACACCCTCGCCCTTCATGGCGGGAAAGACGTCAGGACTCGATCCCTAGGCCGCTTTTCTCCATCCTCTTGAGTTCCGCGACAATATGGGCGTCGCGTTCCTCCAAGGGCTTGTCCTCAGCGGCGAACTGCATCTTCATCACGGCCGAGGTCACCGCATTGAGGAACTTTCGATCATCGCCATTCTTCGCGGGCAGGCGCAGGATCGTGTCTTGGCCATAGGTGCGAATTGCCTGGCCCTGGAATTGCTGTGGTTGCGGCGGCTCTTCGCCCTCGGCGAGGTCGCGGACCAATTGCCGGATTCTGCGCCGGTACAGCGCCACTCCGCGATCCGTGGGCATCAGGTTCTCGCCCCTGTGCGCACTGATCGGGCCCATGCCTTCGACAGCTTCGGCATCAGCAGGCCTGCGCTGGCGCTCTTCGTAGGGGCGTTCAACGATCTCGCCCTGCTCGATCAGTTCGCAGCCTTCCTTGGTGTTGTACTCATGCGGGTCGCCCCGATCGCCAAAATTGCCCCAGGCCAGGCTCATGGAGTGTTGGTCATCGACAGGAACCACCCACCGGGTAAAGGAACTCCGCCCGAAATAGTGTTCACGAGTGCCATCAGCGGTATAGGCTGATCCCGCCTGAGTGAAATTCGGCAGAACCAGTTCGTTGACGCGTACCCATACGAGGTCGCCGACGCGCCGCGTGTTGCTGCCCAGGAACTGGAGGCCGCGCTCGAATATCTGTAGTTCGCCGATTTCTTTCATTGCTTCGGAAAACTGCGCGCCTCCGTTCAGGCTGTGCAGGAACGTCGTATGGATCGGATCCATGATCGCATCAAGCACCTGAAGCCAGTTGCAATTGTAATCGACCCGGTAGGGCCGCATGGTGATGCCAGGAGTGTCGAATGCATCATAGTAGGGAAATTCCGGCATTTTGCCCGCAGGGCCCAGATAAGCAAAAACAAGCCCTTTGAACTCCACTACAGGGTAGGCGCCAAGCCGCGTTCTGGCACGGACATCCGCAGCGGGGCCTGGGCCCGACGCTTCCCCGGGAGTTTCGAGAATCTCTCCGTTCGTGGCAAACAGCCAGCCATGGTAACAGCACCGAATTCCCTTTTCCTCGCAACGGCCGAATTCAAGCGAAGCACGGCGGTGCGGGCAGTGCTTGTGAACAAGCCCGATCTCGCCGACCGTGGTGCGGAACAGGATGAGATCCTCACCGAATGCGCGGACTTTCGTCGGCAATTCGCCCACTTCTGATGTTAGGGCGATGGGGTGCCAGTAGCGCCGATGAAATTCGCCGCACACGGTGCCCGGGCCGATCTCGGCCAGTTCGCGGTCATGGTCGAGCATGGTGGTCCGCTCATATCCGGCATACCCACTTCCCTTGACGCGCAGGCCCGACATCACGGTCGCTTCATCCTCTCTCTCGTCATTCGCAAAGAGCATGGCACTTGCGAATCTCGCTTCTTCGTCTGATTCGTGTTGACGATATCGTAACACGGCACTAGATTGTTGCGCAATGCGCAGTTTCGACAGCGAAATCACAGCAGAAAATCCGAAAATGGCAAAACGGAAGGATCCGGGCCGTTCGCCCATTGGCGCGCGAGGAGAGAGGGATGGCCGCCAAGCCTCCTCGCCTGATCCGGGAAGAGGCAACGACCTGACATCGCCAAACGATGGGCTGAACCGGCAGATCGTGCGCATGCTGGAGGAAGACGGTCGGCGACCCTTCAATGAAATCGCGACAGCCCTCAACGTCTCGGAAGGTACCATCAGAAACCGCGTGAACGGAATGCGGCAATCCGGGCAGATCAAGATCGTGGCAATCGTCGATCCGGGAGCGGTCGATTACAGGACCAATGCGATAATCTGCTTGAGGGTCGGTTCGGATGCCACGCCGGCTCATGTGGCCGAAAGGCTTGGCCGGCTCGAAGAAGTCGTCTACGTGCTGTGGGTCTCCGGGCGCTATGACTTGCTGGTGGAAATCGTGAGCGACGATCAGGACGGGCTTGCCCGTTTCTTGCAAAGGCACATCCACGGTCAAGCGGATGTTGCGGAGACCGACACGATGATCGGCCTCAAGAACTTCAAGAACCAGTTCCTGCTCAAACAGAACTGGACATGATCCTATAGCAGAAAAGTGAGGTGAACTGCAGATTCGGATACTTGCGTGAAGACCGTGCAAGCCGACCTGTCGGCCACCCTTGAGCGGATTCAGGCAAACACGGAACGGAGGAACGCCGAGTCGGCGGACAGGATCGCGACCGCCGCCTCCGGACCCAGCCTCAGCAACGCCTCCGCAATGCCCGCATCCCGGCATCGGGAAAGGCCTCCGCCTTCGTTCCGCCTGTCTGTCATCTGATGTCTTCCTGCCTCGATTGTCATTGTTGCCGGCGGGTCCGAGGCAACGCTGCCACGGCCGCGCCGTTGAAGACATCAAGACAGCCCGCGAATCACCGATCAAGCCTCAATTCGGAAATTCTGCGAAAAAATCCGGATACACCCTTTGAAACCCGTTGCAGGGAGTGTTCGAGCGGCAAAATGTGGCATGCGGCCAGTCAAACTTCCGGGAGGCGTTCCGAAGTTGTTTCGAAGGGATTCCCTCATTCACAGAGCACAGCCCGAGGCCATGGACGAACCGCTGAAGGTGTCGACCCCGCATGAACGCATGTTCAGGACGGCGGCGTCCGGAAGACGAAGGCGGTCCGCCGGCACGGGCGCCAGGACCGGACAACGAAGGACAGACCTTCGAAATCAAGCGATTGTGGCGACATTACGGGGCGAAGAGGACACTGGTGCAGGGAGGTCGGAAAGGCCAACGAATGCTGGGCCGTTGGTCGGCACGCGACCAAGACATTGCACAAGACGCAAGAAGATCGTGAAAGAACGACAAATTGCCACCAGAGAAACCAAAGCGTCCATTCGGGTCGCGGCCCCGCTCATGGGGAAGCGCGGCCGCGGCCGCACCCGAACGGGTGGTGGCCCGCCGTTGCGTCCATCCGGCAGGGATGGCGACGGGCCGGGTCCATTCGGCCACGGCAAGCCCGTGCCGTCAACCCGTTCCAGGGCGGGGTGGCGGATGGACGGCGTCACCGGATCGACGCGCACTGGAATACGGCACGCGCTCGGAACGCGGAAACGCGGCTTGACAGTTTCGGTCGCAAAAGCATCGGAGCGGGTCGCGACGGTTAGATTGCCGATGTGCCGTCCGTGCGGCGATTGCCGCGACCCGCAAGCCCGCCGTGAGAAGACCATGGGTTCAAGTGTCTTGCGACGGGCAACCCCGTCCCTGTCACGACACTGCAGAGGCGTCAAGTCCTGTTGCAGCGAGCGCCAAGCGCCATATGCTGACCGGAGCTCGCATCCGGCAGAAACGGGGAAACCAGACATGAAACTGACCGCGACTCTTCTCGGCGGTGCCGTTCTGCTGACCGCAGGCGCCTGCACAAGCAGCCAGATGCCCGAAGAAGACGAAGGCAGCATCCGCCGCGCAAGGAACACGGAGTTTTCCGGGCCGCACCTGCGGGTGTTTCTGACGCTTGATGACGGCACCGACCTGTCCGTCAACACGACGGACGATGCCATCGCGACCATGGTCGATGAAACGTTCATTCCGGGTCACGAGGCCCGTAACTGGACGTTCGTGCAGGAGAACGAGGACGGTATTGCAGTCGTGTACGCCCTGGTGAGCTGGGACAGCGCCGATCCGGCCGACTACCTGATGGCCGGATGGTGGGCGCAGTTCCACGATCAGGGTCTTGACGATCTCTCGTTCGAGAACACGACGCAGCATGCCATCCTGGACGGCCCTGAAATCGATCCGGACTTCCCGCCCGAAGTTCCGGCTTCCGGACGGGCGACCTATGCCGGCCAGGCAGGAGGGCTATACCGATACGTTCCGGGAAGCGACTTCGGGGAGAATGAAGGCGCGTACGTGCTTGACGAGTG
>JAJDZT010000120.1 GCA_022824525.1 Silicimonas sp. | reverse complement strand
CGGATGCGGGAAAACCGCACGTCCGGTTTGATGAGCAGGGATGAGGAAACGTGGCCACGGTGAGGACTGAGGCACCGGCAAAGAGCGAAAGCCGCCGGACAACAGCTACTCCCCTCACCTAACGCAGGGCGCGCCTCTCCCTGACTCTACTGTCCAGACAAAGCCAACCATCAGCTCGCATGTAAACTCATTGGTTGCCAAAAAGCGGGGAAGCGTGACCGTCATCGCCAGAGCCACGACGAGCGCTCCAAGAGCGAATAGCCACCACCGAGATTTCCACTGATCGAGCTTCTGTTCCCGTTCCCACAACCGGCGCTGCGTGGCGCTCAGGTCATTTTCGGTTTGCTTGAGAACAGATTGCGCCTGATGCGATGCTTGGGAAAGCCCCTGGCTGGCCTCGTTCATCTGCGCCATGGCTTTGTCCATGCGGTCATCAATCAGACTGACCGCGAACTCTGCATAATGATCCGGATCGGTCTGTTGCTTTGTTGCTTCCGCCGCCCGCCGCGCCTCATTGGTCATGGTCGTGGCATGTTTGATGGATTTCGTCTGTTCTTCCACCCGGTCGTTCAAATCCAACGAGAGATCACCAAGCCGATCCAACGTTTCGCGCAACTCATCAAGGGAAATGGAAGGGCGGTCGGGTTTGTCAGCGGGAGCTTCGTCAGACATGGCGTTTCATCCTTTGGATCACTGGTCCTGCGGGACGAACAGCCCCTTAAATTTGGGATCGGCATAGTAGCGCAGTTTTTGGGTCAGCGCCGAGGGCTGGCCATGGGCGGGGCAGGGGGGCTGCGCGCCGGCGGCCCAACCGCTGACCGTCTGGCGCGCTGGCTTGAGGGGATGGAGGCGGCATGTTTGACCGCAATGCGCCACCTCGACGATATCGAGGCATGGTATGCGAGGGCGGAAACCGAGATGACCGCGCTCTCGGGAAAGACCCCGCGCGCCTTGGGCGCTGTTCTGACCGAATGGCCACTCGTCTCCGCCCCGATGGCCGAAGCTCTGACCGGTGCCAGCCGCGCCGCCGTCCAGCGCAACCTCGCCTGGATGGAAGCGCATGGCCTGATCCGAGAGGTGACCGGGCAGGGACGGTATCGGATGTGGCGCGTAGCGAACTGAAGGTCGCTGCAGATTTCGCCGATCTTGTCTGCGGCAGAGGCGAACCCCATAACCCGCGCGCCAGTAGGGAGTGAGGGAAATTTCCTGCAATTAATGCATTTGTTGCACTTATTTCATATATGGTGGTAGATAGCAGAAAACGGAGAGGAAACCACCATGAACATGTTGGCACACCGGCATCTTCCACCGACCCCGCAGGACGCGGCGATCGCGCGTGTCTCTGGACAGGCTCTGTCGCGCTTTGCGGCAACCCGAGGACCGTTGAAGCTTCGCGTTACAGACGCGGAGCAGATGGAACCGATCGAACTTCCCGCAGGCGCTGTTGCGCTGCTCATGGAGGTTCTAGAAGCGATGGCCGCCGGCCGTGGTGTCACCATCATACCCGAGAATGCCGAGCTCTCGACAGTGCAGGCAGCTGAGGTCCTGAACGTTTCGCGGCCGTTCTTGATCAAGCTGCTCGAGGATGGCAGCATCCCGCATCGGAAGGTCGGCAAGCATCGCCGCGTCCGTATGGAAGACGTCATGTCGTACAAGGCAGCCATCGACAGCGAGCGCGAAGCCGTCCTTGATCAACTGGCCGCCGACGCACAGGACCAGGACATGGGCTATGGCTCGAAATGAGCCAGTACACGGTGCTGTTCGACGCGAATGTTCTCTACCCCGCGCCAATGCGGGACGCGCTGATGCAATTGGCTGTCACAGATCTTTTCAAGGCGAAGTGGACGGATGACATCCATCGGGAATGGATCGAGGCCCTTCTACGCAATGAACCTTATCGCGAGCGGGCGGCGCTGGAGCGGACCCGCGACTTGATGGACATGGCCACACGCGACTGCCTAGTCACCGGCTATGAGGCCTTGGTGCCGGCCCTCATATTGCCGGATCCCGACGACCGGCACGTTCTGGCGGCCGCTATCGTCGGGCGCTGTGACGCCGTCGTCACTCAGAACCTGAAGGACTTCCCACCAGAGGCACTTGCACCATTCGGCATCGAAACTCAGCACCCCGACGACTTTTTCCGGAACCAGCTTTCTCTCGCGCCTGGTCTGGTTTGTTCCGCGCTGCGGAAAGTTCGCGCGCGCCTCAAAAACCCGCCCAAGAGCGTTGACGAGTATCTGTCGATCCTGACACAGCAAGGGCTGGTCGCCACTGTAGCGGATCTTGAACAGTTCGCCGATCTGCTTTGATCGGGCAGGAGCAAAAAATGTAGACTCCAGAACCCGTCTATACAGGATCTTCTGCAGGTCGCCGCTTTTATGGATGAATACCGGCCGTTCCGATGAAGAAAAGACCGGTGATTTCTATAGCGTGGGGTTCCAATGCTGCTGGAGGATGTGATCCAACTCAACCCTATGCCGCACCTGACACGCTGCGCGGTCCGTGGTGAAATGCAACGCAAGCCCGAGGGACATCAAAGAATACCTCAAGGTGTTTGGCGTTTTCCTCGACAAGCCGCTTCGCCTGCTTCGGAAGCTCGGAACTTGCCCGTGCGAAGTCATCAAGTGCAATGGGTTCGAGCGTCGGAGCGGTCGTCAGACGAAGCATGCGGTCGCGCCCGATCAACAGTCCTGCCTGCCCTAGGGCGTTCTGGCTCTGAAGGTGCATGGCGGTTTCGATGATAGTTCTCCAGTGGAACATGCCACCGCGCTTGATCTGACCGTCAGTCATACGAAGGTCTTGATCGCCACAGCCAAGGCTCAGGATCTCGATCTTGTGCCTGTCGACGTCGAAACAGCTCATGGCATCTACCAGCGCGACCATGACTGGGTTGTTCGCCCAAACACCGCCATCGGCAAAGTGCCGGGTGCCGTTTCGGTAGGTCGAGAAGAACGTCGGCGCCGCGGACGTCGCTAGCGCTACCGTGACTAGTTCTTCCTGCCAGTCGAGGCGGAAGTCAGGGTGGTGCGGGGTCTTGAGGACGTTGACCTCGTTGAACCCATCGAAGGCGGGAATGTTCAAACGCACATTGACGGAGCCCAATGTCCTGTTGCCAAAGCGATCTCGAAGCGCTCGTTCCAAGGGTTCGCGGTTGTATCGATAAACGGCAAGATCGCGGGCAAACTGGTAAGCGGATCGCATCGCGCGACCAATTCGAGTTGGAGGAGTCCAAGGCCTGGGAAATATTTCCGACCCGTGGCGCATATAGATTTCCAAAACCTCCTCTGCGCGCATTCCTGCTGCCATGCCGAGCGCGATTATTCCTCCGGTTGACGTGCCGGCGATCATGTCGAAGTAGCTGGCTGCCGAACCGCCCTTCAAGAAACGACGCTCACATTCCGCCAGCACCGCCGCAGGCAGAATGCCTTTTATGCCGCCGCCATCAATGGACAGTATGCGAAGATCATCTGCGGGCCATTCGAGTTGATCTCGACAGTGAAAGATGGTGCCCTGCGAGCGGCGGGATTGAGGTTGTGCCATGAAATCTCTCCATAAGTACCGCCAACCTGGATCGCCCGCCTGACTGACTTCTGATGTGTTTGCCGGTCCCAAACCATTTTCCCGAAGCGAGCCAGCTTTCGTAGCAGCTCAGCCAGTTGGACGCCCAGGGAATGGTCGTATTGCTGATCAGGTCATCTGGCGACCACTGATCCGCTTCGTCGTCGAAGAGGCAGAGGAATGGCCCCGTACGCTCTGTTCGCGGATGTGATACATAAACATGCGGTAGGGACCCTTCTTCGTTACCGAAACGCCTTTGCAAGGTCGGTTCAAGAACCTCAACAAGAGGCTGCAGGTACAGGTTTGATCTACCTTCGAGCAGTAGGGGTTCCGTATATTCGACCCTCAGCCGGTACGTTGTTCTGTGTGGCTGCAGGTGCCCCTCCCAAACACAAGTTCGCTGGCTCAGCCGGTCGCATGACCATTCGGGATAGACATCGGCCATGTCCGCAATCTGATCACCAACAGTTATCATCAGGTACAGTGCCCCCCATGTTCGTGTTCGCGCGTGCAGGCCTCACGAGGCCTGGTGCGGATGCGATCCCAGCACCCAGAGCTGGAGCAGCTAGGGACGAAACTGGAGCCGCAGGTTTCAAATGCCCGCTCGGTGTCATGCCGAGCGCACTATGTTCGAGCTGGACAGTCTGTGCGCGATGATAGGCCTGCAGAGCGGTCTCACCGGCCTTTTCGCCGAACAAATTGTCGAACGTCGATTGGATAACCGCAGGATCGAAGCCAACCCGCTTCAGGTTTTCGAGGCGTTCGATGAGGGTGAGCAAGTCCGCCGCCCAAAGTTGCTGGTCGCTCCTTTGAGCCGGCCACCGATCGGTAAAGAGATCGGGGTAGTGTGCCGGATTGCGAACTTCCAGCAACCGCAGGTTCTGTTCGGCATTGCGGATCTGCCAGCGCATCCGCTTGGCAATCGCTATCACCTCATCGACCAGACTATCGTTTGCAGGGCCGGCATCGATTGCAATCGCTGCGATAATGACGGCCGGGGGTTTGCGTTTGCCACGGTGATCGTCGTGCTTGCGATATCGTTTGTCGCGGAACCTCTTGATCAGCTGCAGGGCAACCACGCGAGGCGATTTCTGGTCGAGCGGGACATGCACCGGTATCGGTTGGGTATCTGCCTTTTGCAACGCCAGACCAGACGTCTCATTTGAAAGCCGCGTGGCGAGTTCGGTGTAGGTTTCGCCATCGACGAGGTAACGACGCGCATCGAAGCGCTTCTGAAACGCCTCGCTGATCTCGACGCGAGCATTGAAGTGATCGGCAAACCCCTTCGGATTGATCTCCTTGTGGTACCGGTCGTCCGTCTCAGGCTTGTAGTGAAACAGGGTCGCCACGCGTTCTGGTGCCCCATCGATGCGAACGACCGGCATCAGATCGACCGTGACACCGTCCGGGTAGGTAACCGTGACACAGCGACTGTTTTTCTCAATCAGGTAGCCGTAGTACTTGCTGCCTTCTTCGCCCTTGATCGCTTTGTACAATTGCTCAAGCACCCATGCCGGGTCGGTGCCAGGAGCGATCGCGATCTCGAGCACGGCATCAACGTCGTGCTGGTCGGTCTTCAGGCGTGACCGAGTCGCGGCGTGGATTGCAAAGCTGCCAGAAGGGTAGATCTCAAGGACCAAATCTTCGAGAGGGCTGCCAGGGCGGTCGACATGCTGAGCGAGCCCGCGAAAATGGCGATCGGCTTCGTCGTGCATCGTGCGGGTGATCTGGATGGCACGTGCAACGTCCATCAGCGCAGCTTCTACAGGGTCGATCTCCAGGCTGCGGGCGAAATCTTCGAGGTTCGTCCTGATATTCATCTTCTTCTGCCCCCTCAGGCTTGACGGATTACCCGATCCGTCCTACAGTTTTTGACGCTCTCGTAGGATAGAAAGTCAAAAAAGAAGCCGCGAGCAAGCGGCGTTTGTCCTACGATATCGTCATAGTAACACATGCGGGAGCGTCATGTCAAATTCTACGGATTCCAACGGCGGGTTCGGTGACAGGTTGCGGCTAGCTAGAGAGGCGCGAGGGATCAACCAAACGGAGCTTGCAGCAAAAACAGGGTTACAGCCATCAGCGATCGGCCATTTCGAGAAGGAACGACGCAAGCCTTCCTTTGCAAACATTCGGACCCTCGCCAAAGCATTAAGCGTTACATCAGACTACCTGCTCGGCAGGACTAACGACATGGCCGGGGCAACGACGGCTTTTCGCGGTGAAGAAAATTTGTCGGATGACGACCGAGAACACATCCAAATGATGATCGATCTCATGAACCAGAGAAAGTCAGGTCGTTGAGCAAATTCCGAATTCATATGGCGCGGCGCCAAGGTGAACTCAAAGCAAAAGAAAAAGGCTATGATGCTTTCCCCGTTGATCTGTTTGCGATTGCGGAGACCGAAGACATCTTTGTCGAGCCAAAGGATCCCGGCCGGGTTGGCGTGAGCGGCGGGATCATCTTCCATGATGAGAGCGTTGGCATCTTCTACGCCACCAATATCACGAGCGAAGGGTTTCGAAGGTTCACTGTAGCGCACGAGCTTGGACACTATTTTCTCGAGGGGCATCCCGAGGAGATTTTGAAAACTGCGCCGATCCACATTTCAAGAGCTGGGTTTTCACAAGGGACCAGCTCGATAGAGCTAGAGGCGGATCATTTTGCGTCTGGGTTGCTAATGCCCTCCAAGCTGGTTGGCGAGGTGATTGGGGGAAACCGTGTCGGTCTGGATGGCATCGTCGCGCTAAGCCAGCTGGCAGAATGCTCGCTTACGGCCTCTGCTATCAGAGCCGCCGAATGTTGCGACTATCCGATGGCGGTTGTAGTCAGTTCCGGTGACAAGGTCGCATACGCTTTCTTGTCGGAAAGTTTCAAGAAACTCGATAAGCTCACGTTCCTCAAAAAGGGTACTCCGCTGCCGAGAACCCATACCTTGCGGTTCAACGCTGATACGCAAAACATCCGGTCCGCGCGCTCGATATGTGGACAAACCAGCCTTGCTGAATGGTTCTCTTGCGGGCGACGGCTTGCGTTGGATGAAGAGGTTATCGGTCTCGGCGCTTACGGCTTTACTCTCACTGTCCTTTCCAGCGAAGAACTTGCCGACGACTCTGATGACGAGGCCTACGAAGAGGAAGCCTCATTGATTGAAAGCTGGACCCCCAAGTTCGCTCGGGGTCGCTAACAGTGCGCCGTGGAAAGGCGCGTCTTCCTTGCGGGTGCGAACCCCGCGCAACAATTGTCGCTTCGGTTGGTAGCAGCCTGAGCGGATCATGGAGGTAACGACATGGTTTGAAGCACTCAGACAGAAGGACTGCAATGAGCAGT
>JAJDZT010000017.1 GCA_022824525.1 Silicimonas sp. | reverse complement strand
CGACAAAATCGCCACTACCCGTGAACGGGCTGCTGCCCTGCGTAACGTGCGACTCACCTGTGTCTGTGCCATCATAGAGCCAGCATACTATCATGGCTTCCCGTTGTCCAGCCCTTTCTGTCAGGACATGGGAGGGCTAGCCTTCTTGGCGTTCGCCACGTCGCTGACGCTGAATTCGACAACGCCTTGTGCCAATTCGGTAAGCGCAGCCGCGATCTCCGCGCAGGAGAAATTGTCGAACTCGAACGAGTCCTTCCAGATCCGGATGTATTCCGGCCGGGTCACGTACCGTCGACTACCGTGAATCGACTTCGCCTCTTTGGCCTTTGCCTTGAGGTCGGCCGCGTAGTTTTCATTATCGAGGATGAGGAATGCGAAGGTCTGATGGTGGTGCAGGTAGTCGACTAGGCGGATGATTGCACGGAAGCGATCCCTTTTCTTACTTCCCGTGGCGGCACCGATGCCGCCCAGCACGACGATCTCGATCCCGTACTTGCCCGGATGCACTCCGTAGTACTCCTCGAATATGCGTGTGACGGCTGCCTCTTCGCTCGGACCCTCGACGATCAGGGAGAGCCTGGGTTGCGGGTTGACACCGAAACGATTGGCGACAAGTTCGAGGTGGTGGCGCACGTCCTGACGGGCGGCCAACTCAGGTACATGATTGACGGGGCTGGCAGCGACTTCGTTGGGGTGCGGCAGTTTTCCCCGTAGAGATCAAAACTCAGAAGCCGCAGCATTTGCGCGCCAGCCCGCATGGTCTCCGCCCGGAGAGCGTCGCCCTTGAGCTTCCTGCGCTCGTGGATGGAGATGAACTGCGTGAGCTGATACCAGTGCTCGATCGGGTCGCAGCGGGCCTGCTCCACCGCTAGACTCCTGTATGCGTGGCGCAACTTTTCCGGCGTAAGGGCATAAAGCTGTTCGGTTCGTCTTGGAACCCAGTTTCGCGCTTCCTTTTCCCAGTCCCAGTCGTGATCGTCAATGACGATCCAACTGTCGGATGAATGTCCACGTCGCACCTGAATGTTGCGCATGTCAGTCTGGGTCTGAGGAAAATACCGGTTCGATATGTGCTGGCACAGCAACGCAACAGCGCAGCGATACTGATGATCGCGCAGTTGCGCCAGGCAAGTCTCGGCGTACTCCATCCAACGGTCGCCGTGTTTCTGCCAATCGATTGGTTGACCTGCCCCTTTGTCAAGGTAGGAATCGAGCGGGATCTGGGGAGATAGTTCGGTCAACACAAGGTGAAGATGATCGATCTGGAAGATGGAATAGTATCCCTCGCGGGTCCGGTCGGTGTGCGCCGGCACATGGTGGATCTGGGGAATCCCGGTCGTATCGTATGCCCACTTCTTGGTGAACCAGTTGTTGCCTTTGCTCGGGGGGATGCGGAAAGGTGCCGTGGTTTTCTTCGGTGTCCGCACCCTGAATATGGGTGCGAAGAGCCCGAGCCGCTCCACGCGAATGAGACGTTCGCGGTTGATGTCGAGTCCACGGTCGCGACAGAAGCGAATGAAGCCAGCGGTTCCCAGCAAGGGACAGGCGAGCATGGCGCCGGTTTCGACGATGGCGCGCCCGGCCTTGTCGGGAATCGTCAAGGGGTCGGTCACTGCCATCACCGTCTCTTGGCAAACGCGTGGGCCACGGAGCTCAGCAATATGTGGTCGTCGGAGATCACACCCTGAACTGGATCGTCGGTTGTGACGACGACGAGCGCTATGCACATCTGGTGCAAGAATTCGTGCTGGAGTCCACTATCCGGATCGCCGACGGCATCGGCGCCGTCCTCCTCAAAGGATCTGGGGAAGGTCTTTGCGCAAGTCCCATCGCTATCGGGCCACGACAGCCGCGGGGTTGAAGTCAGCCAGCGCCGTGCAGGTTTGAATGATCTCGTCCGGCACTTGGATGGTTACCCTTCTCCCGTTACTGTCGGTCGCCACTTTACCGCCGACGCCGGCGCGAATTCGTTTCCCGATCGCCAGATTGACCGCGCGCTTCAGATGGTTGCCGCTCTCGTAAATCCTGCCCCCGACACACCTCGCGTAATCATGCAGCCACGCTGGATCTTCCTTGCAACGCCGGACCGCATTGAGGGTGAGCGCACGGTCGAACTGGCCGGCTCGACAAAGCTCCCGCGCGGTTTCGACCGCTTGGTCGATGAGGCGTCGCTTCAGCACTGGGCGTTCGGCGTCCCGGAATGCGAGGAAATCCATGTCGATGTAGAAACCGAAATCATCCGTATGGAACCGACGGCTCTCTGCAATGGTGTGGATACTCGCCGAAAGCCCTGTTTCTTCTTGTTTCGAGATTGTGTGTCCGTTGAAATGTGGCAACCGTGTCAGCAAAGTTAGTCTGGATACCGTCAAAGGGATATTCGGACAGTCCCTCACCGCCCAGAAACCATTGAAGGTGAAGGGTCCGCCTTTCTTCGCGCAACTGAAGTCCATCAAGACGATTCCCGTGCGATGCATCCACTCACGACAGGACAGTGGCCATTCATAGAATGGAGCTTCATCTCTCAGATCCGCCCACTCTTCGTCGGTGAAATGGGCTTTCGCCTGATTCTTGATGAACTGTTTGGCTTGCTCGCTCTGGCCTTTCTCCAGATATGCAACGAGACGGAGACCGGACCATTTGTCGGACGGCCCAGGATTCTGGACTCTGTCCAGCAGTGTCGCGGTGAAGCCGCGGCCGGCAGAGTTCCGGTGCCGTTTCCACAACTGCTCGGCATGAACAAGATGTCTTTCGTTGACCATGCACGACGCTTGCCATTGATTCTCGAACCATCCTCGAACTTCTTGGTACAAGTTGCGGTCTTGCGACATCACGACGGCTTCGACATTCCGGCGGGTGCCGCTCTCGTCCTTGTTTGGTAGTGCGTTCATCGACGCGTTGGCAGAACCGACAACTATGTCATCTTCGCTCATCCAGACCTTGGCGTGAAGGCGGTCAAGCGTCCGGACGCGAACGCCAAGCCGAATAAGGCTCTCGATCTCTTTCGGGTTGCAGAAACCGCTTAGGAGGTCGCAGATGAGGCGAATCTGGCTGGGGTTCGGGTGCCGTGCGATGCCGGTGAGCTTTGCGGCACCGGTACCCCAGTATGCGACCGCCACGTTGACGACTCCGCTCCGGCGCACAATCCTGCTCACCTGCCGCTGGATCTCGACCCCCGTCAGAAATCGCATCAACCTCTCCTGGATCGGTGTTGAGTTGCAGTCCCATGTGAAGGTTTACCGGACCATTGCGGTGATGCCTAGCGGAAGTCTGGATCTGACCATCCAGGGGGCCTCATACGCCTCATAGGGCGTAATGAACCGCGTAGAGCTCACTACCGTGGGGTGGCTGTTCGGACACCGCAAACGCGCCGCCACCGCGATCTACGCCCACTTCGACCACGTCGCTTGGTCGCACGGTCGATCTCAATCCCTCTGAAGTCCATCACCAATCACATCGGCGGCTGAACCGGCGTTGACCACGCATCTCGCACGATATCGTGACATTTGATAAGCTATTGGTCTTCGTGTGGGTGGCCCTTCTTGCTCAACCGAAGCTCTTCGGCGCACCTGTCAAGCGAGCGGATCAAGCGCTCTTTTCGGTCGACTTCCTCTGCTTCTCGCCGGCGCACGATCTCCATTTCTCGCAACTCTCCCATCCCCCGAAAAGGCGCGGGCATCCGACTATCCCGATAGTTCTTGTAGCCATAGATGACTACCGGAGCAAGCGCGGACACGATACCCACCGTCACTGCTGTCCCACAAATTTTAAGCGAATCGGAGGGGGATTTGAGGGGGCGGGCTGGGCGGGGGCTGTGGCAGGAGCAGACCGAGGAGTGGTCGGCGCTCGAAGAGATTGAGTTGGAGGAGGCGGAGGATCTGATAGAA
>JAJDZT010000109.1 GCA_022824525.1 Silicimonas sp. | reverse complement strand
CATCTTTGCAAATAGAGGTCTCCGCATGGGAAAGCAATCGCAACGCTGCGAATACAAAGACCAACTGGCACTTCACAACCGATGACGCCAGAACTAAACTCGCTCAATTATACCCCCAAATCACGTGAATCACTGGACTAGGCCCAAGGCTGACCGATATTCTCACCCGACTGATCGGCTGCACCGAAGCCGACGCCTGGATTGACCCCGAGAAAGAACCGATTTTCTATGGGCGCCAAGAGAGCTTTGCCCAGAAGCTCGGCATTTCCACCCGCCAGCTCCGCACACATGAAAAGACGTTGCTCCAGCACGGTCTCATGGAGCGACGCACCGCTGCAAATGGCAGTCGGCATGGTAGCACCGGGCTCGGCCTTGTGCTGACACCCATCATCGAGCGGTTCACAGATTTTCTGAATGTCAGAGAGGCCCGCAACGAACGCTACGCCCGTATGAAGACCCTCAAGGCGACCCGCAGCGTCCGCTGGGCCACCTTCCGCGACGAGCTGGCCCGTCTGTCACCTGAAGATCTCCTCTCCGATGATGTTCAGGAGATGGTTTCGGAGCGCGAAACCTGGCCGCGCACTGACGCGCTTCTGAGCATGGGCGAAGCTCGGCTTTCGCAGCATATCGAAGCAACAACGAACCTGTGCACAAGGCTTACAGTTTGGATTGAAAACCATGCTGATTCCTCTTGTGAACCGGAAAAGACCTTCCGGTCTTTTATACAAAAGACATTCAGAAGATTCATTCTGAAGAATGTAACGTTGACGTCAATAAGCGGAGCGCGGGCAAGCCCGCGCACTCTGAATATCCAGCGCCGGGTCCTGACGGACCCGGCGATTGCAGAGAAAAAGAGCTTGAGGCGGAAACCTTGGCGCTTCAAGGGCTATTTTCGGGAAGATACGGACTGGATCATGCAGTCTCTTTGGCGAGCGAAGACTTCAAATTCGAGATGCAGGTCCGAAGTGGAGATCGTGCTGACTACTCCTTTGTCGAAGCGGCCAACGCGAGGGTCGCACCGCTCGGGATCAATATCACAGCCTGGGCGGCAGCTTGCGACCGCATGGGCCGCGTCCCTGCCGCCCTTTGCGTCATGCTTCTCGACGCCAACCGCGACAACCCGACAGCACCCGTCATGAACCCCGGCGGGGCCTTGCGCGGCATGATCAAGGCGCACAACCGGGGTAAGTTGAACCTTATCGGCAGCCTCATCGGATTGCACAGGCGGCGCGGATTATGATCGCCGCGCCGGATATCTCTTTGCTGCGCTTTGCCAATTTGGCGTAGGTTGTCTGCGATGTCAGAGTTCAGCAAATATGTCGTCTATGTCGATGAGAGCGGCCATTCCAATTGGAAAGCCGCGCCAGAGTACCCGTTGCTCTGCCTCAATTACTGCATGTTCGAGAAGGATCACTACATCGACGAGCTGATCCCGCGTTTCAACCGTTTGAAGTTCAAGTATTGGGGTTGCGACAACATCGTTCTGCACGAGCGAGACCTGCGGAAATCAGACAAAATAAGAGACCTCGCCGTTCGCTCGAAATATGAAGGGCTCAATGGTGATCGCAGACGCGTCTTTATGGATGAGCTGACACAGTTGATGCGGGACGCTCAGTTTCGATGCTTTTGCGTGGTGATCGACAAGCCCAAAGTACCCGAATGGCATAAATCTTACGATCCGTATCACATCTCCCTTTCGAGAGGATTCCGACAGATCGAGAGCTACCTGAAGGTTCACGACCCCGACGAGCTGGCCAAAGAGCTTCATATCGTTTTCGAGGCGCGTGGCCGCGAAGAAGACGAAGCGCTCAGCAAAGCGTACAAGCAGGTGTCGGTTCAGGGTGCGCTCATGGGGCCCGTTGATGCCTACGATTTTTCGAATTTCCGGCTTGAGTTGATGGACAAGAAGAGCAATTCGACCGGACTTCAGATCGCCGACCTTACCGCTCGACCGATTGGAAATCACTATCTGCACGCCACAGGGCAACGCTCACTCACGGATCAGCGTGCCATCGAGGTACTGCTTGAAAAACTTCACTTTTGTTCGGGAACAACCTGCGAAACCGGCAGATATGACGTGTTTCACGAGGGGCTATAAAATTCAAAGGCGAGCCGAGGCCCGCCAATGAACGGACGGTTAGACCATCCCGTTACTAACCCCCGATATAGGCCAAAATGGTGAAATATTCAAGAACAGATCGCACGCGCCACGACAGGTGTTTCAGCGAGATATGGTGTCGGAGGCCCTTGTTTAGAGGGTTTTGGGGGCGTCCGGCACAGCCGGATCAGCTCTAGTCGGCAGGCCGACCGAAGCCTATAGTCTTCGCCCATTCGGGTCACGATCCTCGCCCAAGATGTCCAACAGACGGATAGTTTTCTCCAGGACACATGTACTTATGTCTTGAATGTTGGAAATTCCGACATTATCTTCCTGAAAGGATAGAAATTCGGACACAAGCGATGACACTTGCTACGGAAACTACAGAGAAGGTCAAACCCAACGTTTTTCCTCATCATGCGCTGGAAGCCATATTGCGGGATGAACTGATGGTGGTGGCGGAAGCTGAAGCGGACATGAATGGCTTCGCCCTACCCAAGGATGCTGGAGTTGCGGCTGTAGCGCCGGTACCGATGGATTCCCTGGTTGTCGTTGAGATCCTTTGCTCGCTCGAAGATGTGCTTGGCTTTCAGCCAAAGGACGCGACGGTGCGCACTGGGGGATACAATTCTGTTCAAGATGCGCTGGATCACATGATGCCGCGCCTGGAAGAGCAATGGCAGAAGAAGCAAGGGGAAACCGTATGAGCGTTGCAAAGCGGGCGGACGACATCGATCAAGAAGAGCGGCGCGAGTTGGGTGAACGTTTGCGCGAAGCGCGGCGTTATCTAGGTTTGAAGCAAGAGGAAGTGGCTCAATACTTGAAAATACAGCGGAGCGCTCTTTCGGAAATTGAAGCCGGCAACAGACGCGTGGAAGCCCTTGAACTTAATCGTCTGGCAAAACTTTATCGCCAACCGGTGTCTTACTTCATCGGGGAAGACGATGCAGACGCGGCTTTGCCTGTCGATGTTGCGCATCTTGCCCGCCGCGCAGCCGACTTATCCCGCCAGGATCGGGATGAGCTGGGTCGGTTCGCTGAGTATTTGCGCTCGCGCGCGGCAGCCGTCGAGGAATAACCGATGGCTACAAATTATGCTCAGGCTGTGCGCAAGGGGGCGCTAGCAGCTGGCCGATTGCATCGACAGCTCGGTGTCAAAGAGCAAATTGAAGTGTCTGGCGGAGCTATCAACGTCTTTGCGGCGATTTCGGAATTGGACGTTCCGTTGATGTTTCGCCCTCTCGACGGGTTGCTCGGGGCGTTTCTGAATTTCCCGGCACGGGGCATCTTGGTAACGACACAGCGTCCGTTGAGTATCCAACGCTTCACTGCTGCTCATGAGCTCGGACACTGCATGCTAAACCATCAGCCAAGCCTGGACGATGAAAACATCTTGCGACGGATGACGATGAATGAGCAGCCCGGCCAAGATCTCCAAGAGGTTGAAGCGGATGGCTTCGCTGCGGCTTTCCTGCTGCCCAAGTGGCTTATTGCCAACCACATGAAACGACAAAACATCACGACACCGCATCTGAGGCGGCCGAACGTGATCTATCAGCTTAGCTTGCGGCTCGGAGTGAGCTACGAGGCGTTTTGCTGGACATTGGTCCGCTACAAGATGATCAACCCTAAACAAGCACGCGAACTTCTCCTGACGCAGCGCCGCGCTCTCAAAGAGGCTTTGTTGGATGGGCACCGCCCAACGAACTACCGTGGCGACGTTTGGCTTTTGACAGAACGCGATGCCGGAACGCGGATCGATGGCAGCCGAAACGACCTATTCATCTTGAAGCTGAAAGAGCACAGCAATGGCGGCTACCTGTGGAACATCGATGAGTTACGCGACAGCGGCTTCGCCATTGTTCGTGATGAAGTGATCAAGATTGAGACGGAAAGCGTCGGTGACCCTGGCGTGAGACGCGTGACAGCGCAACCGCCAGAAGACTATCGGGGACGTTTGGTTCTTGATGAAGCCCGTCCATGGGATCTGGCGCAGGCTCTGACACGATTGGAACTGGAACTTGATTTCACCGGCCCGGAAGAAGAAGGGCTATCGCGCGTAGAGCGTCGTGAGCGGCTGATGGTGGAGGCCGCATAGGGTGTCAGTTGTAGTGTCGGTAGATTTGCGTGGCCAGTTTGGGCCTGTCCGTGACCAAGGTGCCCGGCCAACGTGTTTGGCTTTTGCCGCGAGCGACGCCCATGCTGGACTGCGGGAAGGTTGGGATCCGCTGTCTTGTGAATATGTGTTTTATCATGCGCAACAAAGGTCGGGTCGGTCGCCCACAAAAGGTGCATTTCTGAACGATGTGCTCGCGGCGCTCGCGCATGAAGGACAGCCAGAAGAACAAGGTTGGCCCTACCTACCAGCGTTACCAAATGATCTTTCGATGTACGTGCCACCGACTGCTGTCGGCGAACTCTATGGTCGGGAAAGTGAGCAGCCGCTGCAGGACTTGAAATTGATCCGGGGGGCTCTGGACAAAAGTAGGCCAGCAATAGTCTTGTCCACGCTTACGCGACAGTTTTTCCATCCGCCAGATGATGGGGTGGTTGTGCATGACGATCGGGATCAGGTTTTTTCCGCGCCACGCCATGCGGTTATTGCCGTGGGCTATGGCGATTACTTAGGCCAACCCGTCATTCTCGTCCGCAACAGTTGGGGCGCCAAGTGGGCTAAGAGCCTGACCGAAAAGTTTTACGTTTCCTGGCAATGTCTTGCTAATCTGCGCGTTACGAGGCGGATGCTGGCGACGAGCGCCCGGGCCGCTGAGCTTTCCACGGTACGTTCCCAGTCTTTCGCCAGCCTCCGACACCGCCCGAGCCATGCAAAAGTACGCTCAACAACCCATCGCCGGGGCAGTAGCACAAAGCCCTTGGCGGTGTCTGACCGCTTGATTATTTCCAGGGTCCACTCGTCTCCCATGGCTTGTCGAAGCTTATCGC
>JAJDZT010000048.1 GCA_022824525.1 Silicimonas sp. | reverse complement strand
CCTGGACGAGGAAGCCTACCGGCAACGCATGGATGCGGCCGTCATGCTGTGCTCTGCGTCGATGCACCGTCAGGCAAGACGAAAAAACGCCTTTCGCGGCCTGCAGTCCGAACTGTTCCTGCACAACCTGATAGACGCGTTGGTCGGTCTGTTGGGCGCGCCGATCTCTCCCGAAACCCAAGCGCTGAGGAACAAATCCTAAGGCGGACGAAGACTCACACCCTGGAACGGACTAAGGACATGAAGATACTGCGAACCCCCGACGAACGCTTCGAAGGGCTGGCGGACTACCCGTTCGCCCCCCACTACACCACCATTGAGACCCACGATGGCAGCGATCTGCGCATCCACCACCTCGATGAAGGCCCCGCCGACGGTCCGCTGGTGCTGTGCATGCACGGCCAGCCGGTGTGGAGCTACCTGTATCGGCATGTCATCGGGCACCTGACCGCTCGGGGCATGCGCGTCATCGCTCCGGATCTGGTCGGCTACGGCAAATCCGACAAGCCCGCCGCTCGGGAGGACTACAGTTACGAACGACAGGTCGAGTGGATGGGAAAGTGGCTTGAAGGCAATGCGTTTTCCGGCATTACCTTGTTCGGCCAGGACTGGGGCGGCCTAGTTGGCCTGCGCCTGGTCGTGAACCACTCGGAGCGTTTCGACCGCGTGGTCATGTCCAACACCGGGCTGCCCTACAACCCCGACGTGCCGCAGGAAGTGGTTAAGGAAGTCGAGGCGTTTCGCGCCAACGCGCCCACGCCGAGCCTGGTCGAACTGCGCAAAGCGCTGGGCAGCATGGGTGCCGGCGGCCACCCGGCGCGCAAGTTCGCCTATTGGCAGAAGTGGTGCTGGGAAACCGAGGATCTGCCGGTGGGCTTTTTCATGTCGATGATGCTCAAGCCACCACCCAAGCCTGTCCAGTTGATCAAATTCCTGCTGAACAAGGCCGGCGTTACGTCGCCGCTGCCCACGGCGGTCGCCAAGGCCTACGATGCGCCCTTTCCCGACCCGAGCTACAAGATGGGGCCTCGGGCCATGCCCAGCCAAGTGCCAACGTTGCCCACCTCCCCCTCGCTGGAGGAACAACGCAAAGCCTGGACGTTCTTTGAGTCGTTCGAAAAACCGTTTCTGTGCGCGTTTGCGGACAATGATCCGGTCACCCGTGGCGGGGAAGGGCAGTTCCTGGAGAGGGTTCCGGGAACCCAAGGGCTGCCTCATACGACCATCAAGGGCGGCGGGCACTTCGTGCAGGAGAGCGCGCCGGATCAGGTGGCGCAGGTGATCTTCGATCTCATTCAATCCACTTAAGCAACAACCGCCCGAATTGATCAGTTCGGCCAGTAGACGACCTCATCGCCCAGCTCTACCCGCTCTGCGCGAGTCTTATCTATAGCAATCGGCCGTTCCGTCGTGGGCTGCCACAGTAGATCGTGCGCGCCAGCGTGATGCCGATCGAGCAATGCTTGAAGTTCGGCAAGTTTGTCAGGTCTGCTGGTCGCCAGATTTGTCTGCTCCGTCGGATCATTGCCTAAATCAAAGAGCCACTTTTTATCACGGCGGCCTTCCACCTGGAGTTTCCAATCGCCCGCTCGCACCACGCGGGTTCTACCTGACTGCCAATAGAGCGCATCGTCCGGGCGTTGCAGCAAGCCATCTCCCAGGATCACTGGAAGCAAATTCTGCCCGTCGATTTCAACTTGGGCCGGTAGCTCGGCGTCTGCGGCAGCGGCCATGGTCGGCATCAAGTCGATGTGTGCAACCGGCTGCTCCACCCGGGTGCCGGGGGGTATCCTTGCCGGCCACTTCATGAAGACGGGGGCGCGGATGCCACCTTCAAAAAAGGTGATCTTCCAACCGCGGTACGGTGCGTTGACCTCCGGCAGACCAATGTAGCCCGCCCCGCCATTGTCACTGGAAAAGACGATCAGCGTGTTGTCCGCCAGGCCGAGAGCCTGAAGCTTCTCGTTGATGCGCCGCACACTGCGATCCAATGATCTGACCATCGCGGCGTAAACACGCAACCGGTGCGGCTCAAGATCGCCCACCGCCTCATAGTCGTCTTTCGTCGCCTGCAGAGGTGTGTGCACGCCCCAGTGGGCGAGATAAAGGAAGAAAGGCCGATGCCGGTTGGCCTCGATCACTTTCAGGGATTCATCCGTCCAGTAGTCCGTCAGGTAACCGCCCGGTTTGAAGGCATCACCCCCATTAAAGCGGGCCGAGAAACGCCCTCTCGCCCACAAGAACTTGTCAATCGGATCGAACTCGAGCTTTGCGTTAACCACTTCCGGATCGTCTTCTTCGGCAAAGAGCTGGCTGTCCATCAGCAGGCTTTCATTGAAACCCTGATCGTTGGGCGCCATGCCATTGCGATTACCGAGGTGCCACTTCCCGATGTGCACCGTGTGATACCCCTTGTCGCGAAGCACCTCAGCAATGGTGGTCTCCTCGGTAGGGAGACCCTTGGTCCAGTAGTCCGGCTGGCTCTCGTCGAGTTCGCGGTTGTAATCACCGGGCGGCAATCCGTCATCCATCTCATTGCCCATCAGGGTGACCATGCGGCTAAAGCCCGGCGGTGTTGGCGTGAATTCAAATCCGGTGCGGGTCGGATAGCGCCCGGTCATGAGCATGGCCCGCGACGGCGCGCAGGTGCCGTGCCCCGCGTAACTCTGAGTAAACAGGACACCTTCGTGCGCGATGGCATCGATGTTGGGCGTCGGCACCGCCCCGCCGGCGACACCGCCCCCGAATGTTGATAGGTCGTTGATGCCCAGATCATCAGCAAGAACAAAGACGATATTGGGCGGGCGCTCGCTGGGCGGCAAATCGGCCTTTGCCGGCCCCCGCTGCCACTGTATCTCAACATTGGGGCCGACCTCCGGTTGGGCCTGTTGAGAGACGTAAAGTAGCAACAGTTCGGTCTTGTATTGGTACGCGACCACGCCCAGAACAGCCACCCCCACCAAAAGTGATGTCAAGGCCTTCATCATGTCCAACCCTTATGCCGACAGCGGTGGGAGCAGGCAGGCATCATTCCTTCAGCAGTTCACGTACGCCTTGCCACGAACCAAGGGCCGAACGCTGATGCGACGTATGACGCTTGGCGAGGCACTAGTTCCCTCCCCGCCAGGTGAATTGTAAGCCCCACACGCTCGGCGGACCGTACCAACCTGCGAATCCACGCGCTCCGGCAGGACCGCCTCCGGACACCAATCCACCCAACGGCTGGCTGGCGATCACTACGTAATAGGCTTCATCGGTAACATTGCGCGCAAACGCTTCGACTTCCCACTGTCCACTCGCGGCACCTAGACCGAGGCGCAGATCGAGCAACCCATAAGCCTCTTGCTCACCAATGTCAGAGCCCGACACACGTGTTAGCACTTGATCGTCGCGCCAGGAGTAGTCCGCGCGGGCATACCATTCCAGACTGTCAGCGAACGGCTGTGTCCACTGGGCGCCGACGGTGTACTGATACTCCGGCGCAAAGCTCGGACGTTCGCCCGTGCGGTCGCAGGTACCGTTCGGATTGGTCGGGGCCTGACCCGCTGCACACTGGGCGTTGTCGAAATCGGTGTATTCCGAGTCAAGATAGGCGAACGAGCCATTGACCCGCAGGTTTTCATTCGGCGCCCAGGTGAAGTCAGCCTCTACGCCTTTAACTTCCTGCTCGCCGGCATTGCCGACGATGAAGCCGGTTCCGGTCGGTGCCAACGTCGACTCCTGGAAATCCTCAACGGTGGTATGGAACACCGTCAGGTTCAACATGACTTGCCGATCGAAGAAAAACGACTTGATACCACCTTCGAAGGTGAGTGAGTTTTCTTCCTCAAACTCCACCTGCGCCCCCCGAGGCAAACGGCGGGAGTTAAAGCCGCCGGACTTGAACCCCGTGGAACTGGTGAAGAACAGCATGGCATCGTCGCTCACGTTGTAGCGTGTGTTGAAGGACCAGGTAACCTTACTTTCCGACCGGTCCCGGCTGCCGACGACGTTTGGCGGAAAGATGGCAACATTGATGGGAATGCTGTTGGTTGGCAGATTTGTGTGTGCGATCTCCACGTCTTTTTCGTCACGGCTCCAGCGCAAGCCGCCGGTAACGTCCCACACATCGTTGATGTGCCAAGTGACGTTCGCGTAGGTTGCGATGCTGTCCGTCTCCTGGTCGAACAGCGATGAGACCATGTCCCCTTCCTGCGCTGTGCAGGGTGGGGCACACAGAAACGGTGGAAACGGGAAGACGCGATTCGCACCGGCACCGATGATGAGGTCACTATCGAACTGCGTGTCCTGTGCATACAGGTACAAGCCCGCCAAGTACTCCACTGAGCGGTCCGAAGGCGAGGTAATGCGAAATTCCTGGCTCAGCACCTCGTTGCTTTGGGTCTGAGGTGAAGTGAGCATGGGATTCTTCAGCGAGTCTGCGGAAATCACCACGGAGTTTTCCCAGTCCTGGTATCCCGTAATCGAAGTGAACAGAAACTCATTCCCGAAGTCCCAGTCGACCTGGACCGATGCGCCGAAGGATTCCGAGGAATCGTCGCCTTCGTCATCGCCGTCAACACGGTGGTCGTCGTCATCGAAATTGGCGAACGGGTAGCCGGCCGCCGCCTGAGTCGCGAGGAATCCGGGCGTCGCGATACCCCAGGCGGGATCATTCGGCCGCAGCTGCTCAGCCATACAGCATCGCCGTTCGATCTCGCTGTAGTAAATGGCGGTATTGATCTCAACCGTATCCGTCGGCGCAAACAAAAGCTTGCCGCGGACGCCCCATTCCTCATTGTCATTGACGTCATTGCCGGTGAAAGTGTTCTTCTCGTAGCCCTCTCTGTCCCGGTACCAGAAAGATAGGCGTCCTGCCGTGGTATCGGAAAGACCACCGCCCACATATCCACTGACCGTGGCCTGCTCGTATTCGCCGTAGCCTAGCTTCATCAGGCTTTCGAAATCGTAACTGGGTTTGCGCGTGGTGACATTGAGCGCGCCAATCGGCGTATTGCGGCCATACAGTGTTCCCTGGGGACCGCGCAGAACTTCCACCGAATTGATATCCGTCAACTCGCCGAAATTCATGCCGCCGGTGGGCATGTACAGCCCATCCAGAAATGTACCCACACTGGATTCGATCCCCGGATTGGTGCCGGAGGAACCGATGCCTCTGATGCGTACCCGCACATTGCGTAGATTGTTGGACGACGGCATGTCGAAGTTCGGCACATAGCGAGCCACGTCCTGCAGGTCATTCAGACCCCGCCGAGCTAGATCCTCCCCACTCAACGCAGTGATCGAAATCGGCACATCCTGAATGCTCTCCGTGCGTTTCTGTGCTGTGACGACGATCTCTTCAATCGCTGCAAG
Source organism: Silicimonas sp. (assembly GCA_022824525.1). Classification (GTDB taxonomy): domain Bacteria; phylum Pseudomonadota; class Alphaproteobacteria; order Rhodobacterales; family Rhodobacteraceae; genus JAJDOD01. Next base: position 2,296 of record JAJDZT010000048.1, on the reverse strand, counting down.
CGTGGATGCGGCATAGAGCGCCATCACGGACGCTAGTAGTAGTCTGAACATTCGCACTTGGACCTCCTTTGGCGCGCCCCAATCCCAGCGACACACCTTTCCAATGGGTTACATTAATAATGATATACATTATTAACGGTGCGAATATAGACCAGCGATCAGCCAATGTAAATAGAGATTCACGTTTTTTGAGGTTGCAGATACCCGGTAAGCATCCTGGCCAACTCCATGAGAGTCGACGGACCGTGAAGACGAATGGGATCTCGATCTACCGTGGCGGTGACCAACAACATCCGCATGGCGGTGGCCAGCGCGAAGAAGACTTTTTCCTCATCGGTCGAGGCTCGATCGATCAAACCACGCCCGGCAGCAAACCCATGCAACCTCCGGGCGCGATGGCGGTCCACTGCTGCAATTCTGGCGATTGCACCAGGGACTTCCTCGCCGACAGTAATGAGCGCGAGAAAGAAGCCAACGTCGCGCTCGACCATCTCCACGAGCGTGGCGACCACCCGCTCGATCAGCTCCGACAAGTCCCATGCTTCGTTCGCTTCGTCGAAAAACTCGTTCACATCCCGTTCGAGTCGTTCTGCGAGGGTACCGACAATGACCTCGAAGAAGGCGCGCTTGTCCGTGAATCGCTGGTATAGGACACCAACCGAAACTCCGGCTTCAGCGGCAACGTCGACCATGCGCGTCTGGGCATATCCGCACCGCGAAAAGACACTCAATCCGGCACTAATCAAACGGTCGCGCTTTTCCCGGCTGCGCTCCTGAAGCGCCGGACGGATGTTGGTTTGTGCTTTCCGACTCACTCAATGACCTGCATCAGGCGACCGCCACCTCAAGGGCGCTGAATGAGGGTCACCCGAGCGACGCGCCCATCGACTTCAACTTTCAACGTCTCGAAACCGCTCACTGGCAGCGCGTCAGCCCCTTTCCGGCAACCATCGGGAGGCGGCCAGCAACAGCGCGGCAACCACCGTTTCGAACGCGATCATGCTGCCTGCGAACGCTGCGTCATGCAGCGCCCAAGCCAGGGTTCTTCCGGTCGCAGCCAGCAGCAGGAGCATGATCGGCGGGTAGAACCAGGTCCGGCGCCCACTGACGAGGCCCAGCAGGATGCACAGGCCCACAGTCAGGAAGAAGGCCGCGAAGTCCCCGACCAGGGAACTGCGCCCGACGCCATCACCGAGTGCCAAGCCCAACTCCGGCGCGATCCCGCCCGGGTCCACCAGCCACCGCAACCCCATGACAATGAACAGCACGGCGGGCAGCGCGACAATGACTTTCAAGATCGTCTTCACCTGAACAATTCCTCCTCCGGGCCTGCTACTAATTTAATGCTTTACATTATAACGGGCAAACTGCTAGTTTCCACGCAGCAGGTGGCATGTCCGCAGGCTTGACCTTCAAGACATCTCACGGCATCCCCGGCAACAATCTGGATGTGCGGCCATGATCAGAATACTCGTGAAACTCGTCCTTGGCATGGCCACGGTCGTCTTGGTGATGGGTTTGGGGGGATTTCTGTTCATATACTTCTCCGTGCGCCCGCCATTGACCATTGACCCGGCGACGCTCGAGGGCGACGGCAGCGCCCTGAACTACTGCGAACTGCCGGTGCTTGATGGCAGCGGCAAAATGGCTGCGGACATTCCCAAGGGCAACACGCCGGGATGCAGCTATGATCATTTTCCCTTGCCGGTTTTGAGGGAGTGCACGGAACCCTTGCCAGAGGGTGCGGATGACATTCGCGGACTGTGGATGGGCGTCACCGGCAACGTCGGTCACGTCGAGCGCGTGGAACAGTGCGGGGCGCGCGTGGTCGTCACCTCCAGCGGCATCATTCACGACTCAGGCCCCAACAGCACCGCGGGCTTCACCACGGACGACACCGAAGGCAGTGTGCTGTTTACCGTCGGAAACAGGGCGTTCTGCAACCGCACCAGTGCCGCAATGGTCTGGAACGAAGGCGTGCTCGACTTCAAGGTCTTCGGCTGGGGGCCTGTGGTTGTGCGGCGTTACATGGATGGCGAGCAACTGGTATGGGAATACGTGGACGGCAGCGTTACCCACATGGATCGTTTGTGCACGCTCCCGGATGCGCATAAGGTGCCACAACCGCGCGGTCCTCGATTTGCCTTGTTTTAGGCCGGGTTAGGACGCACCGGCGCCAAGCCGCCGCTCAGTCCGTTTCCTCGGCAATCGGCCCGGGCTAGAATGACGCATTCGCAGGCCGGAGGGGGACATATGGCGTACGCAAAGCCACTCGTCGTGGACATGGATTCCCACG
>JAJDZT010000115.1 GCA_022824525.1 Silicimonas sp. | reverse complement strand
ATGTTTGCAATCAGCAACAGGGCGGGCAAAGCCGAAACGGGATCACGCAATCACTGCCGAAAAAGCCGAACCCGAACCCGGATGACATGCCGGCACGTCAAACACCGCGTCAAAACCCGCAGAGAAAAAATTAGCCGTGGTTCTCCACCCGTTGGAACGCCCGCAGGATTTGCTGCATCACACCCAAAGTGACGCCTGCACTAATGATCGTGGGGCCAAGCGCAATGTAAGGCAGAATGACCCCCGCCTGCAGATAGGAATACCGAACCACATTGAAGTAAAGATAGTTCAGGTAAAGCCGGAAATAGTTCTTCCGGACATTGTTGAAGAGTTCGGCCAAAGTGGGTGGACGGGCACGTTCCTCGTTGTCTTCACCAAGGACCAGTTCTTTCCGGAAGGCAGCTTCAACCCGCTGGTTTCGGAATTCCAGTCCAGGTAAACGCCACCCCGCGAGCCCCAGAAGGGCGGTCCCGACAACCGACCACAAGATCGCGACAAAGACCAACGCCTGCGGCACTTCTCCGACAATGGGAAGCTCCGTGATGTAAGACGACAAACCCCACAAGATCGGCAAGAAGGCGAGAAGCGTCATGATGGCATCGATGAAGCGCGAGCCAAGAGCCTCCATGATCCTAGCAAAGGCCATGGTGTCTTCCTGAATACGCTGGGAGGCCCCCTCGATATGCCGAATCTTGGGCCAGAGTGCGACGTAGTGATCGTTCATCGCGGTGCGCCAACGAAAGACGAAATGTGAAGTGAAGAAGGCCACAAGAACAGCAGTAATGATGAACACCATGGCAATCTTGAGAAACGTTGCGAGCTGCCCGTAGTAGTCGCTTGCACTCACCGAGTCCGGCTCGGCCAGCGCCTGCTGAACCGTGTCATAGAAGGTGCCAAACCACTCGTTGATCATCACGTCGAGCTGGACCTGAAACCATGTGGCGAAGACAATGAAGGCGGACCCGGCCACCGACCACTTGGCCCACCGATGCGAGGTTTGCCGAAGCCACATCAGCACGAACGCGCCGTAGGCGAGTGCCGTGTATTCATAGAGCCAGACGCGGGTTGGCTCCCATCCGAACAACTCCGCAATGCCCAGTGGGTCTTCCCAATCCTTGAACTCGATATGCCAGAGCGCAATGCAAATCATCGCCCAGACAATGGCTGATCCGAGAAAGCGTTTCGGGTTGGGGAAGAACGAATGAAACATGAGTGCTTAATCCATCAAGAGGCGCGGGCGCGCTTGGCCATGGCAACCAATCGCGGGCGCAGTTCGTCGGCATTTTGCAGGGCGGGTTCGAACCAGATCCGCGCAACATCATCGCCGGATACAAGGTCGAGCCCCTCAAGGTCGAGACAGGCGAGCGTCCAGTTTCGCTGTGTCTTGCCAGCCTGCGTTTCGGCATAAAGCGCGATCGCGTCAGAGTGATCGGTGTTCATATGTTCAACGGCGTCCGCTTCCATTTCCTCAAGCGCCGGATCGGTGGGTGCAACAAGGTCATCCCGGTTCATGTCATAGGCCTTGCCAAATCCACCGTTATAGGACGCCCTTTCAATATTAATCCGCCAAAACGCAAAATCACCAAAATCGGCGTAAAGGGCAGCCTTTGGATGACGGGCGAGATACCTCGCCCTGATCTTCGGGCGCTCGTCCTGCGAAACGCGTTCTGCCTGCCCGAATACGGTGATACGCGGATGGGCCAACGGGTCACCGCGGCCCGGTTCACCCAAAAGCACCGACACGCGAGGGTCGCTTTCGAGTGCGCCGAAATGACCGGAGAGTTGTGAAATCAGAAAAATCGGGCACCCTCGGCTGTCGCTGGCAAGCGACACGCGACTGGCCATGGGCGTGCCGGATGCCGGATCAATGGTCGCCAGAGCACCAAACCGAGACGACCTCAGGAAGGTCTTGGCAGCCCGCCGAGCCTCTTCATCCACCTGCTGAAGAACGTCTTTTTTGGTCAAGCCAAGCCCCTGGCCACTGCGCGTTCCAAAAACTCTGACAGGTCGTTTCCCACGCGTAAACCCACTTATCGGTGAGAACTTTTACAGGAATGATGCCTTGCGCACGCAAGGGTCGACGAACAGCGATTGTCGTTCTTTATCCACACTCGAATTGAGCAATGTGCCTCACAGCAGCCGACATGTGGGTTTTACCTTAATGGTCGGGAGTCAGAGACGTTTGGTACTGAAGATTGGTTTACTGACTTCCCAGGCGGCTCGAATGCGAGAATTGAGGTTGTCGGGAACATCTACGAGAATCCAGAATCGCTGAATTAGATTCCGATTCCAGAACTCATAGTCTCTAATACAGACTTCATCGCCTCCAAGAGGACAATGAAGATTGCAGCGAAGATGCTGGAGTCCACGAAGAACAATAGAATTCTCGACCACCAGTGCTCGGCATCTTTCCAACGCACGTAACTCATTCCGGATATTAGTGAGAGAAGGAAAAAGCTGAACATAAGTGCGAGGACACCGGCAATCCCCTTGACCGCCCAATGATCAGTTTCTTTCGCGAGGAACACGAAGGCACCCACCACAAGCGCGTACTCTGCGAACTTAAAAACAAAATCTACAGCAGCGCCAACCTGTGCCCTAGCCTCGGGGCTGGGGTCCACATCATTCTGTTTAAAATCAAGGTACTTCAACATTCTAACTACATAGGAATGCGTTGTGGTTCACGCAAGCCAGCACCACAACATTTAGTGGCCGAAAGAAGCCTAGAACAAAAGGTGAACCTGAGCCAAAAGTGAGACAACGGGGCTATCTCTGCCTCTGCACTTCCCGTAAGTCCTTGATTTTAGTGGTGCCGGGGGCGGAATCGCCAAAACCAAACAAACTCATGTTAGCAAGGCAGTTTTCAGATTTTCGAAAATTGTGATACCCCACATTTTACCCCGACCAAAACTTCACTTTGGGTGTCAACGAGTTGTCGCTTCAGTTCGATTCCACGATCAATCTGCAGGTAATTTGCAGGGATCAAACATGACACGAGAGGAGATTACACGCCCCAGATCGCAATTGCCATGGATCAATAGAACAGTCGCCAGATCATGAGCTTGGAAGGCTGAGGTCTTACCACTACACAACGCCCGCGATAAGAGTTTCTCTCCTATTTCATTGGCCATTTCTCGTCAACCCGGCATTGGCTGCCGAAGCTCTCAGAGGCAACAATTAAGGACGGGTTTCGGCCCAATCGCTAACGTCCCCCCGACATCCACTGCTGCATTGGAGTTTGTCGAGAATAGGTGTTCATGTGCAGCACAGCTTTCCTGCCACTCAACGGATTTTCGATGTAGTTTTGCGCGTCCAGCTAGGAGACCGTCAGCTTATTGAAGGTATGGTCGCAGCCTTGGAATCCAACGCGGCACGGTCGCTTTGTATTGGCTGTAAGTCTCACCAAATCGACGCTCCAAACCTGGCTCTTCTACGAACACAAAATAGGCTGTGTTGAGAATGAAGAAGATTACCGCCCAACCCAAGAGAGGCAGACTTTGCAGGGCTGCCGCCTCTGCGAGGATTATTAGGATGACAGCTGTTAGCATTGGATTGCGAACATGTCGGTAGGGTCCGCTGACAACGAAATTCTGTGGAGGGTCCCATGGCGCTGGAGTTCCTTCCCCTTCGTATACGAACAGTCTCATGGTGAATATCGCCAACGCGAGAGTGGGCGCCGCAAGGATCACCGCCAAAATTGCGCCCCAAATAGAGACGAGAGCGTCATCGAACGGCCACCCCCCACTGAACCAATGGATGAGCACGGGAATATAGATCAGCGCAGTGCCGGGCAGAATTAGCACTGCCTTTGCCATTCGCCAGAACATGTCGCGATCATAGCAGAATTGCACATCATCGGCAGCCCTGCAGCAATGTAAGTATTGGATTTAGGAGCTGGTTTTTCAAATGCGGCCGCTACCAAGAACAGCACCATCGCGCGATCAATGATGACTTAGCGAAACCTCAGGAAGAACCTGACAATCTGGTCAGTTGCTACGATTTCCTTGCTGACCCGGCCAACAATCCTCTCAGGCAGAACGCTTCTTTCCGACGGCCAAGTATGCCCGCCTCCAATCACTTTGAAGTCGGCTAACGGCGCTTTCGAGCATCTCCAAGTTCTGTGTTCTATAGCCGTGCCATCATCAACTTGGTCGATGCGTCGCTGCCCGGCAACTCCAGTACACCCGTTACGACGACCGAAAATCGCGAGCGTTTGGTCGGCGGATTCCACGAGGTCGCGTGGTTTTCCAAGTGCCGTGACCCGGCCACCTTCGTATGGTACCAGCGGGTCTTGTGTGCCGTTGATGAGCACCAAACCAATCGACTTTGCCCTTTTGCAGTCCCCGGCCAAATGCGATGGCAAGTTCATGGCAACCGGCGCGATCGCACGTACCTTATTTGACCGACAGGCCAACATGAAGGAGGCGTGCCCGCCGCGTGATATTCCGGTGGCAAATACACGGGTTCTGTCAATCGGGTGTTTCGCGGACATTTGATCGATCACATGTTCCAGAAAGCCGAGATCATCGCGTCGTGGCGACAGGTTATTCGAGATGTAGCCTCCTCCAGTGTCCCAAATCTTTCCGATGGCATTCGGATGCACGACAAAAAATCCATACTTGTCCGCCCACTGATCAAACCTGCGAAATGTGCCGCGCGATATCTGTCGAGCGGTCCCTCCGCCACCATGCAGCACCACGATCAACGGGCGTTTGCCGGACAGCTGCCCGGCGTTCCTTGGAACGTACGACAGATACATTCTGCGCTCGTCATCGTATTGCAAACGGACAGGCTTAAGCCGGTTCTCCTGAGCAGCGGCCAGGCTCGGCAAAACCAACGCCAAAACGAGCAGAATTCTCGTCATCATCGAAACTTGCTCCCCAATGAGCGGGCCTTGTTGTGCGCATACCTGCTTGAAGGGAACCCTATCTGAACGAGCGCCCTGAATCGAGCATCCGTAAAGTGGAAAACCGTTCCGGCCCAATACAGTCATTAGGTTGCGAGAAGCACGCCGCGGCACAGCATCGCCAAAGCGGTCATTCACTCGACCGTGCAGTAATTTGGATGCGGACTAAGCGACTTTGAGACCGTTGGCCTTCAACAGCATTTGAACCAGGTCTGTGACACGATCTCGTAGATCGAGAATGTCGAGGTCCGCCTCCTCCTCTGCAATCAGACTTGCTGCCCCGACTTTGTTTCCTTCTTTGTGCGTGATGTTGCTACCGGGCTTCTTCGGGTCTTCTCGCATGAAGTAAAAGGCATGATCGAATGGACCTGTTCCGCACGCCTTCACATATAGCTCGGGATGCTTCTTCTTGAGAGCTCTTTGGAGTTTCTTCCCGTCGACATAATTCTCGACTTCGCGGCCAGCTGTTACCCACACAATTCCATCGCCGTCTCCCATCTCCATGACAATTCTGTTGGCGTGTGGCTTCAACTCGTCCTTAGGATTGGACCTATCGCTGTCCAGTACGATAGCCATGTTGCGGTTTAGATCGCGCAACTTGATGAAATCGTTCAGTGCATCGTCTGATGCCGTTATGTGGCTTAGAAGAGAACCGCCGTAGAACATGATCGTGTAGTGGATACCCTCTTTTAGCTTCGGCTCCAGCGCTTTGATCCAATGGTTTAGGTAAATTCGGTCCGATGGACCCTCAACCCAGATCACTGCATTCGATTGTAGGATGTCCGAGGCCTGGCACCCGAGATCGTCGAGTATTGCTCGTTGCTCGTTCTTCGTCAGCACCGGCTGGACGAATGACTGCGATCCATCGTTGCGGACATGAAAAATCGACGAGTTCGGCGTGTCGATGAATGCCGAAGAATGCGTCGCTATAAAGTACTGGCTAGATGTCTTCTCCATCAGGTAGTTCACGAGCTTGCGCTGCAGCAAGGGGTGCAGATGGATTTCCGGTTCCTCAATGCACATTATCGAGCCGTCGTGGATCGTACTAAATGCTGCGATCAGAATGACTTCATGTATCCCAGTTCCCAACGCTGAAAGAGGGAGCACCTTGTTATCCATATGGACGACGAGATGCTCTCGTTCGCTTGGTACTTCAAGAAGTGCATCGGGCTTACCAGTGATTTCTTGCACAAACGAGTTTATCGTTTTGAACCGTTCACGGTCCTGTTGCTTATCGAAACTCGGAGCCTGAAGTTTCGCTAGGTGATCGATCAAACCACGACCTGTGTTATCGTCGAACGCTTCTCCCTTCGGACCGAGTTGTCGTTTGGCGGGTATGAGGTGGATTTTGGGTAAACCGTCCGGCACCGCACTGTTCCTGATGCAGTTTAGCACGTGCGGAACGCACTGCCTTTGGACGTTGCTTCCACCCGCCCCCCTAAGGTCGTTAGCTAGCTGGCGCCAAGCTTGGTCCGATTTCAACCAACCCACCACCTCTTCAACATCGACTTTGGGCAGAAGGCTTCTTCCATCGTTGTCAGTCCACACCAACCCGCGATGGCTGACCTTCTCCACGATTTGGGCGAGACTTCCTTTTGAACCATCCCGTATCAGCTGAGAGATTGCGTGTTTTGCGACCGCCTGCTTCCGCTTGCCCAAAATGACATCGAACTGTCCAGTTTGAGCTCCCCTGTAACTTTCCTCAGGACCTAGTTGTGGTGGAGACTCTCTCGGATTTGGATTGCCCAATCGCTCAGCAATTAAACTAAGAACTATCGACTTCCCGGAGTTGTTCGCGCCGATGAAGAAGTTCATCTTCGAGAACGGACCAATGTACTGCCGATCAGGCCCTATGCCGCGATAAAATCTAGGCGCGACACCGTCTAAGTAGGTTGTCATGGAATTTCTCTCGCGTGTTTAGTGCTGCATGGTTTACATGCGTTACCTTTATGCAATTCATTCCTCAAAGCCTACCTGCGGCCCAAACCATACACCCAATCCGCCTCTCGGGTGTTGCGGGCGTAACCAGCTAGCGGTCATTTGCTGTAAACGCATGGAGCCTTAGTACAGCTCCAAAGTGAAAATCGAGTTCTCTACAGAAATCTCCAGTTCAGCGCAATCGACTGCCCATTGAATAGATTCCTTGAACCATGATGGGCACTCTGGAGAAACAACAATCTTGTCTATGAGCTCGACTGGGTCGAAGCTGACAGAAATTCCAGGCTTTGAACTTGGAAGCGCATAGCCTGAAACATAGGCACGGTACTCTTTCTCGTGTTTGAACGCTTCATGCTTATAGGCAACAGGAAGGCTATCAAATACTGCTTCACTAGTGTGAAGGTTGTGGTATTCGATAGGTGTTATGTTCAAGTTTACACCGGAACCGGAAAACGCGGATCTTATCTTCTCGGCGCTGGATGTGATTGCAACACCAAACCTTCGATCTGAGTAGAGTCCCCACATCGCGTCGGACTCAATTGGGTTTTCATGCCAACAGTTAATAAGTAGCGAGTCGTTTATCGCATCCAACCTGTTTTCGGCCAAGGCGAGCAACTCAACTGGCACATCGGAAAATGATTGCATCTCAGTTTTCGTGATAAGTCCGAGTTCGTTACGATTGAGATGCTTTGCCCATACTTTGCAGCTCTGTGTGAATGCTTCGTCTTTCTCATGTATTGCTATGTTGTATTCATCAACTATTTTTCTCACTGCCGTCTGCACTTGATACGCGCGCGTCGCTTGGTTTGTCTTTGACTCGAATGGATCGCTAAATCCGCTGGAACGGGAGAACCACATTTGCTTGGTGCGAACAAAATCAAGGAATTTTGGTGCTGAGAAGTAGTGCCAAAGTGTCGGATCACCACCGCCATAGACGTTGCGAAGCTGGAAAGTGTTGTCACTCGCAACAAACCTGGGCGCTACGACGACGAACTCTCTTGTTGTAAGGTGGAGAGCCTTTTCCCCCCAAGAAGTCAGCATGTCCTCCAGTTCTTTTTTGAATTTCTGGGATACTACGTTCCATTTTGGCTCAAGTCGCCAAGGCTGCCTCTCTAGTGTCTTTGGATCGATTCCGTGATCGGGACCAAACTCATAACCGAAAAATACACTCTCCATCCTACTACCCCCGGCAGGAAGAGAGCCATATAGCAACCAGGAAACCTCACGAGGCATTCGGTGTCTGAAGTGATCAATTTCTTTGATGTGTGACCGATCAAATGAGAAGTACATATTCTTGCTTTGATCAGAAACATCTAGCTCTGGATTGAAATGGTACTGAAACGGTCGCTTCTGACTGTCATCCAGATTCTTAAAGCTTGTATGATCTATGACCGTGATCAGTGGTTCCACTTTAGGAACTTCGTCCGATACGCTGTCGTGCTCCATATAATCAAGCCAATCAAACTCAATGGTCTTATCCTCATATTCAAGCATGAGCTCGGGGTTGTATGTGTCTGTCGTTTTAGAAAGCTGTTCTTTGTCTGCCCTCCACCGCCATGTAAGGCCGCCTGCGCGCACGAGGACACGAGGCGACTTTGGTGAGATTTCAAAAACGTGAACACCAGATGGCTCTTCAATACTCGAATAAGTGTGGGTCGGGTCGCCGTTCACCGTCTCTTGGCCAGCTTCCATACCAAAGATTGAGACCCAACCATCGTCCGGAATATTGGTAATCAAAAATTTCATCATCAACCGAGCATATCACGTATGGACGTGAGTGGTTACTCAATGAGGCTCCGAACGCAGCATATTCTGTACAAGTGTTTATGTCTTTTTGGGGATCGCTTTGCCCCACGATACTGTTCTGAGAGCTAACGCCGTTTGACCATATCGGACTAATCAAAGGCAGCTTTCGGTGAGTTGGTATGCGCTCTTGCACTCGCAGCGAATGACCGCTTTCCGCCCAAGGCGCATAATGTGCAGTATGTTCATGAGATCACTGCAGAAACGCTGCAAACTATAAGCCGAAAGAGGCTTTCGAAACAGAGCTCATGGGTTCCAATGGAGCTCGGACTCGTTCCCAACTTGCGTCCCCACTGTCGCGCGCCATGAGCCCCTTCAGTGTAGGGATTACAGGATGAGCGACAATACGTGTTACCTCTGCGGAAAGCTCGCTGTCTTCGACTGCAGTCTCAAACAACCTTTGCAACCGTTCGGGGTACAAATTCGCCATTCCTGTTATCGCGCCGGCTCCTCCGAGCGCGATTGCCTTATGTAGTAATCGCTCGTCCCCGACCAATACAGGGACTGCATCAATCCCAATAAGCTTTGATGCATTTTCCCAGTCGCCAGAGCTGTCCTTCACACCAAGTAAATGGTCTCCAAATTCTCGTGCCAACCGCGAGACAAGTTCGCGGGAAAGGGGAACCCCAGTGACCTGTGGAATGTGGTAGAGCACAAATTTTGCATCCGGAGGCGTCTCGTTCAGCAGGCTTGCGTGCCAAGCGTGCAGCCCATCATCACCGCAACCTTTAAAATAGAATGGCGGAACCAGCAGAAACTTCATCACTCCATTTTCAAATGCGTTCTGGATTTGCTGCTTCGCTTCGCCCAAGGCGCTTGCGTAGATCGTCTGAAATATCTTGTCTGGTGGAATTCCTGAATCGACAAGCCGTTTGAGGCCGTTGCTGCGCTCCGCGGCAGTTAGAGAAGCGCCCTCTCCAGTTGTGCCGAAAAGAGTGACGCTTGATGCTCCCCGCTTCAGAACACTCTTGGCATGGCTCACTAACAACCGCGTATCGATAGAGCCATCGGCCCCAAATGGAGTGAGCAGCGCAGCTGAAATGCCAAACCGATCCATGCGGCTATCTCCCTACCGCACCCTAAGTCTCATTTTCCATCAAGCTCGCAAACCTTTCGAACTCATCATCCGCAATTTGTGCGGTCTCTGGACCGGATGGATAGCTCCCTTTGGTTGCGGCGTGATGAAAGGCTGTCAGCGACGCGCGCCGTTCCGCGCGGATTTGTTCGTGCAAAGCGTGAAGATTGCCGAATGCCCTTGCATGTCTGGGACTATCTGGCTGTTCGCCGCAAATGTCATTCTGGAACAAGTAGATGATATCGCCTCCGGAACCCGAACCCAGGGACGACGTGATAAGCGTCGTCCTCTTGCTTATTTCGGTCATTACGCGATCACAAATTACTTCTGCCTCGACCGAGAAGGCGCCCGCGTTTTCCATATCCTTGAAGGACTGCCAAAGCGCCATGGCTTCTTCTGCCGTCTTTCCTATCGCACGCAGCCCGCCGTTCCAGGTCGACCGTCGCGGCACCAGTCCAAGATGGCACATGACCGGGATCTGCTCTTTGGCCAGAAATTCAACGATATGCGGCCCGCGCGCGGTGTAGACGGAATCGGCGCCTTGTTTCATGGCAAGGAAAGCTGCGTCCAAGACGTCTTTTTCGGTCGGGTGATCGGGCATCGGAATAGCCGCGGTATAGAAATGATTGGGAGCGCCGCGCCTCACCGCCTCGGCGTGCGCAGCGTTTCCCATGATTAGGTCAATGCCGGCGTCAGCGGCGGCGGCGGCTTCTTCTTCTGAGTTTGCCGTTGTTTGCGTCAGCTTCCGAACACCTTTGAGCTCGCGCAAGTCTGCCGCGGTATAGTTTCGAAGGGAGAACTTGGCATCCCAATCATAAATGCGTTTCATGCGAACCTCCCGTCATTCTTAACCATCACTTCAGCCCTTTGGGAGCAAGATCTCCGATTGACGTTTCTGCCGCCTCCGAAGGCTGACGGCGCTCGGTAATAGCTGCCGCTGGCAGCGGAGTGTCAAAAGCGTAGTCCGGATCAGCCTTCTGACGCTCCCATGTATCGAGCATTTCTCGCCACGCGCCTCGAAGCGTGCGAGGCTCAGGCATATCCGCTTTGATCTCGTCGGCGAGCATCGGCAAATTGTAGCAAGGGACACCAGCGTACATATGATGTTCAGTGTGCCAATTCATATGCCAGTAGAGAAACTCGACGAACTTGGGCAGGCGAATAGAGCGCGTGCTCTTGCGAAAGTCAGTTGTGCTTTCCATCAAGCCGCAATGCTGCGTCAAACCAACGAAGTAACTTAGCCAATTGGCGGTATAGCTCGGGATCGTGATTATCAGCGGCAATACCCAAAGCCCGGTGACCGCTGCCACAACGAGCACCGCGCCGTGGAATGCCAACAAAATGCGCGACCAGAGAATGGACTTGCGATGCTGATCCGGCTGATCCTTATGCAGCGCCTCTAACCATTCGTTTGCTGGTATGTCGGTAGAGCCCGTCCTGCCCGTGGCTTCGAGCGCCGTCTGGCGAATCGTCGAGAGTATGCCGCCCTTACCAAAGGTCCGCCCGGGTTGGGTCAGCAGATTGATCGTGAAAATCTGCAGCAGGAAGGTTCGCCCAACATTCGGGTGCACTGGCAGCAGCACTTCCCGGTCTCCTTCAGGGTGCAGCGTGTAGCGATGGTGATAGGTGTGGCTGGCCGCATAGTCGAATGGGCTCCACCACGAGATCAAACTGAAGAGATAAAGAATGGCGTCGTTGAGCCATTTTGTTTTAAACACCGTGCCGTGGCCCAATTCGTGCACCGCCGTTCCCCGGAAGAATGAGGCGACAGTGCCATGTGCGAAGAGTGCTAGGAAAAACGCGAACCATAGTCCCTGAGACCAAGTCAAGTACACTGCCAGGCCGGTGAGGCAGAACAACCCGAAATGTCCACCCGCCTGCAGCCACCCTTTGCGGTCGTCGCGTTTGGACAGCTCGCGAAATCGGGCTGGCGGCATCCTCGATCGATACCACTGCGGATTGAGATTCTCTCTGACGTCAGAAAGCGCTTGAAACGCCATTCGCAATTTCCCTCGATCTAAGTGAGCCACCCGTCGCCAATATGTGCGCAACCGCAAACTGCCAGTAAACTGCAGTCAATTCACAACTACCTAAGGACAAGCACCGCGCACGGCGCCCGACGAACGATACGCGACGCGGTCGATCCCAGAAAATAGTCCTCCACGCCCGGCTTCTGTGAACTGACCACGATTAGGTCAGCGTCAATCTCGGAAGCAAACTTTGATATCGCCAGGCCGGGCTTTCCAAAAAGAACCTTTGTTGCGAGACCCTTGTGAGTTCTGGCGATCCTATCCAGTTGTTGCCTAACACCTTCGCGGATGTGTTCTGCTGGTTTGACTGTCGTGTACTCGGCAACATAGCCTGGAACGTCTTCGAGCACGGCAACCAAAGTGATGTTGCCCTTCTCCGCAAGTAGTCGCTCCGCTGTCGACACTATCGTTCCCACATCAACGTCGTGATCGAGCGCCAGAGGTATCAGGATATTCTTGTACATTGGACTGTTCGTTCGAATTGTTACCCTAGGTTGCGACGTGACTGACGTCTTCGTCGGGCGAATAGATGTCGAGAATGTTCCAATGACCCGTGGTTGGCGTTGGATTGTTGATCATGGGCACGTCGAGAACGGTCGGTTTGCCACTCGCTATCGCGGCCTCAAGTGCGGGAAGCAAATCATCTGCCGCAGTTATGCGTATCCCTTCGGCACCGTAGGCTCGGGCAATCTCAGAGTACCCTGGTCCATTAGTTGGTGCATCCGGGGAGCCAGGAAATGTCGTCCCATAGGTAAGGCCGTAGTGCGCCTTCTGGAGACCAGCAATCGTGCCGAAAGCGTTATTGTTCATAACCAACCAAACGATGCCGAGATTGAGCTCGACGGCCGTTGCCAACATGGAGGGGTTTTGCCCAAAGCCGCCGTCGCCCACTAGGCTGATGACGACGCGATCCGGAGCTGCAAGCTTTGCTCCGATGGCGCCCGGAGGGCCAAAGCCCATGGTCGCAAAGCCACCTGGCGTCAGAATCGAGCCAGGGGTCAGAATGTCAAACTGCTGTCCTACGCCATTTTTGTTCCAACCCACATCGGTTGTGATGATGGCATCTTCAGGAAGAGCTTTCCGTGTATCTGCCAAAATGCGCTCAGGCATCATTGGGAACGCTGCGCTTTCTGCCATCTCTCGATTGCTTTCCTTGAACGACACACGGAACTCAGCGATCTCAGCCTTCTTCGCGTTTCGTTCAATGCCATCGGGGTACATATCCTTCGCCACGCGGGTCAGCACTCGAAGGGCAGCCTTGGCATCCGCAACTACGCCAATTTCGGTCGGGTAGTTTCGTCCTATCTCTTGAGGTTCGATATCAATGTGGATGACCTTTGTTTTGTCGGCCTTGCCGCCAATATTGAAGGTATATCCGGGATACCAGCTTGAACAGTCAGCCTCCTTGAACCTTGTTCCAACGGCAAAGATGTAGTCCGCGTTTAAACAGGACTGGTTGACCAAAGACGTTCCCCAAAAACCCGTCATTCCCATAACGAGAGGATGATCATCCCTTAGCGCTCCTTTCCCCATCAACGAATGTGCGACCGGAAGCCCCATGTGCTCAACAAATTCGCGCAGCTCCTCGCTCGCCTGAGCAAGGAGGATTCCCCCGCCTACATACGCAACGGGTGCATCTGCCCTCGCCAACGCTTCAACGATATCGCGCGCTGTTTCGTCGTCCATCGACGGCTTCTTTAGGGCTCGGGTATTCTTCGCCGCTCGGTCAAACGTGTCCGAGGGGATCACCTCACTGAAGATATCCATCGGTACGTTGACTAGAACCGGACCTGGTTGACCGCTCTCGGCCAAGTGAAAGGCCTTTTCCAGAATATCAGCCATAAGGTCGGCACGATCCACTCTCCACGCGCGTTTCACAAACGGTCGATAGATTTCCCATTGAGCGGCATCTGCGTGGAGGTTGACCTCTTGGTGTGGATGTTTGCCGTAGTAATGCGTTGGAATATCACCCGCGATGACGACCATCGGAATGCAGTCGAGCGCCGCGTTGGCGACGCCGGTAGCGCAGTTTGTTAACCCAGGGGAAAGGTGCGACAAAACCACTGATGCCTTGCCTTGTACTCGCGCGTAGGCGTCTGCGGCATGGCTGGCGATTTGCTCGTGACGGACGGTCACAAATTCGATTGGGCTCTCGGCCATAGCAGCCAGAACCGCGATATTTGTATGGCCGCATAAGCCGAATACGTGGCGGACTTCGCGCCTTTCCAGAAAATCTACTATGTGTTCCGCGACAGATTTGCCGTCCACTTTTACGCCGTCCATCACGCGACCTCCTTTCCAAAAAACTCGCCGAAAAGCTCTGCTTCTGCGGGCCGGTCTTCCGGGATCGGGCGGCTGACCCAAGTGTAATTCATCATGTGTTTCATGGTGACGTTTTCGTTGGTGATGTTGCCGCCCCAGATGCCGCACCCAAGTGACGAGGTCATGGGCATGCCGTTTGTCCATGCACCTGCGTTCGCTTTGGACTGGGGTTGGCGAACCATCATGCGGCTGACAGGCGCAACACGCGCCAACGCGTCAATATGGTCATCGTTGTGGCTGTATATGCCGCAAGAGTGCCCCTTACCGCCCGTGTTGTAGATCGCACGGACTGTTTCAAGGGCGTCATCGAAAGTACCGAAATGATAGAGCGCCATTAGTGTCGTGAGCTTCTCTTTCGAGAATTTGTGCTCCGTCCCAATCTGTCCCTGGTTCTCGACCATTAGAAATTTACGGTCTTCTGGAATGGAGAAGCCCGCAACTTCGGCAGTTTGTTGCGGTCGGCAAGCGATGGTTGGGAACGTACGGTTGCCGTTTTCGTCCCACATGGCTTTTTCTAGCAGAGCTTTTTCTTCATCGTTGCAAAGATATCCGCCTTCGGCTTCCAACGCCTTCACCATTTGATCGTAGACCGATTTCTGGATGATGATGTTGCCGTCAGCCGAACACCCGGACCCAAAATCTGATGTCTTAGAAATACGTGTATTTTGTGCAGCGATGTCGATGTCGGCGGTTTCGTCAATGACAATCGAGGAATTCCCGGCTCCAACGCCGAATGCCGGCTTTCCGGAGCTATAGGCCGCCTTGACCATCGGTTTACCGCCGGTGGCCAAAGTCAAATCGCACGCGTTCATTAAGTATTGTGTGAGCGGGATTGATGGTTTGCGGACCGCTTGAAAAATATCTTCAGGCGCACCTGCCGCGCCACAAGCAGCTCGCATGACTTCAACCATTTCAAAGGTCGTTTGTGCTGTTCGAGGATGCGGGCTGAATATCACCGCATTGCGCGCATTTGCAGACGACACCCCTGTCACGGGTGGTGTCATCGCTGGGTTTGTCATTGGGATCAGCGACGCGATCACACCAGCGGGTTTGGCGTATTTGACGAGGCCACGTTCTTCGTCAACTTCCACAATGCCTGTAGACGGTGTCCTAAGAACATCGCGCAGCACCATGTGAATTTTGAAGCGCTTGGCTGGTCGACCATCGCGATCGCCTATACCACTTTCATCCACACCTTGCTGGGCAAGTCGGGTGAAAGTCTTTTCGTTTCCCGCGTACCAGGCGATTGCCTGGCTCAAACGGTCCAGTTGTTCTTGGCTCCAATCTTCAATTTCCGCCATCGCGGAACGGGCGCGGTCAATCATCTCTTCGGCGAGCGCGCGCTCGTCATCTCTCAGTTCTCGTGACATCCTTGTCCTCGTGTCTTTTGTTTCAGGCAGCCTCCGCATCGATGACGCGGCGCTTGGAACGGGCAGACCCGAAGGTCTGTTTTGCATGTGCAAGGCAACGGCGGGCGTGCTCTTCGTAACCGAGCTCGGCAACGCGGCTTTGGTTCGGGAGCTCGATGGAGTAGTTCATCGGCGGGCAGCGCTCGATGATGCCCGCAAAATCAATCCATCCTTCGCCAGGATAGAGGCGTGCGTCACGGGCAAGTTGGATCATGCCCTCTCGGGTGTCCGCGATACCTGGCAAACAATCTGAGATGTGTAAGAGCCTGAATCATAATTAGTTAACATATTGTAATAATTACGTTATTGCCCGCGCCACCCGTCGCATCAGAAACCGGCACGCGGCCAGTTGGACCCAGGCCAGAGAACTGGCCAAGGTCCGCTCCACGTCCTTTGCC